>CAZVBW010000015.1:56567-59387 GCA_964625505.1 uncultured Phycisphaeraceae bacterium
CTCCCCGCCTCCGACGAGGCAAAGGCCAACCGCGCCGCACATCTTGCCGCGCTCGACGAAATCCGCGAGGCGGCCGCCATCGCGCAGGGCGGCGGCGGCGCGAAGTCGCGCGAGCGGCTTGGACGGCGGTTCGAGCACGGCGGTCGCCGCATCACCGCCGTCGTCCGCCGGGGGGGTGCCGTCGGCCTCGCCACCTGCTTTGGCTTTCGCCTTCGCCTTGGCCTTCTTCTTGGCGGGCTTGCGGACCTTCTCCAGGTCCACCTTCTCGGCCTGCTCGACCGCGGTGTCCGCCGACTCGGCCGACGCCGCGTCAAACCACTGGCGGACCGTCGCCGCCAGGCCCACCTTCACGGTGGACATGTGGTTGTCGATGCCCGGCACGCCTTCGGCCTGACACTTCTCGACGACCGCCTTGCTCTTCACGCCAAGCTCTTTGGCGAGTTCGTAAACCCGCAGCGCTTTTGCCGACTTAGCCAATGCACTCTCCAGTTCGATCGACCCACGAACACACGCCGCGAGTCATGTTCCAGTCCCCCACTGCCGACCCCCCGGCCCACGCCCCCGGTCCGCACCGACCTCAGCCGGCGGGTTGCTCCGCCTGGTTCTCCGCCTCGGTGGGCACGTCCGGCGTTCCCGGCTCGGTCGGGCTGCTGGCCCGCGACCCGTCCGCCGGCTCATCCATCTGACCCACCGACGATGCCACCGTCCCGGCCTCCGGCGGGGTCGCGTCGGCAAGCATCTCCGCCGCACCGCCCTGCTGGATCGCCTCGGTCATCTCCACGCGGTCCGCGTCCGTACCGGTGACCCCGGCCTGCGGGTCATCCAGGTCGATCGGCTGTTCGGGCACATCCGCGCCATCGGCGGCGGGTACATCCGTCACCGGCACGCCCTCCTGCCGGGCCTGCAGCACATCCACCACGCTCGCCGAGTCGTCGGCCGTCTGCGCCTGGTCCTGCTCATCGGTGCCCGTGGCCGAGGCGTCTTCGGCCGCGTCCGTCGCGTCGTCGAGCGCTTCGCCGGTGCCCTCGACGTTCTGAGCACTCGGCGAGGCAACCGGCGGCATCCCGCCGCCGAGGATCGCCGCAGCCTGAGCGTCGGCCTCGGGACTCGCGCCGTCGCCGCCGCCGTCGATCGCGTCCGGGTCCAAGCCCGCCGCGATGGCTTCCTGCCGGGCCTTGCGCTTCTTCTCGGAAGCTTCCTTTTCCTTGGCCTGCTCGACCGCGACGATCTTGCCCTTCTCGGAGGCAACCTTCACCATGGCCTGAGCCAGATCGGTATCGACTTCGAGTTGCTCGGCGAGGTATTCCACGCCGACTTCTTCGACATCGAAGACGCTGATGATGCCCAAGGCCCCGAGCCGGTCGATGTGCGTCTCGTTCACACCCTCGAGCTGGCTGAGGGTGGTGTCCATCGTGTCCAGGCTCTTGGTGAACTCCGCGGGCGTGAGGATGTCCACGTCCCAGTTGGTCAGCCGCGCGGCGAGGCGGACGTTCTGCCCTCGCTTGCCGATCGCCAGGCTCAGCTGGTCCTCGTGGACCACCACGGTGGCCCGGCCCAGCTCGAAGCACAGCGAGATCTCCACGACCTCCGCGGGCTTGAGCGAGTTCTGGATCAGCAGCTGGCTCGACTCGTTCCACCGGACGATGTCGATCTTTTCGCCGCCGAGTTCGTCGACGATGTTCTTGATCCGGCTGCCGCGGACACCGACGCAGGCACCGACCGCGTCGACCTTGCTGTCGATCGAGGCGACCGCGATTTTCGTGCGGTGACCGGCCTCACGGGCCATCGCCTTGACCTCGATGATCCGTTCGTTGACTTCCGGCACCTCGATCTCAAACAGCCGCTTGATCACGTCCGGCGAGGCCCGGCTGAGCACGATCTTCACCTGGCTGCCCGTGTCGCGGACGTCCAGGATCATGCAGCGGACCCGCTCGCCGGGCTGGTGCTGCTCGCCGGGGATCTGCTCGCTGCGGGGCATGAAGCCCTCGGCCTGGGCCCCGCCGCTACGCCCGAGCGACACCACCAGCGCGTTGCCCTCGTACCGCTGGGCGGTGCCAGTGATCAGGTCACCCACACGGTCGATGAACTCCTCGAAAATCGACGCCCGCTCGTCTTCGCGGAACCGCTGGATCATCACCTGCTTGGCCGTCTGGGCGGGGATGCGGCCCAACTCTTCCAGCGGGATCTCTTCTTGATCGCGGAAGACGCTGATCTTGCCGGTCAGCCGATCGATCTCGGCGGAGAATGGCTCCTCCTCGTCGGCGTTGAAGTGCTTCCGCGCGGCGGACACCATGGCCTGCTCGAGGTCTTCGAACAGCAGGTCCTTGTCGATGTTCCGGTCGCGGCTGATGGCGTCGATGCCGCGGAGCAGTTCGGAGTTGTTCATAGGTGGCTTGGGTTGGTCCGGAGTCTTGTCCGGGGGTCCGGATGGGGGTCCGGGGTTCAGGTTGTCTGGATGTCGCCCGGGGGGTGGGGCCGGGTTGTGCGATGGCAGGCCGGCAAACAAAAACCACGCCGCGGCAACCGCAAACGTGGTCGGAAGAACACCCGCCGATCAGGCGGATGGCACGCTGGAGCGTGGGCTCAGGTCACCGTGGAATCTCCACAGTGGCCGGCCGACGCCTGCCCGAGCCGACCGCTCGGGCCATCAGCGGCCGCAGGATGGCACGCCCGGCGGATCACCGGGGCCGCACCTCTTGCCGGACTGTCAGGTCCAGGATCATCCCGCGTTCCTTGCAAACAAGCTCACGACCCTGCGTCGCGAGCGGACCACACATCGTAAAGAGCGCCCCCCCACTGTCAAGCCGGGCAAAGCGCAAG
>CAZVBW010000016.1:0-30338 GCA_964625505.1 uncultured Phycisphaeraceae bacterium
CAGGCGGCCGCGCTGGCGGAGGAGCTGGCACGGCTGGACGCGGCGGACGGCGCCGAGGACCGCGAGGCCGCGCCGCTGCGGCTGGACCACCTGCGGGCAGCGCAGCTGGCGGCGGAGGTGAAGATGCTCGAGATGCGGTCGCGGGTTGAGGCGGCGCTGCAGCAAAGCCCGGGCGCCGACGTCGCCGCGGACCGCGACGCCGTCGAGGCGCTGCGGCGGTTGATGGCGGCCTTGGATCAACGCATCGGCGACACCCGGCAAGACGTGCTGCGGGCCCGCGAGGCGCAGCGTCGTCGCGATGTCCTGCTCGCTCAGCACGACCAGGCCCAGCAGCGCCTCATGGACGCCCAGGCCCGCGCCAACGCCGCCCGCCGCGCCGGCGAAGGCCTTGCCGACGAGCCGCAGCTGGTCCTGGTTCAACGCCCGGTGCTCCGCCGAACGCCGGCGACGCCGGCGAGCCGCCCGGCGGATGACGGACGATGACATGCGCCGGGCGTCCCGTGAGCCCGCGGCGAGCCTACATTGCGCGTCTGCCTGGGCACACTCTCCAGCGAGCACCACGGACTGCCAGCTTCATCGATGCGGCGGGTGCCACGGCTTGACCCGCAGGGCAAGCCGTGGGAACGGGGCGAACGGCTAACGAAACCCCGGCGGCACCGGATGGGCATCCGCGCCCAGTCCCCGCTCCAGCAGTCGGGCGATCCGCAGCAGCCGCCGCTCGTCAAACGCCCCGCCGACCAGCTGCACACCCACGGGTAGCCCTGAAGCGTCGGCGTCCTCCGGCGTCAGCCCCGCGGGCAGGCTGATCGCCGGCAGGCCCGAGAGGTTGGCCGGGACGGTGTAGATGTCGTTGAGGTACATCGCCAGCGGGTCGGCGGTCTTGTCGCCGATGCCGAACGCCGGGCCGGTCGTGGTGGGCCCGAGGATCGCGTCGCACCGCTCGAACGCCCGGTCAAAGTCCTGCTTGATCAGCCGGCGGACCCGCAGCGCCCGGACGTAGTACGCATCGTGGTAGCCGGATGACAGGGCGTACGTGCCCAGCGTGATCCGCCGCTTCACCTCGTCACCAAAGCCCTCGCCGCGGCTTCGGCTGACCATGTCGATCAGCTCATTCGCGTCCTTGGCGCGGTGCCCGAAGTGCACGCCGTCGTACCGCGCAAGGTTCGACGAGGCCTCGGCGGGCGCGACGATGTAGTAGCACGGGATGCCAAACCTTGCGTGCGGCAAGTCGATGTCCACCACCTGGGCCCCGGCGTCGCGGTAGATCTCCAGCGCCCGCTGCACCGCCGCGGTGACCGCCGGATCGTTGCCCTCGGCGTCCAGGTGGTCCCGGGCCACGCCGATCCGCAGCGGGGCCCCGCCGGTCGGGGCGGCGTCCACATCATGCAGGTCCGCCTCGACCGGCACGTCCGCCGTCGTGCTGTCGTGGGGGTCCAGGCCCGCCATCTGCTGCAGCAGCAGCGCGGCGTCGGCGACGGTCCGCGTCATCGGGCCGCACTGGTCGAGCGACGACGCGAAGGCGACCATGCCCCAGCGGCTGATTCGGCCGTAGGTCGGCTTGAGCCCGACGATGCCGCACAGGGCCGCGGGCTGGCGGATCGACCCGCCGGTGTCCGTGCCCAGCGACGCGGCGGCCAGGTCGGCAGCGACCGCGGCGGCCGAGCCCCCGGACGACCCGCCCGGGACGCGGGCGGTGTCCCAAGGGTTGCGCGTCGGGCCGAAGGCGCACGTCTCGCACGAGCTGCCCATGGCGAACTCGTCCATGTTGGTCTTGCCCAGCACGACCGCCCCAGCGTCCAGCAGCCGCTGCACGCACGTGGCGGTGAACGGGCTGCGGTACCCGGCGAGCATCCGCGACCCGGCCGAGGTCCGCCCGACCGTCGTGCAGAACAGGTCCTTGACCGCGATCGGCACGCCGGCCAGCGGCCCGGTGCGGTCCCCGGCATCGACGGCCCGGGCGTCGGCCAACGCGGCGTCGGCGTGCAGCTCGCGGTACGCGTTGAGCCCCGACTCGCCATCGTGCTCGGCCACGCGGTCCAGGTACCGCCGCGTCGCCTGCTCCGCCGAAAGCTCGCCCCCGGCGATGGCATCACGCAGCGCCACCAGGCTGCGGTACGGGTTGTCGGCGTTCCCGCTCACGCGCCGCCCCCGGAATCATGACCAAGCACCTTCGGCACCGCGAAGAACTCGCCGTCACGCTGCGGGGCGTTCGCCAGCGCCTCGTCGGTCGTCATACCATCGACCGCCACGTCGTCCCGCAACACGTTGGCCAGGTCCAGCGGGTGTGCCAGCGGCTCGACGTTGTCGACGTCGAGCTCGGTGAGCTGGTCGATGTAGCCGAGGATCGACGCGAGCTGGCCGCCGAAGCGGCTGACCTGCGCGTCGTCCAGGTGCAGCCGGGCGAGCTTGGCGACCCGCCTTACGTCCTCGGCGGGGACGGGGTGCTGCTGGCCGGGTGGGGGAGCGTCATCGGGCATGGCGGGGCAATGTAGACGCTGCCGCGGCGGTGTCGGTGCGAGACCATGCAGCAAGTTGCAAAGCGGTGCCCGCTCGGGAGGGCGAGCCTCCCGACGAGCCGTCGATCACCGGCATCTGGCGGCTCGGCGGGAGCCTCGCCCTCCCGGACTGGCCGCGGTGGCTTTTGCGGCATGCCCCTCACGGCCGCGGCGCCGCGGGCCCCCGCCGCAGCACCCAGCCCAGCAGCAGCGACAACAGCCCCGCCACCGCAAAGACCCACGCCAGCTGGTCCCGCCGGTACACCGCCGCCTGCTGCGCCTGCTGCGGGTCCAGCTCCTGATACAGCCCCGGGTCGTAGACCGTGCCCGCCATCCACGAGGGCGTCCACGCCGTCTCGACCCAAAACGCCCCGGACACGAACAGCCCCGCCGCCGTCACCAGCAACAGCACCCCCAGCGCCACCAGGCTCAGCCCCGCCAGCGGGGAACGCCGCCCCCGCTTGCGCTCGTGCCGCGCCAGGAAGCCGTCGGCGATCTGCGGTGCGACCCCCTCGTTCACCAACTCCTGCCGCACCTGCTCCGCATCGGGCCGACGCTCCCGCAGCCGCTTGACCATCTGGTCCAGCTGATGCCGCGTCCGCTCCAGCCGGACCATCGCCTCCTGATGCGCGATGCCCTGCTGCTGCAGCCGACGAAGCAGCACCTCCCGCTCCACGCCCGTGATGCAACCCTCCAGCAGCTGCGCCCGCAAGTCCGCGTCAAGCTTGCCCTGGACCGCTGTCATCGGTGCGTTATACCCACCCGGCCCCGCCGGACCGAGCCCGCCGGTCACAACGGCTGCGTCGCGGCAGGCGGTGGCGCCGGGCCCTTCGCCTCTTTGTCCAGGTCCGGGCGGTCCCAGAGCATCAGCAGCACCGCCAGGCTCGCCAGCAGCAGCAGCCACAGCACCACCGCCGCGGCGGTCGACCGCCGGGCGTGTTCCTTCTTCTGCCAGGTCTGCGGGCGGATGCCCTGCAGCGCGAACACGCTCACCGCCGACAGGTTCACCGCCACGACGTTGATCAGCGTCAGCAGCCCGGCCCCGGCGGCCAGCTCTGGGTAGCCCGAACCCAGCAGCAGACCCACCGCCACCAGCGGCGGCACCAGCGCGACCGCCACCATCACGCCGATCAGCCCGACCCCCAGGCCCGACGTCACCGCCAACGCCCCGGCCGTCCCCGCGGCGATCGCCAGCCCCACGTCCCAGAGCGTCCCGGTGGTCCGCAACACCAGCTGCCGGCTTTCCAGATCGATCGGCAGCACCAGCCCCAGCCCCACCGCGAACACCAGCGCCGCGGCCAGACCCGCCGCGTTGGTCACCAGCGCCTTGCGGATCAGCGTCAAGTCCGCCAGCGTCGTCCCCAGAGCCAGCGACATGTTGGGCGTCAGCAGCGGTGCGATCACCATCGCCGCGATCACCACCGCCACGTCATCCTTCATCATCCCGATGGCCGCCACCAGGCACGACAGCAGCGTGCTGGCGATATAGATCGCCGTGATGTGGGTGCCCGTCTCCAGGTCGTCCAGCAGCTCGCCGCGGCTGATCCGGCCAAAGGTCTGCGGCTTGTCGGACGACTCCTGCTCACCGTCGCCGTCATCGTCGGTGCCGTCGTCGTCCACGTCAGGCCGCGGCGCCAGCGCCGCGACGGGCGTCACGATCGCCAGGAACTGCTCGTCTTCGCCCCATTGCTTCTCGAGCTTGTCCAGGACCTGCTCGGTCTGGTCGGCGTCGATGATCAGGGCCACCCGCGCCCGGTCTTCGCTGTCTCGCAGGACCGCGCGGTCGAAGACCTTGGCCGGCTTGACGATCTCCGCCAGGTCCGCGTCGCCGTGGCCCGGCAGGTTCAACTCAATGCGTCGGTATGCCATGGTCGGTTAGCCGCAAATGGACGCGGATGAACGCGGATGGGGGAGGAGCGAGGCAAGGGGATCAAGCGACGCATCAGTTTCTGCCCCCTCTCCCTCCCAGGGAGAGGGCCGGGGTGAGGGTTGTCGCCGCCGAATCATGCCACACCTGCCGGATCACTCACACACCCCACCCTCCCCCGGCCCCTCCCTAAAGGGAGGGGGGGCAAACGCTCACGTCATGTGCTTAAAGAACCGGCTCCACCACCCGCCGCAGCAGCGGCAGCAGCGAACGCTGGACCACCTGGTCCCAGCCCATCGAGCCGACCAGCCGCTGTCCCTCGTCCAGCAACGCCTGCCGCTGCTTCTTCGTGCGCGGCAGGCGATCGTCCAGCTGCTCGGCGAGCCGGCGGTTCTCCCGCTGCTCGACGTCGGCCCGCTCGGCCTCGCCCATCTGCAGCAGCGCCTGCATCCCCGGCGGGTCGGCCAGCGTCACGTAGTCCCCGATCAGCACCGTCTGCGTCGGCTTGCCATCGGCCGCCTGCTCCGCGAACCCCGCGCAGCCGCAGGCCGTGCTGATCACACACAGCGCCCCGGCGTGCAGTGGCTCCAGCGGGCTGATACCAAACGGCTCGTACGTCGCCATCCCCAGCTCCACGTCGGTCGCCCGCCGCAGGTCGCCGATGTCCATCGACTCGGGCAGCCGCTTGCCGATGCGGTCGCGGGTCCAGCCGAACTGGTTGACCAGCACCACCTGCACGTGCTCGTGGTCCGCGTTGAATGGCTCGATCATCCGCCACAGGTCCTCCTCGGGCCCGACCAGGTCGGGGTAGCCGGCGCGGTGGTCCGCCGGCCAGCCGTAGTCGGCCTCCATCCGCCGCACATCGCTGCGCCGTCGGACCCCGCCAGCCGAGGTCAGCAGGTACAGCACCGCCGTCTCATCCCGCTCGGCCAGCAGCGTGTCCAGCTCGTGGCACAGCCCCAGGTCCCGCCACAGACCCTTGCTGATCACCGGCCGGGTGATGTGCGTCATCAGCCAGTCCGGCGCGTGGCAGGCGTGGCCGGGCAGCAGGGCCTTGGTGTACTCCAGCAGCAGGTCCCGGCTGGCGAGCTTCTGCTTCAGCGACACCTTCGCAGCGGGCAGGCCGTTGTAGACCAGGTCCACGCCCCGCCGTTCGAACCGCGGCCCGAGGAACCGCAGCTCGTCGGCGGTCCGGTCGCCCACCGCGATGACGCCATCGCACAGGTGCGACCGACTGACCAGGGCGTGCCGCAGGTAACGGTCCTGACCCGGGAAGACCTCGTCGACATAGCGGGTGGCCGGCAGGGCGTGGTCCAGCACGTTGTAGAAGCGGGTGTCGTGGCCCGGGTGCGTTTCGACCAGCCGGCGGGCGGTCGCGCACTCGTGGGCGTGGAACACGGTGCGAAAGCCCTCGCCGCCGTCCAGCAGCGTCGCCAGCGCCGTGGGCATGCCCATGAACTCGTGGGCGAACACCACGCACGGCCGATCCTCCTCGCCGACCAGCGCCTGCAGCGCGTACACCGCCGGCTCGGCCAGCCGGACATATTCCTCGTAGTCCCACGCGGACTCGTACCGCGAACTGTCCAGGCCAAACCGTTCCCACAGCCGGTGCTTGAACACGTTAAGCCGGTCGGGGTTGACGCGAAACACATCGATCAGCAGGACCTCGGCCTCGCCGGTCCGGCCCTGGCCGGGCGGGTCGAAGCTGCGCGTGCCGTAGACGATGTCCACGTTCCAGGCCCACTCGATCGGCCGCAGCTTCGCCGCCAGGCCCGCCTCGTCGACGCGGTCGACCGAGGAGTAGAGCACCTTGCCGTGCTCGCCCAGCCGCTGGGCGGGGTCGGCGGCAACCCGCGTTTGCGTGGGCCCGACGAGGATCGACCGTCCCACCGCCGACTGGTAAGGCGGCGAGCTGATCAGGCCCTCGAGGACCGCGCCGATCCCGCCGATCTGCTCGGTCGCTTCGTGGGTCACGTGGGCGAGGGTCAGTTTGGGTGCCGCCATGGAGGCGGAGTGTACGGCCGGGCGCGTGGTCGGCTGCCCGACGGTGCCGGCGCGGCTCGTGCTAGTCGCACGCCTCGGCAACAGCCAACTCGGCCAGCGCCCGCGCATGTCGGGCGGCGCTGTGATCGTTAGCGATCAGCCGGTAGACGAACGCCCCCTCGATCAGCAGCACCAGCCGCTTGGCCAGCGCCGCAGGGTCCTCGGCCCCGGCGGCCTCGGCAGTGTCCCGCAAGGCGGCCTCGGCATCCACGTAGTGGCCGGCGGCCGCCTGATGGACCGGATCGGATGCGGACGGGAATTCGACGCACGCATTGAGGAAAAGGCAGCCCTCGTACTTGGGCTGATTGAACCACGCATCCATCACGTCGAAAAGGGCCGTGAGCATGGCCCGCGGTTCGCGGGTCCGCTGCTGCACGGCATCGAAAAACGCCGCGATTTCGTGCTTGTGCTGCTGCTGCACCACCTCGATGGTCAGGGCGTCCTTGCTCTCGAAGTGGTGATAGAACGCCTGCTTGCTGATGCCCACCGTGCGGAGGACCTGATCCAGCCCGACGGCGTGGAAGCCGTAGGTATAGAACAAGTCCAGCGCCGCGGCGATCAGACGGCCGCGGGTGTTGCTCGGCGGGTCCATGCCGAAGATTTCACCCGCCGTCCTCCCCCCCGCCTGCGTTTCGGGAAAAGCAGACTTAGTCGCGGTCGCACGAATCGACGCCATGAGCGGGCTCCTGGGTGCCGGCCGCGGGTTGACCACAAGTCAAACAACGCTTGACCAATAGTCAAGCGGCGGAGGCGGTGGATGGTCGTACCTTCGAAAGCAAGTCGCGGGCGACGCTGCCCGGACCGCTTAAGGGTACCCGGCCGCACCGGCCATCACGAAAGGAACCTGTTATGTGTGTCGCCTGTCAACCGCCCGCCCTCAACTCCGCCGCCTCCGATGCCTTCGCCGAACGCCTCGTCGGCGTGGTCAACCACGCCGCGCTCGCCCTGTCCATCTCCCTGGGCCACCGCACCGGCCTGCTGGACGCCATGGACGACGGAGCATCGCGAACCACCGACCAACTGGCCGAACAGACCGGACTCAGCGAGCGGTACATCCGCGAGTGGCTTGGTGCGATGGTCTGCGGCGAAGTCATCGAGTTGGACGATCCCACGCAGACGTACCGGCTGCCGCCTGAGCACGCAGCCTGGCTGACCCGCGCCGCTTCCCCGGACAACATCGCGGTCACAATGCAGTGGATCGGTCTGATGGGCGCGGTCGAGACGCCGGTCGCCGAAGCCTTTCGCCACGGCCAAGGCGTGCCGTATGAGGTGTACGACCGCTTCGTCGACGTCATGGCCGAGGAGAGCGCCCAAACCACCACCGCCGCATTGACCGAGCACATCCTGCCGCTGGTCGAGGGGCTGGTCCGCCGCCTGGAACAGGGCATCGACGTGTTGGACCTGGGCTGCGGACGCGGCGGTGCGTTGCTGCACCTGGCGCAGCAGTACCCCAATAGCCGGTTCGTCGGCTACGACCTGCTGGACGTGCACGTGCGATCCGCCACCGAGCGTGCCGAGCAGCAGGGCCTGACCAACGTGCGGTTTGAGCAGCGGGACGTCACGGCGATGGATGATGCCGAGGCGTTTGACCTGGTGATGACCTTCGACGCCATCCACGACCAGGCCCGTCCCGGCGTGGTGCTGCGAAACATCCGGCGGTCGCTGCGGCCCGGCGGCGTGTACCTGTGCCAGGAAATCAAGGCCGAGACCGGCCACGCCGCCAACCGCGGACACCCGCTGGGCACGTTCGTCTACACCGTGTCGATGATGCACTGCATGAGCGTGTCGCTGGCCCAGGGCGGCGAAGGCCTCGGCGCCGCGTGGGGCCGCCAGCTCTGCGAGCAGCACCTCCGCGAGGCGGGGTTCGACGCCGTCCAGATGAGTGAGCTGGACCACGACATCATCAATGACTACTGGGTCTGCCGCGTCTGAGGCCTAAACCCCGAGGAGCCCACGCCCACCGGCGTGGGCTCTTCTTCCGTTACAGCAGCCGCGCGATCACGCTGTCGGCGACCCGCAGGCCCACGTCGGTCAGCCGCAGGTGGTCCGCGTGCCACTCGAGCAGCCCGAGCCCCCGCAGCTGGTGCAGCTCCTCCCGCCGGGGGTGGTCCGCTGGAACGTTCTCGTCCAGCCAAGCCGCGGGCACGCCGCGCCGCAGCCGCAGCATGAGCATCAGCCGTTCGCCGACCGCGTCGTCACCGGCGAGCCGTTCGTGGTCGAGCGTCGGCGGGTCCGGGCTGTCGGCGAGGTACCGGGCGAGGTCCGGCGCATTTCGCCAGCGGTGGCCGGCCACGTGGCTCGCCGCCGACGGGCCGATGCCCCGCCAGTCGCCGCCGGTCCAGTACATGAGATTGTGCCCGCAGGCGTGGGCGGGCCGGGCCCAGTTGCTGATCTCGTACCGCCCAAAGCCCTCAGCGGCGAGCCGGGCGCCGACGTGGTCGAACATGTCCGCCTCGACGTCTTCGTCGCAGCGGGTGACCCGGCCGGCGCGGAGCCGCGCGGTCATCGCGGTCCCCGGCTCGTAGGTCAGGCCGTAGACCGACAGGTGGTCGGGCCCCAGCGCCAGCGCCGCGTCCAGGTCGGCGTCGAGCATCGCCACGTCCTGCCCCGGCGTGGCGAAGATCAGGTCCAGCGAGACGTCGTCAATCCCCGCATCGCGGGCCAGCCGCACGGCCCGGCCGACGTTGTCCGGGTCGTGCCAGCGTTCGAGCATCTGCAGCAGCGGCCGCTGGAAGCTCTGGGCCCCGATCGACACGCGGTTGACCCCGCCGGTGACGAGCTGGTCCATCAGCTCGCGGCTCACCGTCTCCGGGTTGGCCTCGACCGTGAACTCCTCGCAGCGGTCCAGCACGCCCAGCTCCCACAGCGTGCCCAGCAGCCGCTGCCAGAGCTCGGCCCGCAACAGCGTCGGCGTGCCGCCGCCGCAGAAGACGGTGCTCGGTCGAAGGTCGTGGCGGTCGGCGGCGGACCGCAGCTCGCGGATCAGCGCGTCGGTGAAGTCGGCCTGCCGGTCGTGGCCCGGCCGATCGACGACCGAGTAGAAGTCGCAGTAGTGGCACTTGTGGAAGCAGAACGGCAGGTGCAGGTACAGCCCGTCGAGCGACTTGCGATCCGCGGCGGCGGGCGTCCCGCACGGCGTAGTTGCAGCCTGCTCGGCTTGCCGGTTCGCCAGCGCAGCGGTAGACTCAGCCGCTGCGGCACCTTCGCCGTGATTTGCGTCAGGAAGCCTCATGAATGCGTCGTTGGTGATGTTCAAAGCCGATGGCACCCGCCGGGATTTCCCGATCACCAAGCCCCGCACGGTGGTCGGTCGGAAAGTCAACTGCGACCTGCGGATCCCGCTGACCAGCGTATCCCGCCAGCACTGCGAGATCCTCGTTGAGGACGAAGTGCTCAAGGTGCACGACCTGGGTTCGAGCAACGGGACCTACCACAACAGCATCCGTGTGCAGGAAGCGACCCTCGGGGCGGGGGACGAAGTGGTCATCGGCCCGGTGGTGTTCACCGTCGTCGTCGACGGCCAGCCCGACGACATTAAGCCGGTCCGCACCATCATCGGCGACGCCGGCCCGGGCGACCAGTCCGCCGCCGGCGGCTCCAGCGTCCCCGAGGCCCTGGACGCCGAGGACGATCACCTGGACCTGCCCGACCAGATCGAGGACGAGGCCCACAGCCCCACCGTCGACCTGGACGACCCCATCGCCGCACTCGAGGCGCTGGCGGACGAGGACGACGAGGATTAGCCGGGCCACGAGGCCGGGCCCCCCTTTCTTGCGCAGCACCCACTGCTCAAGCGCTCACGCCGTTAGGACGCTGTTTCACGACCGGCCTGTGTGTGCGGGTGGCAGCGACCAACGAATCGCACCGGGCCGGGCGTCCGGCTGGGGCCGCTTCAGCGATCCTGAACAGTCCGCTACAAATGCCATCATGAGCAACCTGGCGCAGCAGTGGCGGGACGAGGCGGTGGCGGCGGTACGGCGGGCGTGTGTCGTCTGCCGGGCGGTGCAGGCCGATCTGGCGTCGATCGCGATGCAGACCAAGGACGACCGCAGCCCGGTGACGGTGGCGGATTATGCGTCGCAAGCGGTGGTCTGCGACCACCTGCATCGGGCGGGTCTGCGGGGGTCGCGCGCGGACGTGCCGATGGTCGCCGAGGAGGGGGCCGATGCGCTGCGGGCGGCGGACCCGGCGCTGCGGACGGCGGTGGCCCACCACGCGGGGATGACGGAGGACGACGCCGTCGCGGCGGTCGACCGCGGCGGGGCGGACCCGCCGGCCGAAGGTCAGCCGTGGTGGACGCTCGACCCGATCGACGGGACCAAGGGTTTTTTGCGGGGCGAGCAGTACGCGGTCGCGCTCGCACTGGTCGAGGATGGGCAGGTGGTGCTGGGTGTGCTGGGCTGTCCGAATCTTGGCGGCGGGGCGGTGCTGGTGGCCCGGCGTGGCCACGGCGTGGTGCGGCTGCCGGTGGAGGACGTGCCCGGTGATGGCGAGCCGATCGGCGTGGCACCCGTGCACGAGCCTGCCGACCTGGTGCTCGTCGAATCGGTCGAGTCGGGCCACAGCGATCAGGACCAGTCGGTGCAGGTGATGAAGCACTTGGGCGCGACCCGCCCGCCGCTGCGGATGGACAGCCAGTGCAAGTACGCCGCCGTCGCGGCCGGCGACGCGTCGGTGTACCTGCGGCTGCCGACCCGGCCGGGCTACCAGGAGAAGGTCTGGGACCACGCCGCGGGCATGCTCTGCGTCGAGGAGGCCGGCGGCACGGTGACCGACGTGGATGGCAAGCCGCTGGCGTTCACCCACGGCCGAACCCTCGCGGCCAACCGCGGCGTCATCGCCACCGCGGGCCCGATGCACGACCGGGTCGTGGCCGCGGTGAGCAAGTCAGATGTTTGATGTCAGATGTAAGACGGGCAGAAAACTCAGCCACACTTCGGCACATCTTACATCTGACTTTTTCACATCTGACATGCTCAAGTTTCGCCTTGCCAAAGATATAGCGTGATCGCCGCGACCATCAGCACCGCGCCGGCCGAGCGTCGCAACACGACCGCCGGCGCGACGTGCGACTCCACATGGTGGTGCCCCATCCGGGCGATGACCACCCCCAGCACGATCGACATCAGCCCCCGCAGCGACTGGAAGATCGCCCCGGCGACCAGCCCCAGGATCGCGAACGTCCCGTACAGGCACGCCATCGCCCCCAGCCACGCCAGCGCATACGGCAGCACCGCCGCCCACCCCCGGAACCCCCGGAACCCCCGGAACCCCCGGAAGCCCCGAAGCCGACGCTGATCCGCCTCAGGCGGAGAAGCGTCTGGTAGTTGCCGCTCCCACCCCCGCACCACCGGCAACAACAACACCGACACCGCCCCGCAAAGCGTGTACACCAGACACACACCCAGCACCGCCGCCTCCAGCCGCGGGATCGGGTCCAGCCGGCCGATCAGGACCGCGATGAACGTGTCGGACCCGGAGTAGCACAAGCAGGCCGCCAGCACCGCCAGCGTTGCCCCCCATGGCGGCCGGCCGCCCGCTTCGTTCAGCACCGCCGCCGCCAGGACCGCCAGCCCCACCGCCAGCCAGCCCCACCCGGTAACCGTCGCCCCCAGCAGCAGCACCGACCACATCGCCAGCACCGGGATCTTCAGCCCCAGCAGCGGCGCGACCCGCGACGCCGGCGTCAGCCGCAGCGCCGTAAACAGAAACGTCTGCCCCATCCAGTAGCACGCCGCCACGCCCGTCACCGTCCAAAGCACCGCCCCCGGCCGCTGAATTGATTCGGCCTGGACCCACCACAACCAGCCCGCCACCGGCCCCACGATCAACCCCTGCACCACATGGGCCCGCACCAGCAGCCCCATCATCACCCGCCAACCCCCCCCGGAACCACCCCCACCCCCGCCCCCGGAAGCCTCGCCCGAGTCCCGCGTGTCGCTGGAGCCTTTCGGCGCAGCCGTGATCGCGCCACCACGCCCCCGCTGCACGTACCACCGCGACCCGAGGTACGCCAGCGAGTGGCACAACGCCGTCAACAACCCGAGGATCACGCCCAGTCCCGTCATGCGGCGGCACCCTACCGGCCTACGCTTAGACCATGACCGATCCCGCTTCCATGTCCGACGCCGACTGGCGTACCCGACTCACGCCCGAGCAGTACCACGTGGCCCGCGAGGGTGGGACCGAGCGGGCGTTTACCGGGGCGTATCACGACGAGAAGCGGCCGGGCGTGTACCGCTGCGTCTGCTGCGACACGCCGCTGTACCGCTCAGACGACAAGTTCAACTCCGGCACCGGCTGGCCGAGCTTTACCCAAGCGGTCGAAGACGGGGCGATCAGCCTGCACCGCGACGGGAGCCACGGGATGGTTCGCACCGAGGCCCGCTGCGCGACCTGCGACGCGCACTTGGGCCACGTGTTCCCCGACGGCCCCAAACCGACCGGCACGCGGCACTGCATCAACAGCGCGTCGCTGAATTTCGAGCCCGACGACGGCTGAAGCCCTGCTTGCTGGGGGCACACCTGACAACGCAACTCGCCGCGCAGCGCTCTGGTGCCACGGCCACTCGCTGGCCGTGCTGGGCCCGCCGGGGTCTGAGCACGTTCAACAAGTGGCCGTCGCACCTCGGACCGGTCGCGCGCTGATGGCCAATCGCCTCTACGCCACATCGGCCATCGACGTGGGCCCGGTGCGGCTGAGGTTGGCGTCGGCCATGTTCACGCGGCGGTAGATCGCCTCGAGGATGCTGTACAGGCCGAAGGCGACCAAGCCCAGCGCCAGCAGCAGCAGCAGCCAGGTGCCGTAGGGTTGGTCGCGGACGGTTTCGAGGGCGCCGGCCAGGCCGCGGGCCTGCTCTTCGCGGCCGGAGATGCCCGCGTAGACGAGGAACCCGCCGATGATGCCAAACACGATGCCCTTGGCGATCAGCCCGGCCTGGCAGAGCGGCTTGGCCAGGGGCCACTTGGCGAAGCCCGGCTTGAAGTGCTTCATGAAGCCGGCCTTGAACCCCTTGACCACGTGGGCGATGCCTGCGCCGATGATGCACAGTCCGATCAGGATCACGAGGACCCAGCCCGCCGGCCAGCTCATCACGGTTTCGGCCCAGCCGCCGCCGCTGCTGTTGCCCGACCCGCCGGTGCTCTGGTCGGCCGAGCCCGCGTTGTTCAGCAGCGAGAACGTCCAGATCGCGAGCAGCGTGTGGGTCACCGCCGAGACACCCAGGCCGATGCGGACCGCCAGGCCTTTGGCGTCGGTGCCGTGGGCATCGGTATCGAAGATCGACTGGATGGCGCGCCACAGGGCGTAGCCGATCAGGCCCACGCCGATGAGCACGATGAGCACCTTGCCGAACGGGGCTTCGAGCAGCTCGGCGATGGCGCCGCTGGAGCCCTCCGCGTCGGCCTCGCCGAATGCGGTCATCACCGCCAGGCCGCCGATGATGAGGTACACCACCCCGCGTGCGGTGTAACCGGCCCGGGCCAGCGGCGTGAGCCACGCCTCGTTCTTTTCGATCTTTTCACTGAGGTCCGGGAGTTGGTCTTGGGCAACGGCCATGCGATGATCTCCGAGGCGGGTGGGTTGATCCGGCCAGCACGCTACAGGCCGCGGCTTAGCCGGGGCTTAACGCCCGGCTGAAGGACGCTTCATGATCCTCCAAAGACCCCAAACCGACAGCAGCACCGCGGCGGCCTGGTGCCGGGCCGCCGCGGTCCCGCACCGGGCAGACGCCCCGCTGGGCCCGCTGACGTGGTACGGCGTGGGCGGCCGGGCGCAGGTACTCGCCGAGCCGGTAGATGCCGGGCAACTGACACAACTGGTGCGGCGCGGTCACGAGGCGGGGTGGCCGGTGCGGGTGTTGGGGGCGGGGGCGAACCTGCTGGTGCCCGAGGGTGTGGTGCCGGGGGTGGTGGTGCGGCTGGACGCGGCGGGGTTCAAGCGACTGCAGATCGACGGGCCACGGGTGCGGGTGGGGGCGGGGCACGACCTGTTCAAGCTGGTATCGCGGGTCGCCAAGGCGGGGCTCGCCGGGCTGGAGCCTGTGGCGGGGGTGCCGGCGACGGTTGGCGGTGCGGTGCGGATGAACGCCGGGGGCGGACTGGGGGATATCGGATCGGTCGTGCATGAGGTGCGGGGCGTCTCGGCTCAGGGCGAGGCGTTGACGCTGCAGCGGGATGATCTGGAGTTTGGCTATCGCACGAGCAATCTCACCGGGCTGATCGTGACCGAGGTGGAGCTGGTCCTGGAACCGACGGAGCCGGGCCCACTGCGGGAGCGGGTGGGGAAGCTGTTCGAGGCCAAGCGGGCGAGCCAGCCGATGCACGAGCCGTCGTCGGGCTGCGTGTTCAAGAACCCGGTCGATCAACCGGCTGCCGGGGGACGCGGGGCGGGGCAGCTGATCGATGAGGCGGGACTCAAAGGCACGCGTCACGGCAGCGCCTGGGTCAGCGAGCGACACGCCAACTTTCTGTGCCTGGATCGGCACGACCCGGCGGCCAAGGCCGGCGACGTGGTGCAGCTGATGCAGCAGGTGCAGGCGCGGGTGCGGGAGCACCACGGGGTCAATTTGCAGCGGGAGGTGGTGGTGTGGGGCGAGGGGGGAGCGGTATCATGAAGCTGTGGCACCTGTGGTGGAGGCACATCGCGATGAACTGGCGGACCTCTGCCGCGAGTGGGGTGTGCGGCGGCTTGAGGTCTTCGGCAGTGCGGCCGGCGACAGCTTCGGCGACTCCAGCGATGTGGACCTGCTGGTGGTGTTCGACTGGACGCGGCCGGGCAGCCCACTGAAGCGTTACTTCGGGTTTGAGGATTCGGTCGCCGACCTGCTGGGTCGAGATGCCGATCTGGTCGACCCGGATGTCATCCGGAACCGGTGGTTCAAGGTATCGGTCGACCAAACGCGGAAGCTTTTGTATGCCGCCGAAGGCGATTAAGCACCTGCAGGATGTTCCGCTCAGTGCTAGCTGTTCTGGCTGAAGCCGCGGGTGTGAACCCGTCGGCTTAGTGAGGCGTCCTGCTGGCAGCCGGCGGATTGACATCCTCGGCTCCGTGGGGTTGATAGCTTTGGGCGATGACGGGAGCTTGTCGCGATGCGCTGCTGGCGATGGTGCTTAGTGCGGGGTGGGGGCCGCGGATGGTGCGGCGGTCGGTCGAGATGTTTGATTCAGCCGAGGCGGTGCTCGGCAAGTCGGCGAGTGAGCTTCGGCCGATCCGTGGGGTCGGGCCGCAGCGGGCGGATCGGCTCAAGCGGGCGCTGGATGAGACGCTCGGCGGCGGGGCGGTGGAGCGGGAGCTGGCGGCGTGCGGGGCGGCGGGGGTGGTGCTGGTGGCCGAGGGGGACGGGGCGTACCCGCGGCTGCTGCGGCTGATTGACGATGCGCCGTTGCTGCTGTGGGTGCGGGGGGAGCTGGCGGAGCGGGACGCGCTGGCGGTGGGGATCGTGGGGTCGCGCCGGTGCACGCTGTACGGCCGGGAGCAGGCGGGGCGGTTTGGCAGGTCACTGGCGCAGGCGGGGGTGACGGTGGTCAGCGGCGGGGCGTACGGCATCGACGCGGCGGCCCACGACGCGGCGCTGGAGGCGGGCGGGCGAACGTTGGCGGTGATCGGTAGTGGGCTGGCCCGGCCGTACCCGAAGGAGCACCACAAGCTGTTTGACCGGATTGCCGACGGGGGCGGGGCGCTGATGAGTGAGCTGCCGATGGACACGCCGCCGCAGGGGCGGAACTTCCCGGCGAGGAACCGGATCATCAGCGGGCTGTCGCTGGCGGTGCTCGTGATTGAGGCGGCAGCACGGTCGGGGGCATTGATCACGGCGAGGCAGTGCGTGGAAGATCACGGCAGGGAGCTGATGGTCCTGCCGGGCCGGGTGGACAGCGCGACGAGCGTGGGCTGTCACAAGATCCTGCGGGAGGGCTGGGCGTCGCTGGTGACGACGCCCGCCGAGGCGGTCGAGGTGATGGAGCAGGGCAAGCACCTGCTGGTCGCGGCGTACGAAGGGGGCGGGGGTTTGCCGGAGTCGCTGGCGCTTGTCGAGGCGGAGGGGACGGGTGAAGCGGAAAGTGAGGTTCGCGCTGGCGCGGAAGCGGGCGAGCCTGCCGGGGGTGACCCGTTGTTGGCGATTCTGGACGGGCCGATGACGCTGGACGAGCTGGTGGCCGGGGCGGGGCTGGGGGCGGGCGAGGTGCAGTCGCGGCTGACGATGCTGGAGCTGCAGGGCAAGGTGGTGCGGCGGGGCGGGAGGGGGGAGCGGAAGGGGGGGTGAGTGGGCGGGGTTGGAGCGACGTGGCGGGTGGATCCGACGCTTCGCCTGCGGCTCAGCTGTCGGCTTGTGTTGGGCGCTCTACGGTGGGGGCATGGGTGAATCGTTGCTGCCGGTGTGGGACCTTTCGGATGCCGAGGGGCGGGCGGGGCTGGAGCGGGTGCTGGTCGACCTGGCGGGTGCCAGGGCGGTGGACGTGGAGCATCGGCGGATCGCGGTGGAGCTGATCGAATCCACGCGGCGGTTCGGTGATTCGGCGATTGTGGAACACATGCGGATGTGGACCGATCCGACGTTTGACGCGGGCCGGATTGCGGTGACGCCGGCGGAGTTGGCGGACGCCGAGCGGCGGCTGGACCCGTCGCTGCGTGGGCCGATCGAGCGGGCGATTGGACACGTGCGGGCCTATCAGGAGCACATTCTGCCGGCCGACGCCGAGCCGCTGGAGTTGGACGGGGCGTCGCTGGGGCTGCGGTGGACGCCGATCCGGCCGGCGGGGCTGCTGGTGCCCGGCGGGTCGGCGGTGCTGTTCTCGTCGCTGATCATGCTGGCGGTCCCGGCGATGGCCGCGGGGGTGGCGCCCGAGGACATCGCGGTGGTCAGCCCGCCGCCGACCCGCCGACTGGGACAGGCCGGGGATGCACCACGCGATATCTCGCCGATCACGCTGGCGGTCGCGTCGATGCTCGGGCTCTCGAAGGTGTACCGCGTGGGCGGGCCGCCGGCGGTCGCGGCGCTGGCCCACGGCACGGAGTCGATCGCGAAGGTGAACCTCATCGCCGGCCCGGGCCACCCGGTGGTGCAGGCGGCCAAGCTCGCGGTGGCCCCGGCGGTCGCGGTCGACGGGTACTACGGGACCAGCGAGGTGGTGGTCATCGCCGACGGCTCGGCGGACCCGGCCTGCGTCGCCGCGGACCTGCTGGCCCAAGCCGAGCACGACCCGGGGCGGTGCTTTTTGGTGACATGGGACCGCGAGCTGCTGGGGCGGGTCGTGGATCAGATGCAACAACAACTGCCGGGCCTGCCACGGCGCCCGGCGATCGAGCGGGCGCTGGCCGAGGCCTCGGCGGCGCTGCTGGTGCGGGACTTGGATGAGGCGATCGAGGTGGCCGACCGGCTGGCCTCCGAACACGTGAGCCTCGCCGTGGATGACCCGTCGGCCGTCGCCGCCTGCCTCTCGCACGGCGGCGAGCTGTTCCTGGGCCGCGACGCCCCGGTCGCTGCCGGGGACTACTACGCGGGTCCGTCGCACACCCTGCCCACCGGCACGACCGCCCGCTTCAGCTCCGGCGTGTCGGTCTACACATTCCTCAAACGCACCGGCACCGTGGCCTACCCGGGCGGCCTGCCGCCGCAAGCCGCCGACGACATCGCGGCGATGGCCCAGGCCGAGGGGCTCGAGGCCCACGCGGCGAGCGTGCGGGTTCGGTAGCAATCCGCGCCTGCTACAATGCATCTGGACAGTTGAAGATCGTGACCGTCCAGATAGCGGGCTCGGCAGCGGTCATGATGGTGTTCACGCTCAAACCGTGAGACACCCCATGCCGTCTCCCCAACCGTTCCGCAAGGTCCGTCAGCAGCTCGAGAATGATGGCTGGAGACTTGCCCGTGTCCGAGGTTCGCACCACATCTTCACCAAGCCCGGACACCGATCGCTACCGATCCCGGTCCACGGCGGAAAGGTCGATCCCATCTACGTCCGAAAGGTCAACCGTCTCACCGGCTCCTGATCGCCCCATGGACCCGGTCATCGAGGCGAGAGCCGATCGGGCTGCCGGGTTCTATGCAATCGACACGACATTCGACGACGAGTTTGACTGCTTCGTGGGCAGGGTTCGAGAGATGCCACATGTCATGGGTGATGGCGAAACCCCTGAAGCTTGCGAAGCGATGACCCGTGAGGCGTTGGCAGCAGTCTTGGCATATATGTTGGAAGAGGGCGATGTGCCAACGCCGCCGGACTCACTTGGGCCGACGACGTGCGTCAACGTTGAACTCCCGATGGATCGATTCGACGCGCTCTCGATCATGGCTAAGGCTCAGCGGTTTGAGAATGTCGAGCAGATGTTGGCTGCTGCGGCGGCATTGTTGCTCACGGCAAAGCATGAGTCGGCTGATCGGTAGGCGGATCGCGAAATCGACTTCGACACGGTTCATGCCAGTTTCGGGCATGATGGGGCGATGGCCGACGAACTGGTGGTCAGTGTCCCGAGGTCGCTGGGGGTGGCGAGCAATCCGCCGGGGGGGACGTTCGGGCCGCGGCGGCTGACGGATTTCGAGTTTGTGTGGATGGTCCGGGGCGGGTCGCGGTATCGGCGGGACGACGCGTGGTACGACGTGCCCGAGGACGCGGTGGTGTTGTGCCGGCCGCCTTGCGAGGACGCGTTTGAGTGGGACCCGCAGCGGCGGTCGCGGCACGGCTTTAAACACTTTCACGTGGAGGCGTGGCCGGAGCATTGGGGCGAGCCGGCGGGCTGGCCGATGGTCCGTCGGTTGCCCGAGCGGGACGTGTGGCGGCCGGTGTTCGGCCACCTGTTGGCGCTGCGGGGGCAGGGCCACGACACGATGATGCGGGAGGCATTGGGTCTGCTGCTGTCGGCGTTCGTGGAGAATCAACTGCGGACCGGGCACATCCCCGAGCCCTCGCTGCCCGAGCCGGTGGCCCGGGCAATGCGACACCTGCGACGCCGGCTGCGGGACGACCCGACGGCCCCGCTTGGGCTGGAGGACCTGGCCAAGGCCGCGTCGGTGACGCCGTCGCACCTGTGCCGACTGTTCAAGCAGGCGACCGGACGGTCGCCGGCCCAGACGGTGCGGCTGGCCCGGCTGGATCGGGCTCACGCGATGTTGATCCGTTCCAACGAGCCGGTGCAGGTCATCGCCGGCGAGTGCGGTTTCGCCAGCCCGTTCCACTTCTCCCGGCGGTACCGCGACGCGTTTGGGCGCAGCCCGAGCGAGGTGCGGCAAGCCGTTCGCCAGGGCCGGAGCGTCCCGATGCCGCTGCTGCACGAGCGGCTGACCGTGGCGAGCTGACATCAAAATCAGGCATGCAATTGCGGATCGTGGCGATGGCATTTCCCGGCCGATCGTTCATGATGGAGGGCTTCACGGACGATGTCCCCACCGCGAGAAGTTGAGCCATGACCACCCTGACCACCCCGCCGCCGGCCCTGGACCGAGTCGACACCCCCGACGATCCGGAGGCCTATCTGCACGACCACCGCGACGCCGGCGGTTGCCGGTACGAGCGATTCGGTGTGAGCGTGGACCAATACAGCCACTTTCGCCGGTGGGGCTACCTCGTCGTGCCCGGCCTGCTGACCCCGGAGGACGTCGATGAGTTGCAACAACACACCGAAGACCTGATGCAGGGCCAGCTGCCCGAGCAGCTGGCGATGGAGGAGTTCGACCCGACCGGCGAGCACGGCAACAGCAACACCCACCGCGGCGAAGACGACACAGTGCGTCACCTGTTCCGCCCGCCGGCCCACTACAGCCCCGAGGAGAAGGCGCAGTTCTTTTTGCGGATCCACATGCTGCACCGGCAGCTGGCGCTGCACGAGCGGTACCTGCTGCACCCGCGGGTGCTGGACGTGCTGGAGGCGATCCTCGGGCCGGACGTGTCGGCGTTGCAGTCGATGCTGTTCCTCAAGCCGCCGGGACGGGTCGGCCAAGGCTGGCACCAGGACAGCTACTACATCCCGACCACGCCCGACACGCTGTGCGGGGCGTGGCTGGCGATCGACGACGCGGACGAATACAACGGCGGGCTGTGGATGGCCAAGGGCAGCGGCGCCGAGCCGGTGTACCCGCCGTGCCCGGCGGACGCGGAGAAGATTGTCTACGGCTTCGGCGACAAGCAGCTGCAGAGCATCAAGCACATCCGCGGCGCCAGCGAGCCGGATGACTCAAACAACCTGCTCACCCCCGTGGCCGAGAAGTACGACCAGGTGCTGGTGCCGGTCAAGAAGGGCGACGTGGTCTTTTTCAACGGCCACATCCTGCACCGCAGCAAGGACAACATCACCGAAGACCGGTACCGCCGGGCGTTTGTCGGTCACTACTTCAACGCCCGCAGCTTCACGCAGTGGAACCCGGATCAGAACAACCCCGCCGGCAAGGACGAGGCGACCGGTGGCAGCAACGGCAGCCACATTCTGGCCCGCGGCGACACGCACCTGCCGTTCGCCAAGCCGCGGTTTGGCACGCCGTGCGCCTCGCTGCTGTCCGCCGACCAGCGGCGTGGCAACCAGGAGCACGTCGAGCGGGTGATGGCCGCCCACGGCGATGGGCTGATGGGCTGCTCGATCGCGGACCCGTACCTGCGGGACGATTAAGGATGGCAGAAGGTTGAAGGACGAAGGCAGAAGGCAAAAGCGGGATCGGAGCCGCGGGTGTGAACCCGTCGGCTGGTCTTAGGCCGACTGGCGGGACCTGATCAGCGTGGACGGATCGCCGGGCCACACTTGCCCGGCGATGTGCAGCAGGCCGGCGGCGGACCAGCTGTGGCACAGGCTGCCGCGGCCGTCGATGCCCCGGCAGAGGCACTCCCAGAGCGTCCACGCCCCGCCATCGCGGAGCGGCTGGTAGTGGTCACTGACGACCTGCTCGGCGATGTCAGCCCGGCCGACGCGGTGCAGCGCTTTGAGGGCAAACATCAGGTAGTACAGCTCGGCGTGGTCATCGTGCTGCTGGGCCCGCATCGCCTTGTCGGCGTTGGTCTGCATCCGGGAGACGACGTAGTCGGTCAGCGGGCCACGCTGCTGTTCGTCGGCCAGGCCGTAGGCGAGGGCGAGGATGTTCGGGTGGATCACCTCGTCGGGGATTGGCTGGCCGTCGTCGTCGGTGCCGCCGGCAAACCGCCCGGTGTCCGGGAGCCAGAGCCGCTGCCGGTAGGCGGTGGTCAGCTCGTCGGCGAGCCGGCGGTTGGCGGTGGCCGTCCGGGTGTCATCGAGTTCGTCGTGCAGGTCGGCGGCGCGGCGTAGCGCCTCGATCCGCAGGGCGTTGAGCACGCCGTTCTCGGGCCAGGTCCGCAGCGGCTTGTGAACGCCCCAGTCGATGAACAGCCGGTTCTGCGGGGCCGCGTCCCACAGCGGCGAGTGGTCGCTGGTCCGCCACGTCGGGCTGGCCAGCAGCCGGTCCACCGTCGGCAGGCAGTCGGTGCCCAGCTCGTCGTCGCCGGTCTGCAGCCAGTAATCGTGCAGCCACAGCGTGTAGATCAGCGTGAAGTCGCCGTGGGGCTTGGCGTACCAGCCGGGCATGACGCAGGGGATCTGGCCGTCATCAAGCTGCGAGGCCGCGAAAAGCCGCAGGCACCGCCGGCCGATGCGGTGATCGTCGGTGGTGACCATCTCGACCATCGACTGCACGTAGCTGTCGCCCAGGTACGCCCCGCGTTCTCGCCACGGCGAGTCGCAGTACACGTCTTCGGTGCTGGCGGCGAGGGTGGCCACGCCGGTGTCCCAGAGCCAGCGGTGCAGCGGGTCGTCGCTGGGGCAGGACTTGTCGAAGCGCGGCAGGCAGCGGGCGTCGCGGAGGGTGACGCTGTCGAGGTGCACCGGGGCGTCGGCCGGGGCTTCCGGAGGGCGGACAGTGACTTGTAGATAACGTCCGCCGCGCGGCAGGTAGGTTTCGACATCGCACGGTCCGTCGCCGACGACGAACTGGTCGGCCGTGTCGGTGAACGGGTTGCTGGCGAACCAGTTGAGGCTGCCGTCATCGCGTCGGCGTTCGTCGTAGCCGATCTGGATGCGGGTGCCCGGCGGGGCGGTGGCTCGGATGCCGATGTGCCCGAGGAACTCGCCGCCGGCGTCGAGCACGACGGTGAACGGGCCATCGCCGGCGGTGCGGTGAATGGGCAGGTCAGCGGGTTCGCGGGGGGATAGGGTGTCCCAGGCCATCAGCCGCGCCGGCGTATGCGGCTCGGCTGCGTCGAGCGGGACCTCAATCCATGTTGGGTCATCGAGATCGAGGTCGTCGGGCGCGGCGGGCGGCGTGTTCGACCACGACGCGGCCTCGCTGTCCATCGCGGGCGGCAGGTGGCGGATCACGTGCGGGTCGTCCGCGTGGGGCCGGCTGCGGACGGTGAGCCCGGCGTCGGCGGGCAGGCCCAGGAGCACCGGGTAGCGCGGCTGCAGCTGCTGCGGTTCGCCGGCGAGCAGGTTCCACCCGGCCCGCAGGTCAAGCGTCGCGTGCTGCAGGTTGTGCCGGCCGGGCACGTCGGTCGGCTTCAGCGGCTGGCCGTTGAGCCAGTGCGGGCCCCAATGGCACCGCAGGGTGACCTGCTGCGGCTCGGGGCTGTGGACGCAGGCGACGTAGCGGCTGGCGGTGTCGCGGGTCGGCTGGAGGTGCTGGCTGCGGGAGCTCGGGTGCACCGCGATGTACCCGAAGCGGAGCCCCGAGGGTTGCACGTCGGCCAGCAGCAGCGGCGCCGGGCGCGACCGCTCGCCGGTCGGATAGGGGATGCTGCGATGGGGCGGGGTCGCCGGGCTGGTGGCCGGGGGCTCGACCCGCGTGGGCCGCTGCCAATCGTGATCATCGGGCGTGGCCTGCCGCAGGTCCAAGTGCTCGATGGGCCCGATCGCGAACGAGAAGCTGGGCACCGCCTGCGACCGGGCGTCGCTGCGGTGGGCCCGCCAGTCGCCGGGCGTGTGGAGGTTGATCGTCTCGGAATTGCCGTGGATCGTGCCCCACGCGATGAACCGGCCGGTCGGCTCGGGGTTGTGCTGAAAGTTGTTGAAGCGGATATCGCAGGCGACGACCTCGATGCAATTTTCGCCGACGATCAGGTTCGGCGTGAGGTCGTAGCGGTCGTGCTCCTCCAGGCCCGGGGCGAAGCGGATTGGCCCCTCGCCCAGCGTGGTGCCGTTGACCGTCAGGCGGTAGCGGGTCGAGGCGAACAGGTGCAGCGTAGCCGAGTCGGGCTCGGCGTCGAGCCTGAAGGTACGGCGGAAGATCACCCAGTCCTGACACGCCGTATCGGGCGCGGGCTCGGGGTGCCAGGCATAATCGGCCGTGACGGCGGGGGCATCGCTCACTCGCCAGCCCCGACCCGCACCGGCTCGACCGGCTGGCCCCAGGCCTGTGCCTGCTCGATGAAGGCCCGCATCTTCGGCTGGGTCATCGGGTCCAGGTCGTGGTACTCCATCAGCCCCCAGCTGCCCCACTTGCTCCACCTGCCGATCGAGCTGAAGACCACCATCACGTCGCCCCCGGCATCCTCCCAAGCCGCGAAGTAGTCCCGGTACAGCTCGCCCATCCGCTCGCTGGCGTTCGCCTCGTGGAACAGCTCGGTCATGGCGTCGTGGTTCTCGCCGCCGCGGATGCCGACCGCGTGTTGGCCGGCCTCGTAAGCGTGCAGGTCCAGGCCGTACTGCTCAGCCAGCGCCGCGTTCTCGCGGATGTGCTCCACGGTCCGTTCCATGCTCGGGCCGGCGAGTCGGTCCAGGACACCGTCCAGGCCGCCGGCGACCACCGCGTCGGCCTCATCGCGGGGCACGTTCATGCCGAAGTAGGGCGCGATCGCCAGCGCGTCGGCGTGCTCGTGCGCGTCTTCGAAGCTCAGGATCTGCTGTGCCGTCCACGGGTTGGCCGACTGCGACGGGAGCACCCGCACCAGCCGATCGGTCCCGCCGAACGCGTCTCTCCAGATGTTGAACATCTCGACGCTGCGTCGAGCGGTGAACCGTAGCTTGGCCATGTTCGGATTATCCGCGAGGCCCAGTGCCATGCCTTGCCGCTGGGCGTAGCGGGACTGCTCGAACTGCCCGTTCCACACCTCGTTGCTGTACTCGATGTACACCTTCAGCTCGGGGTCCAGGTGCCCGGCGACGTACTGGGCGAACTGACGGATGTACGCGTCGTCGGCCAGGTGCGGCATGCAGAACCAGGGGTCGACGTCGATCCGGTTAGCCAGATCGACCATCAGCTCGAGGGCGACGCCCTGCCGGGAGAACGTCGCGTCGGTCATCCGCGGCCGGTCGTCCCACGTGGCGACGTGGCTGTTGTTGGTGTGCATGAAGTCCATGAACCGGATGACAGCGGTCCCGCGCCAGCGGTCGAGAAACGCCGGGCGCCAGGGGTCGTCTTCGAAGCTGTCCTCGAAGCCGGGCATGACCACGCGGATGTTCGTGACCGGGTCGTCCGGGTCGGTCGCCCGCAGCTGCAGGCGGAAGCCGCGATGGCCGCCGGGCTCGACGACGATCCGGCCGGGCTCGGACGCCACGACCTCGGCGTTGGCGAACCGCATCTCGCCGATGCCGTCGTAGAGGACGGTGTACTGGCCGGTGGGGTAGTGGCCGCCGTTGATCGTGACCAGCGGCGTCTCGGCGTAGCAGCCGTCTTCGAGATGCGTCGGGTACCCGCTGTCGTCGAGCGACAGCTCGGGACCCTGGCCCCAATCGGCCCCCTCGCGCTGGCTGATCCACGGTCGCGACATTCGGAAGACGTCCACGAACGGCAGCTCGGTGTTCCAGTCGGCGGGACCGTTGAGGTTGATGCCCAGGCGCGGGCCATCCGTGGACTGGGCTCGTGTCGACGGGGTGATCAGCAGCAGGCCCAGCAACGTCAGCGTGAGCGTGGCGAGGCGGGGGTATAGCAGGTCAGGCATGCCGTCAAGGTACCGCGAAAGGTTCCGCCGGACGTTCGGATATGCGTTAATCCGAACCGCAGGAGCGCACGCGAGGGGCGTCCAATGGCAGGCGAAGGCGTCACGCCGCATCGGGCTGCTGCAACTTGTGCCGCAGCACCCGCAACTGCACCGGCATCGCGAAAGTGACGTCTTCTTCGAGCACATCCGCGGCGCGGACCCGTCCGTCGTGGTGGTCGACGAGGTGGTCGATGATCTGCTGGACCAAGTCTTCCGGGGCGCTGGCGCCGGCAGTGAGCAGCAGGGTGTTGACGCCGTCGAGCCAGGTCGGGTCCAGTTGCGTCACATCGTCGAGCAGCTTGCCGGGGGTGCCGACGTTCTGGCTGATCTCGGTGAGGCGGACGGAGTTGGACGAGTTGGTCGAGCCGACCACGAGGGTCAGGTCGGCCTGCGGGGCGAGCTGCCGGACCGCGTGCTGGCGGTTAGTCGTCGCGTAGCAGATGTCTTCTTTGGGCGGGGCCTTGGCCAGGGGGAAGCGGTCGCGGATCGCGTCGATGATGACGCCGGCGTCGTCGGTGCTCAGCGTGGTCTGCGTGAGGTACACGATCGGCTGGTCGGTCGGCAGGTCAACCGCGGCGACGTCCGCGGGCGACTCGACGACGGTGATGGCGTCGGGCGCCTCGCCGCGGGTGCCCTCGACCTCGTCGTGGCCGGCGTGGCCAACCAGCAGGATGGGTAGGCCCTGCTTGGCATAGCGGCGGGCCTCGACGTGGACCTTGGTCACCAGCGGGCAGGTCGCGTCGATCATCCGCAGGTTGCGCTCGGCGGCGTGCTTCCGCACGGCGGGGCTCACGCCGTGGGCGCTGAACACGACGGTCGCTCCTTCGGGGACCTCGTCGATGTGGTCCACGAAGGTCACGCCCTGCTGGATGAAGCGGTCCACCACGTGTTTGTTGTGCACGATCTCGTGGAACACGTACAGCGGCGGGCCGATCAGCTCGATCAGCTCGGCGACGGTATCGACGGCCATGTGCACGCCGGCGCAAAAGCCGCGGGGGTTAACCAGGAGCACGTCCATCGGGTCATCGTACGTGCCGGGCAGCGGGTCGGGTCGGCGGCGAGTGCATCTGGTGGCACAGGCGTCTCGCCTGTGAATCGACCGAAGGTCGATACGCCCGTGACCTCGATCGCTGCTGCGCAGCGACCACAGGCGGGACGCCTGTGCCACTAAGGACGAAAAGGGGTCTGACCCCTTTTTGACGCCCGGCGACGGTATCGACGGCCATGTGCACGCCGGCGCAAAAGCCGCGGGGGTTAACCAGGAGCACGTCCATCGGGTCATCGTACGTGCCGGGCAGCGGGTCGGGTCGGCGGCGAGTGCATCTGGTGGCACAGGCGTCTCGCCTGTGAATCGACCGAAGGTCGATAAGCCCGTGACCTTGATCGCCGCTGCGCAGCGACCACAGGCGGGACGCCTGTGCCACTAGAAGACAAACCGCGTAGATAAGTCGCAGCGGGACTCAACGGGGGTCTGACCGCGACTCCAACTGCTCGACCCGCCGCTGCAGCCGGCGGACCTTCGCCAGCAGGCCGGGCAGACGCTTGAGCGCGGCGGCCTGACGTTTGAAGTCCATCAGCGGCACGGCCGGGGCGCCGCCGCGTTTTTCGCCGGGCCCGATGTCCTCGCCGACGCCGGACTGGGCGGCGAGCTGGACGCCGTCGCCGAGGGTGAGGTGGCCGACGACGCCGACCTGGCCGCCGGCGACGACGTACCGGCCGGTGGTGACGCTGCCGGCCAGGCCGACCTGAGCGACCAGCAGGTTGTGCTCGCCGATCTGGCTGCCGTGGCCGACGGTGACCGCATTGGAGGTCTTCGTGCCCCGGCCGATGGTGGTACTGCCCATCGCCGCGCGGTCGACGGTGCACCCGGCCCCGAGTTCGACGTCGTCGCCGATGACGACGTTGCCCGCCTGGGGGATCTTGTGGTGCACGACTTCATCGCCGCCGTCCCCGGAAGATGGTGCGGGTGTCTCGCCGTGACTTGCTTCGTGATCGAGGCCCATCTTCCGGGGGGCGGTGGCGTAGCCGAAGCCGTCCTGGCCGATGGAGCAACCGGCGTGGAGCGTGACGCGGTCGCCAAGGACGCAGCCGTGGTAGACGCACACGTGCGGGTGCAGGGTGCAGTCGTCGCCGAGGGTGGCGGCGTGGCCGACGTGGCTGTGTGGGTGCAGGACGCAGCGGTCGCCGACGACGGCGTGGGGGCCGACGTAGGCAAACGGCCCGACGCGGCAGCTGTCGCCGAGCGTGGCCGAGGGCTCGACGTGGGCCAGGGGGTGGACGCCGATCTCGGGTCCGGGTGCGTCCAGGCCGTGCAGCAGCACCATCGCGTTGCGGAACGTGGCGTAAGGCTCGGGGTGCAGCAGCAGGTCGCGTTCGCCGCAGCGGCCGGCTTGGTCCGGGTGCACCACCACAAGCCCGGCGGACGAGTCGGCCAGCTTCGCCCAGTACTTGGGGTTGGTCACAAAGCTGACCTGGTCCGGCTGCGCGTCGGCGAGGGTCGCACATGAGCGCAGCACCCGCGCCGGGTCGCCCCGCAACTGGGCGCGCAGGTGGTCGGCGAGTTGGGCGGCGGCGAAGCTGGTCACGACACAGAAGATTAAGCGACTTGGTTCTTAGACTGGCTGCATGCGGACGGCATTGATGATCGGCGGCATTGCGATGGCTGCCCCGCTGCTCATCGTGCTGCTTTACGCCTGTGTGGTGGACCGAGGGCCGATGGGTTTTCGCACGGCTGCACACTGGGAGTCGCAGCTTGACGCCCCGGGCCCGGTCACCCGGCTCTTTGTGGAACAGCGGCAGCCCGAGTACCCGTCGATGCCGCGGCCGGTGAGAGAAGCCTTCAATGTGCTGCATGTCGTCGATAGCCGAATGGTGCGACCCAACTACTGGCGTGAAGAGCAATCTTTTGATTTTTCGCAGGCCCCGCCGTTCTGCTTGGAAGCGGCGTTGAAAGCGACGGCGGACGAGGCTCCGAAGCTCAAGCTTTAAGCGATACCCTCCGGCCCATGATCGACACCCACTGCCATCTCGCCGCAGGGCCGCTGGCCGGTCGGCTGGACGACGTGCTGGCCGGCGCCGCGGAGGCGGGCGTGGACCGGATGGTGTGCATCGGGACCACGCCGGCGGACTCGGCGGCGGCGGCGGAGCTGGCGGCCGGGCAGCCGCAGGTCTTCGCGACCGTCGGGGTCCACCCGCTGCATGCGGCGGATGATGGCGTGCTCGAGGCGATCGGGTCGCTGCTGGAGTTGTGGGGCCGGCCCGGCGTGGTGGCTTGGGGCGAGATGGGGCTGGACCAGCACTACGACGACCCGCCGATCCAGACGCAGTCGCTCGTGTTCGCGGCCCAGCTGGCCCAGATCAAAGACCGGCCCGGCGGCATCGTGATCCACAACCGGCAGGCCACGTCGCTCACGCTGGGCATCCTCCGCGATCACGACATCCCCGGCGAGCGGTGCGTGTTCCACTGCTTCACCGGCTCGGCGCGCGAGCTGGACGCCATCCTTGACTACGGGGCGATGGTCGGGCTGACGGGGATCGTCACCTTCAAAAAGTCCGGCCCGCTGGCCGAGGCGAGCGACCGCATCCCGCTGGACCGGCTGCTCATCGAGACCGACGCCCCGTTCCTCACGCCCGAACCGCACCGCAAGGTCCGGCCCAACGAACCGCGCTACGTGGCCGACGTGGCCCGGTTCCTCGCCAAGCGGCGGAAGATGGGGTTGAACGACTTCGTCGCCGCGGTCGATGGCAACGCGGAACGGTTTTACGGACTCGACCCAGCGAGCCGGCGTTTGTGACGCCGGATCCGGGCTCACAGAGCCCGGCTCGCTACGCCGCGGCGGCCAGCTGCTCGCGCTCCTGCTTGGCCTCGGGCAGGCTCAGGCCACGCTGGCTCAGGTAGCCCCGCAGCCGGTTGTGGTCCGGGTCGCTGGCAAAGCTCGTGAATGTGATTGCCATCCGGCTGGGGCCCAGGTCCGCCATGCCCTCGTCCAACTCGTCGTTGACGCAGCGGACGACCTTGCCCTTGGCCCGGAAGGTTCCGGCGTCGACGCCCGGCAGCATCGCCCGCAGCTCGACCTCCGAGCCGATGTCCAGCGGCTCGTCCAGCTCGAACCGCATGCCGGTGGTGCTCACGTCGTACGCGTGGCCCGACCAGCGGTACCGCTTGGTCCCGGCGTTCTTGACCCGCACCAGCGTGTACATCGCCGGCAGGCGAAGCCGCGGCGACCGCCGGGCCTCGGCCGGTTGCAGCCGGTCGCCGCCGCCCTGCGAAGCATCGTCGGCGGGCGTGGGGTCAAAGTCCGTGGTCAGCTTCAGGTCGGGCATGGCAGGTCTCCGTGGCGGCCCGGGCTCGCGTCGGCCAGGGTCTGTCAAGCGCATCGACCAGCCCGGGAGCCGACTTAACTCACAGCCGCCCGCACAACCGGCCAAGACCCCCCGGCATCCCCGCCGCGGCCCGTGTTCTGACGCCAGACCGGCCCGCGGGCCGATAAATCTCCCGATGGCGCCCCCGCTACGCCCGAGCCCCGATGACGGTGCGTCGACCGCCGTGCTGGTGACGCTGCCCGAGCACGCCCGCGGCCTGACCGCCGAGTTGAACCGGCAGCACACCCGGGTGCTCTACACCGCGGGTCCCGACGCCCGCCAGCTCGCCGAGGCTCTGCGGCATCACCGGCCGGATCGGCTGCTGGTGTGCCTGCCGCTGGTGATGATCGACGCCATCCGAGACGCCGTCGCCGCCGCCGACGAGGTCGGTGCCGACTGGCGGTTCCTCCCGACACTTGCGGATCAGCTCGCCGGCCGGGTCAGCCCGCCGCTTGGCCGACGTCCCACGCAGGACCGCCGCGTCGCCGCGAACGCCGCCGCGGGCGATCGCCCCGTCGCCGCCCGCATCAGCCCCGGCGTCCTCGGCCCGGCCAGCATCGACCCGCTCGCCCTGCTGGACCGCGACCCCCGGCCGCTGGACCGCGACGCCATCGCCAGCATCCTCGCCGGCAAGAACGTGCTCATCACCGGGGCCGGCGGGTCCA
>CAZVBW010000016.1:30348-58578 GCA_964625505.1 uncultured Phycisphaeraceae bacterium
CGCACCTGGCCCGGCTCGCCGCGGGCTTCGGCCCGGCCCGGCTGGTGCTCATCGAGCGGGCCGAGAACCCGCTGTTCGAGATCGACCGCCGCATCGCCGGCGACTTCCCCGACCTGCCCCGCGCCGCGGTGCTCCACGACGTGACCCAGCGCACCCGCACCCGCAACCTGCTGGCCCACCACCGGCCCGACGTCGTGTTCCACGCCGCCGCTCACAAGCACGTGCCCATGATGGAGGAGCACCCGGCCGAGGCGGTCGAGAACAACTTCGTCGGCACCCGCAGCATTGTCGACGCCGCCGTCGCCGCCGGGGCCGGGCGGTTCGTGATGATCAGCACCGACAAGGCCGTGCACCCCACTTCTGTCATGGGCGCGACCAAGCGGTTGGCCGAGCTGTACATCCAGTCGCTCGCCGCCGACCCGGTCGCCGCGGGCACCCGGCTGGCGATGGTCCGCTTCGGCAACGTGCTGGGCTCGGCCTGCTCGGTCCTGCCGATCTGGGCCTCGCAACTCGCCCAGGGCGGGCCCATCACCGTGACCGACCCTGCGATGACGCGGTATTTCATGACCATCCCCGAGGCCGCCGGTCTCGTCCTACAAGCCGCCGCCTACGCCGGCCGCGCGGATGCCAATAGCCGAGCCGCTACGCGGCCTTGGCAAACTCCGGATGCCCCGGATGCCCCCGCCGCCACCGATCCGACCGCCGACGTCTTCCTGCTCGACATGGGCAACCCGGTCCGCATCCTGGACATGGCCCGCCGGTTCATCCGTCTGCACAACCTCGAGCCCGAGCAGGACGTGGCCATCCGCATCACCGGTGCCCGCCCCGGCGAGAAGCTCCACGAACAACTGGCCTACGGTGCCGAAGACCTGCTGCCCACGCCCCACCCCTCGATCCGTCGCTGGGCCGCGGACCCGCCCGAGCCGGCCCACATCCACCAGCTGACCCGCACCTTCGACGCCCTCCGCCAGCAGCACCACGACGACGGCCCCGCCTGGCGCGACGCCTCTCGCCACGCCATCCTCACCGCGCTGCACGCCGCCCTGCCCGAGATGCAAGCCGCCGCGGCTTAAACCCCGCCAGCGCCACGACCCGCAGCCACTCCGCAGGCTCGGTCGGCCCCGGCGGGCGACAAGCCAATGCGGGCGAGAGGACTCGAACCTCCACGGGTTGCCCCACTGGAACCTAAATCCAGCGCGTCTGCCAATTCCGCCACGCCCGCGACGGGAGGGTCATCATATGGGCCGCCTCCGGCCCCACCGAGGCCCGGCGAGCGCGGGGCTGACTTCCGGGGCCGGGCCGGCCGCTATGCTGGCCGGCGATGCTGGTGCAGGTGGCGCTTTATCTGGCGACGATTCTGGGGGCGGTGGGGGTCGCCCTGATGATGCCGCGTGGCGATGGCCGGCGGCTCGGGCTCGTCGGGGCGCTGGTCGGAGCCGCTGCTTTGGGGGGGCTGTGGCTGGTGCTGGCGCCGTACTTGCTGCAGCGGCCGCTGGGGTTCGACGGCGGGGCGATGGTCTTCTACTACGTGTTCAGCTTCGTCGCGATCGCGGCGGCGGTGCGGGTGATCACGCACACCCGGCCGGTGTACTCGGCACTGTGGTTTGTGATGGTCGTGATCGCCTCGGCAGGCCTGTTCCTGACGCTGTCGGCGGAGTTCATGGCGTTTGCGATGATCATCATCTACGGCGGGGCGATCCTGGTCACGTACATGTTCGTGATCATGCTGGCGTCCGAGCCCGAGTCCGAGGCGAGCGACGACAACCGGCCGGAGTATGACCGGCTGGCGCGGGAGCCGATCGCGGCGGTCATCGCGGGGTTTTTGCTGCTGGCGGTGCTGCTGAGCGTGGCGTTTGAGCCGATGGCCCCCAACGCCGAGGCGGCCGGGGCGGCGGACGCGGTGTTGATCGACACGATGCTGGGCGAGCGGGCGGTGGAGCCGCGGGAGATCTCCGAGGCGATGCCCGCCCCGGCGGGGTACGACGAGGATCGGCTGAGCAACGTCGAGCGGATCGGCATCGACCTGTTCACCGGTCACCCGCTGGCGATCGAGCTGGCCGGGGTGATCCTGCTGGTGTCGCTGATCGGGGCGATCGTGATCGCCAGGACGCACGTGGAGGACGAGGACGACTGGATCGAGCCGGACCCCGAAGCCCCCGCCGGGCCGGACGTGGAGCAGCCCGCCGAGCCGGGCCCGCACAAGCCCGAATCGCTGGGCACGCCGGAGATCGGCCCTAGCCTCGGCTAACCACGCGCCCCGGAAGACTGACCCGCACGACCGCTTTTCGCAGATTGCCACCATGGAATCGATGATGTCATCGCTGGTGCTGAGCCACTTCCTGCTGACCGGGGCGGTGCTGTTTGCATTGGGGATGATCGGCTTCATCAGCCGGCGGAATCTGATCGTGATGTTCCTGTGCACCGAGATGATGTTCCAGGGCGTCGCGGTGTCGCTGGTGGCGTTCGCCCGGTTCCACCTCAACGACACCGGGCAGACCTTCGTCATCTTCGTGCTGACGATCGCGGCGGCCGAGGCGGCGCTGGCGCTGGGGCTGGTGGTGCTGCTGTTCCGTCGGCGGCGGACGCTGGATGCGCAGGCGTGGTCGATGCTGCGGGGGTGACCGCGGTCGCTTTGCGGTCGGATCGCGCGGGGCAAGCCTTGCGGCTAAACGGCGGATCTTGCAATAGCCGCGGGTCTGCGGCGTTATCTGATTGACAACGCATGCCCGAACCCGCCGAGCAACCCGTGGCCGCGACTGATGCGCGGATCGCGGCGGCGGCGGCGGGGGACCCGGCGGCGTGGGAGTCGCTGGTGGACGCCTACGGCCGGCGGGTCTGGGGACTGCTTCGTCGCCGTTGCGGCGACGCGGAGCTGGCCGAGGAACTGACCCAGCACACGTTCGTGAAGGTGTACATGGCCCTGACCCGCACAGATCGACGGTACGAGGACCGCGGCAAGTTCGAGGCGTGGCTGTTCCGCGTGGCGACCAACGCCTGGCGGGATGAACGCAGGCGAAGATCCCGCCACGCTCGGCCGACGGACATGAGCCCGGGCGGGGTGACCGACGGGCTTCACCTGGCGGGGGGTGATGCGGCGGATGATGACCCGTCGGCGGCGATGGAGCAGCAGGAGCGGCACCAGCAGTTGCGTGAAGCGGTGGCCCGACTGCCCGAAGCCGACCAGCAGGTGCTGTACCTGCGGCACACGGCCCAGCTGAGCTTCACGCAGATTGCCGAGACGCTGGAGCAGCCGCTGGGCACGGTGCTGGCCCGGGCCCACCGGGCGGTGGGCAAGCTGCGGAAGATGATGCAGCCGGAGGTGGTGGAGTCATGACGCGGACCGATCTAAAGCGCGAGGTGGACCTGAGCAGCCCGCAGGCCGTGGATGCCGCGGCGCGGGAGCTTGACACGTCGGCGCTGTCGCGGGAGCTGGACGCGGCGCTGTCGGCCCCGGCGATGCCTGATGGGCTTCGGGAGGCCCTGGTGCGGCAGGCCGCGGCCGAGACGGCGCGGCGGGACCGGTGGCGGATCGGCGGGCCGGCGGTGTCGCCGTGGCTCCGGGTGGCGGCGGTGCTGCTGCTGGCCGCGACGGTGGGGCTGGTGTGGTGGGGCACCACGGTCGGGCGGCCCGGCGGTGAGGTGCCCGGCGGGACCGACCCGGTGCAGCTGGCTGGGCTGCAGGAGCCCATTGACGACCAGATCGATTTGCTGGCGATCCAGATGGCGGTGGTCGAAGATGGTGGGGGCTGGGCCGACGCGTCGGCCGGGCTGGAGCGGGGGCTGGACCTGTACGAGATGGACCAACTGCACGAGGACATGGCATGGCTGTTTTGACTTACGGAAGATGTTCAGGTGTGACGCGGTGGTGCGGGCACCGATTGGCGGTCCGGGCGGGGCTTGGGGCCGTTGCTGTTGTGGTGTGTGCGGTGGTGGCCGCTGGGGTCGCCGGGGCGCAGGAGCATCGCACCGAGCCGGGCCCCGAGGGTGCGGTGACTTACAGCGAGCGGGAGCGGCCTGGGCCGGCGATGCGCTTAAGCGTGGAGCAGCGGGAGGTCGCGTTGGAGCTGCTGGATGCGCTTCGGCCCGAGCAGGCGCGGTGGTTGCGGGCGGCGGGGCCTGAGTCGGGCCCCGAGGCGGCGCGGCTGGTGCATCGGGTGCTGCCGCGTCTGCGGCTGATGGTGCATATGCGGGAGCACGACCCGCAGATGTATGAACTGCGGCTGACGGACCTGCGGCTGGAGCGGCAGGCGGACGACTTGGCCAGCAGCTACCGCATGGCGGTGCGGCAGGACGACCGCGGGGCCCGGCGGGACGCGGAGGACGCGCTGGAGGTGGTGCTGGAGCGGCAGTTCGAGCTTCGGCAGGAGCTGCGGGAGCTGGAACTGCAGCGACTGGAGTCGCGGTTGGAGCAGCTGCGGGAGCAGCTGAATGAGCGGGAGGATCAGCGGGATGAGCTGATTGAATCGCGGTTGACGGAGTTGCTCGGGCCGGACTGGTAGGGGCGGCTGCTGAAGCTGCATCAATCACGGACAAGCTGCGTGGAGCCCGTTTGTCAGCGGCACCCCGGCGGGCGGTGGATTCGCTTGTCGAGCAAGTGGCTTCAGCTTCTGCCACCGCTCCCTCTAAGGAGGGTGCGGCTACAGGTGCAACCGCTCGTGCATGTGGGGCCGCCGACCCTCACCCCCGCCCTCTCCCTGAGAGGGAGAGGGGGCAAAAGCATGGCGCGAACTCCAAGGAGCGTCGGTTTTTCGCGGCTGAGTCTGCCTAGGCTGCGGGCGATGTGGTTTGAGTGGAAGTTGTGACCGGGCGGTACGGCCGGACGTTGGCGGTGCTGCACGCGATCATGCCGGTGATGGCGCTGGCGGGGGTGCTGGCGAAGGTGATTGACATCCCGGTGCTGCCGGTGACGTCGCTGCGGTCGTGGCTGGCGGTGGGGGTGTTGGTGGGTTGGGTGTGGTGGCGGCGGCGGCGGCGGGTGTCGCGGCGTGACGGGGGCCGCGGGGGCCCTCCCACGCCTGAAGGCGTGGGCTTTGGGGGGAGGCGGGTCACGCGCGATCGGGGCCGCGGGGGCGTTCCCACGCCTGAAGGCGTGGGCTTTGGCGGCGCACTGGTCGCTGTACTTTTTCTCGGCGCGGGTGTCGACGGTGGCGGTGGCGATGGTGGCGTTGTTTTCGTTCCCGCTGATGACGGCGGTGCTGGAGCCGGCGGTGTTTCGCGAGCCGCTGCGGGCGGCGACGCTGGGGCGGACGGGGCTGGCGCTGGTGGGCGTGATGGTGATGGTGGGGTTCGGGCTGGATGAGCCGGGGCTGTTGGCGGGGGTGGGTCTGGGGCTGGCGTCGGCGGCGTGTTTCGCGGTGCGGAACGTGGCGGGGCGGCACGTGCTGCGGTCGGTGGACCCGGCGGTGGCGATGGCGTGGCAGGTCGCGGTGGTGGCGGTGGTGCTGCTGCCGACGGTGTGGATGGTGAAAGAGCCGCCGGACGCGGCGAGCGTGGGGTGGTTGCTGGTGTTGGGGCTGGTGATCACGGGTGTGGGGCACACGATCTTTTTGAGCAGCTTCCGGCATGTGCCGGTGGCGACGGCGAGCGTGATCGGGACGTTGCAGCCGGTGTACGGGTCGGTGATTGCGTGGGTGGCGTTGGGGGAGCGGCCGACGCTGTCGGTGTTGGCGGGGGGGTCGCTGATCCTCGTGAGCGTGGTGCTCGAGACGCTGTCGCGCGCTGGGCCGACGGATGGCCCCGCCCGAGGCGGACGGCTTCGGGGCTCGGCGGTGGCCGGGGGTCGGTGAGATGACCGATAACGCGGGTATGGCGCGGCCGCATGTGATGGTGATGACCAGTGGCGGGGTGCGTTCGCTGGTGGCGCTGGCGATGGTGCGGGCCGAGCCCGAGCCGCAGCGGGTGTCGGTGGTGCATGTGCTGGACGGTCGGCCGGCGGGCCTGGCGTGCAGCGAGGCGGTGCGTCGTCAGGCGGAGGCGTACGAGGTGAACCGGGTGGTCGAGGTCGAGCTGCCGCTGCAGGGTGAGTCGGAGGCGGACGGCGGGCTGGGCGGGCCGCCGCTGGCGACGGCGCAGCTGCTGCTGTCGGCGGCGGACCGAGCGCTGGCGACGCAGGCGGTGCGGCTGGTCTGGCCGGTGTCCTGCCGGGGCCGTCAGGGTCAGGTCGGGCGGATCAGCGAGCAGGCCTTGCTGGTGGAACATCTCGCGGACACGCACGCCGCGGCGACGGGCGCGGCCGACGGTGCCCCGCGGATCGACACGCCGCTGCTGGACCTGTCGGACCGTCAGGTGCTGGAGCTTGGGCAGCAGCTGGAGGTGGACTGGACGCTGGCGTGGAGCTGCGAGCAGCCGCAGGAGCTGCCCTGCCGGGCGTGCGGCGGGTGTCGGCGAAGGGCGGAGGCATTCACGGCGGCGAAGCTGGGGGACCCGTTGCTCAAGCCATTAGCGGTTAGCCGGTAGCCGGTGGCTTCAAGCCGGAAGCCGGAAGCTGGAAGCCAAGCCGCGGAAGACATCGCTGCGTGCGGACCTCCTCTTGGCTTCACGCTTCGGGCTTCAAGCTTCGAGCTATCCTCCCCCCATGATCGTCGTGATCGAGCATGAGCCGGTGGAGACCGCGTGCCGGCTGGGCGCGGTGCTTCGGGATCACGGGCACCGGCTGCACGTGGTGCGACCGCACTTGGGCGAACCATTGCCGGCCGACCTGGACGGTGTGGACGGATTGGTGGTGATGGGCGGGCCGCAGAACGTGGACCAGGCCGGCGAGCTGACGTACCTGAGCGACGAGATGGACTATCTCACGCGGTGCCACGAGGCATCGCTGCCGGTGGTGGGGGTGTGTCTGGGGGCCCAGCTGATCGCGGCGGCGTTGGGCGGCGAGGTGGGTCCGGCCGAGACGCCCGAGTGGGGGTTCGGGAAGGTGAAGCAGACGTTTTTCGGGACCACGGATCCGTTGCACTCGGGGCTGCCTTGGGACACGCCGGTGTTCCACGCCCACGGGCAGACGATCACGCAGCCGCCGCCGGGGGGCACGCCGATGCCGCTGTCGGGCTCGGAGCACAGCAAGTGCCAGGCCTTTCGCGTGGGGCTGACGACGTACGGCTTCCAGTACCACTTCGAGTGGACCCGCGGCGACATTCAAGAGATCGTCGCGGAGCAGGCGGACTGGGTCCGCAGCATCGGCGGGGACCCGGACGCGACGCTCGGGCAGATGGATGAGGCGTATCCGATGTACCGGCACTTTGGCGATCGGCTGTGCCTCAACCTCGTCACGCTGCTGTACCCGCTGGACAAGCGGCTGCCGCCGTCGGGCGTGCCGGTCGAGAACTTTCACGGGCACAAGTCTTGAGCAAGGACGAAGGTTGAAGGACGAAGGCAGAAGGTGATTGCCTTTCGACCTTCGTCCTTGCCTTAAACCACGACCCGGGCCAGCTCCCGCCGCTGGAACAGCCAGTACGCGATCGCTCCGACGATGAGCGTCCAGACGCCCGCGACGCGCCACGCGGCGTCGCCGAGCATGGCCAGGGGCACCCGTCGGCCTTCGGCCAGCAGCGACGTGGTGTCGAAGCGGTCAAAGCTGGGCATCAGTTCGACGAAGACCTGGGCGATCATCCGGATCAGCACACGCACGATGCCCCACCAGTCGCCCGACTCCCAGTGCGTGGCCAGCCGCGCGGGGACAGCCCGCAGCTGGCCCATCAGCCCCGCGTCGGCGACCGCCGGGCCCAGCGAGGCGAAGCTCGTGATCGACTCCAGCAGGTACCCGCTGCTGGCGGCGACGATGTAGACCACGACCGTCACCAGCACCGCCACCGGAAAGCTTAGGAAGCTCGACGCCGCGAGCGCCAGCGCCGCCAGGAACGCCAGCCGCAGCCACAGCACCCCCAGCGCCCGCGCCAGATTGAGCCCGAACCCGCCGGTGCGATACAGCACCTGCAGCCCGTCCTCGGCGTTGAAGCTCACCGTCGGCCGGGCACCCGCCACGTCGCCTTGCGTGCGGTTGATCAGCGTCAGTTCCAGCACGCCGTCGCTGCCGACCAGCCCGCCGCTGAGCGACTGCACGTGGAAGTCCTCGTTGGAGACCCGCATCAGCCGGACCTGTTCGCCACGATCGTTGCTCAAGACCGTGTTGCCCATCGCCACGCCGCCGGCCTCGGCCTGCAGGGTGACGTAACCGCCTTGCGTCCCCGACGACGCGTCGGGCTCGAAGCGCAGCTGCAGCCGACCCCGCTCCAGCTGCAGCTGCACCTCCGAGAGCAGCTCCGCGTCAATCCGCTCGTCCAGCTCGAGCACCCGCTGGCCCTCGCCCCCGGCGATCAGCTGCGCCACCTGGATCGACATCACGTCGCCCAGCCCCACGCCCCGCAGCAGCGACAGCGCCTGCTCTCGGCCGGCCAGCGACTCGGCTCGGGCGTCGCCCAGCCCCTCGAAGCGGTACGTCTGCGGATTGTCCGGAGCCAAGGTGTACCAGTCGGTCAGCACCAGCCGGCGGACCTGCTCCAGCTGATCGTTGCTGAGCGTGCTGATCGGGTCGTCCGGATGACCGTACCGCTCGGGCTGCTCCTCACGCAGCGACCGGACCCGCTGCTCTACCCGCTGCTGCAGATCCACCTCCGGCCCCGCCGCCGGCGCCCGCGCCTCCCGCGCGACCAGCACCTGACTGCTCACCGACGCCTCGTCGATCCCGTCCACGCCCGGCCGCGTCTGCAGGTACTTCGCAAAGCTGTACACCGCCAGCCCCGCCACCGTCAGCAGCACCACGTTGAGCACCATCACCCCCAGCCACTTGCCCAGCAGGTACTGCCCCCGCGAGACCGGCTTGGTCAGCGTCAAAAAGATCTGCCGCTCGTCCAACTCGGCCGTGACGCTCCGCACCACCAGCAGCACCGTCAGCAGCGACACCAGGATCCCCACCAGGATCATCGACCACGTCAGGAAGAATTGCACCTGGTACTGCAGCCGCGACTCCCCGGCCACGACCATCGGCAGCAGCGGCACGCCGATCAGCAATGCCACGATGAACACGACCGCCAGCCGCATCCGTGTCGCCTCGTCCAGCAGCGTCCGGGCCACGCCAAACACCGGCCAGCCCGGCGAGAGCAGCCAGCGGGCCAGCAGCATCCCCGCGGCGAAAGTCACCACCATCGCCCAGACCCCGCCGACGACGATGGCTCCACCCTCCAGCCCGACCGCCAGCAGGACCTGCACCAGCACCGCGACGATCAAGGTGCCCACGATCAGCCGCGTCGCGCGGGCCACCCACGCGACTTCGCGGAACCGCCACAGGCCCCAGATGGCCCATGCGGCGACGACCAACGTGCCCGCAATGCCGACCACGCCCGCCAGCGTCGGCTGCTCCTGGAACCACAGCAACGCGGCCGGCCCCGCCGTCGCGGCGATCAAGCCCAGCAGCACGATCAACCATGTCACGGCGGGTCGCTTCATCGTCTACCGGATGCCATCACTTCAACAGATCATCAATCACGCCGCGGTCTTCGTCCCTCGGCGGCGGCCGCTTGCTCGGCTCTCCCGAAGCCGCTTGCGGCTTAGCCCGCGGCGGCTCGGGCGTGTCCGGCACCAACTCCTGAACCACCTCGTCCCGCGGCGACTCGGCCGGCGGTGATGCGGGCGGCGCCTTCGGCTCCGCGGGTGGCAAGCCCGGCTTGGGCGTCGTGCCCTGCAGCTGCTCCAGCACCTGCCGGGTGTCGGCTGCGGCGGTGGTGGCCTCGTCGTCGGCATCGCCATCCTCGCCGGTCAGGAAGCCCGCGATCTTCCGCCCGCCGCTGTCGGCCCCGCTGGTCGCCGCACCCTGCTGCTGCGCCTCGTGGACGATGTCCAGGAATAGACTCTCCAGCCGCTGGCGGGGGTGGTTGACTCGGACATCCGTGATGCCCGCCCGTTCGAGCATGGCGATCAGCTGCTCTTCCTGGCCCGGTTCGAGCCCGGCGGCGCTGATCGTGGTTTGGTCGTCCTGCGTCAGCAGCTGATCGATGGGCCCTTCCTTGCGGACCTTGCCGCCGTACATGATCGCCACCCGGTCGCAGACGTCTTCGACGTCGGCCAGCAGGTGCGAGCACAGCAGGACCGTCTTGCCGCGGGCCGCCAGCTGCTGGATCAGCCGCTTGACGTCGGCGGTGCCCAGCGGGTCCATGCCGGTGGTCGGCTCGTCCAGGATCAGCAGCTGCGGGTCGTTGATCAAGGCCTGGGCCAGCCCGATGCGGCGCTGCATGCCCTTGGAGAACTCGCCGACCGGCCGGCGGGCCACCTTGTCCAGCCCGACCATCTCCAGCAGCGTGTCGATCCGCGAGGCCCGCACGCCCTTGCCCTGGTGGAACAGCCGGCCGTAGTACTCCAGCGTCTCGCGGGCCGAGAGGAACCGGTACAGGTAGCTCTCCTCGGGCAGGTAGCCGATCTGCTGCTTGTTGGCGACGTCGCGGGGGTGCTTGCCCAGGACGGCGATCCGACCGGCGGTCGGGTGCAGCAGGCCCAGGATCATCTTGATCGTCGTGCTTTTGCCCGAGCCGTTGGGCCCCAGCAGCCCGAATACCTCGCCCCGCCGGACCTCCAAGTCCACGCCGTCGACCGCCCGGACCCGGTCACGCAGCCAGAAGTCCTTGAACACCTTGGTCAGCCCGGCGCAGCGGACCAGCGCCTCGGCGTCCTCGGCCGGGTCCTGATCGACCGTGGCCGAGTCATCGGTCGGCAGCTCGTCGTCGGGGACGCGACGCATCGGCTCGGCGGGTTGGGCGGTAGTCGTGGCCATGGGCAACGTTAGTCCGTTCCATTTTGAAGCCGCGGGTGTGAACCCGTCGGCTTGACTCGCGGGCGGCACCCAGCCGCGGATTCACATCCGCGGCTCCGCGAGGCTAACGCCGCACCTGCTCCTGCTCCCGCTCAAGGCGTTCGCGTTCACGCCGGCGTTCCAGTTCGGGGTTGCGGTCCAGCAGCAGCCGCAGCTCGCCGTCGGGCGTGCGGAAGACCTCGACGTTGCTGGAACCGAGGATCTCGCGGACCGCGTCCTGCCGGTACCGATCGCGGAACACCGCCGGGTCCCGCCGGTACTCGGGCAGCAGGTCGTTGAACCGCCGGACCTCCGCGGACAGCCGCTGGTTGAGCTGCGAGGCATAAGTCCGCGCGCCCTGGATGATGTTGGCCGCCTCGCCGCCGACTTCGTAGACCTCGTCGTCCGCCTCGAGCGTCAGGTCGTCGAAGGTGCGGTCCAGCTGCCGGTTCAGCTCGTCCAGCTGCTCCTGGGCTTCGGGCTCCACGCGGGCCAGCGGGGCCAGCCGCTGGTGCTCACGGATCATCCGGATCAGCGGGCCTACCGCTTCGGCGCGGCTGGCCGCGGCCTCGCCGCCGGCATCCCGCAGCGTGACCTGGGCCTCCTGCTGGGCGGTGTTGATCTGGCTGCTCCGCTGGCTCTCGGCGTTGATCACCGCGTTGTACGCCTCCCGGACGCTCAGCGGCATCGTCGGGTTGTTCAGCAGCACGTCCTGCAGCGCCACGCCCGTGTTCAGCCGGTCCAGCCGGGCCTGGGCCATCTCCCGCACCGCCGCCCGGGACATCTCGCCGGCGATCACGTCGTCCGCGGGCGTCGCCGCCGCGACACGGACCACCGCCGCCTCGACCGCCGCGCGGATCATCGCCTGGGCCCGGTCTTCTTCGCCGACGTTCCGCAGGTACGCCGGGATGTTCGCCTCATCGACCCGCCAGTTCACCTCGTAGGCGACGTGCACGATGTTGGCGTCGCCGGTCAGCAGCGAGCCGTCCTGCTCGGGGTTCAGCGGCCCGGACCGGCCCGACGCGGCGATCTCGTCGAACGTCCGGCCCTCTTCGACGTCTTCCATGCTGAAGAAAAACGCCTCGCGGTTGGTCAGCGTCCGGTTGGTCACCGGGATCGTCACCACGTCCTCGATCGGGTACGGCAGGCCCAGGTGCACGCCGGGCCCGTAGACCTCGTCGCCGACCAGTTCGCCAAACCGCAGGCGGACCGCCCGCTCCTGCTCGTCGACGATGAAGATGCCCGAGAGCAGGTAGAGCACCAGCACCGCGAGCATCGCGAACTTGAGCAGCCCGAAGCTGACCCGCAGCGCGTCGGCCAGCGACTGCTGGGCCGGGTCGGTCGGGAGCGCCGGCTCGGCAGCGGCATCGCTCGGGGCTGTCGCCCGGGCGATGTCCTGCGCGTGCGGGTCGTCCAGCGGCACGCCGGTGCCCCCGGTGCTCGCCTGCGGGTTGTTCGGGTGTTCGTCCATCTTCGTTTGCCCCGGGCTTTGCCAAGGGTGGCGTGGTGACTGCGGCAACCCCCGGGCAGAGCCCGGGGGTCAAAGGATGTCACTCCGCGGGGCCTCCGCTTCCGGGGGTGCCGGCGTCGCCTTGCATCAATCGCGGGTCCAGCAGCCGCAGCAGGTCCAGCGTCTCGGCGCTGAGCACCAGCGTCGTGTTGCCCGTGCCCTGCAGCGACTCGCGCAGCGTGTCGACCGCCAGCAGGAACTCGGCCAGTTCCGGGGCCTCGCTGAACGCCTCGTAGTTGCGGGCCGCCCGCGACGCGGCGTCGGTGCGGATGTTGGCCGCCCGCCGCTCGGCGAACGAGCGGATCTGGCTGGCGGATTGCTCGGCCTCGTTGCGGATGGTCTGGCCGCGGGTCTCGCCCTGGCTGCGGATGTCGCTGGCCAGCCGTTCACGCGTGCTGATCATCCGCTGAAAGACCTGCTCGCTGGTCGTCTCGGGCAGCACCAGCCGGCTGATCCCAAAGCCCTCGACCGCGATGCCCCACTCGGCGGGCAGCGAGGCCTGCAGCTGCGCCAGGGCGTCGGCCTCGATCTGGTCCAGCGCCAGCTGGTCCGGGTCGTTGTTGACCATCTGCGAAAACTCGTACGACGAGATCACCCGCAGCAGGTCCGCCAGCCGGGCCTCCAGCCGCTGCTGGGCCTGCTCCTCGCTGGACAAGGTCCGGAAGAACGCCAGCGGGTCCTCGATCCGCCAGGTGAGAAACACCTGCGCGATGACCGAAAAGTTGTCCGCCGTCTGCAGCTGCTGCAGCTCGGTCTCCAGCAGCTGCAGCTGGGTCGAGTAAGACTCCACGTCCTGGATCGGCCAGGGCAGGCGGAAGTACAGGCCCGGCTCGGTCCGGACCGCGTCGTCGCCGGCCCGCTGGAACGTGGTCAGCACCGCCACCTCGTCGTAGCGGACCTGGAAGGCGAACATGTACGCCGCCAGCACGGCCGCCAGCAGCACGCCGATCAGCAGCGTCAGCTTGTTACGCATCGGCGGTGTCTCCGCGGTTGTTGTGGCAAGTCATGGTCATTGGTCGTCTCCGCCCGGGGTGTAGTTCAGCCCGCTGGAGAGCGTCTGCAGGTCCAGCTCCAGCACACGCGGCTGGCTCGCCGGGTCGGTCAGCAGGACCACCTTCCGCAGCTCCGGCAGCGTCTCCCGCAGCATGTTGTAGAACTCCCGGCTGACGAACACCCGCGGCGCCGCCCGGTACGCCTCCAGCTGCACCGGGAACTCGCCCGCCTGGCTCTGGGCTACCAGCTGCGTCCGCGCCGCATCGGCCCGGGCCTGGGCGATCAGCTGGGCCGCCTCGCCGCCGGCCTCGTTGATCAGCGACTCGAGCCGAAGTGTCGATTCATCGATCGCCGCCTGCACCCGCCGGGCATCATCAGAACTCCCGGAGCCCCCGGCACCCGCCTGCCCTTCTTCCAGTGGCGGCTCGGGGTACTGCTCGCGGAGCTCGTCCAGCAGCTGCTGCTGGGACGGGTCAAGGGAGGTCTCGTCACCCCCGGCCGGCAGCTCGCCCTCGAGCCGCTGCAGCCGGGTCAGCCGCCGGTTGAGCTCGACGATGCGGTTCGCCTGGGTGCGGCTGCCGGCCACGGCCGCGAGCGTCGTCGCCGCCTCGGTGCGGGCCTGCTCGATCGCCGTCTCCCGCTCCTGCAGGGCGCTGGCCCGGTCCAGGAAGCGGGCCGCCACCTCGTTGTCCTGCGGCGGGTGCACGCTGAGCACCGACACATCGACAATGTCGATGCCCAGGCCGCCGGCGACCTGATCAAGCCCGGCCTGCAGGTCCTCGGCCACGGCCACGCCCAGATCTTCCCCGTCGCCGCCGAGCAGCTCGTCGATGCTGTGCGTCGCGGTGTACCGGCTGAGCGACTGCAGCGCCAGGGTCTGCAGCACACGCTGCGGGCGGTACGCCGAGCGGACGAAGGTCGGCAGGTCGCCGATCCGCCAGTTGACCGCCAGCCGCACCGCGGCCAGCTCGCCGGCCCCGGCGGTCGATTCGGCGTCGCCATCGCCCGCGCCCTCGTCGCCAGCGGGCCGGGCCGAGCCGTCCAGCTCAGTCGGGGCGGTCACCAGGTACTCCTCGGAGCCTTCGAGGTGCTGGTTGGTCCAGAGCACCGCGGTGTCGGTGGTGGCTTCGTCCCCCGAGCCGACGATGGCGGTCTGCACGCGGTGCACGTCGTAGCGGTCGACGGTGCTGATCGGCCAGGGCCACTTGACATGCAGCCCGGGGTGCAGCACCTCGACCTCGCCAGCGTCGTCGGCGTGCAACTGCCCGAAGGTGCTCACCAGCGCCTGCTGCTGCGGATCGACGACGACCAACGACGAGATGCCCACCAGCACCAGCAGCCCCAGCGCGATCAGCGGGGCGATCGACCGGCCCAGCAGCTGATAGAACCAGCTGCCGGTCATGTCGAAGCCGAACTGGTACCGCAGCGTGTCGGCGACGATCTTGCCAAGCGACTCGGGGCGGGTCAGCCAGCCCAGCAGCCGGGAGTCGAACGCGGGGCGGGGCTGTTCGTCGGCCCGGCGCGGCCGGTAGATGCCCAGGACCAGCCCCAGCAGCATCTCAAAGCCCAGCAGCACCATTAGGGCTGGCACCGCCACCGCCAACACCGCGAAGCCCCAGCCCAGCCCGGCCAGGGCCAGCACCGCCGCAATCGCGATCCCCGCCAGGACCACGACGTTGCCCATCAGGTAGCTGGCCCCGCCCCGCAGCAGCGACCACGGTCGGGCCTGCGCCATGCCCGCGAGGTAGCGAGCGACCAGGAAGCCCAGGAAGGCGGCCCCGATCGTGATCACCAGGATGACCAGCGGGTTCGCCTCGCCGTTGCGGAGCGACGCGAGGACCAGCGGCCCGAAGTTCGCCGGCTCGCCCTCGGTTCGCTCGATGAGGCCCCAGGCCGACCACAGCGAGGCGCTGCCGACGATGAGCAGGTACAGCCCGACGACCGCGCTGACGATCGGCAGGGCCCACTTGGTGAGCCGTTCGAGTCGGCGGCGGGCGACGTCCAGCTGGCCGCCGGCCTCCTGAAAGATGGTGGCGCTGCGGGCGTCGCCGGCCTCGAGCTCCTGCTGTTCGAGGGCCTCGAGCCGTTCGAGCCGACGCTGGTTGTAGATCAGGATCAGGACGATCCAGATCGGCACGCCGCCCAGCAGATACCAAGCGGTCGTGTGGATGGCGGTCGAGTCGGTCCACAGCCCCAGCAGGGCCGCGGCGATGCCGAGCGTCAGCTGCATCGCCAGGCCGAGTACGGCGGCGCCGGTGGCACGGCGGTCAACGGTCTGGTCGTCGGCGGATGGGGGCATGTCAGGCAACGGGCCGGCGAAAGCGGCAAGACGCGGCAGAACGCGGGTGGGGCAAGGTACGTATCATTGCCGCCCACGGCAACGCCAGCTGTACGCGGGGCCTTGGGCATCCGTTCGATCGGGGGTTCACACAGTGCCACTGAAGTGGCACTGCCCGGGGGCGGGCCTGTGACGCATCATGTTTACTCAGCTTTTCACCATTGCCCGGAACACGTTGGTGGAGGCGGTGCGGCAGCCGATTTATCTGGTGCTGCTGGGGATCGGGGTAGTGATGCTGGTGCTGGGGCCGTCGCTGTCGATGTACTCGATGGAGCCGGGCGACGGGGACAACGCGATGCTGCTGGACATGGGGCTGTCCAGCGTGTTTTTGACGTCGGTGGTGCTGGCGGCGTTGACGGCGACGGGGGTGATCAGCCGGGAGATCGAGACGAAGACGGCGCTGACGGTGGTGGCCAAGCCGGTGGGCCGGCCGGTGTTTGTGATGGGGAAGTTTCTGGGCGTGGCGGGGGCGATCACGCTGGCGTTTTATGTGCTGTCGCTGGTGCTGCTGCTGACGGTGCGGCACCGGGTGATGCAAAATGCCTCGGACGATCTGGACCTGCCGGTGATCGGGTTCGGGCTCGGGGCGGTCCTGCTGGCGCTGGGCGTGGCGACGCTGGGCAACTACCTGTACGGGTGGGTGTTCACGTCGACGCTGGCGGCGTGGGCGACGGGGTTGCTGACGCTGGCGGTGGCGGGGGTGCTGGTGATCAGCCCGCAGTGGCAGGTGCAGGGGCCGCTGACCGAGTTCACCGGCGAGCAGGCGCGGACGGGGCAGCTGGTGATCGGGCTGTTGCTGGTGCTGCAGGCGGTGTGGCTGCTGACGGCGGTGGCGGTGGCGGTGAGCACGCGGCTGGGGCAGGTGATGACGCTGGTGATCTGCCTGGGGGTGTTCGCGCTGGGGCTGGTGAGCAACGCGATGTCGGCGTGGGTGGACCAGCAGGTGCTGCTGCTGGGCGGGGCGGGGGTCTGGCAGAGCCTCGGGGCGATCTTCGCGGCGGACCTGTCGATCGCGCAGACGATCGCGTACGTGGCGGTGAAGGTGGTGGTGCTGTTGGCGCCGAACCTGCAGCTGCTCTGGCCGGCGGACGCAATCGGGCAAGGGCACTCGCTGATCCACGACACGGCGGGCGAGCTGTCGCTGACGTACATCGGGTCGGTCAGCGCGTACGCGGCGGTCTACACGGTCGGTGTGCTGGGTCTGGCGGTGCTGCTGTTTCAGCGGCGCGAGGTGGGGTAGGGGGGCTCAGGCGCACGGCTGCTTCCGTGGGTGCGGTGAGCTCGACTATCTTCCGGGGGGTGCGGGTGTTGCATGTCATCACGCGGTTGATTCTCGGGGGGGCGCAGCAGAACACGGTGCTGACCTGCCGGGCGTTGGCGGAGGCGGGGCACGAGGCGCACTTGGCGTACGGACCGATCTACGGGCCGGAGGGTTCGCTGCTGGGCGAGGCGGAGGCGAGTGGGGCGGTGTTGCACGAGTTGCCGTGGATGCGGCGGGCGGTCTCGCCCTGGCATGACGCGGGGGCCTACCGCGGGCTGCGTCGGCTGATCCGGGAGCTGAAGCCGGACGTGGTGCACACGCATTCGAGCAAGGCGGGGATCGTGGGGCGTGCGGCGGCGTGGGCCCAGGGCGTACCTGTCGTGGTGCACACCGTGCACGGTTTGCCGTTTCATGATCGGCAGCCGCGGTGGGTGCACAGGGCGTACGTGGCGGCCGAGCGGTGGGCGGCGAAGCGGTGTCATCATCTGATCGCGATCACGCCGGCGATGGTGGAGGCGTTTGCGGCGGCGGGGATTGCGGAGCCCGACCGGTTTGAGATCGTGCCCAGTGGGGTGGACCTGCAGCGGTTCGAGGGCGCGGACAGCCCGGAAGCGCGGGCGGCGGCGAGGCGGCGGCTGGGTTTGCCGGGGGATGTACCGGTGCTGGGCGTACTGGCCCGGCTGGACCCGCTGAAGGGTCACGCGGACGTGCTGGACGTGTTGCCGGGGCTGCGGGAGCGCTATCCGGGGCTGCGGGTGGTGTTCATCGGCGACGGCTGGCACGGCCCGGCGCTGCGGGCGCGGGTCGAGCGGGAGGGGTTGCAAGACGTGGTGCAATTCACCGGCCTGGTGCCGCACGAGGACATCGCCGGGCTGCTTCCGGGGGTCGATGTGAAGCTGCTGCCGTCGTATCAGGAGGGCCAGTCGCGAACGCTGGCCGAAGCGCTGTTGTGCGGGTGCGGGATCGTGGCGTACGACGCGGGGGGCATCGGGTCGCTTTGCGAGGACCGGGTGACCGGGCGGTTGGTGGCGGTGGGGGATCGGGAGGCGCTGGCCGAGGCGACGGGATGGATGCTGGACGACGCTCGGCGTCGGCGGTCGTTGACGGCGGCGGGGGCGCAGCGGGTGCGGGACGGCTTTAGCGCGGCGGCGATGAATGCGCGGTTGTTGGAGCTGTATGCGCGGTGGGTGGGGGAGGCGCAGCAAAGGCGTTGACGGGTGCCACTGCCGCGTGCGGCAGTGGTGGCGTGCCGAGGGGTCCAAGGGCACGGCCGCACGCGGCCATGGCACCCGGCGCACGCCAAGGGGCAGCGGGGGGCCCGCCCACGCCTGAAGGCGTGGGCTTTAAAAAGGCAGGGCGGTCGGGTCACCCGTCGCGTCGTGGTGCTGTCGCATCAGGCCGCGGAGGCGGGTCACGTCATCGGGGCGTTCGTCGGCGAGGTTGCGGGTCTCGTACGGGTCGGCGGCGAGGTCGAACAGCTCGGTGTGGCGGTGCTTCGGCCGGGTGTACTCGATGAGCTTGAGGCCGGTGGGCTCGCAGACGGCGCGGTGGCTGTCGCTGTAGCACAGGTACTGCGGCTCATCGCCGGCGGACTCGTCAAGCCGGCGGAAGTCGGTCGGTTCGTCCACCCCGGCGGCGGCGAGCAGCGTGGGGTGCAGGTCCTGCATCATCCGCGGCGTGTCGTCGACCCGCCCCGCCTCGAGACCGGGCCCCGCAAGGACCAGCGGCACGCGGACCGCGTCGTCGTAGAGCGACTGCTTACCCATCAGCCCGTGCCGGCCGATGCAGATGCCGTGGTCGGCGGTGTACCCGAGGAGGGTGTCGTCGAAGATGCCCGCCTCTTTGAGCGCGTCCTCGATCCGGCCGAGGCAGTCGTCCAGGTGCAGCACACAAGCCCGGTAGTCGGCAATATGACGCCGGATCTCTTCGGGGTCGCGTGGGTACTCGGCAATGTTCTCGTCGCGACCGCCGTAGAGCCCCTGCGGCTCGGGGTGTTGCGGCTGAAAGCTCGGCGGCATCTGGACGTCCGCGGCGTCGAAGCGCTTGTGGTACCGCCAGTGCGTGTGCTTGGGATCGTGCGGGAGGGTGAAGGCGACGTAGAGAAACAGCGGGCGGCTGTCGCTGCGGGTCTGCTGGATCGCCTCGACTGCGCCGTCGGTGAACAGGTCCACCACGTGCTGGCCCGGGCCGCGGGTCGTCATCGGTTCGCCCGGGGCTTCGTAGCCCTGCAGGCCCGTGCCACCGAAGGGCGAGCACATCCCGCCCATCATCATCGCCGAGGCGCTGTGAAACCCGCGCCGCAGCGCGTCTTCGCCGTTGTGCCACTTGCCCGACGCGTGGGTGCGGTAGCCCGCGTCGCTCAGCCGGCTGCCCAGCGTCGGCAGCGGCCGGTCGCCGTCGCCGCGGCGGGCCAGCGTCGGCTCGCCTTCGAGGCGGCACATCCCATCGCTGGTGTTCCATAACCACCGGCCGGTGTGCAGCATCGCCCGGCTGGGGGCGCAGACCGCACCGTGCGTCGAGCCGGGGATCCGGACGCGGGACCAAGCCGTGCCCCGCTGGGCCAGGGCGTCCAAGCGGGGCGTGCGGTAGCCGGCGGCGTCGGCGAAGCCGGGCTGGTCGGCGAGGTGGGCAATGGTGTCAAAGCGCTGGTCGTCGGCGACGAGCAGCACGATGTGCGGGCGGGTCATCCCCCGGACGATAATGCAGCGGCACTAATCGGGCCTCGCCGCGGAGCCTTCCGCCTCAGGCGGATCAACCCGTCGGCCCGGGCCGCTGATCACGCACAAACCCCGGCACCGCCTCGCCGCTTTGTAGGACCTCCCGCTCCAGCGCTTGGTGCATCCGCTGTCGCAGCACCATCGACGCGGGATCGTCAAACAGGTTCCGCTGCTGGTGCGGGTCGGCCCGGCAGTTGTAAAACAGCCGCAACTCGGGCTGTTCAGCGACCGAGTAGAGATGGTCCCACGTGCGGATCGCTCGGTACTGCCCCTCGCCAAAGCCGTACGTCGCGGCGCCCAGCCACTGGATCAGCACCGCGTCGCGGACGCCGTCGCCCGGCTCGGTATCGAGCACGTGCCGTGACTGGTCCACGCCCTGCATCTGCGGCTCGATCGGCACACCGCAGACCGACAGGCACGTCGGCAGCAGGTCCAGCCCGACACTGACCAGCGTGTCGCTCGTTACACCGGGGCGGGCGGTCGACCCGGCCGGCGGACGCACGATCAGCGGGACGCGGATCGACTCATCCCATGGCACCTGCTTGTTGGTCCGGCCGTGACTCAGGCCCATCTCGCCGTGGTCGCTGAAGAAGCAGACGATCGTGTCGTCGGACAGCCCCCGCTCGTCCAGCCAGCCCAGCACCCGGCCGACGTTGTGGTCGAGGTTGGCGATCATCGCGTAATAACCCGCGAGCATCCGCCGGGCGTCGTCGGCCTTGTCGTCGGGCACGTTGTCCCGCAGCACAATGTCCGCCGGGTCGAACATCGCCTCGTACGCCGCCGGTGCCGGGAAGCCCATCCGCCCATCGGCTCCTCGCATCGGGTGCGGTGCCTCCACACTCAGCACATGCGCCCAGCCCCCGGAACCGCCGCCCGCCTGCTGCTCCAACACCCGCAGCGACAGGTCCGTCAGCGCATCGGTCTGATACCCCTCCAGCTGCTTCGGCGGGAACGGCGTGGCCGAGTCGGCGTACCGCGTGTCGTACGCGTGGTTGGAGCAGTCAAAGGCGTGCCACCGCTCAAACCCGCCGCGGACCTTCGGCGGCACCCAGTAATCCGCCCCCGCCGACCAGCCCGCCGGCGAGATCGTCGAGGCCAGATGCCACTTGCCGACCCACGCGGTGTCATACCCGGCGTCCCGAAACATGTGGCCCATGCACCGGGCGTCGGTGGGCAGCATGTCGCCGTGGACCCGGACATCGTTGACGTGGTTGTACTGCCCGGTGACCAGGGCCCCGCGAAACGGGGTGCACACCGGGTAGTGCGAGTAGGCGTGCGTGAAGTCAACGCCTTGGCCGGCGAGGCGGTCCAGGTGCGGCGTCTTGCCGGCGAGGTTCGGATCGCCGTGACAGCCCAGTGCGTGGTAACGCAGCTGGTCGCACATGATCCAAAGCAGGTTCGGCCGGTCCATCGACGCACATTACCCCCCACCCAAAGCCCACGCCTTCAGGCGTGGGTGGGCACCAAATGCTCCATCGGAGCCGCGGCCTCACCCAAAGCCCACGCCTTCAGGCGTGGGTGGACACCGGATGCTCCCCAGGTGCCGCGGCCCTACCCCGGCCCATGCTCGCTAAGCATGTAACCCTTGCCCGTGACCGTGTGGATCAACGGCGTATCGAACGGCTTGTCCACTTTGCTCCGCAGGCGGGAGACGAACACGTCGATCACGTTGCTGAACGCGTCGAAGTTCTCGTCCCAAACCGCCTCGCCGATCTGCGGTCGGCTCAGGACGTGGTTCTGGTTGCGGACCAGATGCTCGAGCAGGCCGAACTCCCGGGCTGTCAGGCGGATCTTCTCGCCGTCGCGGACGACGCTGCGTTTGTTGACATCCAGGTGCAGGTCGCCGCAGCCGAGGATGGCCACCTCGCCGGTCTCGCACCGCCGCATCAGAGCCCGGGTCCGGGCGACCAGCTCGCGCGGCTCGAAGGGGTGGGCCAGGTAGTCATCCGCCCCGGCGTTGAGGTACGTCACGATCTCGTCGGTGCTGTCCTCCTCGCCGAGTACAAAGATCGGGGCGGTCAGGTCCGCCTCCCGCAGCGACTCCATCGCTTTGAGCTGCTGTTCGCCCCGGCGCAGCGACCCCAGGATGATCACCTCGAAACTGCCATCGCCAGCCCGCTGGATCGCTTGGGCTTGATTCACCGCCGGCTCGAGTTCGAAGCTCGCGTCCGTCAACGCGTGCTCCAGCCAACTCCGCCGGGTCGGCTCGGCTTCGATCAACAGGACCAGCATCAGCTGCGGCTCCAAATAGCCCGCTTGCAGCAGCCCATACGCAGGTTCTGAGTCAAGCGGTGGGCGGGTTCGCGACCCGCTAAAAATCATGCTAACGCTTTTCATCATCGCGCAGTGTCACGACCTCCGAGAGAAGATCCATCGCATATTCAACAAAAACCGAACAAACATCCTTGACCCGGCCGATGAAGCCGTTAGGCTAAAACCCGAACAACATCCGCACAGGCCGATGATCAGGAGACGACTACGATGGTGACCCACGCCGCCCCCACCCGCAACGGAACCGCCCCCAAGGTGGCGTCCAAGACCGCTCCGCTCACCCGACCGATCCCCCGGAAAGCCGACATGCCCGCCACCGCCTCGCCCGATGCCAAGACCCGCGGCCGAAACCTCGACCAGGCCGTGTCCCAGATCGAGCGGGCCTTCGGCAAGGGCTCGATCATGCGGCTGGACGACGACCCGTCCAACGTCGCCGAGGGCATCTCGACCGGCACGCTGTCGCTGGACCTTGCCCTGGGCGGCCGCGGCATCCCCCGCGGCCGGGTCGTCGAGATCTTCGGCCCCGAGTCGTCCGGCAAGACCACCCTCACCCTCCATGTCATCGCCGAGTGCCAGAAGAAGGGCGGTGTCGCCGCCTTCATCGACGCCGAGCACGCACTGGACCCCTCGTGGTCCCGTCGCCTGGGCGTCAACCTCGAAGAGCTGCTCGTCTCCCAGCCCGACACCGGCGAGCAGGCGCTGGAGATCTGCGAGCTGCTGGTCCGCTCCGACGCGGTGGACCTGATCGTGATCGACTCGGTCGCCGCCCTGATCCCCAAGGCCGAGATCGAGGGCGAGATGGGCGACACCCACGTGGGCTTGCAAGCCCGGCTGATGTCCCAGGCCCTTCGCAAGCTCACCGGTGCGATCAACAAGAGCTCCTGCACCGTCATCTTCATCAACCAGATCCGTGAGAAGATCGGCGTGATGTTCGGCAACCCCGAGACCACCCCCGGCGGCCGGGCCCTGAAGTTCTACAGCTCGGTCCGCATCGACATCCGCCGCACCGGTTCGATCAAGGAGGGCGACCGGGCCGTGGGCAACCGCACCCGCGCCCGCGTGGTCAAGAACAAGATCGCCCCGCCGTTCCGCCAGGCCGAGTTCGACATCATGTTCGACGAGGGCATCTCCGCCTCGGGCGACCTGATCGACCTCGCGGTCGAAGAGGACGTGGTCAACAAGTCCGGCGCCTGGTTCAGCTTCAACGAAACCCGCCTGGGCCAGGGCCGCGAAAACGCCAAGCAGTTCATCCGCGAAAACCCCGACCTCATGACCGAGATCCGCCAGCTGGTGCTCGACAAGAAGGGCATCCCCAGCAAGGCCGTCACCCCCGAGGCCAACGCCGAAGACGCCACGGACACCGACGGCGACTAGCAGCGTGTGTGCTGCAACGGTGCCACTGCCGCGTGCGGCAGCGCCCGGGCCTCCCTCACCGATATGAGCCCCGCCCCTCGCCTTTTCGCTGAGGCGCGTGTGCCCTCGCCTGAAGCCGACGCCTAAGCGAAGCGAAGGGTCGGATCGGCCGGGTACCCTGCCCCCATGCCACCGGGCGACCCCCCAGCCGACGAGCCGCCGATCCGCACCTTCTGGTGGCTCAAGCGGCTGTCAATCGCCTTCGTGATCCTGTTGCTGAGCGTCGCGGTGCTGCGGCTGGTCTGGGGGCACCGGGCCCAGGCCCGTCTGGACGCGGCGGTGGCCGAGATCCAGCAGCAGGGCCATCCCATCCTCCTGCAGGACATGCAGACGCCGCGACTGCCCGACAGCGACAATCGCGCGTTCTACCTGCGGCAGGCGCTCGCGAACTGGCCCACCGTCGGCAACGGCATCACCCTCTTGGACGTGCGGGACTACGACGGCCCGGGGTCCGCCTTCGACCCGGTGACCGATCCGCAGGCCTACTTGGCGGCGACATCCCGATCGGTGTCACTGCTTGAACAAGCAGCGAGCGTTCCGCAGGCTGATTGGAACGTGCAAGTGGTGAACCCTCCAATCCAGATGCTGCTGCCGCATCTGGGGGAGAGCCGCACCCTCACCCGCCTCGTCACCGACGCCGCCGCGCGGGCTCACCGCCTCGGCGACGACCGATTGGCGATGGACCTGTTGCTCACGCTGCCGACCATCGAGCGATCGCTCGACACGCCGCCGCAGTTGCTGATCACCGCCCTGGTCCGCATCTCGATCCGAGCGCTGGCCTACGACGAGGCCGAGCGGCTGTTGCCCAAGCTCCGCGTCGACGCCGACGATCCCACCGCCGCCACGCCGCAGCAGCTGCAGTCGCTCTACACCTACTTCGCAGACCTGGACTCGATCCACAGCGCGTACCGCGACGGGTTAACGGGCGAGCGGTGGTCGATCTTCCAAACGGTGCAGTGGCTGCTGAATCAACCCGCCGCGCAGACCGGCGGGCTGTCGCACCCCACGCTTTTGCCGGGCGTCCGACCGCTGATCAAGCCGCTGCTGCTGGAGGAGCAGCTGTTCGGGCTCCGGTACATGCAGGCGATGATCGACGCCGCCGGGCCCCCGCCCGATCCGGCTCAAGCGGCGGTCGCTGAGCGGATGAGTTCGCAGATCGATACGCGAAACGCCTGGCTCACGCACCCGCTGACATCAATACTGCTGCCTGCACTCTCGGCATCGCACATCACAGTCGGCCGAGTCGCCACGCAGAGTCGGCTCGCTGCGGTCGGCGTGGCTCACCGGCTTCACGAGTCGCGGCATGGCCGGCCGCCCGACACGCTGGCGGACCTGGTGCCGGATGTGCCCCGGCCGCTGCTGCAGGACCCCGACGCCTCCGGCCGGATGATCCAGCTCGGCGGCTCGGGCACGGGGCTGACCGCCGACCCGTACGGGTCCCGCGGCTATCACCTGCCGGCCCCGCAGGGACGTGGGGTCCCCGTGCACGCCGTGTGGAGCGTCGGCGACGACGGCCGCGACGACGGCGGGCGGTTCGTCATGGGTGGCTACCGCTACCAAGAGGGCGACGCCTTCTTCCTGCTTGAGACACCGCCCAAGTCGGTCCACTTCGACCCCGGCACGCGTGTGCCCTCACTTTCAATTCCAGGCTCGAATCAGCATCCACACCAGCCCGGCCAGCAGCCCGGGAACCAGCACCAGCCACAGCAGCCCAAGCCCCAGCCAAAGCAGTGGCAGCAGCGGGTACAGCAGCAGCCGCAGACCTGATCCCCGGTCGGCCACCGCCCCGGCCAGCGTGCTGATCGACCGGCAGGCGTCGAGCACCGCGATCAGCGCCAACACGCCGCCAGCCCCGGCCAGCACCAGCGTCGCCAAGCCCAGCGGCAACGAACCACCCACGTCCAGCAGCGTGAACGCCAATCGCCCGGCGACACCTGCGAGCACCACCCCGACGGGCACCCACGCCAGCGGGGCCGCCGCGTAGTACGACAGGGTCAACGCCCGCTGTTGCTGCGCCAGCGGCAGCCGCCGCGGGTGGAACCAGTACGTGTGCACCGCCGTGGCCGTGTAGCACGCCAGAAACGCCAGCGGCAGCACCACCGCGAGGATTACGTAGAGGGTCGGCGGGTGCAGCTCGTCTGTGATGTCGTCGATCACCCAGATCACCAACGCCCACACCAGCCCCGCGACCAGCAGCGTCAGCCAGACCGCGAGCCAGAAGTGGAACCAGCGGGCCTGCCGCCGGTCCAGTTGCTGCGACATCCCCGCCCGCAGCCGCTGCGGCCGCCGCGACACCGCCCACACCGTCGCCCAGAATCCCCGCAACCCCCGCAGCCGCTTCCAACGCTGGGCCCGGTCCGCCCACGGCACTGGCGAGGCTCGCAGCAGTTGCCAGTCCAGGGCCTTGCCGCATTCGGGGCAGGTGGCGGGGTCGCCGACGCTGCCGCGGAGGTCGTAGCCGCAGTGGGGGCACCACGCGGCGGGCGGTTCCGGAGCGGCCACCTCGGGCATGCGGGCAGCGTATCGGCAGCGAAGCCGCGGGTGGTTGTGGCAGCCGTGAACACCTCGTGTGTGTCAGCCATTGCGGGGTCCGCGTCCGTGGTCCACAGTCAACAATGCGACAGGCTTCTGCGGCTAGAACAACGCGGCATCAACTTCTGCCACCCCTCCCTCTGAGGGAGGGGCCGGGGGAGGGTGGGGCCTGTGGCGACAGGTGGGCGAGGTCGTGCACCCGGGCACCGACCCTCACCCCCGCCCTCTCCCTGAGAAGGGAGAGGGGGCAAGAGAATCTCGCAAGCCGCAACGAACGCGGTCCGGGTCGACGGGTTGACCCGCCTCAGGCAAGCGGTTCCACGCTCACACATCACCCCCGCTCGTACCGCAGCACCAGGTCAAACAGCTCGCCGCCCAGCGCGTCGGCGACACCCTGATCCTTGACCATCGCGATCTTGAGCGTGTCGCAGGTGAAGCGGGCGTCGAGGTTGCTCTCGATGGCCCGGCCCATGCCTTCGAGCACGAGCAGGTCGGCGTTGGCCGACACCTTGGCGAGCCGGGGGTCGACGTGGGTCAGGTCGATCAGCGGCAGGCCGTTGCCCGTCGGCAGCAGCGTGAGCGTCCCCGCGTCCAGGGCCCCCCGCAGCACGTCATCATCCGCGGCCGCGGTGTCGACCAGCGGGATCAGCTCGTCGAGCGTCACGTCGTTGAGCGATGGGTAGGTGTTGGCCGCCAGCACCACGCGGGCCCCCGCCCGCAGCAGCTCGCGGGCCAGCGGCAGCATGCCCAGCACGATGTCCGGCCCGGCGTTGTCCACCAGCAGCACCGCCTTCTGCCACTTGCTCGCAGCGGAATCGGCGAGCCAGGCATCCGCGTCGTCGATCAGCCACGGGCGGTCCTTGAGCTGGTCGCGGACCTGCGTCATGTCGGGCCGCTCGCCGCCGGGGCCGAACATGTCGACGGTCTTGGTGGCGCCCAGGTCGTAGATGTTGCCGGCGAAGACGTTGCGGGTGATCGCCCGCCACCGCTCAACGCCATCTTTCGCGTCCAGGTCATCGAGCACCTGCGGCAGGTCTTGCAGGGCTGCGTCATTTTGCTCGGCCTTGGCCAAGCGGTAGGCGTCGGCGATGCCGACGGCTCGGAGCACCTGCTCGCGGGCCCGGCAGATGATGAGGATGTCCAGCGGCCCGAGGCAGGTCGGGTCAATGGCGAGGGCGTCGAGGTAGCCGAAGAACGACCCGCGGGCGGCTTGGATCTTGCCATCGACCGGCTCGCCGCGGTCCTGGTGTTCCCGCCGGGCCTCGTCCAGCAGCTTCGGGAAGTGCCCCCGGAACAGGTCCAGCCAGTACGCCCGGCGGTCGGCGTCGGCGAGCAGGTCCCAGCCGCAGGCCCGGTAAGCGTTCGGGTCGGCGAGCAGCGGCAGGGGCACGAGCGGGGCGGTCATCGGCGGCACGGTAGCGGCGGGCGCGAGGCCGACGGGTTCACACCCGCGGCTTCGGGGGCGGCGCCGCGTAGGCTGCTCGACATGGTCGAGGCTTCACATGCCACCGCTAAGCCGCTGTCGGTGACCGACGCGGCGACGCTGATCCGCACGGCGATTCAGGACACGCTGCCCGGTCGGCTGAGCGTGACCGGCGAGGTGAGCAATTTCTCGGACCGGACGCACTGGTTCTTCTCGATCAAAGACCGGGGGGCGTGTCTGAGCTGCGTGATGTTTGCCAGCGCGGCGAAGGCGGCGGGGTGCCGGCTCGAGGACGGGATGCAGGTGGTCATCGACGGGCGGGTCGATCTGTACCCCGCGCAGGGTCGGCTGCAGCTGTACGTGGACCGGGTCCGGCCGGTGGGCCGGGGCGAGTTGGAGGCGCAACTGCGGGAGCGGATGGCCACGCTGCGGGAGGCGGGGTGGTTCGACCCGGCGGGCAAGCGGGCGCTGCCGGCGATGCCGCGGAAGGTGGCGGTGGTCACGTCGCGGCGGGCGGCGGCGCTGCAGGACGTGATCGACACGGCGAGGCGGCGGATGCCGGGGTGTCGGCTGGTGCTGGTGGATGTGCCGGTGCAGGGCCCGGGGGCGTCGCCGGGGGTGGTGGCGGCGCTGGACGCCCTGTCGGAGCACGGGCCGGGGCGGGGGATCGAGGCGGTGATCGTGACGCGGGGCGGCGGGTCGCTGGAGGACCTGTGGGCGTTCAATGAGCTGGCGGTCGCGGAGGCGGTGCGGCGGTGCGAGTTGCCGGTGGTGGCGGCGATCGGTCACGAGACGGACACGACGATCGCCGAGCTGGTGGCAGACGTGCGGTGTGCGACGCCGACGCAGGCGGCGATGACGCTGCTGCCGGATGCGGGGGCGCTGTTGGAGCAGGTGGACCGGGCATCGGCGCGGCTGGGTGCGGCGCTGCGACGGGAGGCGCGGGTGCGTCGGCAGGGGCTGGCGTCGCTGGGTCGGCGGCTGGCGGTGGCGCTGCC
>CAZVBW010000017.1:0-56746 GCA_964625505.1 uncultured Phycisphaeraceae bacterium
TGATCAGCATCATCGCGCTGCTGATCGCGCTGCTGCTGCCGGCCCTGACCGCCGCGCGGCTGCAGGCCCGCAACGTGCAGTGCCTCTCGACGCTGCGACAGATCGGCGTGGCCGGCAACGTCTACGCCGTCGACTCGGGCGGGTTCATCCCGCACTGGTCCGACCCGACGCAACCCAACGCCTACTTCGGCAGCCCCGGGTCCGAATGGCACGAAAAGCTCGGGGCGATGCACGTGCCGTGGCAGGACCTGTTCCCCACCGCGGGCTTTGATGACGCAGTCAACCCGGCGACCGGGCCGCTGAACTGCCCCGTCGCCGCCGGCGCGGTCGCCCCCCGCCGGGCGCAGCAGGCGGACTACGACTACGCGCTCAACTGGTACCTGGGCGGCCACAAGAACAACCAGATCACCCGCCACCCACGCGACCGGCTGCTGGACGCCCGGCAGTTCTGGGTCGCCGACGCCCCGATGACGCTGCTCTCCGGACCGGACCGCTGGCGGGCCGGCGGCTCGCTCCGCGGCCGGCCGCAGGACACCTTCAACGGCTCCAACCCGCGCGTGCCGTGGAGCTACCAGGCCGAGTTCCGCGACAGCCCCGGGCACGGCAGCCAATCGGCCAACTGGCTCTACGGCGACGGCCACGCCAGCAACATGACCCGCGCCACCTACGCCGCAATGAGCTCGGCGGACCTGAGCGACTTCCTGGGCCACAACGACACGCAGTAACACCTCACCGAGTCCCCGGCTGTACCTCCACCCTTTCACGCGACCCGCAGACCCGTCATGACTTACCTCCGCGCCCTGATGTGCCTGGCCTTTCTCATGACCGCCACCGCCGCCACGGCCCAGGACGTCGGTGACAACCTGTTCGAGGCCGGGACGTTCGAGGGTGGCCAAGCGCTCGACGCGTGGGACGCCCGGCAGGGCTGGATGCGGGACCGCTGGCAGTGGCAGCGCAGCGACGACCGCGGGTTCCTGCGAATCGGCGAGGGGCCGCAGGCTTTCGTCGCCCACGATGTCCCCGGGTTCGACCCCCGCTGGCACCGGGTCCGTCTTGAGGTGGACATGCGCCTGGAGGGTTTCGAGCAAGGGGGCCGGTCCTGGGACGTCCCGTTCTATGAAGTGGTGTTTCTCAACGGCCGCGGCGAGCGGATCGGCGGCCAGCGGACGATCCGGCTGCGTGAGGACATCGCCGGGTGGGAAACCCGCTCCCGCAGTGAAGAGGTGCCGCCGGGCACCGAGTCGATGCAGGTGCGAATGGGCTACCGAGCGGCGGCCGGGACGTGGGACACGGCGGGGGTTCGGCTGATCCTCGAAGAACTCGGCGAGCCGCCGGTAAACCCGCTGACGATTGAGAACGCCACACGGCCGGCGAACCCCAACGCGTTGGACCGTGCACCACGGGCGGTGGACCCGGGCCGGATCGACGGCGCGGAGGTCGACGAGGCGGCGGTCGGGGTGACGCTGCACGTCGACCCGGCGGGCGAGGCGGACGGCCAGACCCGCTTCACATCACTGGCGGAGGCATTCGACGTCGCCCGCGACCGGCTGTCCGAGGGTCGGGGCGTGAGGCTGGCGCTTTCGCCGGGGGTGCACCGGGTGCAGCAGATGCTCAACCTCGACGGTGAAGACGACCCGGCGCTGCGGGACGCGGTGCTGGTGATCGAGGGCATCGGCGACGAGCCGGCGGTCATCGCCGGGAGCGTCGCTTCGTCGGCCGAGGACTGGGAGCTGATCGACGCGGACCGCGGGATCTACCGCTGGGACTGGCCGCACGACTGGGGCATGCACGACGACGGCTACTACAGCGTGCCGCACGTCGAGCTGCACCGGCGGGAGATGCTGTGGCTGGACGGCCGGCCGCTGCGGATGGTGATGACCGAGGGCTACCGGTACACCGACCGCCGCGGGCGGGTGTACAACGACGTGGGGCTGCTGATCGAGGAGAACGTCGGGACCGGCCGCGGCCGGGAGTACGTGGGCTGGCGGGGCCTGGACGTGATGGAGCCGGGCACGTTCGCGGTCAACACCCACGGCCCGGGTGACGCGGGCTACGACGACCACCCGCACCCGGACTCGATGCTGCTGCGGCTGCCCGAGGGTGTCGCGTCGCTGGACGGGGCGGTCGTCGAGATCGGCTGGGCCGAGGGCCTGATAACGCTGGCCCACAAGAACAACGTCGTGCTGCGGAACCTCACCTTCCGCCACAGCAGCAACTTCCACAACGCCCGCCGCGTCGGCGCGGCCCTCAACGCCAACGGCTGGGGCGACTACGTCACCGACGTGGGCAACTGGCTGATCGAGGACTGCCACTTTGGACAGAACCTCTACTCGGGCATGAACCTTTTTTGGGTCAACGGCCTGACGATGCGGAACGTGCGGGTGGACGACAACGGCGGCCGTGGCGCGTTTCTCCAGTACGTGCAGGACGTCGTCGTGGAAGACAGCAGCTTCGACCGCAACAACTGGAACGGCCAACGGTTCGGCTTCACCAAGCACCAGGCCGGGGGCGTGGACTGGCGGGCCCAGGACGCGGTGTTCCGCAATGTCCAGTGCAACGACAACTTCGGCACGGGCTTCCGGGCGGACGTCGTCGGCTCCAACCTGCTGTTCGAGAACAGCCGGTTCAACGGCAACGCCAACGACGGCATGTTCCACGAGATCCAGTTCGGCCCGATCGCCCTGCGCGGCTGCGAACTGATCGGCAACGAGCGGCGTGGGCTGTTCCTGCTCAACGCCCACGACGTGGTGATCGAGGACAGCCGGCTGCAGGACAACGGGCACGCCCAGCTGTCGATCATGAATTCGCCGCCCCGCACCACCGACCGCGACATGAACGCCCGCGGCAACGCCGCCGTGCCGATCCGCCAAGTGCTCAACACGACCATCCGCCACAGCGTGCTCAGCAGCGACGCCGGGCCCGAGAGCTACCTCATCGAACGCACGCCCGGCGGCGGCAACGCCGAGATGTACGTCCACTGGTACGAGCAGCAGTACACCGGCGAGAACAACCGCTTCTACAACCCCGACGCCCGCGAGGTCTTCACCGCCACGACGGCCTACGAGCCTCGCAACGTCGTGGACCTGCCGACCTGGGTCCAGATCAGCGGCGAGCAGCCCAGCAGCCGCTGGGCGCCGGCACCGTAAGCCGCGGGTGCCGAGCCGCTGAACCGTGGTGCGTGCGAGCGCCTCGCCTTAGATCGCGTCGACGATGATGAACGTATCTAGGTCTCGCTGCGGGATGTAGCGCAGCGTGCCCGGATTATCGATCTCGTAGTCGGCGGTCTGCTCGCAAGCTTCCGGATCGAAGACCGACAGGCGCAGCCGCTTGGCGTCCAGCCCGGTGGTGTCCAGCAGCAGGGCTTGGCGGACGGGCAGGTAGGCCATGATGTAACGGCCCTGGGTGCAGCGGGCGACGCGGATGTGGGCGGCGGGGTCGGTGTTTTGCTGGTCGGCGGAAGGCAGGCCGATCGCCAGCCGATCGACCCACGCCCCGGCCCGACGGATGGGTCGGAGCAGCTCCTGGGCCGGGACGCGGCAGAAGTAGGGACGCTCGAGCAGCGACTGCTTGAGCAGTTCAAGTTGCGATGATCCCGGGGCCGAGAGTGCTTCATCCCACGTGGGCAACGGCTCGCTTTCCCAAATGTGGATCCGGTCGCCGGGTCGGACCATCGGTCGGATCGGCTCGCAGCCGTAGGTGAACCCGGCGGCCCCGGCGAGGACGCTGCGGTAGTACGCCTTGCGGACCTCGTGGGCGGTGAACACGGTGGTCAGGGCGGGTTGGACACCGGCCTTGCCGAACCAGAACATCGGGGAGAGTTCGTAGTTGGGTTCGAGGTCGATGCACGGCTTGTGCGGCCGCTGGTGATAGAGCCGTTCGATATAGGTGTAGTTGGGTTGGCCGGGCCGGGCGTGGCCGGTCTGCATCGCGTTGAAGTCCAGCCACGGCTCGCTGTGGAAGATGGCGGAGGTCTCGGAGCCCTCGGGGTGGAAGGTCATCAGCCGCTCGGCGCTGCCGCCGGCCCGGATGCCCTCGCCCATCGCGCGAACGATGTCGGCCTCGGCCTGCGTCCTGACCGGGCTGTCGCCGCCAAGGATCCAGATCACGTTGGGGCAGTCGGCTAGCGCATTCGAGAGCGTCTGGCAGTACCGCCGGGCGGAATCGCGGTCCATGATGACCGGGCCGGCGGAGTTGGAGTGCTCGTTCCACTTATCGCCCCAGGTCGGCAGCAGGCCCATGATCAGCCCGTGCTCGTCGGCCAGGCGGGTGACCGCGATAACGTGCTCGATCCACTTCGGGTTGAGCCGCACCGCCCGCATGTCCTCGTCAGTGGCGAACGGCTTGACGCCGGCGACATTCGGGGTGTTGGGCTCGAACAGGTCGCGGAATACCAGGGCCTGCACGGCGGTGAACCCCTTGGCGGCGCGGTCGGCGAACAGCCGGCCGGCCTCATCAAGCGTGAGCTTGTTGTGGAGCATCCACGCGGTGTCGGCGAGGTAGAAAAACGGCGTGCCATCCTCGTGCTGGAAGTAGTGGCCGTTGGGATGGACCTTCAGTTGCATCTATCGAACTCCCAGTATCAGGACACGTGCATCCCACCATCGATCACGAGCGTGGCCCCGTTGGCATAAGCACCCGCGGGCGACACGAGCAGGGCGATCCACGGGGCGATGTCGGCGGGGGTGCCCAACCGGCCCAGCGGGATGCGGTCCAGCCGGCTGGCCTCGCGGGCATCGGGGTCGGGCAGCTGGTCGAAGTCGGGCGTCTGGTCCAAGGCGCCCGGGCACAGCGCGTTGCACCGGATGCCGCGGGGCCCGTAGTGCACGGCGATATGTCGGGCCAAGCCGATGAGCCCGTGCTTGCCCGAGGCGTACGCAACGTTGGCCGAGGCACCGGACGTGGCGGTCACCGACGAGATGATCACGATGCTGCCGCCGGTGTCCTGCTCGACCATCCGGGCCAAGGCGGCCTTGCAGGTGAGGTAGACGCCGCGGTAGTTCACGTCGTGGGTCTGGTCCCAGGCGGCATCGTCCATCTGGTGCAGCGTGTGGTCCCGGCGGTGCAGCTGGACGCCGGCGCTGGCGACAACCGCATCGAGCTGGCCGAAGCGATCGACCGTCGCATCGACCGCATGTTGGACCGCCACGGCATCGGACACGTCGGTCGGCAGGTCGATCGCCTCGCCGCCGGCCTGCTGGATCTGCTCGGCGACCTGGGCCACGCCGTCGGCGGGGATGCCCGCCAACGCGACCCGGGCCCCCTGCCGAGCCATCCACCGGGCGGCCTCGGCCCCGATGCCGCTGCCGCCGCCGGTGATGAGCACGACGAGCCCGTCGAGCGGCCGGTGCGGTGCGGTGTCGGTCATGTTCCCCAAGGTACTGCGGGCGCTGGCCCCACCGGGCCTGCAGACGATCCGGCACGGCGGCTGCTCACGCGTATCGGAGGAAGTCGCGCGACGCCCGCAGGCCATCGCGGACACCGTCATCGGTGGTCATGAACCGCTCGTCCTCGAGCTCGATACTCACCATGCCGTCGTAGTCGATCTCGCCGAGCAGTTCGAGGGTGCGGGACCAGCGGACGCTGCCGTGGCCGGGGATGACGTAGCGCCAGCTGAACTCGCCGCAGATGTGGGGGGTGGCGAAGGTGGCCCGCTGGGTGTGGCCGTGCTCGTAGAGCTCCTCGTCGAGGATTTCGCAGTCTTTGGCGTGGACGTGGTGGACGCGGTCGCCGAACTCGCGGAGGAACCGCAGCGGGTCGACGCCCATCCGGACCAGGTGCGACGGGTCGTAGTTGAGCCCGGCGTTGGCGGGCAGCTCGGCGAGGAACGCCCGCGTGTCGGCGGGGGTGCAGGCCAGGGCCGGGAAGTGCGGGTCCGGGCCGGGCCAGCCCTCGATCGCCAGCCGGCCGCCGGCTGTGTGCAGGGCGTCGCAAAGCTTGCCGTAGCCGTCCACGGCATCGGCGAAGTTGTCCGCGCGAGACCGGGTCGGGTCCTTGGGCAGGACGACGCAGAAGTAGTTGATCACGCCGTGTTCGCCGGCCGCGGCGGCGTACTCGGCGTTCTGCTGGACCGCAGCGTCCCGCTCGGCCGGATCGGGCGATGACAGGTCCCGCATGGCAACCACGTCGACGCTGCCCACCGTCAGGCCGGCGGCCTTCGCCTGCTGCAGCGCCTCCGGCTGCCCCTGCTTGAGGTCGACCCCGGCAAAGCCTTCGGCCTGGGCGAACTCGACGGTCGCGGCGACATCCTTCTGCCAGCGTCCGCCCTGGCGGAAGCCGATCGGGAACTGGCCGGTGCGGGTCGTGGTGGTCATTGCCGCAAGGTAGATCAACCCGCGTGCGGCGGGCTACTGACCGCGGCCGGTCTTGTCCTGCAGGGCGTCGATGCGCTGGCTGGCCTGGGCCTTGGTGAGCTTGGGATCGAAAGCTTCGCCGGCCTCTTCGCTGAGCGTCTTGAGGTAAGACGCCTGGGCACCGGTCATCTGCTCGTCGCCGGTGGTCCAGTTGCTGGGGTCCTTCTGGGTGTTGGTTTGCGGATCGGGGTCGGTCTTCGGGGCGGTGGTATCGGACATGGTGTTCCTCTTGCGTTGCGGAGATGTTAGGTTTCTGATCGTAAGCCGGGATGACGTTGTGATGAAGCGGTCTTCAGGCCCGGCTGATCGGCGGTTGAAGGTTGGGTTCTAGGATCGGGGGTGTCGCATGGAGGCGGCTCTCCGCCTGCTGCCACCATGCCGCGAACACTGACCGCCTATCAACAGAAGCGTGACTTTGCCCAAACGCCCGAGCCGGCGGCTGGCGTGCGGCGTGGCCCGGCTGCTGATGACGACCGGCCCGCGACGGCGCTTGCCTTCACAATGCAGAAGCACGCCGCGAGCCGGCTGCACTACGACCTGCGGCTGGAGCATGAGGGCGTGCTGCTCAGCTGGGCGGTGCCCAAGGGCCCGAGTCTGGACCCGGCGGACCGGACCCTGGCGGTGCAGGTCGAGGACCACCCGCTGGACTACGGCACGTTCGAGGGGGTCATCCCCGAGGGCGAGTACGGCGGCGGGACGGTCATGCTCTGGGACCGCGGGACGTGGGAACCGCTGGGCGATGTGGCCGAGGGCCTGACGGCGGGTTCGCTGAAGTTTCGCCTCCACGGCCAGCGGCTGCGGGGGCAGTGGGCGCTGGTGCGGATGAAGCCCCGCGGCGGGCGATCTAGAAGCTCATCGGCGAAGCCCGAGTGGTTGCTGATCAAGGATCGGGACGAGCACATGCAGCGGGGTGACGGCCGGTCTTCGCTCGAGGACCAGCAGCGGAGCATCCGCACGGGGCGGACGATGGACCAAATCGCTTCGGCGGGGGATGCGTCGTGGTCGACCGCCGTGCCCGAATCGCTGCGACTTGAAGCCCTTGCTGCATTGGACGGCACCGCCCCGGCGTCGGAGCGTTCGGTCGTGGAGCCGATGCTCGCCACCGCGGTGGATGCCCCGCCGGCGGGCGAGGATTGGCTGCACGAGATCAAGTTCGATGGCTACCGAATGCTGATCCATCTGGACCGTGGCAAGGCCCGGTTGATCAGCCGAAGCGGCAAGGACTGGACGGAGCGGTTCGCGAGTGTGGCCGAGGCTGCCGCCGCTCTACCGGTGAATGACGCGGTCATCGATGGCGAGCTGGTGGTCTTGATGCCCGATGGGACGACCAGCTTTCAGAAGCTTCAGAACGTCGCACGCCGCGGAGGGGCCGAACCGCTCGTGTTCTATAGCTTTGACCTGCCGCAATGCAGCGGTCGCGATCTGTCGCGTGTCCCGCTGCTCGAGCGGAAGCGGTTGCTGCGGGAGCTGGTACCGGCCGATGCCTCGGGAACGCTCCGGTTCAGCGATCATGTGGTGGGGCAGGGCTCTGCGTTTTCGGAGCAGGCTTGCCGGTTCAATCTGGAGGGGATCGTCAGCAAGCGGGCGGACGGGCGTTACCTGCCGGGGCGGTCGCGGCTGTGGCTGAAGACCAAGTGTGTGCAGCGGGAGGAGCTGCTGGTGCTCGGGTACACCCCGCCGAAGGGGAGTCGGCGGGGGTTCGGGGCGCTGCTGCTCGGGTATGGGGACCCGAGTGGGTCGCTGCATTACGCGGGCCGGTGCGGGACCGGGTTTGATGAGGCCACGCTGAAGGACCTGCACGAGCAGATGGAGGCGCTGCGGGTGGCGGAGCCGGTGGCGTTGGCGAAGCCGCCGCCTGGCCGGGAGACGCGGGACGCGGTGTGGGTCCGGCCGGGGCTGGTCGTGGAGGTGGCGTTCACGGAGTGGACCGATGAAGGGTTGCTGCGGCACGCGAGCTTTCAGGGGCTGCGGGAGGACAAGCTGCCGGGGGAGGTGGTGCTGGAGCCGAAGGGTGGATATGCTGTGGAAGTCCAGGATTCGCAAGAGGTTGTGGCGGCAGTCGACAAGCCGCCGGTACACGACGTGCCGTCCGGCGACCGCTACGCGGGGGTGCGGCTGAGCAATCCAGACCGCGTGCTTTATCCGGATCAGGGTCTGACCAAGCGAGACCTGGCGGCGTACTGGGCGGCGGTGGCGGACTGGGCGTTGCCGCACATCGCCGGTCGGCCGTTGTCGCTGGTGCGATGCCCGCGGGGTCGGGCGGGCAAGTGCTTTTATCAGAAGCACCCGGGCGACGGGATGAGCGAGGCGATCCAGCAGGTGGAGGTGCCCGAGGGCGAGGAGTCGGCGGTCGGGCTGGCGGTGCGGGACGTGGCGGGTCTGGTGACGCTGGCGCAGATGGGGGTGCTGGAGGTGCACCCGTGGGGGGCACGGCTGGATCGGCTGGACCGGCCGGATCGGCTGGTGTTTGATCTGGACCCGGGGCCGGGTGTGGCGTGGTCGGCCGTGATCGAGGCGGCGCACGAGTTGCGGGATCGGCTGGCGGAGATGGATCTGTTGAGCTTCTGCAAGACGTCCGGCGGCAAGGGGCTGCACATCGTCGTCCCGATCGATCGGCGGAGCGACTGGGCCACCGCGAAGGAATTTACCGGCGGGGTGGTGCGTCAGCTCGTGAAAGAACACCCGCGGCGTTACGTGGCGGTGATGACCAAGAGCAAGCGGCACGGCAAGATATATATCGACTACCACCGTAACGGCCAGGGGGCTACGGCAGTGGCGGCGTACAGCCCGCGGGCCCGACAGGACGCCCCGGTGAGCGTGCCGGTGACCTGGGACGAGGTGACGCCGGACCTGGCCGCGGACGGATGGACGGTGCAAACGTTGCCGGACCGGCTGAAGGGGCTGGCGGGCGATCCGTGGGATGGGATGTCGCAAGTGCGACAGTCATTGACGAAAGACAGGCTCGCCGCGGCGGGCGTAGGAGATTGAGATGCCGAGATCACTTTGGACCGGTTCGATCAGCTTTGGCCTGGTGAACATCCCCGTGCGCCTGAGCACGGCGGTTCGTGACAAGACCATCAGCTTCAACATGCTCAGCCCCGATGGCGGTTGCCGTCTGCGCCGCAAGCTGTTTTGTCCGGAGACCGGTGAGGAATACGACTTCAAGGACACCGCCCGTGGCTACGCGATTGCGCCGGATCAGTACGTGATCATCCGTGACGAGGAGCTGGACTCGCTCAAGCCCGACGCCGGTCGAACCATCGACATCAGCGACTTCATCGACCTGGAGCAGATCGACCCGATCTACTTCGACCGCAGCTACTACCTGCTGCCCGGCGAGGGCGGGGCGAAGGCGTACCGGCTGCTGATGCAGGCGATGGAGCAGTCCGGGCGGGTGGCGATCGCGCAGTTCGTGATGCGGCAGAAGCAGTACCTGGTGGCGATCCGGCCGATCGGCGGGGCGCTGATGCTGCACACGGTGCACTACGCGGACGAGGTGACCGAAGCGGTGGAGCTCAACGACGAGCTGCCCGACGCCGAGGTGGACGATCGGGAGTTGAAGGTGGCCAAGCAGCTGATCGAGGCGCTGCACGCCGACTTTGAGCCGGAGAAATACAAGGACGAATACCGCGAGCAGGTGCGGGAGTTGATCGAGTCCAAGGCCGAGGGCGAGGACATCACCACGGCGAGCACCGGCGAGGCGGAGGCCGCGCCGCCGACGTTTAACCTGATGGATGCGTTGAAGGCGTCGCTGGAGGACAAGGGGCCGGCGTCGAAGAAGAAGTCGGGCAAGCGGAAGAAGGCGGGGTGATGGGCGGCCCAGCACGACGATAGGTCGTTGGTGGCCCTCCCACGCCTGAAGGCGTGGGCTTTGGGGGGGGAGCGGCGGCGGCGGCCCGGCCACGCGCCAGGGCGTGGGCTTTAAGCTGGCGCGATGAGCGATGCGCGTGTGGTGGTGACGGGGATGGGCTGGGTCACGCCGTTGGGCCATGAGCTCGAAACGGTGTGGCGGGCGCTGTTGGCGGGCGAGTCCGGGGTGGGGCCGATCGAGCACTTCGACGCCCGCTCGTTCCCCACAACGTTTGCCGCCCAGGTGAAGGATTACCGCTGGCAGGACCACGTTGCGGACGTGTCGCTGCACGAGGGCATCGGCCGGAACATCGGCTATGCGCTGGGCGCCGCGGCGGCGGCGTGGCGGCACGCGGGACTGGGCGGCGGCGGCGGCAACCGGCCGGACCCGGAGCGGCTGGGCCTGTATCTGGGCTCGGGCGAGGGCGTGATCGACTTCGAGCACTACACCGCGGCGAACGTCCGGGCGTGGGACGCCGAGGATCGCCGCGTCGACGGGGCACGCTGGGTCCAGGCCGCTGCGTCGCTGCTGAGCCCGACGCAGGAGGTGGTGCAGGAGCCCAACATGGCCCTGTCGCACCTGGCGCTGGAGTTCGATGCCCGCGGCCCGGCGTACAACTGCCTGACCGCGTGTGCCGCCAGCACCCAGGCGATCGGTGAGGCGACGTGCATCCTCCAACGCGGCGACGCCGACGTGATGATGACCGGCGGGGCCCACACGATGATCCACCCGCTGGGGGTTACTGGTTTCAACCGCCTGACCGCCCTGTCCAACCGCAACGACGAGCCGCTGACCGCGTCCCGGCCGTTCAGCGCGGACCGCGATGGCTTCGTGATGGGCGAGGGCGCGGGCATCCTGATCCTCGAGACGCTCGACCACGCCACGCGGCGGGGGGCCACGCCGCTGGCCGAGATCGCCGGCTACGGCTCGACCGCCGACGCGTACCGCATCACCGACATCGAGCCGACCGGCCGGGGCGCCGCCGCGGCGATGCGGCAGGCGATGAGCGCCGCCGGGGTCGAGCCCGCCGACGTGGGCTACATCAGCGCCCACGGCACCGGGACCAAGGAGAACGACAGCATCGAGACCCGCGCCGCCAAGGCCGTGTTCGGCGACCCGGCCGACGGCGGGCCGACGCCGCCGCCGATGAGCTCGATCAAGTCGATGATGGGCCACCTCATCGCCGCCGCCGGCGCGGTCGAGTTGATCACCACGATCCTCGCGCTGCGGGATCAGGTGCTGCCGCCGACGATGAACCTGAACAGCCCGGCGCCGGAGTGCGACCTGGACTACGTGGCGAACGCGGCCCGGCCGGTCGAGGGCCTGGACGTCGCGATCTCGAACAACTTCGGCTTCGGCGGGCAGAACGACTCGTTGGTGATCAAGCGGTGGACCGAGTGATTCGCGGCTACTTCTGGGCCGACGCCCAGTAGTTCCAGTCGGGCTGGTCCGCTGTCGCCGCACCGCGGGGCAGCAGCCAACCGTCGGCTTCGTTGGCGACGTGGCCGTCGGCCCAGAGGAAGTTGGAACTGCCCTGGTGGACGGCGGTGTTCCACTTGGTCAGCTGCTCGAAGGCATTGCCGTCGGTGACCCAGGTGTCCTTCGCCTCCATGACCATCAGCGTGTCGGTCGGCCGGTCGATGTCGATCTGCTGGCGCCAGACCAGTCGGGGCACCGAGTTGTCGTAGCCGCCGAAGGCACCGCGCCAGTTGCCGAGGCTGGCGTGGGCGTAGCTGTCGCCGGTGGTGTTGGACGGGCAGAACAGCAGGGCGTGGTTGCCGCTGATCTTGCCGATGGCGTTGGCGTGGGGGATGAGGTCGGCGTTGGCCAGCCACTGTCGCCAGATCCAGTCGCGGGCGCCGATGTCCTTGCGGATCGGCATCGTGTTGGCGTTGTCGGCGGCGTAAAGGTGGACCATCTGCCCGACCTGCCGCAGGTTGGAGCCGCAGACCGCCGAACGGGCGGACTCCCTCGCGGCGGTCAGCGCCGGCAGCAGCAGCGCGATCAGCAGCGCAATGATGCTGATCACGACCAGCAGCTCGATGAGCGTAAAGCCATGTAGGAGTCGGCGGGGCATGCTGGGGCTCCTGCGAGGGGAGAGCCCGGGGATGGCGATCCCCGGGCTTTAACGTTTCAGCGGCGGCGACGGGGTCCGCCTGAGGCGGATTTCGGCTGCCGCCTCAACAGGCACAGGCCGCCGGTGGCGAGCAGGGCGAGCGAGGCGGGTTCGGGGACGGCCCGCAGCAGCACGTCGTGCTGGTCGGTGTCGTAGACGATGCTGGCGTCGAGGTTGTTGCCGGTGATCGATGTGCTGGTGAACACTTCGCCCACATCAAGGCCGGCCACCGAGTCGATGAGCAACAGCTCCTCGCCGGCGGTGAGGCTGTAGCTGGAGAGGTCGACCGCGAGGCGGTTGGTGCCGGTCAGGTCGATGTTCTGCGTCGCGAGCGTGCTGATGCCGCCACTGTCGGCGGTGAAGCTCAGCAGGGCGTTGTTGGCGATGACCAGGTTGCCGAGGCTGGCGATCACACCGCTGCCAAGGACGTTGAAGCTCACGTTGTCGGCGTCGGACTTGTTGCCCAGTTCGAAGTTGGCGGCGGCGCTCTGATTGAGCACCGATGCCCCCGAGATGTTGTAGGTGGCCGTCGGGGTGTTGGGGTTATCGCCGACGATGATGCGATCGGCGTTGAGGGTGCCGCCGGTCTGGTTGAGCGTGGCGTTGGCGGCGGGGTTGCCGCCGGCTTGGGAGAGCACCAGATTGCCGTCAACGGTCAGGTCGCCGCCGGTGAGGTTGAGCGTGCCGTCGGAGTTGGGCAGCGACAGCGACGCGTCGGGTAGGCCCCTGCCGCCAATGATGAGTTGATTGGCGACGTTACCGACGCCACTTGACTCGGCGGTGAGCCCGTCGGCGATCGTCACGTCGTCCGATGCGGTCGGCGTCTGATCGGGGTTGAAGTTGGCGGCGGTGCTGTAAGCGTTGCCGGCGCCTCCATTGTCGAAGACGAGGGTGGCGGCCGAGGCCGATCCGGTGAGGAGCAGGCCGGGCGTCAGGAGCAGTGCGTGGAAACGGGTCATGAGAAACCTCCAGAGTGGGGACAAACCAAAGATGCCGCCTTACGCGGGCGGCGGGACGGTGGAGCCGCCGACTTCGAGTCGGGGCGGGACGGTGATCGATGGGGCGGGCTGGTCGGGGTGGTCGATGCGGTGGTGGAGCATGGCGGCAGCCTGCCGGCCGACCTCGCGGGCGGGCAGGAGCACCGTGGTGGTGATCGGGCCAAAGATGGACGTGTTCGACTCGCCGAAGGTGGCGAAGGACACGTCGGCGGGCAGTCGCAACCCGGCTTCCCCGGCGGCCCGGCTGTAGGGGATCAGCACGCTGTCGCCGTAGCCGATGAGCGCGGTGGGGCGATCCGGGCCGTGCATCAGGGTCCGCGCCTGGTCGTACCGCTGGGGGCCCGGGTGGGTTTCGTGGACGTGCACCTCGTGGACCACCGGCGCGAGGCCCGCGGCTCGCATCGCCTGTTCGTAGCCGCTGCGTCGATCGGTCACGCTGTAGTGCAGGTCCGGCAGGTGGCTGCCGATCGTGGAGTTGACGTAGACGATGCGGCGGTGGCCCAGCGTGAGCAGGTGTTCGGTGAGGGCGAGGCTGCCGGCGTGGTCGTCGCTGAAAACCGCGTCGTGGGGCCGCCGGGTGTTGATCCACACCAGGGGCAGTTCCGGCCGCTGGAGCTGGGCCAGGAGCTTGGGCGGGACGTTGTGGGTGTAGTCGATCAGCAGGCCATCGCTGCTGGCCTCGCGGAGCAGCCGGGGCAACGATGTCGGGTCTTCCAACTCGACGTCCGGCAGCCGGGACACGTGCAGGTTGAGGCTCACATCGTCCAGGGCGTCCAGCAGGCCGCCGAACATCTCCGGGGGCAGGTGGCTTCGGCCGGCCCGCATGCTCAGCACCAGCGACACGGTCCCGAAGCGTCCGCGGGACGTCGCCCGGGCGGCGGCGTTGGGCCGATAGCCGAGGCGGTGGGCGGCGTCGAGGACCTGCTGACGGGTGCGGTCACGGACCTTGGCCGGGTTGCTGTAGACCAGCGACACGGTGGAGCGGTCGACGCCGACCTCGGAGGCGAGTTGGGCTTGGGTGATGCGGGCCATGAGCGGTTGAACGACAAATCACGCGTGTGAATTCACGCGCGTGAATTGTGCCACGGGATCGGGCCCGGGTCAAGAAGATTTTGTCGGATCGGCAGAATCAGCGCGGCGCGGGCTCGAAACCGAGGGCGTCCCGCCGCTGCCGAAACTCGGCGACTGCGTCGGCGTGCTGCGGGTCGCCGATCGCGTTGCGACGTTCGCCGGGGTCGTCGATCAGGTCGAACAGCACCTCCGGCTGGTCCCGGCAGTCCGGCCGGTCGTACCACTGGTACTTCAGCGCGTCGCGCTTGATCATCAGGTTCGTCCCGCCGAACTGGCTGACCGTCTCGTTGTGGTGCGTCTCGTGCCACGCCGCCGCGTCCCCGGCCATCAGCGGGGCGAGTGACCGGCTGTCCAGGCCCGCCCCGCGGACGGTGTCTTCGTCGGCGGGCAGCGGCACGCCCGTGAGCTCGCAAAGCGTCGCGAACAGGTCGCAGAGGTTGACGTTCTCGTTCACGACGCGGGGGGCGAATCGCTCGGGCCAGCGGATGATCAGCGGCACGCGGGCCGAGGCCTCGAAGAACTTCTGCTTCTCCCAGATGCCGTGCTCGCCGAGCATCTCACCATGGTCGGCGGTGTAGACCACGATCCAGTCGTCCAGGTTCTGCCCCGCCCGTTCGAGCCGCTCGAGGACGCGGGCGAAGTCGTGGTCGACCGCGTCGATCATGCCGTAGTACGCCGCGGTGCACCGGGTCAGCTCGCGGACCGACACGTCCCGGCCGGGCACGACCTGCCGTTGCGCGAGGAACGGGTGGTCGAACGCTTCGTGCTCAATGAAAGGCTGGACCCGGTTGAGGTAGTACTCGAACCGGTCGCGGTCGCAGAAATACGGATAGTGCGGGCGGTTGAAGCTGATCTTCAACAGCAGCGGCGCCGGGTCGGCCGGGCGGTCGTAGTCGGTGTCCAGGAAGTAGCGGTCGATCGTGGTGAGTGCGCCGTCGAGGGTGTACGCGTCGTTTGACGGGTGCGTGTCGCTGACGCCGGCCCGCTTGATCTCTTTGGTGTCGGACCACTTGCCATCGCCGCGGCCGGGCCGGTCGTCGTTGATGCCTTTGACGAAGCCGGGGATGTGGTCGGCGGCGACGCTGGTGTCCGAGCCGACGCGTTGGCGCCAGCCTTGCATCTGGTCTTGGCCGACGTGGTGCAGCTTGCCGCAGCAGGTCGTGTGGTAGCCGTGCTGGCTGAGCCGGTGGGCGAAGGTCATCGAGAACGGCGGGAGGTCCTGGCCGTACTTCTCGACGCTGCAGGTCCGCGGCAGCTGGCCCGCGGCCATGGCTTGGCGGCAGGGGATGCAGATCGGCGACGGGGTGTAGGCGTTCTGGAACACGACGCCCGACGCCGCGAGCCGGTCGAGCGTCGGCGTGCGGATGATGTCGTTGCCGGCAAAGCCCGCGACGTCGGCGCGGTGTTCGTCGGCCATGAGGAACAGGATGTTCGGACGGTCGGGGGCGGGGTCGGGCATGGGCGGTCGAGGGTACCGCCGGGTGCTATTGCGGTCAGTCGCCCAGGTGCGAGCTGTCGGTGTGCACGTCGACGTGGCCCTTGTGAGCGAGGAACTCGCCGGCCTTGTACCGCCGCCAGTAGTCCTTGGCCTTTCGGCGGACCAGCGGCGCCAGCAGGATGCCGCCGAGGATGTTGGGCAGGGCGCAGCTGAGCAGCATCGCGTCGGCCGAGTCGAGTACAGCGCCGAGGCTGATGACCGACCCGATGAAGACGCAGACCACGAACGCCAGCCGGAACACCAGCACGGTCCCGTCGCCGAACAGGTACCCCCACGCCCGCTCGCCGTAGTAGCACCAGCTGATCATCGTGCTGAACGCGAAGAGCACCACGCAGATCGACAGGATCGACGGGAACTGCAGCGCCTGCATCACCGGCCGCTGCTCGAAGGCGGCGAGCGTCATCGCCACGCCCTGGTCCTGCAGGTCCGGGTCCAGGTACACACCGGTGATCAGCACGACCATCCCGGTCATAAAGCAGATGACGATGGTGTCGATGAACGGCTCGAGACTGGCGACCAGGCCTTCGCGGACCGGCTCGGCGGTGCGGGCCGCGGAGTGGGCGACCGCCGAGCTGCCGATGCCCGATTCGCTGGAGAACGCGGCACGCTGGAAGCCGACCATCATCGCGCCCAGGAGGCCGCCGAACGCCGAGTCCAGCGCGAAGGCGTCGCCGAGGACCTGCGCAATGAGGTTGGGGATGAGCGTGGCGTTGTTGAGCAAGATGAACGCGCAGGCCGCCACATAGAGCCCGGCCATGAACGGCACGAGCATCGCGGTGGCGGTGCCGATCCGCCGGATCCCGCCGATGACCACCACGCCGACGATGACCGCCATCAGCAGCCCAAAGCCGATGCTCGCCCCGGTTCGCACGGCGTCGACCTGCGTGGCGGTGGTGGCCGGATCGCTCGTCACCGCGGGCTCGATGAACCGCACGAAGAACGCCTCGAACGCCTGATTGGCCTGGAACATGTTGCCGCCGCCCAGCGACGCACCCATCAGGAAGATGGCGAAGACGACGGCGAGGACCTTGCCCAGCCAGGCGAGCGCTGGCAGGTGCTGGCGGATGCCGTGGTCCAGGTAGTACATGGGCCCGCCGGAGATGCTGCCGTCCGGATTCTCCCGGCGGAAGAGTTGGGCCAGTGTCGACTCGTGGAACTTGGCGGTCATCCCGAACAGGCCCAGGAACATCATCCAGAACAGCGCCCCGGGACCGCCGGTGGCCATGGCGATGGCGACGCCCGCGATGTTGCCCAACCCGACCGTGGCCGAGAGCGCGGAGGTGAGGGCTTGGAACGGGGCGATCTCGCCGGCCTCGCCAGGCGTCTGGTACTTGCCGCGGACGATATTCCAGGCGTGGCCGAAGCCGCGGATGTTGATCCACCCGTGGTAGAAGGTGTAGAAGACCGCACCGATCGCCAGCCAGACCACGAGGAACGGCAGCGGCGCGGGGGCCACCCCGAAGCTGACGTCGAAGAACAGCGTCTTGAAGACCCAGCCGTTGACGTAGCCGATCCAGCCATCGAGCTGTTGGAAGGGGCTGGCCGGTGCTTCGGGTTCTTCGGATGCTTCGACCGGGCTGGCCGCATCACCTTCGACCTGCTGGACCTCGTCGTCGATTTGCAACGCCGTGTCCGGCTCGGGCAACACGTCGTCCTGCGCCCCGGCGACGGGACCCCCGATGAGGATGCACAGGATGAGTGACCAGAGGGCCACACGGGGGCAGGCTTGGAGCATCGGGCGTCTCGTGAGGCGGAGGATCAGCAGGCGAGGCCGATCATAATGATCGATCCGCTGCACTGACGCCGTCCACCGCGGACGCTCACCGGCTCGGCCCCGCCGCCCAGCGGATGACCGGCTTGGCGTCGGCGTCATCGACCAGCCGGGGGTAGCCCAGCCGTTGCCGCAGCAGCACCTGCAGCCTGCGGATCGCCCGGCGGACCGCGGCGTCGTCCCGCGTCGCGCCGAACGAGCCGGTGACGCTCGCCCGACCCAGCACGTCGTCAAACCGGGCCGACGCGTCGGTCAGGCGGAGCGTCGCGTCGGACACGCTGCCGGTCAGGCGGGCCCCGCCGACGCCGGACGGGTCCAGGTGGCCCGCTCCGCTGTAGATGCCGGCCTCGGTCTGCCGGCCGGCGGTGGTCCAGGTGGCGGGGAACACGAGATACTGCACGGTCGCGTTGGTCACGCTGTCGCCGGTCGTGGTCAGCCCGTCGGTCGGCCGCCACAGCATCCGGATGATGACGGCCTGCACCGGCTGGTCCGGGTCGCCTTCGAGCAGCACGACGTCCACGCCGTGGTCCCCGTCGTAGGCGTACCAGGCGTGGTCGAACCGCCCGGTCAACTGCGGGGCGGGCTCACCCTCGGCCGCCGGCTGACCCGTGACACGCAGGGCGGGGTCGTTCCACACATTGCCCGGCGTGCCCGGCACCAGCTGCACCCCCTGCCGCACGGCGTCGCAGCCGGTCAACGCAAGCAGCAGCGTCACCGCCAATAGCCGGGCCGCTACGCGGCCCTGGCGTTGCATCCGTCGCGCCGCGAAATAACCGCCGTGGTGGACCGACATCTCGTCAGGTCCGCGTAGCGGCCCGGCGATCAGCAACCGGCAAATCGCGCCTCGGCTCACGACACCACTTCCCGCTCAATGACCGCATCGCCGCCTTCGTCGTCAGAAACTTCGGCGTTCCCCTCAGGCGGCGCGGGCAAGGCCCCGGCCGACCGCGGCTGCATCTCCAGCGTCTCCCGGCCCCCACCCGCCTCCAGGCTCAGGCCCAGCACGGCCAGCGCGTCGGCCTCGACGACCGACCGCACCTGCTCCCGCGGGACGGACGGCAGCTGCGTGCCGTGGGTCAGTCCGTTGACCGAGTAGAGCGCCACGATCGCCCGCTCGGGCTGGCCGAACGGGAAGTTGCTGCCCAGCAGCAGCTGCGAGGTCACGCCGTGCTGCCGCGCGGTCAGCAGCGCGCTGAGCAGCTGCCAAGGCCGATGGATCAGGCCCGAAAGGTCGGCATAAACCGATGGGTGCTTGGCGAGCATCGCCACGCCCTGATCGACCCACGGATCCCCCAGCGACCCGAGCACCAGCTTGAGGTCGGGGAACTCCCGGGCCACCTCGTCCAGCAGCACCGGCTGGGCAAACTCCAGGCTGCTGGACTGGGCCAGCAGCGCGGTGGAGTCGAACATCACCGGCAACCCCGCGTCCAAGGCCGCTTCATAAAGCATCATCGCGCGGGTGTCGGTCGGGTGAAAGCCCGCCGCTGCGGGGCTGACGGTCACACCCTGTAAGCCCATGTCCCGGGCATCCTGCAGCTTCTTGACCGCGTCGCCGGTCGAGCCAGCGGTCGGATCGATCCCGACGAACCCGATCAGCCGCTCCGGAGCCCGGGCGACGTAGCGGGCGACCGACTCGCCATCGATCGAGGCGCCGAGCTTCGCGGACTCGAAGCCGTGGATGACCGCCGCGCCCACGGGCGCCATCGCGTGGTCGTGCTGCTCGGGGTTGGCGTCCAGATGATGCCACGGCGCGGTCCGCCAGCGTCGCAGCTGCGCGGTCACCGCCTCGCCCCACTGGCTCACCGAGTCCCAGACCCGGGTGTGCACGTCGATGATCATTCGAGGAGTTTAAGCCGGAAGCGAGAAGCCGGAAGCGGGAAGCCTGACATGCGGGCCAGCAGGCAGGCCGCACCGTGCCGCTCTGGCTTCTAGCTTAAGGCTTCCGGCTTCTCGCTACCCGTGCTGCGCCTCATACTGATCGTGCGGCGTCAGCGCGTCGAGCTGCGAGCTGTTCGATGGGCGGAGCTTTAGGATCCACGCGGCGTACGGGTCGGCGTTGATGAGGGCGGGGTCGTCGATCACGTCCTGGTTGACCTCGACGAGCTCGCCGTCGACGCCGGTGTACAGCTCGCTGGTTGCCTTGACCGACTCGATCTCGCCGATGGTGTCGCCCTTGACGACGACCTCGCCGGGGCTTGCGGAAAGTTCGAGGTACGTGATGTCGGTCAGCTCGTCGACGGCGAACCGGCTGATGCCGATCGCGACGAGGCCGTCGCTGTCGAGCAGGTGCCACTCGTGCGTGTCGAGGTATCGGCGGTCTTCTTCGGGGCTGGCGGTCGCGGGCATGGTGTCACCATATGCCACAAAGCCGCGGCCGTCGGCCGCGCCCCGCCGCCAAAGACGGCGGCTTTATGACGACGCCGACGCCAGTTCCTGCCGCTTGGTCTTGATGGTCTCCAGCAGCTGCTTGTGCGGGTCGGCAAACTTCGCGACGCCCTCGGCCATCAGCTGGTCCTCCATCGCCTGCAGGTCCACCTTCTGCTGGATCTCCTGCACGACCGCGCCGTCGGGCAGCTCCCGTGAGACAGGCTTGAACACCTGGTCCGACTCGGCGATCGCGTCGTTGGTCTCCGGCGGGTTGGTCAAGATGTCCGACCCGGCCAGCGCTTTGACGTAGTAGTCCTCCTCCTGCCAGTCGAGCTTGGCACCGGTCGAGGCGAAGATCATCTGCTGCTTGAGCTTCAGGCCCTTGTCGGCCCAGAACCGTTCGTTGTCGATGCCGATCTGCGTGGCGTTGACGATCCCGACCCGGCCTTGTGCCGCCTCGGACAGCTCGGGCACCTGTTTCTTGGTGTACACGTCAACCCGACTGACGAAGATCGAGTAGACGCTCTTGAACTGGTCCAGGCGGGCGGCCCGCTGACGACCCTTCCACACCGCGTCGCGCGCGGCCTCGTACTGCCGGGGCGTGAAGATCAGCGTAACGTTGAGCGTGATCCCCGCGGCGGCGAGCTCCTCCAGGGCACCCAGGCCGCCGGGCGTCGCCGGGACCTTGATCATCCGGTTGGGCTGATCCTTGGCCCACCGCTTGCCCAGCTCGATGTACCGCTTGGACTTCTCCTCGGCGGGCATGTCCAGGTCCGGGTCTTCCAGCAGCGGGTCCAGCTCAAAGCTGACCCAGCCATCGTTGCCCTCGGTCTGCACCCACACGTCGTGGAACTTCTTCTGGGCTTCGCTGACGAAGTGGTCGGTGACGGCCCAGGCCAGGTCCTCGTCGTCGCTGTGGTCGGCCGAGAGCTTGTGGATCAGGTCATCGAACCGGCCGGTGGCGACAAGCCCGGCGATGATGGCGGGGTTGGACGTGGCGCCGGTGATGCCGCGCTTCTTGTTCTTGGCGACCTCCTGCGGGTCGACCGAGTCGAGCCAGACGGTGCTGCCGGATTGGATGAGCGATTGCAGGCCGGTGGTCATGGGCGTCCTCCGTGGCGGATCAGTGGGCTGCGGATTGTACGGCTGCCGTATGTGTGGGCGCTTAAAGAGGAAGTGAACCGCCGGCCAGATTCTTAAAACAGTCGGGGAAGCAGCGATCAGCCCGCCTGCTCAGCCGCGGCGGCGGGACCGTCAGCCGGCACGGAAGCGTCGGCCGGTCCTGCCTGCGGTGGGACCTGCGAGGCAATCCACCCCTGCAGCGCCCCGGGGTCGATAAAGCCCACGTGCTGCGAGAGGATTTGGCCGTCGCTGGACATCAGCAGCATCGTCGGGATGCTCGACACACCATGGTCCCGGGCCACCGTGCCCTGCCGATCCACATCGATCCGCAGCGGCACCGTGTCCCGTCGGAGCGTTCGTTGCAGGTCCTTGTCCGGCCAAGTCTGATCGTTCATCGCCTGACACGGCGGGCACCAATCGGCGGTGAAGTACGCCAGCACCGGCCGGTGCGTCGCCCGGGCCTGAGCCATCGCGATGGAAATGTCATCCTGCCAACCGATCGCGGCGTGGGCGGCGTCCGCCGAGCCCGGCGAACGGTGCTGCCGCTGCCACAGCACCGCGACGACGCCCAGCACCACCAGGACGCCCAGGACGATGAGGGTTTGGCGGGTGCTCGCGGCCATGGGTATCGGATCTTACGGCGCTGGGCGCCCGAAGACGGTCAGCGTGAATCGCAGCCGGGCCATTTAGGCGACGATCATGCGGCGGCTGACGTCTCACGCCGACAGCGCGATGATCATCGCGATCAGGAAGACCACGGCCATGACCCAGCCGGCGACGGCGAGCCAAAAGATGGGTTGCTCGGCCAGGGGCGTCGTGCCTGTGACGACCGGCTCCGGGTCGATGTCCTGCGAATGCTTGGCGTCCGGGGCCAGCGTCGAGAGCGACGAGAGGTCGAACAGCTTGCGGGCCTGGGCCGGTGGCTCGCCGTTGGCGACCAGGCGCAGGTCGTCGAGCATGTCGCGGGTCGTGGCGTACCGCTTCTTGGGCTCTTTGGCCATCGCGACCTCGATGATCTCACTGATCCCGGTGGACAGGTCCTCGACCAGGTGGTCCGGCGGGGTCAGGTCGGTCTTGAGGTGCTTGTGCATCACGGCGGAGGGGTTGGCCCCCTCGAACGGGACCCGGCCGGTCACCATGTGGAACAACGTCGCGCCGAGGCTATAGATGTCGGCCCGAAAATCCACGTCGATCGCACCACGAACCTGCTCGGGACTGATGTAGTACGGCGTGCCATAAGCCTTGCCGGCTTCGGCCTCGGCGGCCTCGCGGTCCGAGACCGCACGGGCCAGGCCCATGTCGGCCAGCTTCACCGTGCTGCTCTCGGTGATCATGATGTTTTTGGGCTTGACGTCCCGGTGAATGAAGCCCGCGTCATGCGAGTGGGCCAACGCCTCGGCGACCTGGATGCCGATGTCCACCGCCTCGGTCTCGGGGTATCGGCCGTTCTTGACGATGTCGTCGTAGACGGTCCTACCCTCGACGAACTCCATCACGAAGTAATGAAACTCACCGGCCTTGCCGACGTCGATCGCCTGGACGATATTCGGGTGGTTGAGCTTGGCGGCGGCCTTGCCCTCGGCGTAGAAGCGGGCGACGAAGCTCTCGTTGTGCGTGTGCTTGAGCGGCAGGACCTTGATCGCCACCAGCCGGTCCAGCGAGACCTGCTTGGCCTTGTAGACCGTGGCCATCGCGCCGGCACCGAGCTTGCTGAGGATCTGGTAGCCCGGGATCTGCTGGCCGGCCTTGCGTTCTTCGAGCTCGGGCTTGAGCCGTTCGAGCTGGCGGGGGGTCACCAGGCCCTCGGCCACGAGCACCGCGCTGAGCGTCTTGCCGCTGGGGTCGGCCGCCTGCGCGTCCTGAAGCAGGGTGAGGCAGCGCTGAACGTCGTCCTTGGTCGCCAGACCCTTTTCCACCACGAGCCGACCGATGGTGGAGTCGACGTTCGCGTTGGATGGCGGGGCTTCGGGATCGGACATGACGGCAGGGATTCTAATCGGGTTTACGGGGCCGGGCGATCTAGTGTCCCCGTCGGCTTTATGATCGGGTGTGGACAGGGTGCTTCAACTGGACGGTTCAACGGCGGCGGTGCTCGGGCCGGCGGGTGGGCGGCAGGCGGCATGGCTGGACGCGGTGGCCCGGCGGTTCGCCGCCGAGCTGCACAGCGACCTGCCGGCGGTCAACCAGCTGGTGGAGCACGTGCAGCAATACCGCGGCAAGATGCTTCGGCCGACGCTGGTGCTCGCCTCGGCTGAGGCGGCGGGCCTGATCGGGCCCGATGATTCGCAAGCATCGGAGTGTGCAGACGCCCTGACCACACTGGCGGTCGTGGTCGAGATGGTGCACATGGCGACACTGGTCCACGACGATGTGTTGGACGAGTCGCAGGTCCGCCGGCGGGCACCGACAATCAACCTGCTGCGGGGCAACGAGGCGGCCGTGATGCTGGGCGATTACCTGATCAGCCATGCGTACCACTTGTGCAGTTCGCTGGATCGTCCGGACCTGGCCCGCCTGATTGCGGCGACGACCAACACGGTCTGCGAGGGCGAGCTGCTGCAGCTGAGCCGGCGGGACGACTTGTCGTTGGACGAACGGACCTACAGCGAGATCATCCGCCGAAAGACCGCAAGCCTGACCGGGGCCTGCTGCGTGCTGCCGGTGCGGTGGGCCCAGCCGCTGGCCCCGGAAGCGTGGGCCTCGCAGTCCGATGGACCGGCCGGGGCTCTGGAGCGGTTTGGCCAGCGTGTGGGGATGGCGTTCCAGATCGTGGACGACCTGCTGGACCTCACCGGCCGGGCCGAGCGGGTCGGCAAGACGCTCGGGCGGGACCTGGCCAAGGGCAAGCTGACCCTGCCGCTGATCCTGTACCTGCAGCAGGCCGCCCCGGACGATCGGCAGTGGGTGCAGACGCTGGCCCAGCGGGCGCGGGACCCGGCCCGGCCGATGGCCCCGGACACCGCGCCGCTGGACAAGCTCCGCCGCCGATTGCGCGACGCCGGGGCGCTGGACGCGGCTAGGCAGCGGGCGCGGGACCTGGTCGACCGGGCGTGCGAGGAGCTGGCCGAGCAGCTGCCCGAGACCCCCGGGAGGCATCGGCTCACGGCAATGGCCCAGGCGGTCATCGACCGCGAGAGATGACAAGTCAAAAACGGTCATCAACGTCACCTGGTCAGGCGCGGGGGCCCATGGCCGCCTGATGGGGACATGGGCGGTGGTGAAACGCGACGAACCTGGCTGATCGGGGTTCGACCGGAGAGAAATTCTGTCAATCAGGCTTTCCCTCACGATTAAGCCGATAATAGGATTGACATCGCTTGCCGCTTTTGTACCCAGCGGCTGACCCCGCCTGCCCATGGCCGACGCCGTCCACCCCCGGCCCCGAGTGCTTGTTTTCGGCCAGGACCCGGCCGGGGATGCCGCATCGACCGACCTGCTCGACGCGAAAGCGAATGTCGAGATGGCCGGGTCGGTCGACGACGCGCTGAGAGCCCTCCGCAACGGCGACTACGACGGCGTGTACACCCCGGCGGGGGACTTCCTCGCACTGGAACGCGGTCTGGTCGGCGAGCAGTCGGCCCTGGTGCTCAACACCATCGGCGAGGGCGTGTGCGTCGTCGACGCGGACCAGCAGATCCACTGGTGCAACCAGCGGCTACGCGCCTTCGTGCCCGAGGTCGTGGAGCACGTGCGTCGGCTGTGTCGTCAGGCGCTGTCGGTCTTTGCCCATCAGTCGGGCCCCGGCGCGACCGAGGCGGCGCCCCGCCGCAAGAAGTACACCTTCCAGCACGAGGACCGGTACTACGAGATCATCTGCTCGCCGGTGCCCAACGGCGACGCCCAGGCCCAGCAGGTCGTGGCCGTCGTGTGGGACGCCACCAGCGGCAAACGGCTGCAGAGCAAGATCGACGCGATTGACGCCGCCGGCCGGGAGCTGGCCCGCATCGAGTCCGACGCGGTGCAGCGGCTGGCCCCCGCGGACCGGCTCAAGCTGATGCAGGACAAGATCATCCGCTTCAGCAAAGACCTGATGCACTTCGACCACTTCGCGATCCGCCTGCTGGATCGGCGGACCAACAAGCTCGAAGTCGTCATCGCCGAGGGCCTGCCCCCCGAGGCGTTGGAGATCGACCTCTACGCCCAGCCCGAGGGCAACGGGATCTCGGGCTACGTCGCCGCCACCGGCCGGTCGTACATCTGCCACGACACCGAAAAGGACCCCCGGTACGTGCTGGGCCTGCAGCACTCCAAGAGCTCGCTGACCGTGCCGTTGATGCTCTTCGATGAGGTCATCGGCGTGTACAACGTCGAGTCCGAGCGGGTCGGGGCATTCAACGAAGACGATCGGCAATTTGCCGAGATCTTCGGCCGGTACGTCGCGATGGGGCTCAACATCCTGGACCTGCTGGTCGTCGAGCGATGTGCCACGTCCGGGGCGATCACGGACAATGTGGTCCACGAGATCAGCGAACCGCTGGACCGGATCGCCGACGAGACCCGCGGGCTGATGGACGCGTACATCGGCGACGACCAGATGCGTCAGCGGCTCGAGGCAATGCTCGAGCACGTGGACCGGGCCCGCAAGGCGATGCAGAACGTGGCCGCCGGGCCCAACGCGATTGTGGGCGACACCGCCGGCAGCAACCCGGACCCGGCCGACCCGCTGCTCAACGGCAAGCGGGTGCTCATCGCCGACGACGAGCCAAACATTCGCCGGACGCTCCGCGAAGTGCTCCGCAAGCGCGGCTGCACCGTGACCACCGCCAAGGACGGGTACGAGGCGTGTGCCCTGCTCGAGCAGCAGCCGTTTGACCTGGTGCTCAGCGACATCCGGATGCCGTACCGCAACGGCTACGAGATCTTCGCCGCCGCCCAGCGGGCCCACGAGGGGCTGCCGGTGCTGCTGATGACCGGCTTCGGCTACGACCCGCACCACTCGATCGTCCGCGCCAGCCAGGAGGGGCTGTCCAGCGTGCTGTTCAAGCCGTTCAAGGTCGATCAGCTGCTGGACGACGTGCGGGCAGCGCTCGCGGGAGCCGGGGAGCCGGCGGGGGCTTGAGCGGTGGCCGCAGATTTCGCAGATGACGCAGATTGGGAAACTGGCGGGTCATGCAGTGGCGCAAGCTCACCTATGTCCTGCCGCCGATCGTCATCCTCTTGGCCGGTACAGCGGCGGGCGTGCTGGTGTTGGGGCTGGTGGTGCCGGGGGTGCTGTTTCTGATCGCAGTATGGGTCTTCAATGATCTGGGTGGTCCTTTGTTCTGGCCAATATTTGTGCTGGGCATGATGCTGATTGGAGCGGTAGCGGGGTTCGGATTTTCTGTTCTGTGGTTGTTGAGCTTCTGGCTGTTTTGCAAGCTGATGCCTCGCTCCATCGATTGGGCGGTGCGTCGGTGGCCTTCTCCGAATCTGCGGCCATCTGCGAAATCTGCGGCCAGTCCCGAATAGCATCCCGCTCGTGGCGAAGACGATTTGGGAACAGACGGCACGGGGGGCGGCGGTGCTGGCGCTTTCGCGGCAGGCGGCGCGGTGGCCGCAGCTGGTCGCGGACGGGCCGGACCCGGAGGGGTTGTCCGATGCGGATCGGCGGCTGGCCGAGGCGATTTATGGCACGACGGTGCGGCGGTGGCTGACGCTGCGGGCGGCGCTGGACCCGCGGGTCAAAGGCCGGTCGCTGACCAAGCTGGAGCCGGCGTTGCAGGCGGTGCTCCTGGCGGGTGCGGCGCAGCTGCTGCTGTTGGACGGGCTGCCGGACTACGCGGTGGTGGACCAGTCGGTGGAGGTGGGGGTCAAGGCGGTGCGGTCCAAGGCGGCGCCGATGATCAACGCGGTGCTGCGTCGGCTGGCCCGGGAGGCGGAGTTGGTGGCACCGCTGCTGGAGGTGCCGCCGCCCCCGGACGATGGTGCCGGCTTGGATGAAGTCGGGCTGTCAACGGCGGCGAGTGTGCCGGTGAACCTGCTGCGGGCCTGGGCCCAGCGGCACGGCGAGGCGGAGTCGCATCGGCTGGCGGTGCACGCGATGCAGCGGCCGCCGGTGATCGTGGCGGTGGGGCCGGACGCGGGGGGCCTGCCCACGCCTGAAGGCGTGGGCTTTGAGGGCGAAGCGCACGATTGGGAAGGGTTCGCGGTGTGGACCGGCACGCATGCGGCGCTGGTGGATTGGTTGACGGCTTCCGGGGCCGTGGGGCGGGTGCAGGACCCGGCGGCGTCGCTGGCGGTCGCGGCGACGGCCGACCTGGCCCCACGGCGGGTGCTGGACTACTGCGCCGGCCGGGGCACCAAGACCCGCCAGCTGCAGCAGCTGCACCCCTCGGCCGAAGTGCTGGCGTGGGACACTGACCCGCAGCGGCGGGAGGCTCTGGCGGAGCTGGATGATGTGGCGGTCCTGAGCCCCGGGTGTCCATCCGGGGCTGAAGCTGCCGAGGGGGTGGACCTGCTGGTCCTGGACGTGCCCTGCTCCAACACCGGCACCCTCGCCCGCCGACCCGAGGCCCGCTACCGCTACAGCGACCAGGCGCTCGGCCAGCTCACGCAGCTCCAGCGGCAGATCATCGCCGAGGCCCGGCCGCGGCTCGCCCCGGGGGGCCACCTGCTCTACAGCACCTGCAGCATTGACAAGGCGGAGAATCACAATCAGGTCCGCCGACTCGTCCAGCAGCACGGGCTGGAGCTGCTGGACGAACGGCTGACGCTCCCGGGCGGCAGCGGCACCAGCTATCACGACGGGGCGTATCACGCCTTGCTTCGCCGGCCGTAGGAGCCGCGAAGGCCGATGCCTCCGAAGATCAAGTCTTGCCCAGCGCCCGCTGCTCGGCGGCGATCCGATCGATCAGCGCCTCATCCTCGGGCTTGCGCTTCACCTCGTCCTGCCGCTGCTCGAAGGCCGCGGCGGACTTGCTGGCGAATGTGTCCAGCGTGGCAGGACAATCGAACTCGCCGACGACACACTTGATCTTCGAGTTGTCGAAGACCACCGAGTACGCCTTGTCTCCACGCAACGGCCCCTCCCACGCCGGCTCATATCGGATCAGCGTGTCGGTGGGCACGTGCACCAGGTCCGGCTCGTTGACGCCGAGTGCCCCGGCAATCGCCCGGTAGATCGCGTCCCACATATACGCCTTGTCCGAGGTGAGGTGGTACGCCTCGCCCAGTGCGGCGTCCGCGGTCAGCAGCTTGACGAACGGCGGGGCGAAATCCTCGCTGCGGGTGATGGTCCACAAATTGGTGCCATCCCCGGGCACAAGCACCGGCTTGCCCTCGAGCATCCGCATCGCCCAGACGTCGCCGTTGCCGAACGCGGTGGTCCACTTGGTCCGCGACGTGTGCGACGGGCGGACAATCGTGAACGCCAGCCGGTCTTGCCCGGTCAGCGCCGCCTCGGCCCGGATTTTCGCCTGGCTGTACGGCCAGAACGGGTTGTCCAGCGGCACATCTTCGGTGATCACGTGCCGGGTCATCGGCTTCTGGTAGGCCGAGGCCGAGCTGATAAGCACGTACCGCCCGCACCGACCGGCGAAGACGTCCAGGTCTCGCAGGATGTCCGGCTGGTCGAACGCGCGGAACTGGCAAACGACATCGAAGTGGTGCTCGCCCAGGGCGTGATAGGCCGCCTGGTCGTTCATGTCGCCGGCGATGATGCGCGTGGCGTCGGGCAGCCCGGCGTTGTGGTGGCCCCGGTTGAACACGTACACGTCGTGTCCCGCCCGGACCGACTCGTGGACGCAGTCGAAGGAAATCTGCCCGGTGCCGCCGATGTAGAGAATCTTCACGCAATGGACCGTACCGCGCGGGTGAGCGTCGGCGGTAAACTGGTCCCATGTCCGCCGCGAAGAGCCTGCCGCTGCTGTCGGTGCGTGAGTACCTCGACGCCGAGGCGCGATCGGACATCCGGCACGAGTACTGCGGAGGCTACGTCTACGCGATGGCCGGTGGCCGCAACGCGCACAACGCGTTGGCGACGACGCTGCTGGGGGTCTTGTACGCGGGGTTGCGGGGCCAGCCGTGCCAGCCGTTCAACTCCGACACGAAGCTGCGGATCCGTCAGGCCAGCCACACGCGGTTCTATTACCCGGACGCGATGGTGGTTTGCGAGCCCAACCCATCCGACGACGTGTTCCAGGACCGGCCGCGGCTTGTGGCGGAGGTTGTGTCCGAGTCCACCCGCCGGATCGACGAGGGTGAAAAGCGGGAGGCCTATCTGACGATCCCGACGCTGTCGCACTACCTGCTGATCGAGACCGACCGGCCGCAGGTCACGGTCCACGACCGCCACGACGACGGGTTCCGTATGTCGCTGTTCCAAGGCCTCGACGCCAGGGTCGCGCTCGGCGGCCTGGACCTGACGATCCCGCTGGGCGAGCTATACGTCCGGATCGACCTGCCGACCGACGGATGATCGTCGGGATACCATGCGGCCATGCCCGTGCGGATGGAACTGGCCCGCATCCTGATCCGTGAGACCGACGACACTCATATCGTCGAGCTCCGTGAGACCGAGCCCGCCGAGGATGAGGCTCGTGTGTTCCCGATCGTCATCGGGCTCAACGAGGCCGCCGCCATCGAGCGCCGCCTGGTCGGGGCCGACCCGCTGCGCCCGCAGACCCACGAGCTGCTCAGCGGCGTCATTGAGAAGCTGGGCTACCGCCTGGAACGTGTGGTCATCAACGACCTGCAGGACCACACCTTCTTCGCCCGGCTGCACCTTCGGCCGGCCGATACCGAGCCCTCGGCCGAGCTGGACCCGGACCTCACCGAAGAGCCGGACAAGATCGACGTCGACTCCCGCCCCAGCGACGCCCTGGCGATCAGTGTCGCCCACGACGCACCGATCTGGGTCGAGCAGCACGTGCTCGACGCGGTCTGGTCCACCGAGGCTTGACGCTTGTAGCTATCGCCCCGCATCACGCGGTCCAACCCGCCGCGCCGCCACCACCCCCAGCGCCACCCACCCGGCCAGCATCAGCACCCCGCCCACCGGCGTGACCGCCCCCCACCACCGCCACCCCGTCAGCACCAGCAGCTGCAGCGTCAAGCCAAATACCACCGCCCCGGTCCCCCAGCCCCACGCCACAACCCGCCAACACCCCACCGGCGCCGCCACCCCCCCGCCGACCGCGACCAGCGCTAACAGCGCCAGCCCGTGAGCCATCGGGTACTGCACCGACGTCTTCCACACCTCCAGCCGCTGGGCGGTGACCGACCCTTCCAACCCGTGGGCCCCAAAGGTCCCCGCGAGGATCGACCACGCCCCGATCACCGCCGCCGCCAGCAGAACCCACCGCATCGCCCAAGCGTATCGCACGGCTTGGCCCCCGTGGGCATGGTGCATCAACCCGTCGGTCATGACCGATAGAATCCCGGCACGCATGGATGCCCGCGTTTTCATTGTCGCCCTCACGACCGCCGGCCTCGGGATGGCAACCCCGGCCCACGCCGCGATGGTCATCGAGTCGGTCACCGCGTCGCCGGCCGCCGACGAAAACCCCGAGAACGACAACGTCGGGCTCACCGCCTTCAGCGCCGCCGCCACCAGTTACGACCAGCTGATCCCCGCGACCAGCGCCAGCAACCTCAGTGGCGAGGACCGGTTCTTCGGCCGCGACGCCAGCGCCACCGACAACGATGCCGACATCCGCTTGGTCCCGCCCAGCGACGGGGCGGCCATCGGCGACTTCAATCTGCTCACCGGCATCTTCAACGTCGGTGCCGGGGCCATCTTCGACCTGCCGGCGGTCCGCAGCACCGATTCGCTGTACATCTTCAGCCTCGGCCAATCTTCCAACCTTGCCGAGCCGGGCGACGTGACGCTGGTCAACAGCTCCGGCACCGCCGTGACCCAGCCGCTGGACCTGGGCAATGAGCTGTCTGTGTCGCAGGACGGCATCTTCACCATCACGGTGAGCCGCGACGGCAGGGAATCGCTGGACCGCATCCTCTTTGGCATCGTGCTGCCGGTGACCGACTTTACGCTGCTGCCGGGCCGGACTTACGCCGACGCGGCCGCCCTGCGCACGAGCACCGCCAACTTCGACCCCGCCGAGATCGGCATCGTCGTGCCCGAACCCGCCGCGGCGCTCTGGCTCGTTGGCGGTGCTTGGCTGGCCACACGGCGGCGACGCTGATCACCCCGTCCCTCGCGGCCACGCTTACCGCTCCAACACCAGCTCCACCGTCGAGCCGCCGGGCCCGACCCGAACGTGTGTTTGCTGGGCCTCGTGGTCGCCGAGGGTGACGCTCACGACATACTCGCCGTGGTGCGCGACGACCTCGGCGACGCCGGCGTCATCTGTCGTCGCCCGCTCGACGGTCCGCCACTGCCCGAGCACCAGGTCACGCCAAGCCTCCCCAGCGGGCTTGAGCGACCAGTCCCGACGGAACATCGGGGCGTTGCCCCGCCAGTGGCTGCCGTCCCAGAAGCCCCACAGCGTCACGCCGGCGACCGCCGGGTGGCTGTAAGCCGCGGTGAGCAAGTCGCGGGTGTAATCACCCTGCAGCTGCTCATCCTGGGTCATCAGGTCGTACTCCGTGACATGGATGGGCAGGCCATGCTGGGCGAAGCGGTCGAAGATGCGGACCAGTCGGTCCGGCGGGGTCAGCCCGCCGCTGCCGAAGTGCCCTTGCATCCCGATCGCCTCGACGGGCGCCCCGGCGTCCAGCAGCTCACCGACCGTCTCGAAGTAGTGGTCCTGCTGGTCGCTGGTCTCCTGTTCGCCGACGGTCAGGATCCCGAAGTCGTTGATCAGCAGCTTCGCGTCCGGGGCGTGTTCCCGGGCCAGTTCGAACCACCGGGCCATCTCCGATCGGCCCATCAGGTCCATGAAGTCGTTGTTGTTGAACGGCTCGTTCATCACGTCCCACGCGTCGACCAGGCCCGCGGTCGCCCCGGCGATATCCGCGATGTGGGCGTCGATCCGCTGACGCAGCGGCTGGACATCCCCCGCCTCGGCGGCCGCCCGCTCGGCGGTCAGGTCCACGCGGCTCTTGGCCCAGCTGGGCCAGACCAGCACATGCCCGTGCGCCCGCAGGTCGTGGTCGTCCAGCCACCGAAGGGTCGCCATCGCCCGCTCCCGACCGCCGGGGCTCGACCACCGGCCCCACTTCAGCGCGTTCTCGGTCGACGCGAGGTTGAACCGCTCGGCAAGCTCCCGCCGATACCGCTGGGCGTCAGGCCCGTCGCCGGTGACGAGGTTGGCGTTGACGGTCGTGCCCCAGCCGAAGGCGCTGCGAATCATCTGCACGTGCACGTCCGCGCCTCGCACCGGCTCACCCGCGGCGTCGACCACCCGCACCCGCAGCGGCGACGTCCGGTGCTCGGCGATCCGTTCGACGGCCGCCGCCCGCCATGGGGCGTCGGCGTCGCGGCCGTCGTACGTGATCCGGTACACCGGCAGGTCTTGCATCGCCGTCCCCGGCGGCATCCGCCGCAGGCTCACCCCGCCCAGCTGCACCACCTGCTGGGCGCCGCCTAGCCCCAGCGTCAGCTCGTCGTTGTCCGCCGGGTAGTTCTGCTGCACCACGAACGGCAGGTCGATCCGCGTCCACTCGCTGCCAAAGGTCACCGTCTCCATCAGCGACGGGTTGAACGGCCGGCTGGACTGCTGCACGTACGCCGTGAGCGTCCCCAGCCCGTCCTCCTGCTGGGTCGAGACGGTGCGGGCCCACACCGTCAGCAGCATTACGTCGCCCCGCCGCATCGGCGCCAGCTCGCCGGTCGTATACGCCGCATGCCAAAACAGCGTCCGCTCCCGGCTGTCCACCTGGGCCGCCCGGTTGAATGGCTGGCCCGTCACGTCCACACGGCTCAATGTGGCCCGCCCGGCGTTGCCGGCGTAGTTGTTCAGCCGCAGTGCCTCGATCGGCTCACCAAGGATGATCGGCTCCCCCTCGGGCAGCACGTCATCCGCGGCGGCGTGGGCCGTCGGCACGAGGCACAGCAGCAGGCACAGCGACAGCAGCAGGGCAGGGCGAGGCATCGGGGGAACTCCGGGGGGGATGGGGGTGGGCCGGCGGCTTTGGGCGCCTGGGATGCGGGCGATGCATGCGAGGCCGGGAAGCCGACGGCGTGCAGCCGCGGTCAGTAAAGCCAAGACTTATCGAACCACTGGGATTGGAAGTCGCTGACGCGCTCGCCGTCGGCGTGGCCATCGGCGAACAGCAGCTGGTGGTTCTGCTCGTTGTGAGGCGGCCGGTAGCCGGCGTTGCCGATGTCGATCGACGGGTACTCCAGCAGCGAGACGATGCTGTCGCGGGTGGTGTCGTCCAACCGGGCGTTGGTGGTCCACGCCTCGATCACCAGCGGTGCCGAGGACGCTTGCTGCAGGGCGTCCAGCTGGTGGCGGTCGGCACCGGCGTAGAGCGGCGCGCCGGTCTCGGTGACCCGGCCGACGATGTCGCCGTTGGCCAGGTAGCTCTTGGTCCCGGCGTCGTTGAACGCGTCGTTGGACGGGCAGACGTAGATCGCGCCGTTCCCGCTGCCGAACTGCTCGACGACGGCCGCGAAGTTGATGAATGGGACGTCGTTAAGCCCGGTCGTATTGGACAGCAGCGTGCTGGCCCAGCCCTCCCAGTAGCGAGTGGTGTCCTCGAGGCCGTCGGGCTTGTGCCAGCTGGGGGCGGCGTAGCCGTCGAAATCGTTGGCGTAGATCTGCTGGGAGATGCCGACCTGCCGGAGGTTGGCCAGGCACAGCGTGTTCCGCGCGGCGTCGCGGGCTGCACCCAGGGCCGGCAGCAGCAGGGCGATGAGCAGGGCGATGATGGAGATCACCACCAGCAGCTCGATCAATGTAAAGCCGGTGCGGGCGGGCGTCGGGGGGCGGTGGCGTCGGGGGCGAGGCATGGGTGCGGCTCGGGTTAGCGGGGTGCGGGGAGTAGCGCGGGTGGCCGGTTGTGGCGTGGCGTGGGCTAAAGCCCCGCGGCCGTGGGTCGACGGCCGCGGGGTGCGTTGGGTCTATCGGCGGTGCGGCCGGGCGGCGAGCAGCAGCCCGCCCAGGCCCAGCAGCCCCAGCGACGCGGGCTCGGGGATGGCCAGCGAGATGTCGTCGACCTGGTAGCTGCGGTACTGGGCCTGGTTCTGGGCCTCGATCCAGACGGCGCCGACATCGTCGTAGGTCGCGCCCGAACCCGAGCGGAACGTCAGCGGGTTGCCGTTGTTCTGCGCGACGCCGTCGACGCTGACGGTGAACTGATCGTTGTCGTAGTCCAGCGTGCCGCTGATGGTGACGAAGCGGTCGGTCGAGTCATCCAGGTCGAAGCGGCTGCCGCCGTCGGCCGGGTTGCCGGTGGTGGTGGCGAAGAAGTCCACGCCGTCGCCGAGGACCTGGATCAGGCCGTTGGAATACAGCAGGAAGCGGGTGGTCTGGGACCCGTTGCTGGCCTGGGCAATGCGGATGTCGGCCACGGGGGCGAAGTCGCTAAAGCTGGTCTGGGCCGACTCGGCACGGACGCCAAAGCTGTACTCGTACGTCCCGCTGGCGGCGTTGGAGCCGCCCAGCGCCGCGGCGTCGGGGAAGATGCGGTTATTGCCGAGGCTGCTGCCGCTGTCGTCGCTGTCGGCGGTGGGGGTTTGGTAGAAGCGGTTGGTCGGGGAGGCCGCGGTACCGTCGAAGCCGACAGTGCTGCCCAGGCCGCCGGCCCAGGTGTCGTTGAAGTTGGGGTCGGCTTTGCCGGAGATGGAGGTCCCCACGGTGTAGGCGGGGTCTTCAAAATCGACCGTGGCGGCGGTCGCCGGGACGCTCAGCATCGCGGCGGCGGTGGCGGAGGCCAGGGTCAGGGTGAGCAGGCGGGGGGTGAGCATGGCTGAGATCTCCAGAACGGGGTGAACGGGAACAGGAACAAGAGCAAAAGCGGGAACGGGCGGTCACGGGCGCATCGAGCGCCCGGGGGGTTACCGGCGACGCCGGGGCAGCACGCCCGAGGCGGACTTCCGCGTCAGCAGGCACAGCGAGCCGCAGGCGAGCAGCGCGAGCGACGCGGGCTCGGGGATCAGCGTCAACGTGGGATCGATCAGCCCGACGCCCGTGTTTTCGCTGCTGGCGAACACGAACTGGTTGCCGTTGACCTGGCTCTGATGCAGGGCGAAGGTCACGATGCCGTTGGTGTCGGCGTTGATGAAGTTCAGCAGCTCGTCGTCCGTGTCGGCGTCGTTGTCGACGTACCCGTAAACGTCGATGCCGTCGACGCGGGTCGGCGTGGTCGAACTGAGGACCCCCAGCAGCGTCTCGGCGGTCAGGCTGGTGCCGTCGTTGCCCGAGGGGTTGGGGTTGATCGGGGTGTTGGCCCAGGTCAGCGAGGACTCGTCGAAGCTGTCGAAGGTTTCGTCGGTGATGCCGTAGAAGTCGACGGTGCGGTCGCCGCGGCCACTGAGCTTCTGGATGGTGAAGTCGGCGGCGGTCACCGGCCCGGTGAAGCCCGAGATGTCGAAGCGGACGAAGGTCGTCTCGGAGGTCGCGGGGCTGGGGTTGACGTCGTCGGCGGTGATGACCCGCAGCTGGGCGTCGGTGCCGTAGTTGGTCGTGGCGTTGGCCGAGTCGATGTAGGTGTCGGCGTCGGCGGTGAAGACGGCGGCGTGGGCTTGGGCGCTCAGCAGCAGGGCACCGGCGGCGGCGGTGACGATCGTGGCGGTGAGTCGGGGCATGGGGTTCCTCCAAGGCGGGTAAGGCAAACGGATCAAGAGCGGGACCGGCGTCAGCCGGTCGGGGCATGACTGGTCACGCCCTGCACGAGCGCGGGCGGGACCTGGATCAAGGTCGGGGGCGCGTCCGGGGCGTCCGGGGCGTCGCGAGGCTGGGTTTCGAGGCTGTCGGTGCCGCGGGCGGCTTCGCAGCGCTGCGCCAGGGCGGCCACGGCCTGCTGACCGATGCGCCGCCAGGGCAGGACCACGGTCGTGGTGGGCCGACCCAGCTGCGGGGGCACCTCGTCGGCGATCGTGACGATGGCCAAATCGTCGGGCAGCGACAGCCCCAGCTCGGCGGCGGCGAGGCTGAGCATGGCGGCCTCGGCCTGGCTGTAGGCCACGACCGCGTCCAGCCCGTCGGCCGCGGCCTGGACGAGCCAGCTGCGCGTGAGCGCGAGGCGGTCGTCGCTGAGCAGGTCCTGACGGATCTGGGCGTAGAGCCGTTCGCCCCGCATCTCGAACATCGGCTCGCGGCCGGCGGCCTGCATGGCCCGGGTGTAGCCGCGTTGGCGGGCGTCCACCGAGTAGTGATCGTTGAACCCGATGACGAACATCCCGATCCGCTGACACCCGCCGGCCAACAGGTGCTCGGTGGCCAGCTGCCCGGCCAACGCGTCGTCCGGGCGGACGCAGTGCTGGTCCACCGGGGCGTTGAGCCAGATGGCGGGGATGTCGTAGTGGTCGATCAGGTCCCGCAGGCGGGGCGGGAACATGTGCGTGTAGTTGATCAGCAGCCCGTCGGCGGCAACCTCGCGGAGGATGCTGGGCAAGAACCGTTCGTCGGTGAGCTTGGCGTCCGGCACCCGGCCGACCAGCAGGTGCAGACCACGCTGCGCGAGCTCGTCGTGCACCCCCTCGAGCAGGCCCGCGGGGATGCGGCTGACCGCCTCGTGCAGGCCGAGGATCAGCTCGATGGTCTGGGTCCGGCCGCCACGGGTCGCGCGGGCCCCGGCGTGCGGCCGGTACCCCCGTTGGGCTGCGGCCTCGATGATGCGCTGGCGAGTTTCCGCGTTGACGCCGGGCTTGTCGTTGAGCGCGAGCGAAACGGACATCTGGCTGACACCGAGCGATTTGGCGAGTTGTCCCTGGGTGACGCTCATATCTGGACTGAAGGGGGGCGACGCAGAGCGATTTGACAAAGGAGGACGGCGTTGCTGTTTAGATACGTAAAAGTAACCCCGCTACGGGCGACTGTCAACAGCTTTTACTTAATAATCCCGGTCTGGCCCAAATGCCCCGGCGGGTCAGGGTTAACCCGCCGGCCGTGCCGTCAGTCGCCTGCACTCCGCGACATCAGAGGTTGGTACGCACCGACGACCCGCCGAAGAAAGCTGTTCCACCTCGGTGGCACAGCAACGCTTCTCGGCCGCCGAGAGCACAAGATTCCGCAGATCTCGGCGAGCTACTCGTACCGGATGTCATCCAGGAAGAAGACCACCGGCTGGCCCCGCGAGGCGGTGGACCAGAAGAAGCCGGTCTTGATGCGGGTCAGGTCCACCCCGTTGAGCGGGATGCGGTACTGGTTCCACTCGGGGGTCAGTTGCACGTTCTCCAGCTGGGCCGAGCCCGAGTCGTGGTGGGTGGCGTCGTCGCCGAGCACGCCCAGGCCGAAGTTGACGGTCTCGCCGCCGGCCTCGCCGCGGGCCCAGAAGGTCAGGGCCCGGGCCCCGCTGAGGTCGAAGCCGCCGGGCTGGTCGCCCCAGTCGTTGGCCGGGTGCTGCCAGACCACACCGCCCCAACCGTCGTTCGCGCGGTAGGCGGCTCGCAGGGCCGTGCGGCCGGTGCGGGGGTTCGCGGTGGAGCCCGGGTCCATGCTGATGGCCTCGCCGTTGCCCATGTAGCCGGACGGGACCCAGGGCACCTGGCCGCCTGATTCGCCGAAGACCAGCACCGGCAGGTCCAGCGGCGGCCCCGGGTCATCGCCGCCCGCCGCGGCGGGGCCGCCAGCGTCGGTGACGGGCGCCGCGTCGGGTTCGCCGGCCGGGCCTTCGACGTACAGCGGCACGTTCGCGGTCGCCCCTCGGCCGCTGCCGTCGCGGACGATGACGAACGCCCGGTACGCGCCGCCCCGCTCGGGCATCCGAAAGGTTGCCGAGCCCGCGTCCGATGACACCAGCGCCTCGGGGATCCGCGGCGGCACCGCTTGGGCATCGCCCCCAAACGCGTAGTCCATCGGGTCGACCTTCAGGAACCACTCGGTCTGGAGCGTCGCACCCTCGGGGTCGGCGGCGTCGAGCGTGAGCTGCACGTCGGCGCCCGGCTGGACACGCGACGGGCCCTGCAACTCGAGCGACTCGATCCGCGGGGCCTGATCGTCGGGGGCTTGCCCCGTCCACCCCTCGGTCATGGCATCGACCGCGGCCAGCCGGGTGCCGTCGGGCAGGAACATCCCGAACCACGTCGCGGTGGCCTCCTGCTTGTTGCCCCAGACGAAGGCGAACGAGCCGAGGTTGAGTTCGGCGTCCGCTTCGAGTGCGGCGTAGCTACGGGCGTAGGCTTCGGCCTTGTCGGTGCTGGTCGGCTCGGGGACCGCGCCCCAGGCGTTGGGCTGGATCTCCCACGTGCCGTGGGGGCCGAACTCGGCGACCATGTACGGCTTGGTCCCGCCGGCCTGGCGATACCGCTCGGGCAGGCTCGGCGCCCCGGCGTAAGAGTTGATGCCCACGACATCGATTGCCGGGGCCAGCCGGTGCAGGGCCTCGACCCGCCGGCCGCCAACCTCGGTGATGACGGTCGTCGTCGGGTGGTGCGGGTCCAGCCGATCGACCATCTGGGCCAGGCTGTTGATGTGGGACCAGATCGCGGCGTTGTCGCCCTGATCGTAGCCCTCCATCTCGTTGCCCAAGGCCCACATCAGGACCGCCGGGTGGTCCCGGTGCTCGAGGACCGCGGCGCGGACGGCCTCCTGCTGGGCGGCGACCTGGCCCAGGTCGGTGTAGTCAAAGCCGTGGCGTTCGTGACCCAGCCAGATGCCCACGACCACGGCCAGGCCCTGCGCGTGGGCGGCGTCGAGCAGGTCGCCGGTGTCTTCGTCCACGCCCCAGGTGCGGATCGTGTTGCCCCCTGCGGCGGCGAGCTGGTCGAGGTACTCGTGGCCGCCTGCCCCGCGGATGCGGTACGGCTCGCCGCCTCGCATCAACTGCCAGCTGCCGTCGTCGGCCTCGACAAGCTCGACCGGAACGGCCTGGGCGGCGGCGGGGTGGGCGGGGATCAGGGCCATTACGAAGAGCAGTATCGAGCACAGCAGCGGGCGGGTCATGGGCGGGGTCCGTGGGGGGGGGGGGGGGGGGGGTGCGGCAACAGGCGCTTCGCCTTCGGCTCCGCGTCGGCTTGTGGAGGACGGTGGCGGGGAGCGGGCCACGTGCGCCGCGCTCCGCCGCCGTGCGGTTTAGTTCGACTGGCCGATGTTGCGGTACTGCAGCACGCCGAAGCGGCTGGTCGCGGCGTGGCCGTCTAGGAAGTTGGCGTTGATCGACTCGTTCTCGGAGTGGCGGTGTCGGGGGATGTAGCCGACGGCGGGGTTGTCCACGTTCAGGGCCCAGTTGCTGAATTCGGTGATGGGCCGGTCGGCGAAGGCGGCGACGGTGAAGTCGGCGGAGTTGGACCCGGTCAGCCAGCCGCCGGCGGTCCCCGCGCCGCTGGCCTGGGCCGAATCGGCGACCGACAGCATGTCGCTGGCTCGCTGGACAAACTCCAGCCGCGTCCACTGCGTCGCCGCACCGAAAGGAAAGCGGTTCTGGTGGAACTGCTCGTTGGCCCCGTAGGTGTTGGGCCACTGGATCGCCACCTCGACGCGGGACGGACAGGCGTAAACGGTCAGGTCGTCGGCGTCGTTGCTCTGCTTCTGGATGTACTCGTCCAGGACGTCGCTGTGCCAGACCTCGAAGGTGCCGCCGGGCGGTGGGGTGCCCTCGGTCGCGGGGAACAACCAGCCGTCGTGGTCGGCTGCGTAGGTGGCGGTGGCCAGGCCGATCTGCTTGAGGTTGCTCAGGCAGCTGGCGGTGCGGGCCGTCTCGCGGGCGGCGCCCAGCGCCGGCAGCAGCAGGCCGATGAGCAGGGCGATGATGGAGATCACCACGAGCAGCTCGATGAGTGTGAAACCATGGAGGGGCATGGGGCGGCGGGTCATGAGGCGGACTCCTTCGGGAGCGGGAAGCGGGGGATCCGAACGCGGGGGTCAAGCGTGCCGCGGGCCGGTCGGCCGGCGGCACGGTGGGTGGGTCGCGAGCGGCTCAGCCGCGGCGGCGTCGGCCGATGAGGCCCAGCGTGCCGAGGCCCAGCAGCGTCAGCGACGCGGGTTCGGGAACCAGGGCGAAGCTGACGTCGTCGACGGTGGCGTTGCCCGCTGCGCCGGTGAACGCTCCGGTGACCATCCGGACCTGGATGAGCACCGAGTCCGCGCCGCTGGGCGCGAGCAGGTCCTCAACGAGGGTCTGGGTGTACGTCGGACCGACCGCGTAGTTGCCCTGGCTGGCAAAGCCGATGGGGCCGACGCCATCCTGGAACCATTGCACGGCGTAGGACCCGACGGCACCGGGGCCCAGCACGCCGGTGGCGAACAGCTCGAAGTCGTAGAGCTCACCGGCCGTCACGGAACCCGGGGTGGTCAGCTGTTGAATCTCCGCGACGGGCCCGAACAGCGGGCTGCCAGACACTTCCAGCAGCATCGCGCTGGTGCCGGTGCGAGGGTTGACGAGCGTTCGATCGGTGTTGGCGGTGGCGCCGTTGTCGCCAGCGCCCGCGATTTCCAGCTGCGTCCAGCCCACGGCATCGGTGGGGTCGGCCCCGGCGGTTTCAAAGCCACCGTTGACGACGGCCTCGGCCGAGGCGGGGTTGGTGAGCAGCAGACCAATGGCCGCGGCGGGAAGGACGGTGCGGAAGAGTCGACGCATGGGGGTTCTCCTGGTCCAGATGGGGACCGATTCGTGAGGCGACCAGAGCACGTGTGAGTCGCGAAGTGACTGGCGGGTCGGAACGTCCAACCGGCCTTGCTGAGGCCCGCCGCACGCGGGCCGCGGGGGGATCAATCGCCAGCCGACGTCCCCGGAACGCCCGGGGCCGCGGTGGTTTCGTGAAGTTCAAGCCAACAGGCTGGGGACGCCTGGGAGTCGTCGAACGGGCGTTGCTCGATGAGGCCCGAGAGCCGGTCGAACGCATGGCGTCCCAGGGCCTCGGCGTTCTGACACACCGCGGACATCGTCGGATAGGTCCCGAAACGCTGCTCCTCGTCGTCGAACCCGATGACCGACAGTTCGTTGGGAATCTTCACCCCGGCCCGGTGCGCCTCATGGCACAGACCCACCGCCGCCATCGGATCGGTGAGAAACACCGCGGTCGGCCGATCCGGCATGCCCATGAGCTGCCGCAGGGCGACCGCACCGGCGTCGCGGTAGGCGGGGACCCGCAGGATCAGCCGGTCCTCCAGCGGACAGCCCGCCTCGGCCAGCGCGGCCCGGCAGGCCGCGAGCCGCTGCGAATGGTCGTGGTCGTCCACGAGGTTCATTGTGACCGCAATGCGGCGGTGCCCCAGGTGCAACAGGTGCTCAATGGCTTGGCCGCAGGCGCGGCCCGCATCGCTGTGAACCGAAACCACATGGTCCTGCTCAAAACCGTCGGCGACGACGACCGAGGGGAACTTCTCGTCCGCGATGTCGATGCAGGTCTGACGGGTCTGGCTGGTGGTCCGCAGGATCGCCCCGCGGACGCCCTTGCGCTGAAACAGCTGGGAATAGGTTTCGCCGTCCCGCCGAGACCGCTCGGCGTGGAGCACCAACAGGTCATACCCCTCGGCTTCCATGCCCTGGCTCATGCCCTGCATCAGGGCGGCGTCGAATGGCGAGCCGAGCGAGGTTTCGCCGGTGTACACGAACGCGAGATTGGTGGTGGAGCGGGTGCCCACACGGGCGACATAACGGGCGTCATTGGCCGCCCGGAGCACCTTCCGTCGGGCCATGTCACTGACCGCGGGGTGGTTATTCAGCACCCGCGAGACCGTGGCGATCGAGACGCCGGCGTCTTTGGCAAGTTTGCGGACCGAGGCCATACAAGATTCCAGTCGGGCTGATGAACACAGAAGCGTGGGACAGTCAGTGTAACAGTTGCATAATAGTTCCTCCAACGGGGAGGTCAAGGGGAAACCCGCAATTTTCTCCCGGCACTTGAAGAGGGTGGTGCGGACCTCTATATTCTGTTAAGACCGAAAGGATCGACTGCAGTGGAACTTTCAGAAACGGCCCGCAAATTCGTCCTGCACTGGGGTGAGATGGGTGCCCGCTGGGGCGTCAACCGGACCGTGGCACAGGTGCACGCCCTGCTCTACCTGAGCCCGGAGCCTCTGGACGCCGAGGCGATCACCAACACCCTGGGCGTGGCCCGGTCCAATGTCAGCACGTCGCTGCGGGAGCTGCAGGCCTGGGGGATCGTTCGACCGGTACACGTGCTGGGCAACCGCCGGGAGCATTACCAGACGCTGGGCGACGTCTGGGAGATGTTTCAGGTCATCCTTGACGAGCGGAAGAAGCGGGAGATCGACCCGACGCTGGCGCTGCTCGAGCAGCTGGTCGAGGAGAGCAAGGCCGGCGATGCGTTCGAGCACAGCCGACTGACGGAGTTGCGCGAGTTGTTGTCGACCGTCAGCCGGTGGTACACGCAGATCCGCTCGATGCCGCAGGGTGCGGTGATCAAGTTCGTGAAGATGGGTCGCAAGATCACCAAGCTGCTGGGAGCCAGCGCGTGAGCCGGCTCGTTACCACGGCGACGTCGGGCACCGAAGCGGTCGGCCTGAACCGGCGGTCGCACGGGCTGGTGGCTCAAGCCGAGCTGCGGTGGCGGGCGGTGCCGGCTGGCGGCACGCTGACCAGGTTGGCCGCCGGGCTCGAGCCGGTGACGCGGGGGCCCTGGGCGTTTACCGCCGCCTTTAGCAGCGGTGGCAGGCGGTGGCGTTGGCTGCTGACCCGGGTGGTGGACACGGCGTATGACGGGTTGGTGGGCTTGACGCCGTGGCCGCACGCCGACGGTGGCGCGGGCCCGGCCGACCGGGCCGGAGCGTTTGCGACAGCGGCCGATGTGCGTGCGACGTTGCGATGGCCGGGGCGGTTGTTGCTGCCCCGGGGCGAGTCTGGCGGAGCGGGCGGGTTGGTGCAACCGACGGTGCGGGTGGTGGACGTGACGCTGACGGCGGAGCGATCGCAGGAGCTTGAGCCGGTGGAAGGTCGGCGCGATCTTCCGGGGCTGTGGCGGTCGGTGCGACTGGACCAGGTGCGTTGGCGGGCCGTGCCCGGGCCACGGCTGGCCGTGTTGCCGGTCGTCGGTGCGGCAGTGCAGCTCGAGCAAGCCGCGCCAGCCACCGCTAGCGACGCCAGCTCGGCGGCGTGAGGCGGCGGGTTGAGCTTCATTCAGGCCAGCGCGGCCGACCCACGCCTGAAGGCGTGGGCTTTAGAACAGCGACATCTGCGGCTTGAGCGACTCGGGTGAGACCACAGGCTGACCCAGCAGGTCCTTGAAGCGGTTGGCGGTGGCGGGGCTGTGGCCGGCGTAGCCGTTGTTGAAATAGCCGTGGGCGGTGCGGACGTGCGGGTGGTCGTGGCTGAGGCGCTGCAGCCGCCGGGCCCACCACGCCAGGCGGGGCGAGGGGTCCAGCCGCTCGAACGCTTGGTCGTCAAACTGCGCGTGCCGCCCGAGCCAGCGGACGTAAATCACGTCGCTAATCACCACCGCCGGCCGCGGCTGGTACAGGTCCGCCGCCTTGCGGCTGCTGGGCGATCGGCCCTGCTCGGCGGCGAGGCGGTCCACCTGCTCGGGCGTCTGATCCGCCAGGTGAGCCGGCGGCGAGTCCGCGGTCACCAGGATGATGTCCCCGGCCCGCAGCAGGTCGAACGTCCGATCGGTCCACCACGTGTCGTGCCGCAGCTCCACGGCCCAGCGCCACCCCACGTCCCGCGGGAGCTTCTCCAACAGCTCGGCCAATTTGTCGTGTATCGCTGAGCTCATCTCCGGTGGGAACTGCAGCAGCACGACCGCCAGCTTGTCACCGAAGCCGCGGCACACGTGGACAAAGGTGCCCAGCACCTCCATCGCCGCCGGGCCGATCAGGTCCGACTCGTGCGTCAGCGCCCGCGGGCACTTGACCGTGAAGCGGAAGCCCTCGGGGACCGCGTCGGCCCAGCTGCGGACCCGGTCCTTGGGCGGGATGGCGTACCACGTCGTATCGAGCTCGATGGTGTCGAACAGCTGGCTGTAGAACCCCAGCCGCTTCGCGTCGGGCAGGTCCCGCGGATAGAACCCGCCCCGCCACGACGGGTAGCTGAAGCCCATGGTCCCGACGCGCCAGTCCATGGCCGAGCGTAGCCGGGCGGTGGGCACCCGATGGCGGCTTGCGGCTCATTTGCTTTGCGATCAGAGCTCAACCTCAAGCCGGCAACCGGTGCACGGCGGGCCCGCTACCGTTTGCGGCGACGCAGCATCAGCAGGCTGCCCGCGCCGACTAAGGCGAGGCTCGCGGGTTCGGGGACGCCGACGAAGCTGACATCATCGATCCAGAGCTCTTCGGAGTTCGCGTCGGTATCGACGTTGACCACGAGGCGGGCCGCCGTGGCGCTGTCCGGGATGTCAGCGGTGTACTCGTTGAAGGGTTCGCCGAGGAACAAACCAGCCTTCTCCACCACCGTGATGTCCGACGCCCCGGTCAGGTCGAGTACGACCGAAATCGAATCATCGTTCTCGGTATTGCCTTCGAACGAGATCCAGATCGAGAAGTCCACGTCGGTGAACGCCGTCAAATCAACTTCATCGAACTCCAGAACGAGCAGATCATCGACGTCGCCGGCCTGATAGCTGTTGCTGCCGGTGCGGGCTTTCTCGTCAACCACGCCGATGCGGTTGGTTTCGTAACTGTTGCTCGTGTTGTCCACGTACCGGGCATTGAAACCCAGGTCGCCCGCGGTGGATGATGTGATCGTCGAATCGACAGTCGCATCCGACTCATTCAGCAGGTCGGCCGAGTCATCGCCAGCGGTTTCGGCGGGGACACCGTTGTAAACCCCCGTCGCCGCGGCCTCGTTCTCAAAGCTGGTGCCAGCGATGGCCAGCGCCTCAACGCCAGACCCTGCACCAGCGACCAGTACGCTCGCAGCGGTGGTGATAAAGAGCAGTCGCGACATGATGCTGGCCTCCTGACCTGGGTGAAAGAAGCCTCAGCATATCTTCATCTTGCCGGAAGGCCAGTGAAAAACGGTGATCACTTGCCACGGTGTGGTCAGCCGGTGGCCCAATGCGAGTGCGTGGCGACTGGAACGCCGAGCAGTGCCCGATCGGGCCGCTCGACGCGAACCGGTAAATTGCCGCAATGCGTCAGCGGTACAGGATGCTTACGGTCGTGGGGGCTCGGCCGCAGTTTGTGAAGGCCGCGATCGTTTCTCGCGAACTGCGTCGCCGGGACGGGCAGACCGCCGGCGAGCCGGATGATGCCACGCCGCCCGACTGGCCCGGCGACGACCGGCTTGAGGAGACACTGGTCCACACCGGCCAGCACTACGACGACAACATGTCGGACGTCTTCTTCCGCGAACTGCGGATCCCCGAGCCCGCCCACCACCTCGGCGTGGGGTCCGGCCCCTCGCATCAGCAGCTGGCGGCGATGATCGAGCGGTTGGGACCCGTGCTGGACCAGCAGCGGCCCGACGTCGTGCTGGTCTATGGCGACACCCACTCGACCCTCGCCGCGGCCGTAGTCGCGGCGCATCAGGACGTGCCGCTGATCCACGTCGAGGGCGGCGAGCGGATCTACCGTCGGCGGCAGGTCCCCGAGGAGGTCAACCGCATCCTGACCGATCACGCGGCGTCGCTGGTGCTCACCAGCACCCGGCGGGGCCTGGCCCACCTGCACCGCGAAGCCATGGGCACGCAGCGGGCGAGCTTCGTCGGAGACCCGATGTACGACCTGTTCCTCTGGGGCCGGCAGCGGTTTGCCGAGCACGCCACGGTGACGCCGCAGTCCCTTGGGCTCACTGCCGGGGAATACCATCTGGCCACGATCCACCGCGCGGAGAACACCGCCGAGCCCGAGACGCTGCGGACGTTGCTGCGGGCGATGGAACGGGCCCGGCTGCCGGTGGTCCTGCCGGCCCACCCGCGGGTCGCCGCCGCGATGCGGGCGATCGACTACCAGCCCGGCGAGGGCCTGCGGGTCATCGAACCCGTGGGCTACTTCGACCTGCTGTCGCTGCTGCTGGGCTGCCAGCGGGTGCTCACCGATTCCGGCGGCGTGACCCGCGAGGCGTTTTTCGCCCACAAGCCCTGCGTGATCCCGATGGACAGCAGCTGGTGGGGCGAGGTCGTCGAGGCCGGCTGGGCCGTCGAGGTCGGCCGGGACGAGAAGCGGATCACGGCGGCGCTGGATGAGCATCAACCGGCGAATGCGCCGCCGGAGGGCTTGTTCGGCGACGGCGACGCCGGTGGCCGGATCGTCGACGCGGCGGTCCAGCTGGCGGCGGCGGCCCGCATCGGTGGCGAGGCGGCGTGGCATCCGCTGGGCCCGCCGGACCAGTTGCCTCGGTCGACGCCCAGCAAGCTGACCCACCGCCACTACCGGCACCTGCTGCAACAGTTGAGTCACGGCGGGTATCGGTTCGCTGGCTTCCCGCAGGCCCAGTCTGTGCTGGCCGGGGGCGAGCCGTTCGTGCTGCTGCGGCACGACATCGACCTCTCGCTGGACCACGCGGTGGCCATGGCCCGTCTCGAGGCGGATGCGGGTGCGGTGGCGACCTACTTCCTCATGGTCCGCGGCGAGTTTTACAACCCGTTTGACCGCGGCGGGTCCGAGGCGGTCCGGTCGATCCTGCGGGCGGGCCATCGGCTGGGCCTGCACTTTGACGTGGCGGCGTACCCCGATGGGCTCGACTCGGCACAGCTCGCCGCGGCGGTCGGTCGGGAGGTGCGGATGCTCGGCGAATGGTTCGACACGCCGGTCGAGATCGTCAGCTTCCACCGCCCCGACGCCCGCATCCTCAGCGGCGACGCCGCGGTGGCCGCCCCCCTGCCGCACACGTACCAGCCGCTGTTCACCCGCGACATCACCTACCGCTCCGACTCGCGCGGCCGATGGGCCCACGGCCACCCGCTCAAGTCCGACGCGTTCGCCCGGCGGCAGCCGCTGCACCTGCTGGTCCACCCGATCTGGTGGGGCCCGCAGCCGGCCGCACCCTTCCAGACACTGCAACGGCTGCTGGACCAGCGTCGGTCGCGAGACCGCGTCGCGCTGGCCGCCAACTGCGAGCCCTACCGCGTCGGCCGACTCGCCGAGGCCCCCGGTACCGAGGACACGTGATGCCCGCCAGTTCGACGGATAACGGTCAGAAACGCGTCGGCGTGTTCGGTGCCAAGCACACCACCCGCGACCTCATCGCCGGGCTGCACCGGCTGCGCCACCGCGTCGACCACTGCGTCACCATCAGCCCCGAAAAGGCGAAGGACCAGCACGTCGCCGGCTATCTCGACCTGCGGCCGTACCTGTCCGAGCAACGCATCGCGTGTACGGTCGCCAACCGCTACAGCCTCAAGTCCGACGCCGACCGCGAGATGCTGACCGCGCTTGGGTTGGACGTGGTGCTGGTGATGGGCTGGCAGCGGCTGCTGCCGGACTGGCTGCTCGCGTCGCTGAGCGTCGGGGCCTTTGGAATGCACGGCTCGAGCAAGCCGCTGCCCCACGGCCGCGGCCGCAGCCCGATGAACTGGTCGATCATCCAAGGCAAGACCAAGTTTTACACCCACCTGTTCCAATACCTACCCGGAGTCGATGACGGGCCGATCGTCGGTGTGCAGACCTTTGACATCTACCCGTGGGACGATTGCCACAGCCTCCACCTGAAAAACCTCGTCGCGATGACGCACCTGTGCGCCCGGAGCCTCCCCGCGATGCTCGATGGCAGCCTCACCACGACGCCCCAACCTCCCGGCGAGCCGACGTACTACCCCAAACGCTCGGCCGAGGACGGCCTGATCTACTGGGAAGATGCAACCGACGACATCTATAACCTGATCCGCGCCGTGACCCACCCCTTCCCCGGTGCGTTCACCTATATCGCCGGCGACCCGCAGCGGAAGCTCACGATCTGGCGCGGCCAGCCGTTCGATAGTCGGCTGACCTGGCCCGGTGCTCGGCCGGGCGAGGTGCTTGAAGTGTTTTACGACGGCTCGTTCGTGGTGGCCACCGGCGACGGGTCGCTGCTGGTGACGCAGTGCGATGGCGAGCCGTCTCCGCCGGTCCAGGTGGGTGACCGACTCGATGGCCTGGGCGAGCCGCGGAAGCAGTGGCTCGACCTGCCCCGCTGAGCCCGATCTTGAAGGGGCTTCTTAGGATGGCGGTCATGCCTGACTACCAACCTGCTGACGACCGATACGACCGTTCCGACGACTGGTTCCGCCGATGCGGCGACAGCGGCCTGATGCTGCCCGCCATCTCGCTGGGCTGCTGGCACAACTTCGGCGCCCCCGGCACCGACGCCGCCCGGCACGACGACGAGGCCTCGATGCACGCCAACGCCCAGGCGATGCTCTTCGCCGCGTTTGACCACGGCGTGACCCACTTTGATCTGGCCAACAACTACGGCCCCAAGGCCGGCGACGCCGAGACCCGCGTCGGCCGGATCCTCAAGCAGGACTTCGCCGGCCATCGCGACGAGCTGATCATCTCGTCCAAGGCGGGCTACCGGATGTGGCCCGGGCCCTACGGCGACCGCGGCAGCCGCAAGTACCTCATCGCGTCCTGCGACCAGTCGCTCCAGCGGCTGGGGCTGGACTACGTGGACATCTTCTACCACCACCGCCCGGACCCGGACACGCCCTTGGAGGAAACCATGGCCGCGCTGGACCAGCTGGTCCGCAGCGGCAAGGCGCTGTACACCGGCATCAGCTCCTACTCCGGCGAGCTGACCGCCGAGGCCGTTGAGGTTTGCGACGAGTACGACTTCATGCGGCCGGTGATCCACCAGCCCAACTACTCGATGCTCAACCGCCGGATCGAGGACGACCTGCTGCCGGTCACGCAGGAGCGCGGCATTGGCACCATCGCGTTTTGCCCGCTGGCCCAGGGCCAGCTCACGAGTAAATACCTGGGCGGCATCCCCGAGGACTCACGCGCCAAGCAGGAGTCGGGCTTCCTTAAGGAGGACGCGATCACCGACGAGAAGGTCGCCAGGCTCCGCAAGCTCAACGACATCGCCCAGTCCCGCGGCCAGTCGCTGGCGCAGATGACGCTCGCCTGGACGCTCCGCGACCAGGGCGAGGACCGCGGCCGGGTCACCACCGCGCTGATCGGCGCGAGCCGGCCCGAGCAAGTCGTCGAAAACTGCAAGTGCCTGGAAGCCGGGCCGCTTACCGACGAGCAGCTGCAGCAGATCGAAGATGTCCTGGCGGGCGGTGCGGCTTGAGGGGGACTGTCGGGGGTGCGACGACGCCCGGTCCATCGATCCTCAAAATGCAGAAATTGGATTGACGGGCCGGATCCGGGTCTTCATAATGAAGACGTGCGGGTGATCAGTTTGAAGCGTTTGCGGGCGTTCTGGGAAGCGGGCCACGCCGACGCGGAGGGCCCGCTTCGCAACTGGTATCGGATGGCGAGCAAGGCCGACTGGTCCAGCATCGTCGAGGTCAAGCGGCAACACCCGCAGGCTGATGCGGTGCGACTGGCGAGCGGTCAGGTGCTTACCGTCTTCAACATCGGCGGCAACAAGTTTCGGCTCATCACCCGCATCCGCTTCGAGCACCGGCTGATCAACGTGCGGGTCGTGCTGACCCATGCGGATTACGACAAGGCCGACTGGAAGAAAGGCTGACCATGCCCACGACCGCCCCCCGTTCCCGCCCAGTGAACCCGCCGCGCCGCAAGCTGTCCGGCCGCTTCGACGCGCTCGTTGCGATGTCGGTCCCTCGCCAGATCCTCGACGACACCGAGCTGGACGAGGCCTGCGAGCTGGTGGACCAGCTGATGCGGATCGGCCGGCCGACCCGCGGCCAGACCCGCTACATGCTCACTTGGGTTGCCCTGATCGAGGCGTACGAACGTGAGCACCACGCGATCGACACCAGCGACCTCACAGGGCTGGACAGCTTGAAGTTCCTGATGGACGAGCACGAGATGTCTGCCGCCGACCTGCAGGAGTTGCTGGGACTCAGCCGAAGCCACACCTACAGCATCCTTCAGGGCAGACGGGAACTGACCGTCAACCACATCCGCAAGCTTGCCGGTCGATTCAACACGGCGGCTGACCTGTTTGTCTAGGTCCGACGCCACCGTCGCGGTCGTGATCCAATGGAGCTGAGGGGATTCGAACCCCTGACCTCTTGCATGCCATGCAAGCGCTCTCCCAGCTGAGCTACAGCCCCGGCGAGCCGCGCAGTATACGACTCGGGCCCCCGGGCCGCAAAAGCGTCGGCGGGCCCGGCCGGGACTGATATAGTGCCTGCCGCTGCCGCAATGCCCACTGATCCCGCCTCAAGCCTGACCGACCGCCTCCGCAAGCTGTACCTCGTCGATCGCCAGATCCAGGCGATCCGCGGCAAGGTCGATGCGAACCAGCGTTACCTCGACGCCCAGACCCGCAAGCTCGAGCAACTGCAGCGTCAGACCGACGAGCTGCAGCAGCAGGTGAAGGAGGGCAAGAGCCACGCCCACACCACCGAGACCGAGGCCAATGTGCTCGAGGAGCGGATCACCAAGCTCCGTGACCAGATGAACACGGTGACGAACAACAAGGAATACTCGGCCCTGCTGGTCGAGGTGAACACGCTCAAGATCGACAAGAGCAAGCTCGAGGACCAGGCGCTCGAGCACCTGTCCACGGTGGAGCAGCAGCAGTCGGACTTGGACACGTTGACCGAGCAGGGCGGTGCCCAGCAGAAGGTCGTCGACGCTGGGGCGACGGAGCTCAAGGAATCGCAGGACGCGATCGCCGAGCGGCTGGCGGAGTTGAACACGCAGCGCGAGGAAGCGCTGCTGGAGATGCCCGACGACGTGCTGGCGCGGTACCAGAAGCTGCTGGTCGACCACGACGGCGAGGCCCTGGCGCCGATCGAGGAGCAGGACCGCAAGCGGATGGAGTACACCTGCGGCGAGTGCTACATGACCCTGCCGGTGCAGGTGGTCAACAGCACGCTCAGCGACGCCAACCAGCCGACCACGTGCACCAACTGCGGCCGGATCCTTTACGCCGAGGACGAGCTCAAAGAGGTTTACGCCGAGAAGAGTTGATCGGCGGGACCGTCAGTGGCACAGGCATTTCGCCTGTGGATCGACCGCAGGTCGATGGCGGTCCGGCTGCCGCTTCGGGTCACACAGGCCAGACGCCTGGGCCACCGGAGCAGGGAACACGCGCATCGGGGATGCATGCATGAAAGCGGTGATGCACATCGACGGCGGCTCGCGGGGCAACCCCGGACCGGCGGGCAGTGGCGTGGTGATCACCTCCGCCGAGGGCCAGCCGCTGCACGCCGGGGGCTACTTCCTGGGCAAGACCACGAACAACGTTGCCGAGTACACCGGCCTGATCCGCGGCGTCGAGGCGGCGCTGCAGCTGGGCGTCACCGACCTGACGATCCGGGCCGACTCGCAGCTGATGGTCCGGCAGGTCAACGGCCAGTACAAGGTCAAGAACGCCGGTCTCAAGCCGCTGCACGCCCAGGCCAAGAAGCTGCTGGGCCGGCTGGACGGCTGGCGCTTCGGCCACGTCTACCGCGACGACAACCAGGAAGCCGACGCCCTGGCCAACCAGGCGATGGACGCCAAGGCCCACGTCGGCGACGCCGAGGGCGGCGGCGGTGACGAATCATCCGGCGGGCTGTTCTGATTCACCGCCAAGACGCCAGGATCGCCGAGCAAGGTCAAGAAAGCTGACCGTCAACGGCGGTAGCTGACGCGGGTGCGTGAGGTCGCGCCAGGGCCGCGTAGCGGCCCGGCTATGAGCTTCGGTGGTTGTTTGACGTGGCGCTCTTGGCGCCTTGGCGGTTCAACTTTGCGCCGAGAAATCCACCTGCGGCACTTCGCGGTCGCTGGGTTGCTCAATCTCGAAGTAGGCCGCCTCGTCGAAGCCCAGCATGTTGGCGACGACCACGTTGGGGAAGCTCTCGCGGGTGTCCTCGTACTGGTTGACCGCGTCGTTGTAGGCCTGGCGGGAGAAGGCGACCTTGTTCTCGGTGGTCGTCAGTTCCTCCTGCAGGGCCATCATGTTCTCATTGGCCTTGAGCTCGGGGTACTGCTCGACCGCGACGAGCAGCCGGCCCAGCGCGCCGCCCAGCTGGCCCTCGGCCGCGCCCAGCTGCTTGAGCGCTGCGGTGTTGGTCGGGTCGCCGCCGACGTTGATCTGCGCCTGCGTCGCCGCGGCGCGGGCCTGGATGACCGCCTCGAGCGTCTCGCGCTCGTGGGTCATGTAGCCCTTGGCGGTCTCGACGAGGTTGGGGATCAGGTCGTGGCGCCGCTTGAGTTGGACGTCGATCTGGCTGAACGCGTTCTGGAACCGGTTGCGCAGCCGGATCAGCTTGTTGTAAACGCCCACGGCCCAGAGGACCAGACCCACGACGATCACGAGCACGACCACGATGGCGATGGTTGCCCACATGCGGGCCATCCTACCGGCTGCGCCGGGTCCGGACGCCCGCCTCGCCGACCTCGGCACCAGATCACGCGGAACCACACCTGTCAGTTCATCACGTCGTCGGCGATGTTCCCGTCGCGCAGCGTGATCACGCGCTGGCAGCGGTCGCCGACGTTCGGGTCGTGGGTGACCATCAGCAGGGTCAGGCCCTCGGCGTGCAGCTCGTCGAACATGCGGAGGATGTCGGTGCCGGTCTTGGTGTCCAGGTTGCCGGTGGGCTCGTCGGCCAGCAGCACCGAGGGGCGGTTGACCAGGGCCCGGGCGATGGCCACCCGCTGCTGCTGGCCGCCGGACAGCTCGCTGGGCCGATGGTTCATCCGGTCGGCCAGGCCCACCCGTTCCAGGGCCTGGGCCGCCTGCTGGGCGCGCTGTTTGGCTGGGACCGACTGATAGAACAGCGGCACCTGCACGTTCTGGGTCACCGTCAGCTGCGCGATGAGGTTGAACGCCTGGAACACGAACCCGATCCGCCGGCCGCGCACCGCCGAGAGCGCCGCATCGTCCATCCGGGCCACGTCGTCGCCGTCGAGCAGGTAGCTGCCCTCGGTCGGCCGATCCAGGCAGCCCAGCAGGTTCATCAGCGTGCTCTTGCCGCTGCCCGACGGGCCCATGATCCCCAGGTACTGGCCCCGCGGCACGTCCAGGTCCACCCCGGCCAACGCCATCACCGGCGGTGCGGCCCGGCTCCGCCGGTACACCTTCTGCACCCCCACCAACTGTGCCACCGCGTCGGGCATCGGGCCAAGATAGGCCTCCTCGGCTCGCCCCGCCCGTTCCCGCCGCGCTGCTTGAGGTGTGGCACGGGTGATCGTCACCCGTGGCGGGCGTGCAACATTTCCGCGGTCTGCCACGGGCAGCAAGTGCCCGTGCCACACGTCCATGGATCTAGCAAGTCCCTGCGTTACCTTGCCGCCCCTTGCCCGACGCCCCCGACCAGGTCCTGATCACCGCCAACCCGTTCAGCGGCAGCGGTGCGAACCCCCGCCATGTCGCCAGACTCGGGGCGGCCCTGCAGCAGGCGGGCCTGGTGCCCCGGGTGATCTGGGACCGCACCGAGCGGCGGCAGCGGCTGGTCGACCCGCAGCTGCCCGAGCGGGTGCGCTGCGTCGTCGCGGCCGGGGGCGACGGGTCGATCACGGATGTGATCAACGAGCTGGACGACGCCGGCCATCTCGATGCGGTGCCGATCGCGACGCTGCCCATCGGCACCGAGAACCTCTTCGCCAAGCAGTTCGGCTTCCCCCGCGACCCCCGCAAGATCGCCGAGGCGATCCGGCGGGGCGGCGACATCCGCTGCGACCTGGGCCAGGCCAACGGCAGGCTGTTTCACCTGATGGTGTCGGCCGGCTTTGATGCGGACGTGGTCTACCGGCTCGCCGCGTGGCGGGCGGCCAACCCCGGCAAGCTCAAGCGGGTCCGCCGGATCAGCTACGTGCCCAAGTTCCTCGGCTCGCTGCGGGCGTACGGCTACCCCGCCCTGCGGCTCGAAGCCGACGGCCAGACCGTCACCGGGGCCCACGCGTTCGTGTTCAACCTGCCCCAGTACGGCGGCAACCTCGGCCTCGCCAGGCACGCCCGCACCGACGACGGCCGCCTGGACTGGGTCGTGTTTCACAAGCCCGGCCTGCTGCCGATGGTCCGCTACGGCTGGTGCGTGCTGCGCGGCTGCCACGCCGACCAGCCCGACGTGTCCACCGGCACCGCCCGGAGCCTGCGCCTCACCGCCGTGCCCCCGGAAGGCCAGGCAGGCGACATGCAGGATGCCGCGCCGGGGCCGGTTCCGGGGGAGGTGAACATGCAGGCCGACGGCGACCCGGCGGGGCGGACCCCGCTGGACGTGAGCGTTCGCCCGGCGGCGCTGCGGGTGATCGACATGCGGCTTGGAACGTAATTCGTGCCACTGGCGACGCGTCCGCCAGTGGCACAAGATGCTCCAGGCCGTCACCCACTATCGGACCCACCAGCGCGTTTGCAAACACGCCGCGGCGTCGGGCCGATAGCAATATCACCATGTCCCACACGGCTTCCAACCCGTATCTGCGGTCGCAGGTGCTCACCGCCAGCCCGGAAAAGCTGCGGGCCATGCTTTACGATGGGTCGCTGCGCTTTTGCCGCAAGGCCCAGGACTGCCTGGCCGCCGAGGACTTCGAGGGCAGCTACGAGAACGTCACCCGGGCCCAGAAGATCGTGCTCGAGCTGATGAACTCGCTTCGGCCCGAGCTCATGCCCGAGGTCTGCGACAAGCTCTCCGCGCTGTACACCTACATCTACAAGCTGCTGATCCAGGTCGCCACCGACCGCGACCCCGCCCCACTGGAGGAGGCCATCGGCCTGCTGGATTACCAGCGCCAGACCTGGCAGATGCTCATGGAGCAGAACTCCAGCGGCGACACCCCGCCCGCCGCCCCATCAGCCCCCGCCGCCGGCCCGGCCAGCCCGTATCAACTGCCCCAGCCCCAGCAGAGCAGCCTGCTCCGCTCGGCGTAAGCCACCGTCAGGTGCCGTCCTTGAATCCCAGATGCGTGGCCCCGTGCCACACGACGGCCAAAGGCCGATGTCTGCTCCTGCGGGGATCGGCGGTCCGCACACCAGCCACACCAGCGGATGATGACGTCACCGCGGACGCGGCTACGCAACATGGCGGCTCACGTCGGCGGCCCACCGTCACCCATCCATTAAATACCCATCCACCGCCTCGGCGGCTTGCCGACCTTCGCGGATGGCCCAGACGACCAGGCTCTGGCCCCGTCGGCAGTCGCCCGCGGCGAACACGCCTGGGACGTTGGTCGCGTGGCGATCCTCTTCGGCCGCGAAGTTGCTCCGGGCGTTGGTGTCGATGCCCAGCGCCTCGGCCAGCCGGCCCTCGGGCCCGAGGAACCCCAGCGCCAGCATCACCCGGTCCGCGGGCAGCTGCTGCTCGGTGCCCTGGACCTTGTGCATCACCGGCCGCCCCCCGCCCCCGGAAGCTTTCTCCCAGCGCACCTGGACCGTCTGGACTGCCCGCACCCGGCCGGCCTCATCGCCAAGGAACCCGGTGGTCAGCGTGCTGTATTTCCGGGGGTCGGCACCGAACGTTTCGATGGCCTCGGCGTGGCCGTAGTCGGTCCGCTTGACCTTCGGCGGCTGGGGCCAGGGGTTGCCCTCGGCCCGCGCTTCCGGGGGCTCGGGCATGAGTTCGAGGTTGACCACCGACGCGGCGCCCTGGCGGATGGCGGTGCCGATGCAGTCGTTGCCGGTGTCGCCGCCGCCGATGACCACGACGTGTTGATCCCTGGCCGAGAGCTCGGGCTGCTGATCGTCCAGCAGGCCGCGGGTCGCGTCGACCAGGTAGTCCATGGCCGGGTGGATGTTGGCCAGGCCTCGGCCGGGCACGTCCAGGTCGCGGGGCACCGCCGCGCCGCAGGCCAGCACGATCGCGTCGAACTTCTCGTGCAGCGCCGCGGGGTCGACGTTCTGGCCCACATGGGCCCTGGTGACGAAGTGCACGCCCCGCCGCCGCATCACGCCGATGCGGCGCTCGACCAGGTCCTTGGGCAGCTTCATGTTGGGAATGCCGTACATCAGCAGCCCGCCGGGCCGGTCCTCGCGCTCGAAGACGGTCACGTCGTGGCCGAGGCGGTTGAGCTGGTCCGCCGCCGCGAGGCCCGCGGGCCCCGAGCCGATGACCGCGACATGCTTGCCCGTTTGATCTTCCGGGGGCGGGGGTGAATCGTCGACCAGGCCGTGCTCGAAGGCGTAGTCGATGATGAAGCGTTCGTTGTTCTTGTTCGTGCTGGGCTCATCGACCAGCTGCAGCGAGCAGACGCCCTCGCACAGGGCCGGGCACACGTGGCTGGTGAACTCGGGGAAGTTGTTCGTCGCCGCCAGCAGTTCGTATGCCTCGTCGTACCGGCCCTCGGCGATCTTGCGGTTCCACTCGGGCACGCAGTTGTGCAGCGGACAGCCCTCGTCAGACTGGCAGAACGGCACGCCACAGTTCATGCACCGCTGGGCCTGTTCCTGTCGCTGCCCCGCGGACAGCGGCAGGTGCAGGTCCTCGTAATCGCCGGTCCGGTCCGCCACCGGCCGAGCCGGGTCGGTCTGCCGCTCGGTCGTCATGAACCCTGCGGGGTCGGGCATCGCATCACCTGCGTGTTCAAGCTCGCCCGCCACCAGGCCCGTGGCCGACCAACCTTCGGGAAAGACCCCAAAATACGGGGCAGTCCGCCGCCGGGCAAGGGTTCGGTCGCGTCAGTCAGGGCAATCGCATTCTCCGCCTAGTCGCTGATCCTGCGATGGTGAAGGGGACA
>CAZVBW010000018.1:0-54135 GCA_964625505.1 uncultured Phycisphaeraceae bacterium
ACCGGCGACGGACCGGCCCGCGGCATGACCCGCCGACAGCGTCGGGCGGCGGCGGCCCGCAAGGGCGGCGGCACGCCGGGGGGCCGGGGGCGGAAGCGGCGGTAGGGCCGGGTGGGTCGCGGTGGTGGAATGCAGCCGGTGCCCGCCCACGCCTGAAGGCGTGGGCTTTGGGGGCGCGGGTGCGATAGAGTTGCGGGCATGCGAAAGATGCACGGGGCCGGGCGTTTGATGGGGTGGGTCGTGGCGATGGCGTGGGCGTCGGTGGCGTCGGCGGCCGAGCCTTACGTCAGCGATGAGGGGTTCACGATTATGCCGCCGGACGGGTGGGTCACGGTGGACGCGGAGGTGCAGCGGGAGCGGCCGCGGGACCTGGCGTGGATGACGGGGTTGATGTCGACCAACTTTGATCAGGTGGCGGTGGTGTTTGGTGATCCGACGCGTGATCCGTTTACCGAGTCGCTGAATGTGATCGTGAGTGGCGTCGAGATGCCCGTCGGCCCGGAGTACACGGAGGAGGTCCGGCAGGGCCTGGAGCGGCAGCTGAGCGGGCCCGACGTGACGCTGGAGAGCCTCGACCTGGCGATTGAGCAGCTCGCCGGCCGCGACGCGTTCGTGGCGACGATCCAGTCGACCCATAGTGGCCAACCGCTGACGCAGGTCAGTTACATGTTGCCGAGCGACGGACGGACGTTTGTGCTCACCGGCACGTCGGGGCCGCAGGACGCTGGCCGGTACCGGGCGATCTTCGACCGCAGCGTGAACAGCCTTGAAGCGCCGATGCCTGCCGGTTCGGGGAGCGGCGCATCAAGTGTGCCGAACCGGCCGATCGGCGATGGCGACGGGTCGCTGCTGGCGCCGGTGTTGATCGCGGTGGGGGTGGGGCTGGTGATTCTCGGGTTGGTGGCGTACCTCGTGTTCAGCGGGGGCAAGGCGGCGAAGCGGAAGCGGTGAGGGGGCGGTGAGGGGGGGGCGGGGATCGGGTCGCGGGGGCCCGCCCACGCCTGAAGGCGTGGGCTTTGGGAGGCGCGGGACTGGAGGGGACTGGGGCCCGCGCACGCCTGAAGGCGTGGGCTTTGGGGGGCGCGGGACTGAGTTGACCAGCGTTGATGGACCCACGCCCGGGAGGGTGTGGGCGCTTGTGCAGAGCGCTAGGACTCGGGGAGGTCGTAGGTCTGGGCGGCGTCGTTGATGAGGTGGGTTGGCGGGGCGTCGCCGGTGAGTTGCTGTGCGATTTTCGCGGCGTGGTTGTGGCAGTTTTCGATGAACAGCCGGAACGACTGCTGGGTCCCGGCGGCGGCGGTGCCGGCGATAAAAAGGCCCGGGACGTGGGTCTGCATGGTGTCGGGGTTGTAGACGGGCGCGCGGTTTTCGCCGGACAGTTCGACGCCGGCCTGCTGGAGCAGCGTCTTGTCTTGGGTGTACCCGGTCAGCAGCAGCACGGCGTCGGCGGGGACCTGGATCGGGTCGGGGTGGTCCGGATCAGGCTCGGGCGCTTCGTCGCGGGGGGCGTCGGTGACACGGCGGAGGGTGACTTTGCGGGGGCCGATGCGGACCGGCTCGGTCATCGGGTGGAAGGTGATCTGGTCGTGCTCGATGAGGCTTTCCAGCTCGGGCCGGAGCCAGTACTTGATGCCCTCACGGAAGGCGGCTCGGCGGTAGCTGATGGTGACCTGGGCCCCGGCGAGGTGGCAGCGGAGGGCGGCCTCGGCCGCGGAGTTGGCCCCGCCGACGATGAGCAGCCGACGGCGAAAGAACTCGTGGGGCTCTTTGAAGTAGTGGGACACGTGGGGGAGGTCTTCGCCGGGGATGCCCAGTCGTCGCGGGGCGTGCATGTCGCCGATGGCCAGGACCAGCGACCGGCAGGTGAAGGTCTCATGGGGCGTGTGGATCACGAAGCGGGCGGAGGCGGGGTCGACGCCGCCGGGCAGCTCAGCGCCGTCGCCGCTGCTACAGGCCCGGCCGTCAATGGGCTGGACGCGGAGGACGGGGCAGTAGGTGCGGATGGGCAGGTCGTGCTGGGTGACGACGCTGCGGAGGTAGGCGAGGTATTCCTCGCGGGTGGCCTTGGTCTGGTCGGTGGTGACCAGGGGGACGCCGGCGATGGCGATGCGTTCGGGGCTGGAGAAGAAGCGGGCCTGGCGGGGGTACCACTGGATGGTGGCGCCGACCTGGCCGGCCTCGAGGTGTTCGTAGGCGGCCCCGGCGTGCTTGAGGGCGACCGCGAGCTCCAGGCCGATGGGCCCGGCACCGACGATCACGACCTCGGTATCGATGACGCTCACGGGGCGAGCTTAGGGCAAGGGGGGGCGGGAAGGATGAAGGACGACGGGGGAAGGCAGAAGGTGGAGTGAGCCTGGGAGCAGCGGGGGCCTGCCCACGCCTGCATGGGTGGGCTTTGGGGGGGGCTTGGGGTTTAGGGTGGTGGGGTGTTGAGCGGCGGGCGGGAGTTTGTGGCGCGTGTAATGAAGTACGCGTGGGCGTCGCCGACGACGGGGGTGGGGATGCTGGTGTTGGGGTTGGGGTTGCTGTCGGGCGGGCGGGCGCAGGTGGTGCGGGGGGCGGTGGAGGTGCACGGCGGGCTGGTGACGCGGCTGCTTCGGATGGCGCCGATCCCGGGCGGGGCGGCGGCGATGACGCTGGGCCACGTGATCCTTGGCCGGGACCCGGCGGCCCTACGTCGCAGCCGGGACCACGAGCACGTCCATGTCAGGCAGACCGAGCGGTGGGGCCCGCTGTTTCTGCCCGCCTACGGCATCGCGTCGCTGGTGGCGAAGCTGCGGGGGCAGGATCCTTACTACGGGAACGTGTTTGAGCGGGAAGCGTATGGGGCAAGTGAGATGTGAGAAGTCGGATATGCGATGTGGCTGGGAACATTCGACATCTGACATCGCACATCGCACTTGCCTCGTCCTCCTCGCGTACAACATGGGGTCTGCATGCGTGACCGGATGATCCAACTCGTGGCGCTGGTGCTGGTGGTCGCCGGCGTGGTGGCGGCGGCGGTGATCACGCCGGCGATCAATCGCCAGCGGGCGGACCTGCAGCTGAGCTACGACGCCCAGGTCGGCGAGGCGGTGCCACCGGAGTACGCGCTGGCGGCGACGGCGCTAGGGAGCTTCCGGGGGGTGCTGGTGAATGTGATGTGGCACCGGCTGGAGGGCAAGAAGCAGGAGGGCCAGTATTTCGAGGCCGACACGCTGGGCCGGGGCATCACGGTGCTCCAGCCGCGGTTCCCGCAGGTCTGGGCGTTCCTGGCGTGGAACATGGCGTACAACATTTCGGTCGCCACCCGCACGCAGGAAGAACGCTGGGACTGGGTGAACAAGGGCGTCCGGCTGCTGCGTGAGCAGGGCATCCCGCACAACCCGGACGCGATCCGGCTGTACCGCGAGCTGGCGTGGATTTTCTTCCACAAGATCGGCGGCCAGACCGACGACATGCACTGGTACTACAAGACCCGGCTGGCGACCGAGTGGACCGAGCTGCTGGGCCCGCCCCCGCAGGGCGAGCGGGCCGAGGACTGGTCGGCGTGGTTCGAGCCGGTGGCCGAGGCGGCCGAGCGGTACTTCGGTGAGCTGATCCGGGCCGACGAGCAGGCGATGGGCCACGACGAGGCGGCCACCGCCGTCGCCGCCGCGGTCCGAAGCGAACGGACGGCCACCGCGTCGCTGCAGCGGCTGTACGAGGACCACCCGGCGGCTCGAAACCTTGTGCTTGCCTTGGAAGACGCCGGCCGCGAGCTGGACCAGTCGCTGCTGCGGGACTTGGGCCGGCTGCAGATCATGGCCGGCTACGTCGACCTGTCCCAGGGTTTCGATCCGTTGCGGGACCTGCCCGACGAGTTGCTGCCCGAGTCGGCCAAAGCCCTGATCCCCATCGTGCTCGAGACCGAGCAGACCGAGGCGATGATCGGCCTGGTCCACTTCCTGCGTGCCAAGGTCCTGCTCCGCGAGTACCGCATGGACCCGCGGTACATGGCCAGCCTCATGGACCGCTTCGGGCCCGTGGACTGGCGGCACCCGGCGGCCCATTCGCTGTACTGGTCCAGCCTCGGCGTGGACCGGATGGGCGGCATCCGCGAGGACACCCACATCGACGTGGTCAACACGTACCGCAACCAGGTCCACTCGCTGCAGAGCCTGATGCACATGGGCCGGCTCGCGTACGACCCCGTGGGCCAGATGGACGACCTGGGCCGATGGACCCCGACGATCGGCCTGATGCCCGAGCCGCGGTTCATCGACGGCTACGAAGACGCCGTGGAGACGGCCCGCACGGCGCTGGGCGACGAGGAAGCCGCTGCGCTCATCTCCGGCGGCGTGGACGACAGCTTCGCCTCGGGCCACGAGAATTTCCTGCACAAGGCGGTCCTCTTCAGCTACCTCTACGGCAACCCCGAGGCGGCCCGCGAGTACTACGACCGGGCCCGCCGGCTCTACGCCGACGCCGACCACAACGAGCGGTCCGGTCGATATCAGTTGACCCTCGACGACTTTGTCAGCGTGCAGCTGCAGCAGGACGACACGATGGAGATCGTCAACCGGGCGTACATCGAGTCGATGATCGTCAACGCCCTGCGGCAGGGCGTGGCCCAGCGTCGCGGACAGGTGACGCAGGCCTTTTTGCGGCAGGCGCGGATGATGCACCGGGCCTTTCAGGAAGAGCGGAACCGCGAGACCACCAACGCCGACCGCACCCGCCAGGGCCTCGAGCCGTGGCCGCAGTTCCTGGACAACGCCGCGGTGAGCTATCTGCGGTCCAGCCAGTACGGGATTCAGGAGCGGGCCCGGGTCTGGTCGGCGTCGGACCTGCGGTTCCAGCAGCGGGTGTATCGCCGGCTGATGGAGTCGGTCCAGCCGCAGCTGGGCGAGACCACCGGGTCGTACTTTCCGCCGCCACCGGGGTTGACCCAAGCTCCGGAGATGCTCCGCCGCGGCAACCCGGGTGAGGCACCCCCGCCCGCCCCGGCCGGCGTCGGCCAGCCGCAGACCGAACGGCGGTAGCGGCATTGTTTACGCCATCGTTTAGCCGCGGGCCTTGGCCCGCGTGAGGGTAGCGGGGTCGTCTGAGCACGACGCGTGAGCGAGTGCACAGCCACCGGCGACCCGTGCACTCGCTGACGCGTCGTGCTCAGAAAGAAGCTGGCAGCCACACCGCTGCCGTAGAGTTCGCCTGTTCCCATGCCCGCACCCGCCCCGCCTCAACCCGGCCGATCCCCCATGCGGCACCTGGACCCCGCCGCGCTGATGCAGGTCGGCTCGCTGGAGCTGCGGGCCCGCGGCGTGGTCGAGGGCCTGATCAGCGGGATGCACCGCTCGCCCCAGCAGGGCTTCTCGGTCGAGTTCGCCCAGCACCGCCCGTACAGCCCCGGCGACGACCCCCGCCACCTGGACTGGAAGGTCATGGGCCGGACCGACAAGCTGTACCTCAAGCAGTACGTCCGCGAAACCAACCTGGACCTCACGATCCTCGTCGACGCGTCGGGCTCCATGCACTACGGAAGTGGCGAATCGCCCCAAGCGAACCGGGGTCTGCGACCTCGGATTCCGGGGTTGCGGCGTCACAGACGCCGGCTCGCTGAAGAGAAAGCCAACGCGGGCGGTTATCAACCCCCACCACCCGGCTGGACCAAGTACGACCACGCCGCGACCCTCGCTGCCAGCCTCACCTACCTGGCCTTGGGCCAGGGCGACCGCGTCTCGGTCAGTCGCGTCGACGACGCTTACCAGCCCGCCACACGCTACTCCAGCAGCCCCGGCCACCTCCGCGCCGTCTGCGCCGCATTGGAAGCCGACACTCCCGCCGCAGGAGACGTCAAGGGAACATCTTCCGGGGGCGGGGACGGCTCCGGGGGGGGCACGGACCTGGGCCGGGTCCTTGACCAGCTGCTGACCCGCTCGCCCCGCCGCGGGCTGATCGTGCTCATCAGCGACCTGCTGGATGAACCCGACAAGCTCGACTCCGCTTTAGCCAAGCTCGCCCACGCCCGGCACGACCTGATCCTGCTGCACGTGCTGGACCCCGCCGAGCTCGCCCTGCCCTTCGACCGCCCCAGCGACTTCATCGGCCTCGAAGGCGAGGGCAAAACGCCCGGCGACCCCGACGCCCTCCGAGACGCCTACCAGCAGGTCATCACCGACCACCTCCGCCAACTCGAACACACCGCCCGCCGGCACCGCTTCGACTACCACCTCATCCAGACTCACGAACCCCCGGGCACCGCCCTGGCCCACTACCTCGCGAGGCGGGCGGCGTTGCTGACGCGACACCTTTGAGCAAGTCAAATGTGAGATGTCAGATGTCAGATGTCAGATGTCAGAAGGGCAGATACACGCGTGCTCTCGCTTTTCACATCTGACTTTTGACATCTCACATCTGACATCTCCCATACGCTCTGCGTGTGACTTCCGACCCCGCTCTGATCGACATCCTTGACCGCTGGCAGCCCGGCCGCGTCGTTGTCGTCGGCGACCTGATGCTCGACCGGTACACCTACGGCCAGGCCACCCGCCTGTCGCCCGACGCGCCGGTGCCGGTGCTCACGATCCGTGAGTCGGACGACCGGCCCGGCGGCGCGGCCAACGTCTGCCTCGCGCTGCGGGCCCTGAACTGCGAGGTGACCGCCGTCGGCGTCGTCGGCGACGACGAGGTCGGCCAATCACTCCGCAATGGGCTCGACCACGCCGGATGCGACACGCGCCACGTGGTGACCGACCCCACCCGGCCCACGACGCTCAAGCACAACCTGGTGGGCCTGGCCCAACAGCGCCACCCGCAAAAGATGTTCCGCCTGGATTGCGAGTCGCCTACCCCCCTCTCGGCTGAGGTCGCCGACCAGCTCGTCGCCGCCGCCACCGACGCCCTTGACGAGGCCGATGTGCTGTGCCTCGAGGACTACGGCAAGGGCGTGCTGGCCCCGGACGTGTGCCGCCGGCTCATCGAGGCAGCTCGACAGCGCAATGTCCCCGTCCTCGTCGACCCCGCCCCGATCGACGACTACACCAGGTACCGCGGCGCGACCGCCATCACCCCCAACCGCACCGAGGCCGCCCGCGCCACCGGGACCCGCTTCGCCGATACACAAGACAACGAGATCGTCCAGCGCATGGCCGCGACGCTGCTGGACCAGCTCGAGCTCGATGCCGTGGTCCTCACGCTCGACCAGCGGGGCCTGCTGCTGCACGTCCGCGACCACGACCCGGTGCTCGCCCCGACGGTGGCGAGGTCCGTCTATGACGTCACCGGCGCGGGCGATGTATTGCTGGCGATGCTCGCCGCCGCCCGCTCGGCCGGCGTCGCCTGGCCCGAGTCCGTCGCGCTGGCCAACGCCGCGGCGGGGCTGGAGGTCGAGCACTTCGGCGTCGTGCCGATCAAGCTCGATGAGGTCCTGCTGCACCTGCTGCAACGCTCCGCCGACGCCCACGACAAGCTCCGCGGCCTGCCCGCCCTGCTCGTCGAGCTCCGTGCCCTGCGTGCCTCGGGGCAGAAGGTCGCCTTCACCAACGGCTGCTTCGACATCCTCCACGCCGGCCACGTCCAGTTCCTCCGCCAGGCCCGCGCCACCGGCGACCTGCTGGTCGTGGGCCTCAACACCGACGACTCCATCGCCCGGCTCAAGGGCCCCGATCGTCCGGTCAACCCGCTGGCCGATCGCGTGGCCGTGCTCTCGGAACTGCAGTCCGTGGACTACGTGGTCACCTTCGACGCCGACACCCCGCTCGAGCTGATCCAAGCCATCAAGCCCGACACGCTGGTCAAGGGCGCCGACTACACCCGCGAGCAGGTCGTCGGCCACGAGATCGTCGAAGCCCACGGCGGCCGCGTCAAACTCGTCGACCTCGTCGCCGGCCGAAGCACGACGAATATCATCGAGCGCGTAAGTCAAAAGTGAGATGTCAAATGTCAGAAGTGGCTCGCCCTTCCTACATCTGACTTCTCACATCTGACTTGCCCCTCAGTCGTTTCTCCAGAACCGCGGGTACAGCAGCACCAGCAGGGCGTAGAGCTCCAGCCGACCCAGGGCCATGAGCAGGCTCATGATGAGCTTGCTGGCGTCGGTGAAGAACTCGTAGTTCCGCACCGGGCCGACGTTGTGCAGGCCCGGGCCGATGTTCATGAAGGTGGACACGGTCGCCGTCGCGGCGCCGGTGTAGTCCAGTACGTCGGGGCCCTCGATGACCGCCAGCGTCACCGACCCGACGCCGAAGATGATCACCACCGTCACGACATAGTTGAGCACCGACCGCCGCAGGTTTTCATCGACCACGCCGCCGCCGACGCGGAGCGTGCGGACCACCGACGGGCGGAACTGGCGTTCGATCTCGGAGATGATGATCTTGAACACGATCAGGATGCGGATGACCTTGATGCCCCCGCCGGTCGAGCCCGCGCAGCCGCCGACGAACATCAGCCCGACCAGCACCGCCTCGGCGAGAAAGGGCCAGAGATCGAAGTCGGCGGTGGCGTAGCCGGTTGTCGTGATGATCGCCGCGGCCTGGAACAGCGCGTACTCCACCGCGACGAAAAAGCTCACGTCATCCAGCTGTTCGCCGGACGTGGTGATGATCGTGTGCCCGACCAGCGTCCCGGCCATGATCAGCGTGGCACCGCCGATGATCATCAGGTACAGCCGCAGCTCCGGGTCGCGCAGGACCGGCCGCCACTTGCCGCTCATCAGCCCGAAATACAGCCCGAAGTTCACACCGCACAGGATCATGAATACGATCGCCACCACATCGGCCCCGGGGTGGTCGTACGCCCCGAGCGACGCGTCCTTGGTCGAAAAACCGCCGGTCGCCACCGTCGTGAAGCTGTGGCAGATCGCGTCGAACCAGTCCATGCCGGTGAGCATGTAGCCGACCGCGCACAGGACGGTGAACCCGAGGTAGATGATCCACAGCAGCCTCGCCGTGTCTCTGATCCGCGGCCGGACGCCCTGCTGCGTCGGGCCCGGGGCCTCGGTGTGGAACAGCCGCTTGCCCCCGCCGACCATCGGCAACACCGCGACGAACAGCACCACGATCCCCAGCCCGCCCAGCCACTGCAGCGCCGCCCGCCACAGCAGCAGCCCCATCGGGACCGTCTGGATCTCCGGCAGGATCGTCGCCCCCGTCGTGGTCAGCCCCGACATCGACTCGAAGTAGCAGTTCACCGGGTTGGCGAACGGGTGGTCCTCCCCGCCGCCGCCCATCGCCGCCCAGGCGTAGAACGGCACCGCCGCCGTCGCCGCGCCCAGCAGCCAGCTGACCGCCACCAGCAGCATCGAGTCCCGCCGACTCATCACGTCGATACTGCCCTTGCCGCCGGCCCCGGCGATCCACAGCAGCGAGCCCAGCGCGAAGTTCACCGCGATCCCGATCACCAGCGCCCAGACCGCCAGGATCTCCCGCGTCTTGGACGCCATCCCCAACAGCTCGATGCCCAGGATGAGCACCATCGACCCACCCAGGACCATCAGCAGCAGGCCCAGCTGTCGGAGAATAAACCGGTAATGCATGAGCGGTAAGTGTGAAGGATGATGTCAGATGTAAGAAGATTAGAAACCGCTTGCCTTCTTACATCTGACTTCTCACATTTGACTTGCTACGTCAGTCCCATCTTCCCGCTAAAGACCTTCCGCAGCTCGCGGCGGGCTGTGGCGGGGGCGACCGCGACGATCATGTCGCCGCCCTCGATGGTGCTGTCCGCCCGGGGGATGAAGACATCGCTGCCTCGCTGAATGGCCACAACCCGGGAGTGGCTGGGGAACTCGATCTGCCGCAGCGGCTTATTCACCACCGCCGCGGCGCCCTCGGGCACACGGATCTCGTAGACCTCGGCGATCCCCTGACTGAGCGTTGCCAGGTGCCGGACCGCCGAGCCGTCCAGCCGACGCTGGATCTCCGCGACCGCCGTGGCTCGTGGGCTGAAGGCGTAGTCGATCCCGATGTGTTCCAGCAGGTGCAGGTACGTCGGCCGCTGCAGCACGGCGATCGCCATCTTCACCCCCATCGCCTTGGCCCGGGCCGCCGCGAGGATGTTGACCTCGTCGTCGTGGGTCACCGAAACGAACGCGTCCGCCTGGTCGACCCGCTCCTCCTGCAGCACGTCGGTGTTGATCACGTCCGCGTTGAGCACCGTGACCCACTCCAGCTTCTTCGCCAGGTCAATCGCCCGCTCTTCATCCGCCTCGAACAGCCGCACCGACAGGTCCCGCCGACGCAGCTCCCGGGCCAGCCACACCGCCTGGCTGGTGCCGCCCAGCAGCATCAGCCGCTGGCGTCCGCCCGCCGAGGTGTCGAAGATCTTCCGGGCCTTGTCGAACTGCTTGGACTCGCCGATCACCGTAGCCACGTCGCCGGGCGCCAGCACCGTGTCCGCCCCGGGCATGAATGCCTTGCCGTCCCGCTCGACGGCAACGATGAGTGCCGTGGCCGGGAGGCTCAGCTCCGACAGCGGCTTGCCGACCGACTTGGCGTCCTTGCTGACGACCAGCCGCTGCATGTCGATCAGCCCGCGGCCGAAGTTCTGCACCGCGATCGCTCCCGGGCTACGCAGCACCGCCGCAATGGCTTGGGCCGTCGTGTACTCCGGGCAGACCAGATGGTCGATGCCCAGGTGCTTGGAGTAGTCCAGGCCCCGGCGCTCGTAGTAGCTGCGGTGGTGCACCCGGGCGATCGTCTTGGCGCAGCCGATGGCTTTGCCCACCGAGCAGGTCAGCAGGTTGACCTCGTCGTTGTGCGTCGCCGCGATCAGCAGGTCGGCCTTGTGCACCTCCGCCAGCCGCTGGGTCTCGGCCATCGCGCAGTTGCCCACCAGCGACCGGACATCCAGCACGTCCTCGATCAGCGCGAGCTTGTCCGCGTCCATGTCGATGACGGTGATGTTGTGACCCGCGGGCGCGAGCACCTCCGCCGAGTGCCGCCCCACCTCACCCGCACCACAGATGACCACGTCCATCGGCGGCGAGTGTAGAGGGATCACCCTCGACAGCGTCGCGTCAAAGTCGCCGCGGCCAGCCCTTGCCCACGACCAGGTACCAGCCGCGGCCAGCACTTTGGGCCCGGATCCGCCACTGCCGTTCGGGACGGGATGGCCGGTGGTGCTCCAGCAGGACCAGCGTGGCTTCGAGTTCCAGCAACTCACCGGCCCGGCGTTGCAGCGGCTCGGTGGCGGGTGCGGGAACCCGTTGCCCATCGGGGCCGACCACGTACCAGTCGCGATCCCCCAGCCAGACCCCGTCCAGCAGGTAGGGACGGGCCTCGCGAGCCAGTTCCAGCAGCGTGCGGCCGCCCATGGCTTGGCCGATCGGCAACGCGTATTGCTGCCGCTCTTTGGTCCCCGCCGGCTCGCCCGCCAGTTGATACAGCGGGTCACTCTGCGGCATCGAGCCAGACAGGGTGTCGCTGAACCGGTAGAAGAGGTTGCGGTCGATCCGCTCCACCGCCTGTTCCCGCGTCACCCGGTCAAGAACGGGCGGCCCCGTGAGCGCGAGTCGCTCCCAGCGTGAGCCGGGGGATGGCGTCAGGCTGGCATTCTGACCGGTGGCGTCGGCGGCGATTTCCGCGAGCAGTAGCTCGCGATGACCGGCGAAGCCCGATCGGACGGACCCGGTCCACATTTCAAGGGTTTCCTCGTCGATCCCGGCCGACCTTGCATCGGCCTCAAAGTGTGCGAGTTGTGGGCTGAGCCAAGCCGGCTCCGCGAGCGAGGCCCAGCGGAGGGTTGACGCGGTCGAGTGGTAAGGCTCCTGGCGGCTGGGCGGTCGGGCCACCCACTTCTGCTTCGGCACGCGAAACGCCCACCAGTCCACGTCGCACATCCGACGCAGCAGCCCGTCCGCTCCGGCCACCTCCCGCAGGTGCATTACCACCAGCGGGTAGACGGCCACCTGGGCCGAAGGCACCGCCCCGTCGCGAGTGGGCATCGCCCGGTGCTGATCCAGCCACTGCTTAAGCAGGGCCACGTCCTGCGGCGTCGCCATCCACGCGAGCGCTTCGAGCGTGAAGGACCAACGATCTGCCTCCAGCGGTTCATCAAGAACCTGCCAGAGATAGGGCCGGGCCTTGGGGTTGCCGCTCCGCCGGGAGGCTCGGAACGCAGCCACCGTCGCCGCTTCGGTGTTGCCGCACAGGAAGATCGGTTCGGTCAATGCCAGTGTCTGCTCCACCGTCAGCCGCCCAGCCGGCACGACGATCGTCTCGCCCGAACCCCAAGAACTGGAACCACCACCGGATGCGGGGGGTCGGCCACAACTGGCGATAAGCACCAGCGGCAGCACCGATAGCAAGAGGCCGGCCATCTTCATGTGATGCGTTGGATGCTCCGAATGGGATGTGGTTCCCAGGATGCAAAGTATAATCTCCGGATGACCATCACCCTCGACCCGAAGTTGGAAGCGTTCGCCGAGCAGCAGGCGCACCGGGCCGGGCTGCCTGATGCGGAGGCTTATGTGCGTCGGCTGCTGGAGGACCAGCAGCAAGCGACTGCGAACGGCGAGAACCGTGGTGCCGATGGTGGTGTCGAAGCCACGGATGCCTGGCATCAGGTCCAGCAAATGCGAGGCAAGCTGCCTGCCCACCTCACGTCAGACCGTCTTCTCGAAGAGGGACGTAGTGAGTGCTGATCGAGTGCTGGTGGACAGCAACGTCATCGTGGATGTGCTCTCGGATGACCCGGTGTGGCGGGCCTGGTCTTCCAGACATCTCGCCGAGGCGCTGGATGCCGGAGCAGCCACGATCAACTTTGTCGTTTACAGCGAGATCAGTCGAGGCTTTGAAACGCCGACCGCTGCTGACGATGCCTTGCCCCGCGGTCTTCGCCGGGAACCGATTCCGTTTGAGGCCGCGTTTTTGGCGGCAAGGGCGTTGGAGCAATACCGCCGACGCGGCGGATCACGCCGGACCCCGCTGCCGGACTTCTACATCGGGGCGCACGCGCAGGTGGCGGGGATGCGGCTGCTGACGCGGGATGTGCAGCGGTACCGGACGTACTTCCCGGAGGTCGAGCTCATTGCCCCGCCGGAGGAGGCTGACCCCACGGTCAGACGTGATCCGCCATCAGGCCCTTGAGCCGTATGAAGATGGCGTAGCCGGTCACGCTGAGCACCAGCGCCATGCCGGCGAGGACCCAGAGCGAATGGTCGGCGGGCATGCGGCCGGTGACCAGGACGTCCTGATAGCAGACGATCAGGTAATACATCGGGTTAATCAGAAACATCGGCCGAAGGTTCTCGGGGATCATTTCGACGCTGTATGCAATGGGGCTGACCATCATCAGCACCAGCGTGACCACGCCGACGCTGGCCTGCAGGTCGCGGACGAAGACGTTGATCGACGCGAGGATCCAGATCAGCCCGAAGGTCGCGATGACCTGCAGGCCCCAGACCACCGGCAGCAGCAAGGCCCACCACGTGAGCCTGCCGAAGGAAATCACCGCGATCATCAGGAGCATCAGGCCCACGACCTGGGTCGCCTGGCTGACGAAGACGGCCTTGACCGGGACCATTTCGATCGGGAACAGCGTGTTCTTGACCAGGGCCGGGTTGGAGGTCACCGATGCGGTGCCGGTGCCCAGTGCGTCGGCGACGCCGAGGAAGGGGATCAGGCCGCAGAAGATCAGGACGATGTAGACCGGCCCGCTGAGCGTTTCGATACCGGTCCGCAGCTGGAAGATGAAGCCGTAGACGATCGTGTATGCCCCCAGCAGCAGCAGCGGCAGCAGCACGAGCCAGAGCAGCCCGAGGACCGACCCGGCGTACCGTCCGCGGAGGTCGGTGCGGGTGGTGGCGACGAGCATCCGCCGGTGTCGCCAGATCGACAGGGCTGGGGCGACCAGCGCCCGCAGCGGGGCGGGCAGCCTTGAGGCGGCGTGGGTTTGCAGGCCGGTGGCCGGCGGAGCGAGCGGCATGATGGGCATTATGGGTGGCGAGTCGCAGCGCGTCGCGCGGTAGAATCAGCGGATGCAGTTGGACCCCGATCTCAAGGCCATCGAGCGGTATTGCGAGCGATGGGGCATCCGCGAGTTGTCGGTCTTCGGCTCGGTGCTGCGCGACGACTTTCGGGATGACAGTGATGTCGACGTGCTGATCTCGTTCCGCGAGGACGAGGACTGGGACTATTGGAACTGGCCGGAGATGATGGACGGGCTGGAGGCGATCTTCGGGCGGAAGATCGATCTGGTGGTTAAGGGCAGCATCGAGAACCCGTACCGCCGGCATCACATTCTTGAGACCCATCGGGTGCTGCATGCCGCCTGACCAGAAGGACCCGGCCTATCTGTGGGACATGCTGAACGACGCCCGGCAGGTGCAGGAAACGTTGGCCGACCTGACTTACAGCGACTACCTCGCGGACGACACACTGCGACTGGCGACGGGGCGGCGGATCTAGATCATCGGCGAAGCGGCACGCCATGTGTCGGTGGAATTGCGAGCCGCGCACCCGGAGGTGCCGTGGCGGGCGATCATGGCGCAGCGGCACGTGGTGGTTCACGAGCACCGCTTGCTGGATCACGTGAAGATCTGGCGCGTGTGACCGAACATATTCCGCCGTTGATTGAGCAGTTGAGCGTGATGCTGAAGGATTCACCGCCACCCGCGGGATAGCCCTGGCTCACCGACTGGAGTCGAGTCGCTACGGTGGGGCTCGACCCAGGTGCCCCGGTCGGTCGTTGAGCCGGCCGGGCTGAAAAGGGAAGCGAGGTGGGATCGGGCCTGCGGGCTTGATCGATTCCTCCGCGGACGCGCCGCCGTAACGGGTGGCGGACGACGAGGCTTTGCGGCCGAGGCGTCTGCCGGGTCCGGCTTGAGATGCCACTGCCTGCGGGTGCAACGCCCGCGGGTGGGAAGGTGAGCCGGGCGAACCCTGAGCCGGAAGACCTGCCTTGGGTGAGCGTGTGTCCTCGCGGCTATGGACACTGGCACGCACCCGGCGGGTCGCTGCGCCCCGAGCGACTCCTCGCCTGCGCCAGTTGCCGTGTGGACACGGAACTTCACCGTGACCCGGGGCGGCCCTGCGCGAATCAGGGCGAGGAGCGTTTGAGATGCTTGGAATGCAACGGATGGACGTGATTGGCCTGTGCGCCGGTTTGGGCCTGACCGTGATGACAGCAGGGCCTGCGGCGGCTCAGGTGTCGCTGGACGATCTGACGTACCTCGGCACTGGCCAGCAGCGGGCTGGGGTGGCGATCGACTGGAACAACGCGGGCACGCCGACGACGTACACGTTCGGCTATCGGTACGACGGCTCGGCCCCGACGGTCGAACAGATGCTCCGGGACGTGGCGGGGACCGGGCCCGACGACGCCGAGGTCTACTTGCGTGTGGGGACCTCCGGATTGTTTGGCGTGCCGCTGTACGGGCTCGGGCTCGACGTGGACCAAGACGGCTTCGCGCTGAGCGACGGAACGACCTTCGTTGACGGCGTCGCCGAGACCGGGTCGTCGGACGGGGCGCTGGCCAGCGACTTCGACGATCAGTACATCGAGGGCTGGAATACGGGCTTCTGGTCGCTCTACACCGGACATTCATCCGACGGCTGGACCGCCGCGGCGACGGGTATCTCCGGCGTGAGCCTGACCGACGAGGCGTGGGTCGGCCTGAGCTTCGCCCCCGCTTTCGTGCAGAGCGAGCCGTCGGTGGCGATCCCCGAGCCGGCCACGGTGGCGGGGATGGCCCCGCTGGGGCTCGCGCTGCTGCGACGACGCCGGCGGACCGACACGCGGGCCAAGGCCCGCGGCTAAACGGAGGAGCGTGTGGTGCGGCGTGGGTTTACGTTGATTGAGCTGCTGGTGGTCATCAGCGTGATCGCGCTGTTGATCGGGCTGCTGCTGCCGGCGCTGGGTGCCGCTCGCGGCACAGCGCGGTCGGCGGTGTGCCTGTCCAACCAGCGGCAAATGGCGGTGGCCCTCACCGGCTACGCCTTGGAGCACGACGGTCGGCTGCTGCTGTACCGCGTCGACGACGCGAGTGGTCGGCGGTGGTGGTTCGGCTACGAAGCGGGGTTCGCCAGCGGGACCGGTCGGCCGATCGATCCGGCGGGCAGCCTGCTTGCCGACCACCTGGGCGGGGACATTCACGACGCCCTGCAATGCCCGGATTTTCCCGATGACGACCCGGCATTCGCGGCGAAGTTCGTCGAGGGCTCGGCCCATTACGGGTACAGCGGGGCGATCGTGTGGCCGTTCCCCGTGGCCGCCGTGCCCCGCCGGCTTGACGAGTTCGCGTCGCCCAGCGGCAGCTTCGCCTTCGCCGACGCGATCCACACCGATAGCGCCAGCAGCTTCTACGAGCCGCACAGCGTGGGCTACCGCCGGCCGGGCAAACGCACCGGCACCGGCCACTTCCGCCACGCCGACCGGGCCAACCTGGCGTACCTCGACGGCCACGCCGGCGGCATCGAACCGCCTGCGACCGAGCCGCAGTGGGAGCGCTACGGTGACGCGGCGGCCGTCAATCTTGACACGGGCGACGGGCCGGGGACCGTGTACGGGTTCCGGACGTGGACGTATTGATGCCCGATGCGGAACCATTTGAGCGGCGTCGGGAGGGCGAGGCTCCTGCCGAGCCGCGGCCCGCGGGGGTCTGCGGCTCGCCGGGAGGCTCGCCCTCCCATGAGCCGCCCGGTCCGCGCTTATCCGCCCCGCCGCCGCGGGTGGCGATCACGATTAATCGCTGTGTCTGTGCCGGCCGCCCCTTCGCCGAGGTCGTGGACCGGGCCCGCCGCGACAGGCTGAGCCTGCCGCAGGTGATGGATGCCACCGGGGCCGGCCGGGGCTGCGGGATGTGCGTGCCCTACCTGTGCCGGGCCTGGCGCACGGGCCAACTGACGTTTCACGAGCTGATCGACCCGGAGGATGAGCCGGGGCCGGGGGCGGGTCCCGACGGAACAGACCTTCATCCGGCGACCACTGGGATGTAGATTGCACCCATGATCCGCCGCGTGATCATCGTGCTGTTTGTGCTGATGGCAACTCCGGCGGTGGGTCAGGTTGGCGACCGGACGCTGACGGTGGAGGAGACGATCTGGCTGGCCGAGCCGATCGCGTTTTGCGGGCTGACCGACACGCGGCCGCTGCGGCAGTTGCTGGCGAGGGCTGCACCCGAGGCATTGCCCGCCCTCGCGCTGGTGTTGGAGCACGAGGGTGAAGCCCACCGCTGGGGCGCGACGGCGGCGGTGCTCGCAAGAGTCGGCGGCGACGCGGAGGCTGCGGCGATCGGCCGGTGCCTGTCTCGGATGCGGGGCACGCTGCCGGAGCATCAGTGGGACCAGATCGACGCGCTGCTCGGGTCGTTGGCCGTGCTTGCGGTGCGGGGCGAGCCGCGGGCCGAGCGGCTGCTGCGGGTGATGGCGAGGCCGGGGTTCTGGTCTAAGCGTGGGGTGCGATATGACCCGCTGTACATCAACGTCCGTGTGAAGCCGGCGCATGAATTGGCGGTGCGGGCGTTAGGTCAGGCCCAGCGAGCGGAGCGAGCGTGGGCGGTGCAGGGGGTGACTGACTGGCGCGAGGAGCTGCGTCGGGCGGGAGTCCCCAAGCGGCGGGTCCGGGGCATGGAGGCGAGTTACCTGGGGCCGAGGCGTTGGCGGCTGGTGAAGGAAGTGCGGCGGGCGGCCGAGCGACCGATCAACGTGGCCTTGGCGTTGAAGTGGCTATGGGAAGATGGGCGACGGCCTGCGGGTCTGGCCGACGATGGTCGGCCGGTGCTGGAAGTCTGGCGGAGCGCGGAGTTGGTGGCGGCGTCAGAACAGGCGTACGAGGCCGATTGGAACCGCGGCTTGCTGCGAGAGGTCCTGACCCGTTTGCTGGTGGCGGGCGAGCCGATCCGGGCGTCGCGAATCCGGCAGCTGGCGTTGGTCAATGAAGACCATACATGGCGGGCGGTGAGTGACGCGTGGGCACGCTGGACGATGTCGTGGACGGTGGAGGGTGAGTTGAAGCTGGTGCGGCCGGAGGTGTGGGTCATCGACGGACCCCAGCGGACGCGGATCGCGCCTGGCGCGGAGGCACCGCGTCTGGCCGGGCAGCGACTGGAGGTGCGCTACGGTCTGGCCGGGATCCGTGAGGGCGTGGAGCAGGACAACCAGGCGGAGCTGGCCGGTCGGCTGGACCTTCACCACGGGCACGCGGCGGTCGTGATGCAGTGGGATGGGTTCTGCTGGCGGGTGCAGCCGTTCGGGTGGGATGTGGACCCGTTTGCAGCGAGTGCCGGGGACGGCGCGATGGACGGCGCGTCGGAGGCGTCGCATCCCTGAAGGCGTGGGGCTTGAGGTCGGCGACCCGGCGCGATGCGGCGTCCGTATGATCGGGTATGGCCTCCACCGACGCGTCATCGAACGGGCAAACCTCCGATACCGACCGGCTCGAGAAGCTGGTCATCATCGGCAGCGGCCCGGCGGGCTGGACCGCGGCGATCTATGCGGCTCGGGCCGACCTGCACCCGCTGGTGTTCCCCGGCCGGGCCGCCAAGGGCCTGATGCCCGGCGGCCAGCTGATGCTCACCACCGACGTCGAGAACTACCCGGGCTACCCCGAGGGCGTGGCCGGGCCGGTGATGATGGAGGAGTTCTACAAGCAGGCGATGCGGTTCGGCACGCGGGTCGTGACCGACGACGGGCCCAAGGACGCCGAGGCGCTGGGCCAGACCACGCTCTTCCACCCGTACCAGGACGTGACGTCGATCGACCTGTCCAGCCGGCCGTTCCGCATCGAGGGCGACGCGGGCTTTGTCTGCCACGCCGAGTCGGTGATCGTCGCCACCGGCGCCAAGGCCAACTGGCTGAATGTGCCCGGCGAACAGCGGCTGGCGACCTCCGGCGGCGGCGTCTCGGCGTGCGCGGTTTGTGACGGGGCCCTGCCGATGTTCCGCGACGCCGAGCTGGGCGTGGTCGGCGGCGGCGACTCGGCGGTGGAAGAGGCGAGCCACCTGGTGAAGTTCGCCAGCAAGATCCACATGTTCGTCCGCCGCGACGAACTGCGGGCAAGCCAGATCATGCAGGACCGCGTCCTCAACGACCCGAAGGTCCAGATCCACTGGCACACCGAGGTGCGCGAGGTCCTGGGCGAGGAGAAGATCACCGGCGTCAAAGTCGAGCACAACCAGACCGGCGAGGTCAGCGAGCTGCCGCTGGGCGGGCTGTTCATGGCCATCGGTCACACGCCGATCACCGGCTTCCTGGGCGGTCAGGTCGAGCTTGAGGACACGAAGTACATCAAGCTCACCCAGCCGGGCCAGACGTTCACGAGCGTCGAGGGCGTGTTCGCCGCCGGCGACGTGGCCGACAGCACGTACCGCCAGGCGATCACCGCGGCGGGCATGGGCTGCAAGGCGGCGATGGACGCCGAGCGGTGGCTGGTCGAGGCCGGGGAGCTGGACCGGTCGGTGGCGACCGCGGGCTGGACGGGGTGAGGGCACCGGGGGTGTGGGCGAGTAGTAGGCATCCACGGCCGGCCCACGCCTGAAGGCGTGGGCTTTTGTAGGCAATGATGGCTGTGGGTGGGCGATCCGGTGGGTCTTTGGGTCCACTAAGCAACTTAGTCCCGGGGCCGGGGTAGCTGCTGCTGCTGGAGTTGCTATGGTTGGGCACCCCGCGTGCTCGGGGAACAGGACCCCAGGGTGGCGCAGCGACGGATTTCCAATTTTGTCTTCCCGCGGTGGGCGAACTACCTGCTGCCGGTGCTTGTGCTCGGAGCGCTGGGCACGCCGGTGTACGCGGTGCTGGTGGTCTTCTTTGGGCTCTCGGCGACGACGCTCAACGAGGGCTACATGCCCGAACAGCCGGTGCCGTACAGCCACGCACTGCACGTGGGCGAGCTGGGCATCGACTGCCGGTACTGCCACAACACCGTGGACCACGCCGCGTTCGCCGCGGTCCCGCCCACGCAGACCTGCATCAACTGCCACGCTCCGGGCCGGCTGCCCGAGGACCCCGCGCTGATCCCCGCCGAGGCCGGCGAAGACGCCGAGCCGGGCGGCAGCACGGGCCTCGCCGGCGTCTGGCAGAACTCGCCGGGCCTGCAGCCGGTGTGGGAGAGCTACTACACCGGCGAGTCGGTCGAGTGGGTCAAGGTCCACGACATCGCCGACTACGCGTACTTCAACCACGCGGCCCACGTGAACCGCGGCGTCGGCTGCTACAGCTGCCACGGCCGGGTCGACCGCATGGCCGAAGAAGGCGTGTACCAGGTGCACAACCTCTCGATGGGCTGGTGCCTGGAGTGCCACCGCGAACCGCAGCGGCACCTCCGCCCGGCGAGCGAAGTGACCAACATGCAATGGCACCTGGGCAGCGAGGCCGTCGGCGAGCGGGGGATGCCCCAGCTCGATGGCGAGTCGGTCGACGAGGCGCAGCTGCGGATTGGGAACCAGCTGCTCGAGGACTACCACATCCGCGGCGAGGCCTATATGCAGGCCTGCTCGACGTGCCATCGTTAGCGGTTGGCGATTAGCTGTTAGCGATTAGCCAGAAGCCAGAAGCCAGAAGACAATACCCGAAACCGATACCCGATACCCGATTTTGACCCAGAACGTTGCTGACAACCCGAGCCCCGCACCCGCAGGCGAGACCTATTGGCGGTCGGTACGGCAGTGGGCCGGCGACCCGGCGCTGGCCGAGGCGGCGGCGAAGGAGTTCACCGGGTATGACCCGAAGAATCTGCTGACGATGTCGCGTCGGCGGTTTCTCGCACTGGCCGGGGCATCGATGGCCCTCGCGGGGATGACGCTCTCGGGTTGCCGGCGGTGGCCGCAGGAGCAGATCCTGCCCTACGCCTCGCGGCCCGCGGGGGCGACGCCCGGGGCATTTGAACGCTACGCCTCGATGCTCGAACGCGGCGGCGTGGCCCACCCGCTGCTGGTCACCACCGTCGACGGCCGACCCATCAAGGTCGACGGCAACCCCGTCCACCCGCTCACCGGCGAGCCGGCCTACGCCCGCGCGTTGCAGCAGCGGATTGCCGGCCAGCCGATGTCCGCCGTCGAGACCGAGGGCTTGACCCAGGAGCAGGTCGATCTGCTGCAGACCGAGTCGGTCAATGTCCTGCAGGCCCGGCTGGACGCCCAGTTCGGCCGATCCGACACCTACGCCCAAGCCAGCGTGCTGGACCTTTACGACCCGGACCGCAGCCGCGTGCCGATGCGTCGCCAACCGCCCGGTGCCACCGAGCCGAACCCCGCCGCGAGCGGCCCGCCGATCGAAAATCAACTGCTCCCGACTGACTGGGTCGCGTTCGAGCAGTTCGCTGCGAGCCACTTCGGCCTCGGCGGGGGTTCCGGAGCCGGTCAAGCCGGTCGTGTGGCAATCCTCGCCGAATCGACCAGCAGCCCAACCGTCCGACGCCTCCAGCGATCGATGGGCCAAGCCTTCCCCAGCAGCACGTGGTACGCCTACGAGCCGATCCACCGCGACAACGAGCTGCAGGGCCTGCTCGAAGCCGCCGGCCGAGAGCTTCGCCCGGTCCACGACTTCGCCGCCGCCGACGTGGTCGTCTGCTTCGACGCCGACCCGCTGGGCGACCACCCCGCCCAGGTGCCCAACTCGACCGGCTGGGCCAAGACCCGCGCCAGCATCGACGACCCGACCCCCAGCATGAGCCGGGTTTACGTCGTCGAGCCCAGCTTCACCAACACCGGCTCGGTCGCCGACGAACGCATCGCCGCCGCCCCGGGCCGTATCGCCCAGATGGTCCAGCACCTGGCCGACGGCCTGCAGATCGCCCCCAACCGCTACGGCCGGGGTCAGACGCCCGCCATCGTCGAGCAGATGACCCGCGACCTGCTGGCTCACCGCGGCTCGTCGATCGTCACCGCCGGGCCCAACCAGCCCGCGTGGGTCCACGCCCTGGTCCACGACATCAACGCCAGCCTCGGCAACGTCGGCAACACCGTCCGCTACATCGCCGAGCCCCTCGCCGAGGACCTGCCCGCCAGCCGCGGTATCGCCGAGCTGACTGAGGCGATGGCCGCCGGCAACGTCGACACGCTCGTGATCCTCGGCGGCAACCCCGTCCAGAACGCTCCCGCCGGGCTGGCCTTCGCCGACGCCCTGAGCCAGGTGACCACGTCGATCCACCTGGCCCACCACGTGGACGAGACCAGCCAGCGATGCACTTGGCACCTGCCCCGGGCCCATGCCCTGGAGAGCTGGGGCGATGGCCGGGCGTGGGACGGCTCGGTGCTGATCCAGCAGCCGATGATCCGCCCGCTGTGGAACGGCCGGTCCATCATCGAGCTGGTCGCCATGCTCGCCGGCCAGGCCGCACCCGGGCTCGAACTGGTTCGCCAGACCATGCGGGAAGACGGTCGGCTGCTCGGCCAGGCCGACGACTTCGAGGTCGCCTGGCGGCAGGCCGTGCACGACGGGTTCATCGACGGCTCGGCCCTCGAAGGCGTCGACGCCCCGCCATCGAACAACCGCTCGCGTCAGCCCGAGGCCCCCGCGGGTGATGGCACGTTCGCGTTGGTGCTCCGGCCGCACCCGGGCGTGTACGACGGGCGGTTCGCCAACAACGGCTGGCTGCAGGAACTGCCCGCCCCCATGACCAAGGTCACCTGGGGCAACCCGCTGCTGCTCTCGCCCGGCGACGCGGCCAACCTCGGCGTGGACTACGGCGACACCGTCAGCATCGCCGCCGGCGACCGCGAGCTGACGCTCCCCGTGTATGTCATGCCCGGTCAGGCCGACGGCGTCGCCGTTGCCTACGCCGGTCAGGGCCGCACCGCCGCCGGCCGAATCGGCGGCCGGATGACCGACGACGGCGAGGGCCACACCGTCGGCGTCGACCTGTACACCCTCCGCGAGACCGCCGACGCCGCCCCGCTGGCCGTCCGCATCGTCGCCGCAGGCGGCGAAGAAGAGCTCGCCACCACCACCGAACACCACCTGCTGGGCTCCGAACACCACGTCGAGTGGGCCCTGGAAGAACGCGTCGGCGAGCCGATGGGCTCGTGCAAGCTCATCAAGAGCACCACGTTCGACCGCTTCACCAGCGACGACCACCACTTCGCCAGCTACGGCACGCACGGCGACATGGCCCTGCAGTTGTACGACCCCCCGGCCGTCTGGCCCGATGGCGAGTACCACCAGCCCAACCCCGACGGCCCGGAGTACTTCAACTACTCCCACGCCTGGGGCATGGCCATCGACCTGTCCCGCTGCACCGGGTGCAACGCCTGCGTCGTCGCCTGTCAGGCCGAGAACAACATCCCCATCGTCGGCAAGGACCAGGTCCTGATGTCCCGGGAGATGCACTGGCTGCGCATCGACACCTACTACCGCGGCAGCCCCGAGCTCGACGAGCACGGCAAGGGCCCCGAGCCGGTGCACATGCCGCTGTTCTGCGTGCACTGCGAGAACGCCCCGTGCGAGCAGGTCTGCCCGGTCGCCGCGACCGTCCACGACACCGAGGGGCTCAACACGATGGTGTACAACCGCTGCATCGGCACGCGGTACTGCTCCAACAACTGCCCCTACAAGGTCCGCCGGTTCAACTACTTCGACTGGCACGCCCGGCCGTTCGACGCCCACCGCAACCCGTGGCTGTCCATGCCCGACACCGAGCAGGTCAACAAGGTCGACCCTGTGGCCCGGATGCAGTTCAACCCCGAGGTCACCGTCCGCATGCGGGGCGTGATGGAAAAGTGCACCTACTGCACCCAGCGCATCAGCCAGGTCAAGATCGACAGCCGCAACCAATGGCAACGTGCCCAGCGCGGCGAGCACGGCTTTGACCGCCCCGAAGGCACCGTCACCGACGCGGAAGTCACCACCGCCTGCCAGGCCGCCTGCCCGACCGACTGCATCGTCTTCGGCGACCTCAACGACCCGGACAGCCGCGTGTCCCGATTGCAACAACACAACGTCCGCAGCTACAAGCTGCTCGAAGAACTCAACACCCGCCCCCGAACCCGACACATGGGCCTGGTCCGCAACCCCGTCCACTCGCCGGAGGCCAGTGGCCATTAGCTGTTAGCGGTTAGCTGTTAGCCAGAAGCTTGAAGCGAGAAGCCAAACCTTCACACCTTCGCACTTTCACCCTTTTTACTTTTCACTTTTCACTTTTCACTTGTAACTTTCCGCCTTGGCCGCGATCAACCCGACCATCCTGAACCCCCCGCCCGTCGTGGACAACACCTACGACGATGCCCGCCATCGCGCGCCGCTGGTGCTCGGCGGCCACGACTTCGGGACCGTCACCGACACCATCGCCAGCCGCGCCGAGGCCAAGCCGACGCTCATCTGGTGGGGCGCGTTCCTCGCCGCCTCCGCACTGGCCGGGTTCCTGTTCCTGCTGGTCGGGTACCTGTTCCTCACCGGCGTGGGCATCTGGGGCAACAACCAGCCCGTCAGCTGGGGCTTCCCGATCGTCAACTTCGTGTTCTGGGTCGGCATCGGCCACGCCGGAACACTCATCTCCGCCATCCTGTTCCTGTTCCGCCAGAACTGGCGGACCTCCATCAACCGCTTCGCCGAGGCGATGACCATCTTCGCCGTCGTCTGCGCCGGGGTCTTCCCGGGCATCCACGTCGGCCGGCCGTGGCTCGCCTACTGGCTGTTCCCCTACCCCAACCAGATGGCCATGTGGCCCCAGTTCCGCAGCCCGCTGCTCTGGGACGTCTTCGCCGTCTCGACCTACGCCACCGTCTCCCTGCTGTTCTGGTACACCGGCATGGTCCCGGACCTGGCCACCCTCCGCGACCGCGCCCAGAACCGCTTCGCCCAGATCGGCTACGGCATCCTGTCCCTGGGATGGAACGGCAGCGCCCGCCACTGGCACCGCTTCGAGAAGGCCTACCTCCTGCTCGCCGCACTCGCCACCCCCCTGGTGCTCAGCGTCCACAGCGTCGTGTCCTTCGACTTCGCCGTCGCCCAGCTGCCCGGCTGGCACACCACCGTCTTCCCCCCCTACTTCGTCGCCGGCGCCATCTACGGCGGCTTCGCGATGGTCCTCACCCTCGCGGTGCCCTGCCGCAAGATCTTCGGCCTCGAAGACCTCATCACCCCCCGGCACATCGAGAACATGTGCAAGGTGATGCTCGCCACCGGCTGCATCGTGACTTACGCCTACTTCATCGAGTTCTGGACCGCCTGGTACTCCGAGCACCACTTCGAGCAGTTCATCTTCCTCGAACGGCCGCTGGGCTGGTACTCCCTGGGCTTCTGGACCATGGTGACCTGCAACTGCATCCTGCCGCAGATCCTCTGGATCGGCCGATTCCGCCGATGGTGGCCCACCGTCATGTTCGCCGCCATGAGCGTCAACATCGGCATGTGGTTCGAACGCTACGTCATCGTGACCACGTCGCTGTCCCGCGACTTCCTGCCCAGCAGCTGGGACCACTTCGCCCCCACCTGGGTCGACTTCGGCATGCTCATCGGCAGCTTCGGGCTGTTCTTCAGCCTCTTCCTGCTGTTCCTCAAGCTGCTGCCCATCGTCGCCCTGGCCGAGGTCAAGACCGTCATGCCCGCCGCCCATCCGACGCACGGGAGCCATTAGCTGTTAGCAGTTAGCAGTTAGCCAGAAGCTTGAAGCGAGAAGCCCGACGTTCACACCTTCACACCTTTAACTTTTCACTTTTAACTTTCCCGTGACCACCACCCACGCCCAACCCGGCCTGCACACCCCCGACGACGACGCGGCTCGCGATGACGCCGACCCCGCCGCTTCCGGGGTCGCCGGCGTCCTCGCCGAGTTCGCCGATGTCGACAGCGTGGTCGCCGCCGCCGCCGCCGTCCGCGAGGCCGGCTACAGCCGATTTGACGTGCACAGCCCCTTCCCCATCCACGGCATCGACGACGCCATCGGCGTCAAGCCCACCATCCTGCCCTGGCTGGTCCTCGGCGGCGGGCTCACCGGCATGGCCAGCGGCCTGTTCCTGACCCTCTACACGATGGCCAGCACCTTCGAGGGCGGCCGGTGGCTCCCGGTCAACCTCGAGGGCTACACCTATCTGATCTCCGGCAAGCCGTACGCCGCACTCGCCGCCTACATCCCCGTCATCTTCGAACTCACCATCCTGCTCTCGGCCTTCGCCGCCGTGTTCGGCATGTTCCTGCTCAACAAACTCCCGCTGCTCCGCCAGCCCATGCAGCACCACCCCGCCATGCGCCGCGCCACCCAGGACCGCTTCGTCCTCGCCATCGACGCCAGCGACAACATCTTCGACCCCGACCGCGCCGCCGGCCTGCTCCAAGACCAGCCCGGCGTCATCCAGGTCGATACCGTCCACGAGCCCGTTAACTGACCCATTTAGCCGCGTCGCTTGCGACGCGTGTCCCCCATGCGACTGACCGACCTCGACTTCCGCCTGCACCTCACCAGCCCGCCGACGTGGCTCATCGCCATCGTCACCATGGCCGTGCTGGTCTCGTGGCTGCCGCTGATGGTCATCGCCCGCGCCCGCGTCACCACCAGCGACAAGCCCCGGCTGCACCTGTTCCAGGACATGGACAACCAGCCCCGCTACAACACCCAGGCCGCCAGCCCCCTCTTCGCCGACGGCCGAACCATGCGGCCCCGACCCGTCGGCAGCGTCCCCTTCGGCCAAGCCAACCTCGACGAAGTCCGCTACGCCGGCCACTCCACCACCACCGATCTCCGCGGCGAGCCCGCCACCACCTACAACGCCGGCTACCCCGACGCCGTCGACATCACCGAAGCCTTCGTCCGACGCGGCCAGGCCCAATACAACGTGTACTGCCTGCCCTGCCACGCCGAAACCGGCTTGGGTGACGGCATGGTCCACCTCCGGGCCCAGGCCCTCGTCGAAGCCGAAGGCAACCCCTCCGGCACCGTCTGGGTCGCCCCGGCCAACCTCCACGCCATCCAGTTCCAGGAAGCCGCCTACCCGAACGGCCAGCTGTACAACACCATCGCCTACGGCAAGGGCAACATGGCGGGCTACGGCTCGCAGATCACCCCCGAAGACCGCTGGGCCATCGTCGCCTACACCCGCGCCCTCCAACGCGCCTTCGACGCCGACCAACAACACACTGGCCCACCCCAAGCCGCCGCCAACAACTGACGCAAACTTGAAAGCCCACGCCCTCCCGGGCGTGGGTCCTCCCCATGGCCCGCCCCGCCCCCACCCTCGACCCGCACGACCGCGACGCCACCCTCGGCCAGCGCGCCTGGCCTTGGTACCGCAACGCCGCCATCCTCGGTGTCGTCGCCCTCGTGATCGCACTCGCCTGGGCCCTGATCTTCAGCGACAACGGCCTGCAACGCTTCAGCTACGCCTACCTCGTGGGCTTCTGCTTCGTCCTCACCATCACCCTCGGCTCGCTGTTCTTCGTCGTCATCACCCACCTGTTCAAGGCCGGCTGGTGCGCTGCCATCCGCCGCATCCCCGAACTCATCGCCGGCAACCTGCTCACCCTCGCCGTCATGGCCCTGCCCCTGGTCCTGCTGGTCTGGACCCACACCGGCTCGCCCTACATCTGGGCACAGTCTGAAGAGGACATCGCCGCCATCGGGTACCACGGCGACGGCCACTACGGGGATGACCACCACGGCGACGAAGCCCACGACGGCGACCACGACCCCGGCGACGCCCCCTTCGCCAACTTCTCCCAGACCCGCGGCGACGGCCCCACCCCCGTCGGCGACGACACCTTCAACGACGAACCCGCCCCCGCCGCGACCCCCGAGCCGGGCCCCGATGACGTCAACCACTCCGGCCCGCTCGTCGTCCGCGGAGACGAGGCCGACCCCACCATCGTCCACACCGACCCACCGCACCACGACGAGCTCGACCCGCACGACGACCCCGACCTCGCTTACGCCGACGATCACAATTCCTACGAAGCCACCGCCAACGACATCGCCGACCCCGACGGCGACGGCTTCGTCAGCTCCGCCGACTATGCGTCACTCGTGGGCTACATGATCCCCAAAAAGCAGCCGTGGCTCACGCCCTGGTTCTGGACGATCCGCGTGATCCTCTACTTCGCCATCCTGGTCGCCCTTGGCTGGTGGTACCTCCGCAGCTCCAAGAAGCAGGACGTCGACGGGCAGCCGGGCCACACCCTCCGCCGCGAGGCGTTCAGCCCGTTCGCCACCATCGGCTTCGCCCTGGCGCTGACGTTCCTGTCGTTCGACCTGGTCATGTCGCTGGACCCGGCGTGGTACTCGACCATGTTCGGCGTGTACTTCTTCGCCGGCTCGTTCCTCTCGTCGCTGTGCGTGCTTGCCCTGGCCGTCATGGGCCTGCAGCGTCTGGGCTACGTCCGCTCCGCGACGATCGAACACCTCCACGACGTCGGCAAGCTGATGTTCGCCTTCACGTTCTTCTGGGGCTACATCGCCTTCAGCCAGTACATGCTCATCTGGTACGCCTCGTTCCCCGAGACCGCGTACTGGTTCCAGATCCGCGGCGCCACTACCGTCACCGGCCTCGCCGAGACCGGCTCGGCCTGGTCGTGGGTCATCCTCATCCTGCTCTTTGGCCACCTGCTGGTGCCCTTCGCCTTCCTGCTGTCCCGCCACGTCAAACGCAACCGCACCCTGCTCGCCATCGCTGCGGTCTGGCTGCTGGTGATGCACTACCTGGACCTGCTGTGGATCATCATGCCCCAGCACGCCAGCCCGCACCTGGCCCTGAGCGTTCCGGAGATCGGCTGCGTCGTCGGGCTCACCGCCCTGGCCTTCGCCGGTGTGGTCCGCCTGGCCCGCGACACCCCGCTGGTCGCCATCGCCGACCCCCGGATGCACGAGTCGCTCGCCCTGGACACCACCGCCGCCGCCCCCCTTTACCCCAACCCCGACACCCCGGCAGACGCACACAAGCCCGCCCCCGGCACGACCGACCTTCACCCCACCCCGGCGTAGCCCCACCGTTTACCCCGGAAGCCGACGCTGAGCCGAAGGCGAAGCGTCTGGTACCCCCCCCACACCCCACCCGCCCCCGATGGCCCACGACCCCCCCGCTCACGAACCCCAGTCGCCCGAGCACGAGGTGCCCCAGTACCGCGACATCAGCGCGACCCGACTGTTCGTGCTCGGCTTCGCCGCCATCGTCCTGCTGATGGTGATCACCACCGGCATCCAGACCTTCTACCACTGGGAGGTCAACCGCCGGACGCAAGCCAACCAGTACAACCAGCCCAACGCCCTCTTCAACACCTACGAAGATGAGCAGGCCCCATTGCTGCAACGCAGCGGCGAGTACGAGGACCACCAGGGCGACGTCTTCCGCGCCATGCCCATTGACCAGGCGATCGAGCAGATCGTTGCCGAACATCAACAGCCCGGCAACGACTAGCAGCGTTGAGCCGGGGGGCGTCGGCCCCCGCTCCCCAAGCCGCTTGCGGCTTAGCCCACCCCGCAATCCGCTTCGCCAGACGCGTCTGCCCAACCCGCCATGACCCGCCCCCTCCGCATCGGTTTCATCGGCGGCCACGGCCACCACTACCTCAAAGCCTGCCGCAAGGACCCCAGCCTCGACGTCACCGCAGTCGCCTGGGCCCCCGGCCACGACGACGCCGACCACGCCCGCAAGCGCTGCGGCGGCAGCGACACCTGGTTCGACTCGGCCGAGGCCCTGCTCGACACGTTCAAGCCCGACGTGGTCAACATCGGCACGCTCTACGCCCACAACACCGCCCCCATCGTCGCCGCCCTGGGGCGCGACATCCCCGTGGTGACCGACAAGCCGACCGCCGCCAGCGCCCAAGCCCTGCAACAACTCGAGTCCGCGGCCGCCGCCACGACCGCCCCGCTCATCACCGAGTACGACCGCCGAAGCCACCCCGCCCTGCAGGCCGCCCGCGCCGCCGTCGCCGATGGCCGGCTTGGCATCCCCGTGCTCGCCAGCGCCCAGAAGTCGTACCGCATGGGCAACCGCCCCGACTTCTACCGCCGCCGGTCGGACTACGGCGGCACCCTGCTCTGGGTCGCCTGTCACGGCATCGATATGGCCGTGTTCGTCCTCGCCGCCGCGGGCGTGCACCCGACCCGCGTGCAGGCCCACCACGCCAACGTAGCCGCCGCCGACATGGGCGACATGGAGGACCAGGTGGCCTGCCTGTTCACGCTGTCCAACGGCGCCAGCCTCGTCGTCCACGCCGACTACCGCCGACCCGCCGCCGCCCCGACTCACGGCGACGACCGCCTCCGCGTCGCCGGGGACGCGGGCGTCCTCGAGTTTCGCGACGACCGCTGCGAGCTCATCACCGCCGACCAGCCGCCCCAGACCCTCGGCGCCCTCGACGACCCAGAGCAGGGCTTGCCCATCCACCGCGACCTGCTCGCCGCCGCCTTGGACGGCCAGACCGACCTGTACAGCACCGCCCACTCCCTGCACCTGGCCCGCCTCTGTCTCGCCGCCCGCGCCGCCGCCGACACCGGCCAAGCCGTCGCGTTGGCCACGGACGCTTAAGCGTCCGTGCCGTCCAGCGGGTGCAGCACCAGCCCCGTCGCCAGCTTGGGATAGAAGTACGTGCTCTTGGGCGGCATCACTTCGTCCGCCGACGCGACGTCCATCACGCCCTGCAGCGGCGTCGCCTGCATCACGATCCCGATGGCCCCGGTGTGGTCGTCGGCGAGCTTCCGCATGTGGTCGGCATCCGCCGTGTAGTGCACCTTCGTGTCCTCCCCGCCCAGGGCAGGCAGCAGGATCCGGTCCAGGACCAGCTCGTGCAGCACCGCCACGTCCAGCGTCCGCCAGGCCTCGGGCTTGCCGGGCAGCAGCTTCGCCAGCGGGTCCGCCTCCGCCGTGCCGAACCAGACTGTGGCCTCCTCCGCCGGGTCGTAGAGCCCCATCGGGTGATGCAGCTCATTCGGCTCACCGAAAGCGATGTCATCGTGCGCCGCCAGCACCCGCTGCACCGTGTCGAAGCGATCATGTGACAGCCCGGTGACCACCCGGTGCGTCGGCAGCACCGCCAGGCCCGGGTCCTCCGCCGCGACCAGAAAGAACAGGCACGAGCCCGCCTCCGCCTGATCCGGGTGGGCCTTGTGGTAGTCCAGGGCCATGGTGTAGCGGTGGTGCCCGTCGGCGATGTAAGCATTGATCCCCCGCATCGCCTCCTGCAGCGAGCCGATGAGCTCCGGGTTCCGCAGCCACCACACCCGGTGCTCCACGCCGTCGCCGGTGGTCCCCGTCAGGTCCGGCTCACCCGCATACGCCCCCGCCCCATCCAGCAGCCCCGCCACCGTCGCCTCCGGGTCCGGGTAGATGCCAAACACCGGCGAGAGCTGCATCGCGGTGGCCTCGGTCAGCTTGGTGCGGTCGGACACGCCCCCCTTGATGGTCATCTCGTGTCGGAAGACCCCGCCGGGCTGGTTGAACTCCTCGAGCTTCACCCCCAACAGCAGGCCCCGCCGCGCGTGGGTCTGCCCGTCGTGGGTGTACCGCTGCTCGTACGCCACGACCGCCGGCTTGTCCTCGCGGACCAACACCCCGTCGGCGATCCACTGCTGCAGCGTCTGGGCCGCGCCGGCGTACGCCGCGTCGGGCCCGACCGTCTTGGGCGGGGTCACCGGCAGGTCGATCGCCACGACGTTGTGCGGGTCGCGGTCCAGCAGCTGCTGCTTGGGCCCGGCATCCAGCACGTCGTACGGCGGGGCGATCTTGTTCGAGATATCACGCTCGCCTTCAGGCGTGGCGTAGCGGACGGTCGGGATCGGCAGGACCTCTGGCATGCGGCGGAAGATACCCGCCCCGTGCCCCGCTGGCCGATAAAGATCGGAGTCACACCGGATTCTCGTGCGGGCCCCCGTACCATCCACCATCGCCCGGCCGAGGGAACCCGACCATGAAGCACTTCGACATCGTCGTCATCGGCACCGGACCCGCCGGCCAGAAGGGTGCCATCCAGGCCGCCAAGCTCGGCAAGCGCGTCGCCATCATCGAGAAGACCCAGGTCCTCGGCGGGGCCCAGATCAACACCGGCACCATCCCGTCCAAGGCCCTCCGCGAGGCGGCCCTGCACCTCACCGGGGCCTCCAAACGCGGCCTGTTCGGCGAGTCCTACCGCGTCAAGCAGGACATCACCATCGCCGACCTCGTCTCGGTCTCCCAGCAGGTGATCCGGCACGAGTGGGAGCTGATCCGTGACCAGTTCGACCGCAACGGGATCGAGCTGATCTGGGGCACCGCCCACTTCGAAGGACCCAACCTGCTCCAGGTCCAGCGGCCCGACAGCTCGGAGATGATCACCGCCGACAAGTTCCTCGTCTGCGTGGGCACCCGCCCGGCCCGGCCCGAGCACATCCCGTTCGACGGCGAGACCGTCTTCACCTCCGACTCGCTGCTGACCCTGCACCGGCTGCCCAAGACGATGATCGTCGTCGGCGGCGGCGTCATCGGCGTCGAGTACGCCTGCATCATGGCCACCCTCGGCGTCCGAGTCACCCTCGTCGAGGGCCGAAATCAGGTGCTCGGCTTCCTCGACAAACAGATCGGTGAGGCGTTTCAGTACTTCATGCGGCAGTCGGGCATCACCCTCCGCATGGGCGAGAAGGTCGAGGCCATCACCACCATCGACGCCGACGACCTGCAACACCCCAACCACGTGGGCGACCCGCTGTCCCGGACGCGCGCGGCCGTGGGGCAGGCCCACGCCAAGGCTCGCGGCAGCGGTGACAGTCACACCGACCCCGACGCCGCCACCGCCGTCGCCGAACCGGCCGTGTGCCCGCCCGACGCGAAGCGCAACGGCGAGTCCGAGCACTCGCCGGGCGACGCGCCGCGCAAGCCCGACCGCACCCTCGTGCAGGCCCGGCTCGAATCGGGCAAGAAGCTCCGCGCCGAGACCCTGCTCTACGCGGTCGGCCGCCAGGGCGTCTGCGGGGCGCTGGGTCTGGACAATGTGGGCATCGAGTTCGACGACCGCGAACGGCTGACCGTCAGTGACCACTACCAGACGAGCGTCGACCATGTGTACGCCGCGGGCGATGTGATCGGCTTCCCCGCCCTCGCCTCGACTTCGATGGAGCAGGGCCGGCGGGCCGTGTGTCACGCCTTCGGCTGCCCGGTGGGGAACTACAACACCGACCTGTTCCCGTTCGGGATCTATGCCGTGCCGGAAATCTCAATGGTCGGCAAGACCGAAGAGCAGCTGACCGAGGAGGGCATCCCGTACGAGGCCGGGATGGCGTCGTACAAGGAGATCGCCCGTGGCCAGCTGCTGGGCGACGACACCGGGATGCTCAAGCTGCTGATCCACCAGGAGACGCACAAGCTCCTGGGCGTGCACGCCATCGGCACCGGCGCGACCGAGTTGATCCACATCGGCCAGGCGGTCATGGCCTACGACGGGACGGCCGACTTTTTCATCAACAACGTGTTCAACTTCCCGACGCTCGCCGAGGCCTACAAGGTCGCGGCGTACAACGGGATGAACAAGCTGGCGCACATTTAGAAGCCGCGGCCGCCCCCCCAACCGTGAAGGGGTGGGCTTTAAAGCATTTACGCCAAAGCCCACGCCTTCAGGCGTGGGCGGGTGCCGGCAACCACCCGATCACTCCACGTCCCGCCCCACGCCCGGCAGCGCCGGGATGGTCCGCTGCTCCCGCCCCTCGGCCTCAGCGATCAGCTCGTCCAGCGTGTCGCCGGTCTGTTCCTGCACGAGCTCTCGCAGCCGTTCGACGCCGAGTCGCTCGGCCCGGCCGTCGCCGAAGGCGACCGGCACACTCGGGCCGGGGAAGTGCGACGGCTTGCCGAAGATGGCCACCTGCCGGGTGTCCATCGCGTCGGTGAGGCCGGGGACGATCACGTACGAACTGTGCTGCTGCACCCACTGCCGCAGCTGCTGCGGGTTGTCCAGCGGTGCGGCAGGGACCTCGCGGTCCGGCGCCACCAGGTGCTCCGGCCGGAGCGTCTGACCGCTCAGGAGCTCGCTCAAGTCACTGGTCATCGGGGCCGGCTTACCCGGTTCGCGCTGCCGCTGGGCGTGGCGAATCATGGCGAAGCTGATCTGCCGGATGTTCGACGCGGCCTGCATCTCCATCGCCGCCCCCCGCGTGGTCACTGCCGCCGGCACCATCCACCCGACCGTCAGCGGCACGAACAGCGGCGAGCCGCTGGTCACCAGCCCGAACGCGCCCTCCTGGCTGTAGAGCAGCGAGCCGGGGAACGGGCTGATGGTCCGCACGTGGTAGCCCGCGTCGTCGGTCCAGCTGGCGTTGGCGGCCGGGCCCAGGTGCGGGGTGACCTCGGACAGGTCGGGCAGCAGCTCGAAGAGGTTTTCCCCGGTCTCGCGGTTGAACTCGCCGGCGATGAGGGCCAGGCCCATTTGATAGGTCTGCCACACCATCGGGGCCGAGCGCTCCAGGTCGGCATACATGATCCCGTTGGGCTCGGCGTCGACATCCAGCCGGTCCCACAGCGTCGTCCACGCCTCGGACGCGCCCAGCGAATCCGCCTCGGGCTGCTCCATCCACTCGCTGGCCAGCCGCAGCGCGTTGGGCGAGATGCCCAGCATCAACACGTCCCCGTCCACCGCCCAGCTGGGCGAGGCGACCGGCGTGGTCAGTGTGTACACCGTCGTGCCGTCACGCTCGTTCGATGACATGCCCATCGGGGCCCCGCTGCCCTGCAGCTCGGTCTCGGCCAGCTCGCTGAGCGTCGCGATCGCGGTCCGCAGTATCCCGGCGTCCTCGTCGTCGTCGGTCGGGTTCAGCAGCACCATGCCCAGACTGAACTGCTGCTCGAACTGCGGGTCGTTGTATAGAAGCCACCGCTCGCCCAGCGGCCGGATCAGGTCGTCCACCATGTGGACGCCCGTCTCCCGCTCGCCCTCGGCGAGGAACTGCTCGAAGTCTTCGGGGATGTCCGGGTCCATCGACTCGAGCATGTCCAGCACCTGCTCGACCGCACCCTCCACATCAACCACCGCCGCCCGGGCCCACACCGCGGAGGCGGGGATGGCGCGAAGCGCCTCCATCGGCTCGAGCGTGTTTTGGTCCAGCAGCGCCAGCAGCCCCTCCCGCTCGCCGCGGGTACCGATCAGCAGGTCGGTCCGCCAGTCCTGGTCCGCGAACCCGCCGGTCCACACCAGCACATCCAACCCGTCCAGACCCGCGGCATCGCGGAACGCCTGCCAATCCTCGGCGTCGTTGGCCTCGGCGGCGATGGCTTCGTCGATGACCCCCAGCAGGCCCGGGGCGTCGCCCCAGATCACGATGGCCGGGCTGTCCACGCCGATGCTCAGCGACTCGGTGAAGCGGTCCTCGCCCGCCAGTGCCGCGGGAGCGTTAGCCCGGGGCGTGCCGATGACCAGGCCCAGCACCCCATCGCGGTCGATCCGCTGCGCGGGCACCTCTTCCTCCGCCAGCGCATCGGCGATAAAGCTCAGCCAGTGCTGGACCGTCTCCCGTTGCTCATCGGTCGGCTCAATCAGAAAGCCAATCCGTGGCAGCGGGTCGTCGCGGTGGTCCATCCACAGCCCATCGAAGTACAGCGCCCAAGGCCGCTCCCACGCCACGTCCGACAGGTCGTTGACGATCTGCCGCATGATCTGCGCGTCCTCGTCCCGCTGGCCCTCCCTGGCGAGTTGGCGATCCACGAAATCAACCAGTTCCTGTCGCAGCCCCGTCGCCTCGAGCACGGCGTGCAGGTGCGACTGGGCGTAGTCCTCGCCCATCGCGTCGGAGCCGGCCCACCCGAGATAGACCAGCGCATCGGCCGGGACCTGCTCGGCTAATGGCTGGGCGAGCGGTCGCGGGGCGACGCCCAAGGCCAAAGTGACGACGGCGAGTACGGCAAAACCACGTGCAAACATTTCGAGTCCCCTTCGGTGAGCTGGATGGTTGGATCATGTTGTACCGCGCCGCGGGCCAAAGCCCACGCCTTCAGGCGTGGGTGGGCGGCGGATGATCCCAAACTGGCTCAGCCCCTTCCAAGTCCACCACGACCGCGCCCTCGTGGATATGGTCGGCGATGTACTTGATCACCCTCTGCAAGTGCATCTTCTCACGGATCGGCTTCACCCCACAACGCTTGGCCCAGATGCCGCCCTCGGCCACAACGCCCGCGGACGAAGCGGCGTGTGCGGCACGGTCCTTGGCCCGACCGACCCAGTGCCGCACCCGATGATCGTCAACCCGAACCAGCGTGTGCAGGTGCCGGTCGTTAAGACAAGCGACGCGGACGGGCTGTTGGTCGTTGTGCAGCGACTTGACGACATGCCCCAGCACAAGCTCGGCGGTGGCCACGTCGATACGCACCGGGTCGCGTTGCATCGCTTGCCGAGCATGATCGTGCATCCGCTCGTAGTGCCCGGCGGGCGGCGGGGTCTTGTAGTCGCCTTGGACGTGCTCGCGATGGTCCCGAGTGCGGAATCCGCGGGGGTCGCCGCGGAGCCAGGTGCCGTAGGTGTTGACGGTGACGTGGTACCAGTTGTTCCACGGGCCCGGCATGCTCCAAGGATATCGGCGCCCACCCACGGCTGAAGCCGTGGGCTTTGGGGGGGCTAGCGCGAAAGCTCACGCCTTCAGGCGTGGGGGGTGCCGGGTGCGTTGAACGTGGCCGCAAGCCCCGGGTAGCGGGCGGTTGATGAAGTGGCTACGTTGAGCGTGGTCCGCACGGGCTGTGGCCACCGCACCGCCGCCGGCTGTTCCCGCCGGGGTGGCCTCACCGTCTCCTGTGCGGGGACTTGTCTTCAGGCGCGGCGGTGGGTGTTGTCATGTTGCAGCTGTCCTCTGTCGTGGCCGCCGGGTCGCCGCTGGTCCTTGCGCAGAACTCACTCGAAGCCGCCGCGCCCCCGTGGTGGTGGTACCTGGCGCCGGTCGCGGCGATCGCGTCGCTGGTCGTGGCCTTCGTGTTCTACCGCTGGATCATGCGCCAGGACGAGGGCACCGACACGATGCGACGAATTGCCCAGTACGTCCGCGAGGGCGCGGCGGCGTACCTCAAGCGGCAGTACATCATCGTCGGCGTCTTCTTCGTCGTCGTCACCATCGTGCTCACGGTCATGGCGATGATCGGCATCCAGCACGCGCTGTCGCCGATCGCCTTTCTCACCGGCGGGCTGCTCTCGGCCCTGGCGGGGTACCTGGGCATGAAGACCGCGACCAACGCCTCGGCCCGCACCGCTCACGCGGCCCGGGAATCGCTGGACGGCGGGCTGCGCGTGAGCTTCCGCGGCGGCGCAGTGATGGGCCTGTGCGTCGTCGGACTGGCCCTGCTGGGCATCACCGCGTGGTTCTTCTACCTGACGGTGATCCACCACAACGTCGTCGGCGGCCCGCCGATGGGCCTGGACCAGGTCGCCATGGTCATGCTCAGCATGGGGCTGGGCGCGTCGACGATGGCGCTGTTCGCCCGCGTGGGCGGGGGCATCTACACCAAGGCCGCCGACGTCGGCGCGGACCTGGTCGGCAAGGTCGAGGCGGGCATCCCCGAGGACGACCCGCGCAACCCCGCGACCATCGCGGACAATGTCGGCGACAACGTCGGCGACGTCGCGGGCATGGGCGCGGACCTCTTCGAGTCCTACATGGGCTCGATCCTCGCCGCGTCGGTCCTGGGCGTCGCTGCGGCGCTTCAGCTGGGCGACGACATCGAGGGCGTATTTGCCCGGCTGGCCGCACCGATGCTGCTGGCGGCGCTGGGCATCGGGCTGTCGATCCTGGGCACGTACCTGGTCCGCACCCGCGAGGGCGCATCGATGAAGCAGCTGATGCACGCCCTGGACCGCGGCATCTGGGCCGCCGCCGGGCTCACCATCGTCGCGGCGGGCGTGTTGTTCTGGCTGCTGGACCTGGGCTGGGGCCCGTGGGGCGCGGTGGTCACCGGCTTGGCCGTGGGCCTGCTCATCGGCCGGGCGACCGAGTATTACACGTCCGGCGACTTCGGCCCGACCCAAAAGATCTCCGCCTCCGCCGAGGCCGGCACCGGGCCGCTGATCATCTCGGGCCTGGCGTGGGGCATGCTCTCCACCTGGGCGCCCATCGTCCTGGTCGCCGTGGGCACCCTCGTCGCCTTCGCCATCAACGACGGCTTCGGCACCGGCGGCCATGCGACCGGGCTCTACGGCGTCGCACTCGCCGCTGTCGGCATGCTCTCGACCCTGGGCATCACGCTCGCCACCGATGCCTACGGGCCCATCGCCGACAACGCCGGCGGCAACGCCGAGATGTCCGGCCTCGAGCCGCAGGTCCGCGAGCGCACCGACGCGTTGGACTCGCTGGGCAACACCACCGCCGCCATCGGCAAAGGCTTTGCCATCGGCTCGGCGGCCCTGACCGCCCTGGCCCTGCTCGCCGCCTACGTCGAGGAGGTCCGGGTCAACATCCACCGCGAGGTGGCCGACGCGCAGGTCGAGCAGGTCGAAGGCGCGGCCTTCGCGATCCTCGACGCGGGCCACGGTAAATACGGCATGTTCCTCCCGCCCGCCGGCGAGGATCCGGACGAAGTGGACCGCCGGGACTTCACCATCTCGCTCATCGCCAGCAACACCGAGGACGCCTTCGAGCTCCCCGGCTGGAGCGAGGAGGGCGAGCCGCCCCACGTGATTATCAATCGCATCGGCTCGGGCCTCACCGCTGACCGGGATGACGATGCCCAGGGGGGACTCATCGCAGCGCCCGCCGCCGCCGCGACCGGCCGAGCCGGGATGAACGACTACATGGCGTTTTACGACGTCACGCTGATGAACCCGAAGGTCCTCTGCGGGCTGCTGATGGGTGTGATGCTGGTGTTCGTCTTCAGCGCCCTGACCATGCAGGCCGTGGGCCGGGCGGCGATGGCGATGGTCAATGAAGTCCGCCGGCAGTTCGCCGAAAAACCCGGGATCATGAAGGGCGACGACACGCCGGACTACGCCCGGTGTGTGCTGATCTCGACGCGGGGGGCCCAGCGGGAGATGGTCGTGCCGTCGCTGCTGGCGATCAGCGTGCCGATCGCCGTGGGACTGGTGCTGGACGTGGCGGGCGTGATCGGGCTGCTGCTGGGCGGGCTGTGTGCCGGGTACGCGATGGCCGTGTTCATGGCCAACGCCGGCGGCGCCTGGGACAACGCTAAAAAGCTCATCGAGACCGGCGAGCACGGCGGGAAAAACTCCGACGCCCACCGCGCCGCCGTCGTCGGCGACACCGTCGGCGACCCGTTCAAAGACACCGCCGGCCCATCACTGAACATCCTCATCAAACTCATGAGCATGGTCAGCATCGTCTTCGCCGGCCTGATCGTGCGGTTCGGCCCGGTGATCAGTGACTGGTTGGGGTTGAGTTGAGGGGGAAGAGACGAAGAGACTGAGAGACGAAGTGGCGCGGAGAGGTAGACGCGCTCACGACCTCTCTACGTCTCTCTTTTTCGACTTCGTCTCTCCGTCTCATATCTCTCCGTCTCTTGTCTTCTTCCACTTCGTCTCTCCGTCTCTTATCTCTTCGTCTCTGCCTCCCTAAACTCCCCCCATGTCCATCACCCTCACGTCCCTGGGCCACAGCGGCTACCTCATCCACGATCACCGCTCGGATCAGCGGGTCTGCATCGACCCGTTTCTGACCGGCAACAACCTCGCGGTGAACACGCCCGACGAGATCGATTGCGATGTGCTGCTGCTCACGCACGGGCACCCGGACCACTTCAACGAAGACACGTTTGCGATCTGCGAGCGGTGCAAGCCGTTGGTGATTGCACCGTTCGAGCTTGCCGACGAGCTGGGTGAGAACCACGGCCACAAGAACGTCGCCCCCGGCAACCCCGGCGGGAGCGTCCGGACCGACTTTGGGTACGTGAGCTTTACGCCGGCGCTGCACAGCTCGTCTTACGAAGGCCGGTACATGGGCGTGCCGGTCGGGTTCGTGCTGCACTTCCGGCCGTCGCCCGATGCGGTCGACGATGCGGTCGTGTACCACGCCGGGGACACCGCGCTGTTCAGCGACATGCAGCTGGTGGGGCAGATCGCCGACGTGGACATCGCGCTGCTGCCGGCGGGCGGCCGGTTCACGATGACCCCCGAGCTGGCCGCCCGCGCCGCGGAGATGGTCGAGCCCAAGCTGGCGATCCCGATGCACTACGGCACGATGCCGGTGATGGCCACCGCCGAGCAGGTCGCCGAGCGGTTCAAGCCCGAGGGCATCGACACGCGGATGCTCAAGCCCGGCGAGTCGCTGGACTGGCCGGAGTGATCGGGTTCTGACGAGCCGCGACCGTGAGGGAGCGGGCAGAGGGCGATCCGGTGTCAATCCGAGAACCGCCTGCGGCGGCCCCGCTCCCTCACGGTCGCGGCTCGTCGAGCAGTTGGCATGATGCGGCCATGGCCGACGACGTCGCCGCTTCATCCCCCCGCCGGTTCCGCAGCGACGTGCTGTGGAACATCGCGGCGCTGGGCGTGGCGGGGGTCGCCGGGGTGCTGCTGCACGTGTTCGTCGGCATCGCCTACGGCAAGGCGCCGCTGGGGGTGTTCAACCAGGTCTTCGCGGTGTACATCGTGGCGTCGCAGCTGGCGGTGCTGGGGCTGCATTTCGCGGCGCTGAAGTTCGTCGCCGAGCACGAGGACCGGCCGGCGGTGGCGTCGGCGGTGATGCGGGCGGCGCTGCTGGGGGTGGTGCTGTTGGCGCTGCCCGTGGCGGGGGTGGTGGCGTGGCTGGCCGAGCCGATCAGCGGGTGGCTGGACAGTCCGGCGGTGCGGGAGGGGTTGTGGTGGGCGGTGCCGGGGCTGGTGCTGTTCGCGGTCAACAAGGTGCTGTTTGCGGGGATCAACGGCCGGCGGCTGATGCGGTGGTTTGCGGTGCTCACGGCGCTGCGGCCGGTGGCGATGACGGCGACGGCGGCGGGGTTGTGGCTGGCCGACGCGCCGCCGGCGATGCTGGGGCTGGTGCTGACGGTGGGCGAGGCGGCGGTGCTGCCGTGGGGGCTGGGGGTGCTGACGCCGATGCTGTTGGCGCGCCCTTCTGCCCCCCCTCCCTGGCAGGGAGGGGCTGGGGGCGGGTCGGCGGTGGAGCCGCCCATGAAGCCCGACGATGAGCGGGACCGGAAGCTCGACCCTCACCCCAGCCCTCTCCCTGCGAGGGAGAGGGGGCCAGATGGGTCGGTTCGATGGTGGATACCGAGGTTGTTCAACTTCGGTATTCGCGGCTTCGCGACCGGGATGCTCAGCGAGCTGAACACGCGGGTGGACGTGCTGATGCTCGGGTGGTTGGCCAGTGACGCGGTGGTCGGGCTCTATAGCTTTGCGGCGATCGCGGTCGAGGGGCTGTACCAGTTGCTCGTGGTGCTTCGGAACAATTACAACCCGCTGCTGGTGCAGCGGCTGGCGGCGGGGGACCGGCAAGGGGTGCGGGCACTGGCACGGCGGGGCAAGCTCGCGGCGTGGGGCTTGATGTCGCTGGTCGGGCTCGCGGCGGTGCTGTTGATGCCGCCGGCGCTCTGGCTGCTCGGGGCGGACCAGCAGTACGCGGGGGCCACGACGCTGCTGGCGATCCTGATGCTGGGGGTGGTGCTCGGGGCGGGGTACACGCCGTTTGGCACGGTGCTGATGCAGGCCGGCCGGCCCGGGGCCCAGACGCTGCTGACGCTGGGGCTGGTGGCGCTGAACATCGCAGGCAACGCGCTGCTGATCCCGCGCTACGGCGCGGTCGGTGCGGCGATCGCTACGGGCGCGAGCTTCGTCGCCGCGGCGGTGCTGGTGGCGGCGGCGGCGCGGTTGGTGTTGAAGGTGCGGCTGTGAAACTTACGCCGCGACGCGGTCGTCGCGCAGCTGCACGAGTTGCCGGCTCAGCGGGTCCAGGCGACGCCGGGCCGACCGCAGCATCGACGAAGAGACATAGCCCAGCGACCGGGCCATCCGCAGCGACACGTCCAGCTGTGCCAGCGACCGGTCCGCATCCCGCACCGCGGCGTCCAGCTCGTCGGGCGACTCCGCCTGCAGGGCCTGGCGCACCGCCCAGGGCACGGCGTCGACCGCCTTCCGCATCGCCGAGCTCAGGTGCGACTTCTCATCGTCCGGCAGCGCGGCGGTGAGTCTGCGCACCACCGCCACCAGCCGCAGCGACGCCCGGAACGCCGGGTCGCGCTCGTGCAGCCGCCAATTGGCCGTCGGGAACGTCTCGCTCACTCGATTGGCATCGGCCCGGCGGGCTCGGACCTTGGACCAGGTGTTCAACCCCGGGCCACGGAAGCACGGCTTGACGGTCGGCGCGGCCCTACCGTGGCCCCACGAGACCCCACCATGACCCAAGCCCTCGGCTGGTTCGCCTCGGCCGTGCTGCTGATCACCATCAGCCAGCAGGTCTACAAGCAGTACAAGTCCGGCCACAGCGAGGGCGTGTCCTGGCTGCTGTTTATCGGTCAGTGCGTCGCGTCAGCCACGTTCGTGGTCTACAGCTACCTCATCGGCAGTTGGGTCTTCGTGATCACCAACGCGATGATGCTGCTCTCGGCGATCGTCGGGCTGGCGATCACGTTCCACCAGAAGACCGACGACGATTGATGCACCCCAGAAGGACCAGCACGTCCGAGGCACTGACAAGCCTGGCTCGTGAGTGTCGGTGTGCCCGCGTCCGCCTCAGGCGGACTCGGGGCTCTGTCATTGAGCGAAGGTTCGCATGCTCCCCCACTGACAAGCGATGCTTGTCAGTGCCACCCGCCGGGAGTCTCCGCGGGCGAGCCCTACAGGTCCGCCCGCTTGAGCCCGCCGCGGACGCGTACCGGCCGGCCGGGCTTTTCCCCGCGGGCACGGGCCAGCGTGTCGTCGCAGATCGCCCGCACCCGGTCGCCCAATGCACCGAGGCTGTAGCCCCGCTCGTAGGCGGCCCGCCCCTGCGCGGCCAACCGCTGGCGTGTCGCCGGCTCGGAAGCCAACCGAAGGATCGCGTCGGTCAGCGACTCGGCGTCGTCCGGCGGCGTGAGCCACAGCTCGTGCCCATCGCGGAACGCCCGCCGCACCGCCGGCGTGTCCGCGGTCAGCACCGGCCGAGCCATCGCCAGGCCCTGGTAGACCTTGTTGGGCACGACGCGCTGGGCCTTGGCCGTGTCGCCGAAGATCCCGAGGCACAGGTCCGCCGCCGCGATATGCCGCACCAGCGCCTCCTCGGGCACCCGGCCCAGCAGCTGCACGTTGTCCAGCTGCTGGTCGGCCACGCGCTGCCGCATCGACGCGTACTGCGGGCCGCTGTCGCCGATGAGCTTGATCCGCACCGCCGCCGCGGTCGGGTCGCCCCCCGCCGCCCGCTGGCCCAGCAGCGCCGCGGCGTCCAGGACCGTGTGCCCGCCGTGCAGCGGGGTGTACTCGGCGTACTGCAGGACCGTCATCGTGTCCGGGCAGGGCGCGGCCTGACCGAGGGCTTCGCGGGCCTGGGCCTGGCCGGTCGGGGCGAAGACGTCCGGGTCGGCACCCACGGGCAGGACCGCGAGCTTGGCGGGGTTGACGCGGAACCGGTGTTCGAAGAACGCCGCGTGTTCGGGCGTGTCGAGGACCACCGCCCCGCTGAGCCGGCAGGCCCAATAGTCGAACCGGGCCAGCCAGTTGCTGGTGAACGAGCCGTCGGGCCAGAGTTCGCGGTCGCCGATGACGGTGTCGTGCCAGCTGATGAACGCGTCGAAGACGACCGGCACGCCGGTGATCCGCGAGAGCAGCTTGGCGGTGGGCACGTCGGCGTGGCCCGGGAAACCGACCCAGATCAGGTCGCAGCCGCGGATGTCCCGCAGCCCCCGGGCCAGCAGGCTGGCCTGCTTGCCCAAGATGGTGGACACGAGGCGGACGCGATTCCAGGCGCCGATGTAGTCGCCGTGCTTGTCCCGGCTGTTTTCCCACCACGGCGTGTGGCAGGTCCGCAGCTCGATGCCGACGCGCCGCATCGCCGCGCGGGTGATCCTTGCCCGCGGGTACCGGCTGTCGTACATGCCGAACATCAGCACGCGCATGATCTCAGCCTACGGCCGCCCCGCCGCCCGCCGCAACCGGCCAAAAGGCCGCAAACGCCCGATCACGCCACGGACGACCCAGCCCGATCCGCCGGTCCGCTACCGTGACCCGACCATGAAGCTGCCCAACGCCCTGTCGCTCAGCAAGGAATTCCGCATCCCCGGCCGCGTCGGCTTCGACTCGGGCCAGGGCAACCTCGCCTACGCCAAGCTGCAGCACCCCCAGGGCGACGCGACGGTCTATATGCACGGGGCCCACGTGACCAGCTTCCAGCCGCACGGCCAGCCGGACCTGCTGTGGGTCTCTGACAAGAGCGAGTTCCTGCTCGAGCGGCCGATCCGTGGGGGCATCCCGCTGTGTTTCCCGTGGTTCGGGCCCAAGCGGGACGACCTGCCGGACCTGCTGGACCGCGTCGACCGCCGCGCCGAGCCGGAGTTCTTCCGCATCGACGAGCCGCCGGCCCACGGCCTGGCCCGCATCATGGAGTGGGATGCCCTGGAGACGCACGCCGACGACGACGCCACGACGCTGGTGCTCGGCCGGGCCATCGCCTGGTTCGACTGCCGCTACACCATCCGCGTCAACGACAGCCTGAGCACCCAGCTGAGCTTCACGTACCGGCCGGACCTGGCGATGCCCAGCGACCGCGACGGGGCCGGCCCGCCGCCGGACTTCGTCCACGCCGAGGCCGCGCTGCACACGTACCTCAACGTCCTGGACGTGCGGAAGGTGCACGTGGCGGGGCTGGAGTCCGCGTCGTTCGTCGACAAGATGCAGGACGGCCGACAGATCGACGCCGCCGGCGAACCGATCCGCTTCAGCGGAGAGACCGACCGCGTCTATCTGGACAGCCCCGGGGACATCACCGTCCACGACCCGGGCCTATCGCGGACGATCACGGTGAGCAAGACCGGCTCGACGAACACCGTCGTGTGGAACCCCTGGGTCGACAAGGCCAAGCGGATGCCCGACTTCGGCGACAAGGAATGGCCGCACATGATGTGCGTCGAAACCGCCGCGGTCGGCCCGGGCCAGATCACCCTCTCCGCCGGCGAGTCGCACACGATCGGCAGCGTGCTCAGCGGCAAGGCCGATCGTTAGCCCGGCGACTCGCCGGTGGCTTCAGCGGGGTCGACCAGCACCCGCGCCGCGGCGGTGCCGCCGAGGGTGACCGGTCGCGGTCTGCGGCGGCCGGTGCGGGTTTGAGTTCCGCGGGCACTTCCCGGGGCGGGGGCGGGGGTGACGGTGATCGTGTCGCCGGCGGGGTCGCGGGCCATGACATGCAGGGGGGTCCCGGGGGTCAGGCCGTGGCGGTCCAGCAAGTCCAGTAGGGCGGGGTCCGAGTCGCTGACGCGGGCGACGATGGCGTGGTCGCTGGCCAGGTCCCGCAGCGGCGTGAGCGATCGCTCGGCCCACTCGCCGTCGGCGTCGGGGATCGGGTCGCCGTGCGGGTCATGGGTCGGGTGGCCCAGCAGCTGGTCCATCCGCTCCAGCAGCGTGTCGGATACGGCGTGTTCGAGCACCTCGGCCTCGCGGTGCACCTGGGTCCAGTCCAGGCCCATGACCTGCACCAGGAACGTCTCGATCAGCCGGTGCCGACGCAGCACCTGGGCGGCCTCCCGCCGGCCTCTGGCGGTGAGCTTCACGCCCCGGCGGGGCTCGTAGCGGACCAGCCGTTGCCGGTCCAGCTGCTTCATCATGGTGGTGACGGTCCCGGGCGTGACGTCCAGCCGGCGGGCCAGTTCGCCCAGCGGCGCGGCGGGCCCGCGGGGGCTGGGGCACAGGCCGATGATGGCCTTGAGGTAGTTCTCGACGGCGGTGGTGGCCACGACACGCTCCGTCCCCAAAAGGTGTCAGGAACCTTTTTGGGCTGCGCGATTCGTGCCGCCAATCGGAAAAAGGTTCCTGACACCTTTTTCGGGAGGCCGGTGGGCTTGACCGGCGGCGGGTAAGACTTTACCGTATCACGCTCATGACTTTGATGCATCAAACTATCGCGGCGGCGGGATTGCTGCTGGCGGCACTGGTGCTGTCCGGCTGCGGCGGTGAGGCCGGGGGGGAGACCGCGTCGGGAAAGCCGGTGGTCGTGGCGACGACGGGGATGATCGCGGACCTGGCCCGGCAGGTCGGTGGCGAACACATCGAGGTGGTGCAGCTGATGGGCGAGGGCACCGACCCGCACCAGTACGTGCCGACCCGCCGTGACGCGGTCGCGCTGCAGCGGGCGGACTTGGTGCTCTACAACGGGCTGCTGCTGGAGGGGCGGATGGGCGACTTGCTGGGCCGGGCCAACCAGCGGGGCACGCCGACGATCGCGGTCGCCGACGCGTTGCAGGCCGCGGAGGACTACCGGGTGATGCAGGGCCCGGACAAGGTCGACCCGCACGTCTGGATGGACGTGGCGGGTTGGTCGCGGCTGGTGCCGGTGGTCCGCGACGCGTTGACGGAGTTGGCGCCCGATCGGGCCCAGGCGTTCGAGTACAACGCGACGGCCTACCTGCAGCAGCTGCAGCAGCTGGACGATTACGCGCGGCAGGTGATCGGCTCGATCCCCGAGAACCAGCGGATCCTCGTCACGGCCCACGACGCGTTCGGGTACCTCGGCCGGGCCTACGGCATCGAGGTCCGGGGCATCCAGGGCATCAGCACCGAGTCCGAGGCGGGCGTGCAGGACATCGAGCGGCTGGTGCAGCTGCTGGTGGACCGTCAGATCCCGGCGGTGTTCGTCGAGTCGTCGGTGGCCCAGGACAACATCCGCGCGCTGCTGGAGGGCGCGGCGGCCCAGGACCAGCAGGTCGCGATCGGCGGCGAGTTGTACTCCGACGCGATGGGCCCCGGCGGGACGTACGGCGGGACGTACGTGGGCATGATCGACCACAACGTGACCACCATCGCCCGGTCGCTGGGCGGCGAAGCCCCCGCCGGGGGCATGCAGGGGCGGCTGGATTGACCGGCAGGGCCATCGTCGACGATGCGGGCGGGTCTGGCACGGCGGCTGAAGCCGCCGTGCCCGGGGGCGGCTCGGCGCTGCGCGTGCGTGACCTGACGGTGGCGTACCACCGCAAGCCGGTGCTCTGGGACGTGAACCTGGACATCCCGGCCGGCCGGCTGGTCGGGATCGTCGGGCCCAACGGCGCGGGCAAGAGCACACTGATCAAGGCCTGCCTGAACCTGGTGCCCAAAGCGTCGGGGGTGGTGGAGGTGTTCGGCGAGCCGTACCGCAAGCAGCGGCAGCGCGTGGGCTACGTCCCTCAGCGCGAGAGCGTGGACTGGGATTTCCCGGTCAGCGCGATCGACGTGGTGGCGATGGGCATCTACGGCCGGATCGGCTGGTTCCGCCCGGTGGGTCGCAAGCATAAGGCCCAAGCGATGGAGGCGCTGGACCACGTGGGCATCGGCCACCTCGCGGACCGGCAGATCAGCCAGCTGTCCGGCGGCCAGCAGCAGCGGGTGTTTCTGGCCCGGGCGCTGGCGCAGGATGCCGAGCTGTACTTCATGGACGAGCCGTTCGCGGCGGTGGATGCGGCGACCGAGTCGGCGATCGTGCAGGTCCTGCGGGAGCTGCGTGACCGCGGGCGGACGTGCTTGGTGGTGCACCACGACCTGTCGACGGTGCCGGAGTATTTCGACCACCTGGTGCTGTTGAACATGCGGGTGGTGGCGGCCGGCCCGACGGAGGACATCTTCACCGCCGAGCAGCTCAAGCGGACCTACGGCGGCAAGCTGACACTGCTGGCCGATGCGGCGCAGGCGATCAAGCGGGCGGCGAGGGCCGAGCCGTGAGCGATCAGCGGTCGATCGATGTCCGGCCGTGGGTGGCACTGACAAGGCGGCTCGGCGACTTGTCAGTGGGTGGCTGTGCCGCACTGACAAGCTCCGCGGACTGCGCTTGTCAGTGGCACCCGGCCGTGGTGGGATGCATCGGCGAGCCGGGGTCTGCGACCCCGGTTCCGGCGTCACAGACGCCGGCTCGCTGCGTCGGCGGATTTCATGGATGTCGCGGGCCGGCCCCGGGCGACTCGCCCGGGGCTAAGTGGGGAGGTCTGCTGTGATGGCGGTTGACCTGCCCGAGGGCGAGCTGTTGCTGCGGGTGTTGTTGTTGCGGGACTACAACACTCGGCTGGTGGTCTTATCGACCGCGACGCTGGGGCTGGCGGCGGGGCTGGTGGGCAGTTTCCTGCTGCTGCGGAAGCGGTCGCTGATGGGCGATGCGTTGTCGCACGCGACACTGCCGGGCATCGCGCTGGCGTTTCTGGTGATGGTGGCCTTCGGGGGCGGGGGCAAGGCCACGGTGGGGCTGCTGCTGGGCGCGGTGGTCACGGGCGTGCTCGGGGTGCTGGCGGTCCTGGCGATCCGCAACACGACACGGATCAAAGACGACGCCGCGATGGGGATCGTGCTGAGCGTGTTCTTCGGGGTCGGGGTGGCGCTGATGGGCGTGGCCCAATCGGTGCCGACCGCCAGCGGGGCGGGGCTGAGCTCGTTCATCTACGGCAAGACGGCGTCGATGGTCCGGGCCGACGCGCTGCTGATCGGGTCGGTGGCGGTGGCGTGTGTGGCGGCGTCGCTGCTGCTGCTCAAGGAGTTCACGCTGCTGTGCTTCGACGAGGCGTTTGCCGAGTCCGAGGGCTACCCGACGCTGGGGCTGGACATCGTGATGCTGGGGCTGGTGGCGGCGGTGACGGTGGCGGGGCTGCAGGCGGTGGGGCTGATTCTGATCATCGCGCTGCTGATCACGCCGGCGGCGGCGGCGCGGTTCTGGACGTCGGACCTGCGGCGGATGCTGGTGCTCTCGGGGTTGATCGGGGCGGGGTCGGGGTGGCTGGGGGCGACGCTGTCGGCGCTGTTGCCGGGGCTGCCGGCGGGGGCGGTGATCGTGCTGGTGGTGGCGGGGGTGTTCGTGGTGAGCATGCTGTTGGGCCCGCCGCGGGGGGTGATGATGCGGCTGGTGCGGCAGGCGAGGCTGCGTCGGAAGGTGGGCCGGCAGCACCTGCTGCGGGCGGTGTACGAGCTGTTGGAGCAGCGGCAGCCCGATGCGCCGCCCCGGCCGGTAGCCAACGCGCGGGTGCCGATGGACGAGCTGCGCGGTCGGCGGTCGTGGTCGGCGGGTCGGTTGCGCCGGCTGATCCGCCGGGCCCGGGCGGAGGACCACCTGGACGTGGTGAACCGGCGGTGGCTGCGGCTGAGCGAGCCGGGCTTTGGCGAGGCGGCGCGGATCACACGGAACCATCGGCTGTGGGAGATGTACCTGATCCGCCACGCGGACCTGGCGCCGGCCCACGTGGACCGCGATGCGGACGCGGTCGAGCACGTGCTGGACCCGGCGCTGGTGCGGCAGCTGGAGCGGGACCTGGACGAGCAGCGGTGGGACGTGCCGGCGAGCCCGCACGAGCTCGGCGCACCCGTCGTTGCCGAAGGCGGGGGTTCCGGGGATTCCGGGGGTTCCGGGGGGGGCAGCGGCACTGAAGCGGCACTGCCGGGGGGGGCGGCGGCGTGACCTGGTTGGTGTTGGACACGTGGATCGTGGTGATCGGATCGCTGTGCGCGGTGGCGTGTGCGGTGCCGGGGGCGTTTCTGGTGTTGCGGGGCCAGAGCATGATGGGCGACGCGATCAGCCACGCGGTCTTGCCGGGGCTGGCGGTGGCGTACCTGTTGACGGGCGACCGTTCGAGTCTGCCGATGTTCATCGGGGCGGCGGCGGTGGGGGTGCTCACGGCGGTGTTCTCGCAGCTGGTCAGCAGCTTCGGGCGGGTGGATCGGGGGGCGGCGCTAGGGGTGGTGTTCACGACGCTGTTCGCGCTGGGGCTGCTGCTGATCGTGCGGGCGGCGGACCACGTGGACCTGGACCCGGGGTGCGTGCTGTACGGGGCGATCGAGTGGACGCCGACGGACCTGGTGGATTGGTGGTGGGCCCCGGCGTGGATGCAGCGGCTGCCGCGGGCGGCGGTGGTGCTTGCGGTCGTGGCGGCGATGAACCTGGCGGTAACGGTGCTGCTGTTCAAGGAGATGCGGATCGCCTCGTTCGACCCGGCGTTGGCGCGGACGGTGGGCATCCCGGCGGGCGTGCTGCACTACGTGCTGATGACGCTGGTGGCGGTGACGACGGTGGCGAGCTTCGAGGCGGTGGGCAGCATCATCGTGATCGCGCTGCTGATCGTGCCCGGGGCCACGGCGCAGCTGCTGAGCGACCGGCTGGCGACGGTGCTGGTGATCGCGGTGGCGGTGGGGGTGGCGTCGGTCGGGCTGGGACACGTCGGGGCGGTGCTGCTGGACGAGCAGGCGGGCCGGTCGGTGGTCACCTCCGGCGCGATCGCCACGGCGCTGGGCGCGGTGTTCACGCTGGCGTGGGTCCTGGGCCCGCGGCACGGCCTGCTGGGCCAGTATCTCGCGAAGCGGCACGTCGACGACGCCCCGCCTCCGGAAGCTTTCCCGGAAGCGTTCCCGCCCGTGCCGCCGTCCCCGGAAGCGGGGCCCGCGCCGGCCGCGGCGAACGCGTGATCTTGCGGATTCCGCCGAGCACCGCCTGCCGGTGGTGCAACACCACGAACACGCCGCCGCCCGCGACGACATCGACCACCGCGTGCTGGCCGGTGGTGACACACGCCGCCGCGACGGCCCAGGCCCACGCGATCGCCGGCCACCGCAGCCGCGGCCACCGCCGGGCCAGGCCCCACGCCGCCAGCAGCGCCCAGATCACATGGAACGACGGGAAGGCCGCCGCGCCGGTGTGCCGCTGGTGCTCCCGCTCGGCCCACAGCGCCGCGTCCAGCACGTGGTCCACCGTCATCGGCCGGGGCGTGGGTGCGATCGGCAGCACCCAGTAACACACCCCGGCCACCAGCATCGCCCAGCCCACCGTCCCCGCCAGCCGAGCCAGCCCCGCCCGGTCCGGCACGATCGCCGGCAGCAGCGTCGCCAGCACGTACACCGACGCGTACACCGGCCAGGTCCAGCCCCAAACCGGCCAAGCCGCCTCCCCACCCAGCCGGACCTCCCACAGCCGGTGGGCCCAACCCGCGGGCGTGCCCCGCCACATCGCCGCCTCGTAAAAAATCAACCACGGCCCGAGTACCAGCACCCACACCGACACCCGCTCCCAAACCCCCGCCCACGCCCACGCCCACGGGTAATCGTCCGCAACGTCCCCTGCCCGCTGGGGCCAACGCACCCGCGGCCGCGCCACCACCTGCCGATCCAGCACCCACGCCAGCGCCCACACCCCCGGCCCCACCGCCCACAACATCCACCGGTCCCCCGTCACCAGCCCCGCACCCGCCACCAACCCCAGCAGCCCCCACGCCACCGGCCGACTGATCACCCGGTACGGCCCCTGCGCTGCCGCCGACGCCTCACGCCAATGCGCCACCCGACCCGGCCCGCCGCGACGCATCCAGACCCGCCCCGCATCCCCCAACGCCACGGCCCCGGCGGCCGCCACCACCCAGCCCGCCCACGGCCAGCACACCCCCGGCGGCAACAACCAGTCGACCCACCACATCCCCGCACGCTAGCGCCCCACCGCACCGCTCCGCACCGCGAATCTCTTCAATACGACCATGGCCCGCGGATCGGACCGCCGGGGGCGGAGCAGGCGAGGCCGCCCTACCGCATGATCTGCCGCCGCTCGATCAGGCGAGCGGGTTGGTCCTGGAGGTTTTCGCGGGTCCCGGGTGCGTCGTAGGTGAGCATCAGGGTCTTGCGGGCCAGGACCGGTTCGCGTAGCGGCTCGCCGCCGGGGCCCATGACCGGTTCGCCGGAGATGATGTCGGTGGCGACGGCCATCATCGGCTCGCCGGTGAGCGGGTCCAGGATGGGCTCGGTCTCGCCCGACAGTCCGCCGATGAAGAGGGTGAACCGGTCGACGTCCTCGTCGGGAGCGGCCCAGACGACCGCAGAGTCGACGGCGTGGTCGACGCCCTGCAGCAGCGGGCCGGCGGCCTGGGTGTGGCTCTCGATGAGGTCGTTGTTTTCCTCGACGCGGATGGCCTGGTAGACGGAGTCGGGGACGCCGCGGCCGGCGGTGATGAGCCGGCCGTCCGAGGTCAGGACCTGGGCTTCGGGCACGTAGAGCACCTCCTGGCCCGTGTCGTTCTGGATCATGTAGGGCAGATACCAGAACCAGGTCACGCTGCCGTCGGCCCCGGTCAGCGCGATGGTGTTCGGCTCACCCAGCCGGGTGGTGAGGTTCCAGCTGTCGGAGACCAGGTCGGGTGTGGCGAACGTGCCGACGCCGTCGCCGCGGGCGTCGACCTGCTCGGCGGCGTCGGGGCGGGCGGCCTGCTCCTGGGCGGCGGCCGGGGCCGTGGACGCGGCGAGCAGGGCCGCAGCCAACAGGCTGGGCGCGAGGCGGCGGGAGCGGATCAGGGCACAAATCGTCGGCAGCATGCACGGACTCCAGAAGGCGAGCCGTGCCATTGTAAAGGCAGATGCCACGCGGGCCAGCGTGGGATGCGGCGGCGGGTCTAATCGGCTCGCCTCGATGCCCCAGCGTTGGCGATCAGGCGGCTCGATCGCGGGCCGTACGTAGGCTGTGGACTGGCGTGAACGATCCACCGGCCCAGATCGCAGCGGCGAGTGCCTCCCCCGCAGACGGCGGCGGGGTGGTCGTCCGCAAGTGCCCGGCGATGCGGCGGCGGGCGACGCTGGGGCTGCTGCTCACGGGCAAGCCCAACCCGGACGCCCCGGCGATCGACCACTTCGTGTCCTTTACGCGGGCCAACCGCCTGCCGCTGGAGCTGCTGTGGCACGCCCTGCGCACCGACGCCTCCGGACGAGCCCCGGACGACGCCGACCCGCTGGCCGCGTCGCTGGTGGTGCCCAGCCCCGGGGGCCTGGGCATGGTGTTTGTCAACCCGCTGAGCCGGCCCGAGCAGCTGCCCGCGGCGGCGGCCGCTGTGCAGACCGCCTGCGATGACGCGGCGACGCGGCTGCCGCTGCTGCAGGCGCTGCTGGACACCGACCAACACGACGAGGCCCAGGCCATGCTCCACGGCGGGCTACGGGTGCTGACCACGCTGGTCTACATGCAGCGCCGGCTGCGCAGCGGCGAGCCCCGTATTGACCTGCTGGGTGCCGTGGGCCCGAGGCTCGCGGTGCGGCAGCCGGGGTACGGCCAAGACCGGCCGCTGCGGCTGGTGTGCTGGGCCGAGGCGCATCGCCCGCTGTTTGCCGAGGCGCTGCGGCAGAGCTACGACGGCACGCTGGACTGCCCGGGGCTGACGGGGCTGCGGTCGATGGACCAGGTCATCGCGGGGCATCAGAGCACCGGGGTATTCGACCCTCGGTCGTGGTGGGTGCTGGCGGCGGGTGATCAGCCGGTCGCGGTGCTGCTGCTGGCGCGGCTGGCCGAGGGGACGTCGGTCGAGCTGGTGTACCTCGGGGTGTCGGCGCGGTGTCGGGGGCTGGGCGTGGCGAAGCTGCTGGTGCGGTTCGCGCTGCACCGGGCGGTGCAGGTCGGCGGGCGGCGGATGGTGCTGGCGGTCGATGAAGCCAACGGCCCGGCGCGGGCGCTGTACAGCGGGTTGGGGTTCCGGGTGGCGTCTCGAAAGCAGGCGCTGATCCGCGCCGACGGCGCGTCCGCGGGACCGCGGCTTCGCCCGATCGGCGTGGTTTGATGCAAAGCTTTGGGGGGCGGGCAGATACTTGTTCTCCACCGTTTTCCACCGCTATCCACGAACGGTGTGGACGGCCGGTCTTGAAAAAAAAATCGGCCGCATAAAGCCCGGCGATAACACGGCCTGAACAAGATGAGGGGGCAGCGCGGGCTAAATTCTTGATGCAAGCTAGGACGTTGTGCTTTACGATCGTCCCTCGGCAGCAAGGCCGCTGCCCGGCTTCAGCGACGCGGTGGGGGACACCGCCCTGGCCTCTCCGGACGGACCCTTGACAGGCACGCGGGACCACCCGCCTCAACGCAATCCGGCGCGATCGGCTGATGCCGAAGCGCGTTGGTATTGGAAGGAGTCCTCCTTGAACGCAAGTGAGGCGCAAGCTATCGGAGCGCGGATCGCAAGCCGGGTGCAGCAGACCGTGGGCCCCCGCAAGTGGGCCATGTGGTTCGACCACACCGCCCGGCTGGACTACGAACCTGAGCCGGATCGGCTGCGGGTTGCCGTGGCCAACCGGTTCATTGCCGACTGGATCGGCAAACACTTTGGCGACCAGCTCCAGGCCGCCGCCGCGGGCGAGCTGGGCCGAGACGTGGGATTGGACCTCACGGTCGACCCGTCCGCGATCGACGCCGCCGACCGCGAGCAGCAGCCCGAGACCCGCAAGGGCGAAGCGCCCGCCCGACCCGCCGCGGTCCGGCCCGAGCAGCACCGGCCCGGGGCCCAGGCTCAGGCCCGCG
>CAZVBW010000019.1:0-53559 GCA_964625505.1 uncultured Phycisphaeraceae bacterium
GGTTGGGGGTGGCGGTGGTGTCGCTGGTGGTGATCGTGCAGGCGGTCGGGCAGCGGCGTGCGAAGCGGCGGGGGCGGGGCCGGGCGGGGGAGGCAGGCGGTGGGTCGGCGGATGGGGCGGGGAGTTGAGGCGGCGACGGTTGCACGTGATGAGGGGTCTCGCCCGTACGAGGGGTCGTGATGCTGGCTGGACGTGCCCGGCGCAGCGAAGCGGACGCAGCGCGGGGCGTCTTAAAGCGGCCAGTCATGAAAATCGCTGCGAGTGAGACGGGCGGTGCGCATGGCTGAGATTCAGCCCAAGGGCGGACCTTGGGCTACTCGCGGAAGCGGTAGCCGACGCCGCGGACGGTTTCGATGTTGCGGCCCAAGTCGCCGAGCTTTCGGCGGAGCGAGACCACCTGGACATCGACCGATCGGTCGGTGACGGCGGCGAAGCCCTCGTGGATGGTCTCGATGATCTGCTGGCGGGTGAACACGCGGGCGGGCTTGCTGGCCAGCAGCGAGAGCAGCTTGAACTCGGTGGCGGTGAGCTGGACGGGCTCGCCGTTGGCGGTGACCTCGTGGCGGTCGGGGTCGATGCTGACGCCGCCGGCGGAGATGACCGAGTCGGCGTCGGTGAGCTCGGCGTCGGCGCGGCGGAGCACGGCGCGGATGCGGGCCATGAGCACGCGGGGGCTGAACGGCTTGGTGATGTAGTCGTCGGCGCCCATCTCCAGGCCGCGGACGATGTCCTGCTCCTCGCCTTTAGCGGTGAGCATGATGACCGGGATCCGGCGGGTGGCGTCGCGGCTCTTGAGGGTCCGGCAGACCTCCAGGCCGTCCATGCCCGGGAGCATCAGGTCCAGCAGCACGAGACCCGGGGCGAGGGTCTTGACCTGTTTCAGAGCGGCCTCGCCGGTGTTGGCGGTCTGCACCTCGTAGCCTTCGCGGGAGAGGTTGTAACTCATCAGCTCGAGCAGGTCGTGCTCGTCTTCGACGAGGAGCACGGGCATGTCGGACGCGGGCTGTGCGGGGTTGCGGGACATCGCGGGCCTTGCCGGAGCGTGGGTTGGAAAAAGACAGACGCGGGGGGTTGGCCCCGCGTCTGCCTGGAGTTTATGCGTCGCCTGTGGCGGCCGGGCCGCTGGCGGCGACGGTATGTCGTGCGTGGTGGGACACGGTTTTAGAACAGCAGCTGCAGCTGGGCCCGGATGGCCAGCTGACCGTCGTCGCCGTTGTCGTCGTCCCGCAGGCCAAGGCCGCTGGACGCGGGGTCGTTGAAGTTACGACCGGTGTCGAACAGCGGGTCCAGGCCGTAGACGGCGTCGAGGGTGAACTTCTGGGCGTGCCCGTTGATGAAGTAGTTCACACCGGCGGTGATCAGGCTGATCTCGTCGACGTCGTCGACATCGATGAACTCGTAGCGGGCGAACAGCTGCACCTCGTCGGGCACCACGAAGACGCCACCCTGGAGCAGGAAGCCCCAGTCGGTCACGTCGTCGCCGACCTCGGGGTCGGTGAACAGGGCGTTGAGGGCACCCATGACCGACACGCCGCCACCCAGCTCGGCCAGCACGTCGACCGTGCCGAGGTAGATGTCGTCGTTGCCGCCCGCGTCACCGGTCTCGCCGAACTCGGCGTGACCCGCGGCACCGAAGAACAGGCCGAACTCTTCGCCCTCGTAGGCGTTGAAGTCCTTGGCCTGACCCCAGTCGCCGGCGGCCATGAAGTCCACGCGGCCGGTGAAGGCGATATCCGTGGCGTCTTCGTCCCAGTCGGTGCTCTCGGAGTCGGCACCGTCGGAGACCATAAACGCGGCACGGACCGGGGTGTCCCCGCCGTCCCAGCTGACTTGCACGCCCTGACCACGGTCAAGCGTGAAGTACTCGGTGACCGAGGAACGGTCCACGGCGAGCTGACGGCTGGAGGACAGCAGCTCTTCGCGGAGGAACGGCAGCTTGAACTGGCCGAACTCGATCTCGAAGGCGTCGTTGATTTCCCAGCCGATGACGAAGTCTTCGACCGAGAAGTCGCCGCCGGAGCGGTCGGCCGCGAGCACGACGTCGTAAGACCACTCGGGCGATCCGATGTGGCCGGCGAAGCCGACCTTGGTCCGACGCAGGGTGAAGCCGCCTTCGCTGTCGTCGTCGTCGTCGCCGTCGACGGTGTTCCAGACGTAGCGGATCTGCAGCTGGCCGTCGATCTCCAGGCGGAAGTTCTCGCCGTCTTCCATGAAGAAGTCGCCGTCGTAGCCGGCGGACAGGCCTTCCTGGAGCAGGGTGGCACGGGTCGACGCGTCAGCGAGGACCTCGTGGATCAGGCCGCGGACCTCGGTGGCCCGGGCTTCGTTGAGCCAGTTGCCTTGCTCGGCCTGTTGGGCCTGTTGCAACTGTTGCACCTGCGACTGCAGCGACTCGATCTGAGCCTGCAGCGCGGCGGCTTGGGGGTCATCGGCCAAGGCCGGGGCGGACAAGCCCATGGCGGCAATGGCGGTGATGACGGTCGGACGGGGGCCTCGCATGTTCGTTCTCCTCAAGGAGGCTTCGGGGGACCACGGCGGGACGTGCAGCCGCTGGTAGCGCGGCAAACTACGGCTGCGTTGTGTTCTAAAAGTTACTTCACCGTTAGAAGACCGTGAGCAGCGTGAATTGGTCACGCCCCGCCTCACATTCGGTGTTGCGCCACACACGCACGGGCCACAAGCCCCGGCCGCACCTCTCGGCCGTCGCGCCGGGCTTCCCCTGCCGTGGGAACGACAGCAGGCCCGGTCACAAAGCGCCGTGGGGGGTCAAACGCCCCCCGCGTCGCCGCGACGGGCATCCAGCTCGCGGAGGTAGCTCCACGTGAAGATGCCCGTGTCGTGTCCATCGGAGAACACGGGACGCAGAGCGTAATTTCCCACCTGCTGCACCGACAGGATCCGCAAAGCCTTACCGGACGCGCCCGCCAGCTTCGCAGGCATGACCGCCAGCGGATTATCACGCTGCTGGTCCTGCCACTGCTTGTGCTCGGCCGACGGCGAGGCCCCCCGCAGCTGGGCGACGCTGAAGAACGACGCGCTGCCGTCGCTCCAAGTGATGTCGATCCCGCGGTCCCGCTGGACGTCGATGTGGCGCGGCTTGACCGGACGCGTCGGGGGCGGGTCGTTCATTGGGTGCACCGCTCGGGTCACGGCTCGGGCGTTGCGGTCTCGCGCCGCATGCCCTGGGCCCGCTGCAGTAGCGCGTCGGCGTCCAACTCGGCCGCCGGGGTCTGCGGCTGCAGATCAAAGTGCCAGCGGACGTCCGACCGCATCCCGGGGATCAGCTCCGCGACAAGGTCCGGCCCGGGGTACTCCCACGCCGGGGCCACCGCATTCGCCTCTGTCCACATCGGGGCGAAGCCCTCCCGCTCCAGCCGCACGTCGTACACGCCGTAGAACGTGAACGGCACGCTCACGGGCGTCCGGCCGACCTGCTCGTCGTTGAGATACACCAGCGCCCCGCTGGGCTCGCTGGTCACGTGGATCATCCGCTGGGTGCAGCCGGTCACGATCGGCAGCAGCAGGACCATCAGCCAAACACGCATGCCCACACCCTACCGCCGCCAACCTAAAGGCCGGGGATCGCCATCCCCGGGCCGGTCCTCGCAATCAGTCCCGGCTGACCAACTTGTTGAAGTTCGACTTCTCGCCGTCGGCCGTCGTTTCCTGATACAGCAGCGCGAGGCCCGATTCGTCAAACTTCTCGAACCACCGGTCCCACGAGATCGCTTCCAGCTCTTCCGCCCCGCTGTAGCCGGGGAAGTTCAGCTGGATGATCGCCGCCTGGTCGCCGCCGGTGGTCGCCTTGACCTGGGAGGGCTTGGCATCGCGGGCCTGGGCCCACTGCTTGATCGTGTCGTGGTCGGTCGTCTTCTGGGTGCTGTCAGCCATCGGTGGGCTCCGGGTTTGAGGAGAGTTGATGCTAGACGTTTGACGCTGGGGATTCACGTGGACTCGACCACCTCGTCCGGTGGACCTAACAGCTCGTCGACCACCCACTGGGTGATCTCGCCGTCAAAGCCGCGTCGCTGCAGGTGGCCCCAGAGCCGACGCCGCTGCACGTCCGGCGGATGGCGACGCAGCGCCCTCGCCTTCTTCTCCCCAGCCCGCCGGGCCAGCGTCAAGTCGCTCGCCGGGGCGTCCTCATCATCCGCGGACTGCTGGCTCGCCGCGTCGGCCGCGTCCCGCCGCTGGGCCAGCACGCGGTCCACCAGCCGCTCGTCCAAGCCCCGCTCCAAGAGCTTGTGCCGCACCAGCGGCTCACCCGCCGGGCGGTTCCGCTGCCACTGCTCGATCAGCGTCCGAGCCAGCGCCTCGTCGCTCAGCAGCCCCCGGCCGGCCAGGGCGTCCAGCGCCCGGTCCACCCGCGCCGCCTCATGCCCCGCATCGACCAGCCGCTGCCGCAACACCCCCCGGGCCACCGCCCGCCGATTGAGCCGCCGCAGCGCATCCCGCAGCACCCGGTCCTCCGCCTGGGCCGCCGCCACCCGCCCCGCCAGCGACGCGGACCACTCCCGGCCCGCGACCAGCCCCAGCTCCGACACCGCCGTCAACGGCAACACCGCCTCCCGCGTCGGCCGACCGGCGTCATGTCGCACCCACACCGCCGACCGCAACGGGTCCCGGCGGGTCGGCTCGACACGGTCGATCAGGGCAGGCACCGGTTGAATCTACCGCACTCACACCGGCCAGTTGAGGCCATAGCCGGGCCGCTACGCGGCCCTGGCGCAGCTTCCGCAGCGCGGCGGCGTCACGTGCCACGCGGTCCCGAACGTCACGCCGGGGTCGCGTAGCGCACCGGCTATCGGGAAAGACCTCGTCAATTCGACCGAACGCACAGCAACCTCGCACCTGTTCTAAACTCGCCCGATGCCCACGTCGGCCAGCCCCCGCACGATCGATCAGCAGATGGAGGTGGCGACCGCTGCGCTGATGGACATGCGCTACGCGGAGGCGGCGCAGCGGTGCGAGTCGGCGTTGCAACAGGCCCGGGCCGCGGGGGACTGGGAGCTCTACGCGCGGGTGCTGCTGCCGCTGCAGGAGGCCCGTCGGCAGCAGCGGATGATCGCCGCCGATGCCGGTGCCCGGCTCGGTACCGCGGAGCCGGTCGATCAGCTCGCGGCCCTGCTGCACGGCGGCACCGCGGGGTGCGTGCTGCTGACCCGCCCCACCACGGCCGATCAGGCCCAGGCTCTGCGGCAGCAGGCCGACGCCGCGGGGCTGACGGTGCAGGTGCTTTGGGCGGGCCACGAGCCGGGCGCCAGCCGCTGGCGGCTCGGCACGACCGATGCGTCCCGTGTGGTCGCCCAGCTGCCCGCCCCGCCCGCCGAAGCGGTGGGCCGGTGGTGTCCCGGCGAAACCTGCGGCGCGGTGGCGTGGTTCCTAAAGGCCCACGAGGCGTTGGGTGATGCGGCGCTGGCGGCGGTCACCGATCCGCCGGGGACGCTGGCGCGGGTGAAGGCTCTCGAGTCAGCGGTGGCGGCGGTGGGGGATCACGAGATCCTGCACCAGCGGCTCGCCGACGCGGCCCGGGCGATGGGCCCGCGTGCCGCGTCGGCCGCCGCATCCGTGTCCGGATCACGCCCGGGGCACCCATGAGTCGGCGGTCTCAACGGGCAACCCGTCGACGACGCAACGCTGCGCGGCAGAAGTACCGCGATCAGCGGGCGGCGTCGTCGGTGCCGGTCCAGGCCCCGGCCGAGCCGGCCGAGCCCGCGAAACGGCGTTGGCTGAAGCGGCCGCCGTTGCTGCGGGTGCTCTTGATCGTGCTGGTCGGGCTGGTGCTGGTGGTGGGGGCTGCGGTGCTGGCGGGGTGGTGGTCGATGAACGCGACGCCCCAGCTGTGGGAGCAGCAGCAGGAGGCGCTGGCTGCGACGTCGACGCCGAGCCTGGAGCGGATGGCCGACCGGGCCGAGCAGCGGCTGGTGGCCCAGTGGTCGCTGCCCGAGGGGTTGGACCACCCGGTCGAGCCGCAGCAGCTGGTGCAGCTGGCCGGTGAGGACACCACGCGGATGGGCGATCGCCGCACGCTCAGCCTGACCTACGAGGAAGCGAACGCGTGGCTCGCGACGCGGCTGCCGGACTGGCTGGCCAACCAGAGCACCGGCCTGCCCGCGTCGATCAGCGACCCGGTGCTGGGCTACGACGATGGCTGGCTGGTGCTGCTGTTCCGCTACGACCAGAACGTGCTGAGCGTCCGGCTGATGCTCGACGTGCAGCCGGACGGGATGACGACGCTCACGCTGGGCCCGGTCCGCAGCGGCCGGCTGAGCCTGCCCCGCGGCCCGGTGACGCGGCGGATCCAGCAGGCGGCCGAAGGCTACGGCGACGCCGAGCTGTCGCAGCTGGTCGCCGACCTGATGGCCGGGCGGACGGTCGGGCCGTGGCTGATCAAGCTCGACGACGACGCGGTCGCCCGGATCGTCGGCTTCGACGCGGACGAGCAGCGGGTCAGCGTGACGCGGCAGGTCGAGGCGCAGACGGATTGACCGCGGTGCTGTCGGCACCACATATGCTCGACGCGGTGCGGACCGACACGCTGGACTACCACCTGCCCGCGGACCTGATCGCGACCCGGCCCGCCGAGCCGCGGGACGCGGCGCGGCTGATGGTGTGTCATCGCGACAGCGGCGAGGTTGCGCATCACCGCGTGGCCGATCTGCCGGAGCTGGGCGTGCTGCGGCCCGGCGACCTGATGATCGCCAACGACAGCCGGGTGCTGCCCGCCGAGCTGCACGGCAGCCGCGTCGCCACCGGCGGGCGGGTCAGCGGGCTGTTCCTGGACCAGCAGGACGATGGCCGGTGGCTGCTGCTGCTGCGGACGCGCGGGACGCCGCAGACCGGCGAGACGCTGCGGCTGTCGAGCCCCGGCGGCGGATCGGCGTGCACACTGACGCTCGACGCACGCCGGGACGGGGGGCACTGGTTAGCCACGTGCGATGACCTGCGGCCCGCGGCGGCGGTGCTGCAGGACGTGGGCACCACCCCCCTGCCGCCGTACATCCGCAAGGCCCGGCAGGACGCGGGCGGCGAGCCCGCCGAGGCCGACGACGGCCAGCGGTACAACACGGTCTGGGCAAAGGACGCGGGCTCGGTCGCCGCGCCGACCGCGGGGCTGCACTTCACGCCGGAGCTGCTGGGCCGGCTGGACACGCTGGGGATCGCGCGGCATCACGTGACCCTGCACGTCGGCGAGGGCACCTTCGCCCCGGTCCGCAGCGACGTGCTCGACGACCACCCGATGCACAGCGAGTGGTGCGGGGCGGCCCCGGACGTGATCGCTGCGCTCGCCGATGCATCACCCGACGCCCGACGGTTGCTGGTGGGCACGACCACGGTGCGGACGCTCGAGTCGCTGCCCGAGGATTGGCGGGCGCTGCGGGATGTGGGTTGGTCGTCGAAGACGCGGCTGTTCATTCAGCCCGAACGCGGCTTTGCGTTTCGCTTCACGGACGTGCTGATGACCAACTTCCACCTGCCGCGTTCGACGCTGCTGGCGCTGGTCGCGGCGCTGCCGGGCGTGGGGCTGGATCGGCTGATGAACTGGTACCGCATCGCGATCGAGCAGCGGTACCGGTTCTATAGCTTCGGGGATGCGATGTTGATCGTGTGACGGGCCCGCGGAGCGCTAGTAGCCGCTTGCGGCTTAGCGGGGTCTCGAGCAGTAAGCCGCAAGCGGCTGCCGAGGCGACCGGCGTCGGACGTACGCTGCGAACGTGAGTGAACAAGCGAGTTGGTCGTGGTGGCGCGTGGCATTGGCCACCGCAGTGTCGGGGGTGATGCTGGGGCTGTGCTTCCCGCCGGTGGGATGGTGGCCGTTGGCGTGGGTGGCGCTGGCGGCCGTGGGGGTGGCGGCGGTCAAGGCGAGGTCGGTCTGGCGGATGTCGCTGATCGTCTGGGTGGTGTGGGCGGTGTGGTGGCTGGTCATGATCCGCTGGCTGATGCCGGTCACGGTGGGCGGGTGGATCGGGTTGTCGCTGTTCATGGCGGTGTACACGACGACGGCGATCGTCATCGTCGCGGTGGTGCGGCGGCGGTGGCCGCAGGCCTGGCTGACCGTGCTGCTGCCGATGGCGTGGGCCTCGCTGGAGCTGTTGCGGTCGGCGTTTCCGGAGGGCGGATTTGGCTGGCTGGCACTGGCTCACAGCCAGGCGGCGTGGCGGGCCGGTGATGGTCCGGTGCCGGTGGTGCAGATCGCCGACCTGGTGGGCGAGCACGGGGTGAGCCTGGTGGTGGCGATGAGCAGCGGGCTGGTCGCCGATGCCTGGTTGTGGTGGCGCGAGCGTGAGCCCGCCGCGGGGCTGCTCCGGGGCTTCGCGTCGCTGAGCCCTCGGCTACTTGTGGTGGCGGGCACCGTGGGGGCGGCGTGTATCTACGGCTGGACGCGGCCGGGGCCGCAGGTCGTTCCGGGGACGCCGGCGGTCAGCGTCGCGGTGATCCAGACCAACGTGCCGCAGTCCAACAAGGACGACCCGGACCCGGCCGTCCAGCGGGCGATCTTCGGCCAGATGGTCGACCTCACGATCGAGGCCCAGCGGTCGTCGGAGGTCCCGCCGGAGGTGTACGTCTGGCCCGAGACGATGGTGACGGTCGCCCTCAACACCGAGGCGCTCGCCGCCTACCGCGAGCACTACCCCGCGTTGCTGAGCTACGACACGGCGCTGCGGGAACTTGCCAACCGCCTGGACGCGACGCTGGTGGTCGGTGCCCCGGTCTGGCTGGACTGGGGCCCGCAGCAGACCGCGAGCGGCTCGATGCACTGGTACGGCCGGGGGCGGAATGGCGCGTACGTCTACCGCCCCACTGCCAGCGGCGAGCCGGTCGCCGAAGTCCGCTACGACAAGATGCACCTCGTGCCGTTTGGCGAGTACATCCCCGGCCCGGCGTTCGTGAAGCGGACCGTGCTGGGCCTCTTTTCGCCGTATGACACGGACTACACCATCCAGCCGGGCGAGAGTTCCACGGCCCCGGTGGTGCTGATGCAGGTCGATCCCGCGAGCGGCCAGCGACACCCCTTGACCGCGGGCCTGCCCATCTGTTTCGAGGACGTCGTCGGACCGATCTGCCGGCGGATGGTCGTCGGCGACGGCCAAAACCGCCCGGGCGCCGCGATGCTGCTGAACCTCACCAACGACGGATGGTTCGGCCCATCGCAGAATGCCCAGCACCTGCAGATTGCGACGCTTCGATCTATCGAAAACCGCGTGCCGATGGCCCGAGCGGTCAACACCGGCATCAGCGGGTTCATCGACGACCGCGGCGTGATCCAAAGCACCGTCGAGGTCGGTGGACTGACACAGGGCGTATCGCATTTTGCGGTCGATGTGCTCACACTGCGTGAAGGACCGGGCCAGGGCGGCTCGCTCTACCGCCGATGGGGCCGGGCCCCGATGTGGGGCGTCGCCGCGGTCACCGGCCTGCTGGGTTTGACCGCGGCGGCTTGCAGCTTTCGCGAAAGACGATCGCGAAGACGGACGGCCGCTTCGGAGTAGGTCACGCTGGTGCCGTCACCGAGCTCGACGCCGTGGGCGTCGACCGCCCGATCCGGCTGAGCACCGCTTCCAAGGCCGGCCGGGCTACCGCCAGTTGCTTCCCGCGAATGATCGCGTTCCACAGCGGCTCGAACTTCTTCCAGCCACCCGCGTACGCGAAGTGCTTCGCCCGGTGTCGCAGCGACTGGTGAGCTCCTGCGGCCTTAGCAATAGCCGACCATCGGTAGAACGCATCGTATGCCCTGCGATAGCCCTGGTCCAGCTGCTCGGCGCTCATCCCCCGCGGCTTGAACACGGCCTGGCGGGTGTCGTACAGGTCCCACTGGCGGTGCAGCAACCGCCCCTCCCGCTCGATCCGCTGGAAGAAGCCGGTGCCCGGGTACGGCGTGGCCACGTGAAACGTCGACGTCGTGATCCCGCTTCGAATCGCCCAGTCCACCGTCCGCTTGAACACGTCCGGCCCGTCACCGTCGAGACCGAAAACGAAGCTGCCGTTAATCATGATGCCCAGGTCGTCGAGGCGGCGGATCACCGCGTCGTAGGACTGGTTGAGGTTTTGCCGCTTCCCGGCTGCGGCGAGATTCGCCGCGTCCAGCGTCTCGAAACCGACGAAGATGGACCGCAAGCCGGCCGCCGCCGCCCGTTCGATCAGGTCACCTTGCAGGATTGAATCAACCGTCGCCGCGCCTTGGAAGACCCGGCCCATGCCCCGCATCCCCTCGAAGAGCGACTCGGCGAAACGGCGGTGCCCCAGCAGGTGGTCGTCGAGGAAGTAAAGATGCCGACCGGGCAACGCGTCGATCTGCGCTAAAGCTTCGTCGACCTCGGCGGTATAAAAACTCCTGCCACCTTCAAAAAACGCGTCCTTGTAGCAAAAATCGCAGCGGTGGGGGCAACCCCGGGTGACCACGATCGAGTTGGGCACCAGGTACAGCCGACGGTCGATCAGGTCCCGCCGTGGCCGCGGCAGACCCGCGAGGGTCCGCGGGTAATTCGTCGAGTCGTAGCGGTGCCGCGGTCGGCCCGCCCGGAAGTCTGACAGAAAGCGCGGGAAGGTCTGATCACCCGGGCCCAGGAAGATCGCATCGGCGTGGTCGGCGGCCTCGCCGGGCAGCGACGTGACGTGCAGCCCGCCGAGGGCCACGAAACTGCCCCGGCTTTGGTAGTGGTCGGCGATCTCGTACGCCCGGTAAGTGCTGGTGATGTACGCCTGGATGACCACCAGGTCCGGCGGTTCCCCGTCGTCGGACTTACCGAGCGGCAAGTCCGGCATCACATGCTCATCGACCACCCGTACCTCATCCCGCTCGGCGTCGAGAAAGCCAGCCAGCTGCGCTAAGCCCAGCGGCGGAAACAGCGAGTACTTGATCGGCCGCCACAGCGGACCGGTCGCTTCAGTCAGAGCCGGTAGAACCATCAACACCCGGAGGCCGGTCCCATTGCGTCGTGTGCCCAACCCGGAAGATGCAGCGGTCATGCCACGGGGTACGCCGGTCACCTTCCCGCGGTTCAGGCGCGTTCCGCGGCATTCGCCTTGAGATCGTCCAGCGACACCCACTCCAGCGCCGCGGCGTGGGTGGCCTCGAGCACGACCGGCGGGGCGACGCCCGCCTCCAATGCTTCCTGCCAACGCTGGGCGCAGAGGCACCAGCGGTCGCCGGGGTTCAGGCCCGGGAACCGCATCTCAGGCATCGGCGTCGACAGGTCGTTGCCGCGGGCCTTGGTGAAGGCGAGAAATTCCTCGGTCATCTGGGCACAGACCACGTGCACCCCGCGGTCGCCCGGGCCGGTCTTGCAGCAGCCGTCGCGGAACCAGCCGGTCATCGGGTCGGTGCTGCAGGTCTGCAGCTCGGTGCCGAGGACGTTACGGGGCTTGCGAGGCTTGGGGGTCGGCGGAGCGTCTTGACTCATCGCGTGAGCATACGGGCCGGGGGCCAGAGAAGCCGCGGGACTGCTTGGCTTGTGCCACTGGCGGACGAACCGCCCCACGCCTGAAGGCGTGGGCTTTAGCGGCAGCGGTCCGGCAGCTCGTCGTTCATCGACATCCGCTCGCGGTCGATCATCACCCGCAGGGTCTTGCAGACCAAGTCCACCTGCTGCACCGTCATCTGGGTGTGGAATGGCAGGGCGATGGTTCGCTCGCTGATGGACTCACTGAGCGGGAAGTCGCCGGGCTTGAAGCCCAGCTGCTCGCGGTAGAACGGCTGGAGGTGGATGCACGGGAAGTAGTTGGACGCTCCGATGTCGTGACGCTTGAGCCCGGCGATGATGCGGTCCCGCTGCTCGGTGCCGAACTCACTGGCGAGCCTGAGCACGAAGACGAACCACGACCGCTCGGCGACCTCGTTGGGTTGCACGTCCGGCAGCACCACGTGCTCCAGGTCCATCAGGCGACGCATGTAGAGCGACGCGACCTGCCGCCTGGCGTGCAACATCTCGTCGAGGCGCTGCATCTGGGCGATCCCCAAGGCACATGCGATCTCGGAGAGGCGGTAGTTGTAGCCGAGGCGTTCGTGGGCCAGCCACGAGCCGGTCTCGGCGGCGTGGCCGGTCTTGGTCTTGTGGGCACCGGTGCTCCGGCCCTGGTTGCGGAGGGACCGGCAGACGTCGGCGAGGCGGTCATCATCGGTCACGATCATGCCGCCCTCGCCGGTAGTGATCTGCTTGTTGGGATAGAAACCGAACACGCCAGCCCGGCCGAACCCGCCGCAGCACACCCCGTCGCACTCGCCGCCGAGGGCCTCGCAGCAGTCTTCGAGCACGGCGATCTCGTGGGCCCGGGCGATCTGGGCGATCCGTCGCATGTGACGGGTTTCGCCGAAGACTTCGACGGGGATGATCGCCTTCGTGCGGGGCGTGATGGCCGACTCGAGCTTTGACGGGTCGAGGTTGAGCGACACCGGGTCAATGTCCACGAAGACCGGCTTGGCGCCGACCATCAGGATCACGTTCGCCGACGCGACGAAGGAGAACGGCGTGGTGATGACCTCATCGCCCGGGCCCACGCCCAAGGCGAGCAGGCACAGGTGCAGGCCCGCGGTCCCGGAAGACACGGCGACACCGTGGCGTCGGTTGCAGCGCTCGGCGACCATCTGCTCGAAGAGGTCCTGCCGCGGACCGAGGCTGAGCCGACCCGACTTGAGGACGTCGACCACGGCGTCGATCTCGACGTCGGTGATGTCGGGCCGGCTCAGCGGGATCTCGTCGATCATTGGGGGAGGTTAGCTTGAAGCCAGAAGCGGGAAGCGGGAAGCGAGAGAACAAACCGCGAGGGCAACGCGATGGATCGCCCGCGATATGGCTAGTGCCGAGCTGCCGAAAGTTATCTACCTGTCATTTGTCCTGCTTCGAACTTCTGGCTTCCTGCTTCCAGCTCCGCTCTGCGCATAAACAACCCCGCGAGGGGTAACCTCGCGGGGTTGATCAAGCCGGCGATGACCTACTTTCCCGTAGTGACAGTATCATCGGCGTGCTGGGCTTAACGGCCGTGTTCGGGATGGGAACGGGTGTGACCCCAGCACTATGGTCACCGGCAAATGCCGACACCCGCTTTCGCGGATGACGGCCTGGTGTTGTGCCAGGCCTAGTGTGTTGCGTTTGATCCCTCGGGACAGCCGCACCATGAGATGCGAACAGCTTCCGGGAGGGTGTGATCAACCGGGGCTCGACCGAGGTGGGTTGGGGTACCTCGGGGGGAGCGTGATTGAGTAATAGAAAGATGCGATGGCTTGACCGACGGGTGGGCCGTCGGTCGGGATGATGAAGCGATCGACCGTTAGTACCGCTCAGCTCAGGGCATTTCTGCCTTTACACCTGCGGCCTATCAACCTGGTGGTCTTCCAGGGGTCTCTCACAGCAAGCTGCGTGCACATCTGATCTTGAGGGGGGCTTCCCGCTTAGATGCTTTCAGCGGTTATCCCTGCCGGACTTAGCTACCCAGCGGTGGACTTAGCAGTCCAACTGGCGCACCAGGGGTCCGTCCTTCCTAATCCTCTCGTACTAAAGAAGAATCCTCTCAAATGTGCTACGCCCACGGCAGATAGGGACCGACCTGGCTCACGCCGGTCTGAACCCAGCTCGCGTGCCACTTTAATGGGCGAACAGCCCAACCCTTGGGACCGCCTTCAGCCCCAGGATGTGACGAGCCGACATCGAGGTGCCAAACCGCTCCGCCGCTATGGACGCTCGGGAGCGATCAGCCTGTTATCCCCGGGGTACCTTTTATCCGTTGAGCGATAGCCCTTCCACACGGGACTACCGGATCACTAGAGCCTACTTTCGTAACTGCTCGACGCGTCGGTCTTGCAGTAAAGCTGGCTTGTGCTCTTACACTCTAAAACACGGTTTCCAACCGTGCTGAGCCAACCATTGCGCTCCTCCGTTACACTTTAGGAGGAGACCGCCCCAGTCAAACTGCCCAGCTGACACCGTCCCCCGCCCGGATTCACGGGTCGGGGTTAGGTCAAACTCACAACCAGGGTGGTATTTCAAGGATGGCTCCACACCGGCCTGAACCGGTGCTTCCAAGCCTCCCACCTATCCTACGCAGTTTGCGAACTTGGCCTATATCAGCCTACAGTAAAGGTCCACGGGGTCTTTCCGTCTTGCCGCGGGTACACGGTATCTTCACCGCGTCTTCTATTTCACCGAGTTGGTTCTTGAGACAGTGTGCCAATCGTTACGCCATTCATGCGCGTCGGAACTTACCCGACAAGGAACTTCGCTACCTTAGGACCGTCATAGTTACGGCCGCCATTGACCGGTGCTTGGGTCGCGAGCTTCGCCGAAGCTAACCCGCTTCCGTGACATTCCGGCATCGAGCAGGCGTCAGACTGTATACTTCCTCTTACGAGTTCGCACAGTCCTGTGTTTTTGATAAACAGTCGTCAGCACCTTTTCTCTGCGCCCTTCCGGTCGTGCCGGGGAGGGCCCCCTTCTTGCAAACGTACGGGGTTAATTTGCCTAATTCCTTAAGAACCATTCTCTCGAGCACCTGAGGTTATTCACCACGCCTACCTGTGTCAGTTTTAGTACGGGTCCAACGGGGATCCACAGACGCTATTTCGCGGAACACTCATCGCCGGCTTCGGGGCAAGCCCCTCGGCCTTGCGGCACGCACTCATCTAACCGTGCGACCGACCAAGTGTGTTCGTCACGCTGCTTCTAATCCGTCGAAGTGCAGGAATGTTCACCTGCTTCCCATCGACTACGCCTTTCGGCCTCGCCTTAGGGTCCGACTGACCCTGGGCGGATTTACCTTGCCCAGGAAACCTTAGGCTTTCGGCGGGCAGGATTCTCACCTGCCTAATCGTTACTCAAGCCGGCATAATCACTTCCAGACGCTCCACGACACGTTGCCCGTGTCGCTTCATCGCCGTCTGGAACGCTCCTCTACCAGTCGCACTAGGCGACTCCGCAGCTTCGGCTCAATGCTTATTCCCGATCATTATCGGCGCCCGACTCCTCGACCGGTGAGCTATTACGCACTCTTTAAATGGTGGCTGCTTCTAAGCCAACATCCCGGCTGTCACGGCAATCGGACTTCCTTAAGAACTGAGCATTGATTAGGGGCCTTAGCTGGCGGTCTGGGTTGTTTCCCTCTTGACCACGAAGATTATCCCCCGCGGTCTGACTCCCTCGATAGGGGCAACGGTATTCGGAGTTTGGTTGGAGTGGGTAGGCGGTTGGCCCCCCATCTCCATCCAGTAGCTCTACCCCCGTTACCTATGACGAGAGGCTAGCCCAAAAACTATTTCGAGGAGAACGAGATATCTCCAGGTTTGATGAGACTTTGACTCCTCCCCACAGCTCATCCCATGTCTTTTCAACGACAACGGGTTCGGTCCTCCAGGACGTGTTACCGTCCCTTCAACCTGGCCATGGGTAGATCACCTGGTTTCGCGTCTGCTCCCTGCGACTTAAACGCCCGTTTAAGACTCGCTTTCGCTACGCCTACGTGGGGGTACCACTTAAGCTTGCCACAGAGAACAACTCGCCGGCTCATTATGCAAAAGGCACGCCGTCATCCGCCCGAAGGCGGACTCCGACCGCTTGTACGCGTATGGTTTCAGGTACTTTTAACTTCCCTTGCGGGGAGCTTTTCACCTTTCAGTCGCCCTACTGGTCAACTATCGGTCGTCCAGGAGTATTTAGCCTTGGAGGGTGGACCCTCCAGCTTCACGCCGAGTTTCACGGGCTCGACGCTACTCTGGTGCACACAACCAACCACTCCGACTCGCCTACGGGGCTGTCACCCACTACGGCACGCCTTTCCAGACGCTTCAACAAGTCTCGGTGGTCAGAATCGGTGTCCTCAACCCCGGGCCGAAGCCCGGTTTGGGCTGTCCCGCTTTCGCTCGCCGCTACTGACGGGATCGAGGTTTCTTTCTTTTCCTGCAGTTACTGAGATGTTTCAGTTCTCTGCGTTCGCCCCCGACACCTATGCATTCAGTGCCGGGTACCCGCATCAAGCGGGTGGGTTTCCCCATTCGGATATCTCAGGATCAACGCTTGGTTGCCAACTCCCCTGAGCATTTCGCAGGCTCCAACGTCCTTCATCGCCTCTGGACGCCAAGGCATCCACCATACGCGCTTAGTAGCTTCATCACCCCGACCCACGGCCGACCCACGTGCTCATACAAGCCACGCTCGCCGATCGATAAGCCGGGCGACCCGCTGGGGACGATCACCCCTGTCACGGGCCACCACCCCGACCGTTTTGCACCGGCCGAGATGGCTGAAGCCATCGCTTACTTACTTTCTTGAATTACTCAAATCACTCAAGAGCCTCGGTTGACACTTCAGTCCCCCATCATCGCACCGCCGTGGAGACGGGAACGCGATGCGGGACATCCGCGCAACACTAGACCTATGCACATGTCAAAGAGCGTCAAGGCGTCGCCTGAGAGTCGGTGACTGAGCTGGCCGGGCCGAAGCCGGGCTGGCGGGGCCATCCGCTGAGGCGAGCCGAACAATGTAGCACCCCGAACCGGCCTGTCAAGCCGCCGGAGCAGCCGGGCGATTCAACGCCCGAGAACCCGCTCTGGCGTCGCTGTTTGCACAGGCTGTGCACAACGCCAGGACTGGTTTCTACGCAGGCAGCGCTGCCGCGGTTCGGCAACGCCGTGTCGGGCCGGTGTGTTCGTTCAAGCTGATTCGGGTGGCATCGTGCGGTACGATGGCCGGTCCGGCCACCGGTGCGTGGCCGTCTTCGGTGGGGTGGCTGAGTGGTCGAAGGCAGCGGTTTTGAAAACCGCCGTGCGGCTCGTCTGCACCGTGGGTTCGAATCCCACCCCCACCGCTTCTCTTTGACGACGTGATGCAAGCGGAACCCGAGCCCACACCGTTGACGTTGCCCCGCATCCAGGCGGTCATCGTGCTGGGGGTGTCGGGCAGCGGCAAGACGACGGTGGGTCGGCCGCTGGCGGCGCGGTTCGGGTGGGACTACGAGGACGCTGACGACTACCACCCAGAGGCGAACGTCCAGAAGATGTCCCGTGGCGAGCCGTTGAACGATGCGGACCGCTGGCCGTGGCTGGCGGCGCTAAATCGGATGATGGTGGAGCGGGTGTCGATGGGGCGGCCGGTGGTGGTGGGTTGCTCGGCGTTGAAGCAGAGCTATCGCGATCAGCTGAATGAAGGTCTCGGGAATCGGCTGGCGTACATCTGGCTGGACGTGCCACGGGACGTGCTGCTCAAGCGGATGCAGAACCGGCACGGCCACTTCATGCCTGCGGAGCTGCTGGATTCGCAGTTGGAGGCGTTGGAGCCGCCGGGCGCGGATGAGGCACTGCGGCTAGATGGTGCGCTGCCGATCAAGCGGCTGGTGGCCGCTGCGGCGGATTGGATCGCCGGCGATGGCCGGGCGGACGGGTTGCCGCACGGGGGCGTGGCGTGACGCGAGTCGGGTGGATCATCACGGGGTGGGTCACCGCGCTGCTGATGACCGGGTGCGGGGACGATGGCCCGTCGCGTGCGGCGGACGATCCGGGTGACGATGGGCCACGCGATGTGTTGCCGGCGATGCAGGTGCCGCCGGCCGAGACGGTGACCCGGTTGGAACTGCTCCGCGAGGGTGAACGGTTTGTGTTCAAGCGTCGGGGCGGGCAGTGGCGGATGAGCACGCCGGGACTTGGGCCGGTGCAGAACGAGACGGTGCAGGCGCTGCTGATTGCGGCCGAGGGTGTCCAGCTGCTTCGCGAGGATGCCGAGCTACCGGGGCTGGCCACGGCGGACGGCGTGGTGATGCTGACCGACACGGACGGGGCGAGCTTGAGGCTGGCGTTGATGGAGCGATTGCCGGGCGGCGCGGGCTGGGCCATGGTGCACGCGGGTCCGGGGGCGGGGGCGGGTCCGGGGGCGGTGGTGCTGACCGATGGTTTGCACCGGGCGGTGGCGGCGTCGCGGCCCTGGCGATGGCTGGCAAGTCCGCTGCGGGCCCCGGAGCCGGGTGAGGTCGAGCGGATCGAACTAGGCCCGGCGGGAGTCGAGCCGCTGGTGCTGCGGCGTCGGCCCGGGGCGGAGGCGGCGTGGGACGTGGCGATCGGTGGGGGCTGGGCGCGGGCGGATGATGATCGCGTTTGGTCGATGCTGCAGGTCTTGGGCGAGGAGCTGGGGGCCACCGACGTCGGCGAGGCGGCGGATGGGCAGCTGGCGGGCGGGGTGGCAACCCTTGGACTGCAGGTTCGGTCGACGGCGGGGCTGAAGTCGCAGGTGTGGCATGCCGCGATCAGCGGGCCGGATGAGCAGGCGGGCGGGGATGCGGCGGTCCGGGTTTGGACCCAAGGCGTGGCCCGTCGGGTCACCGTCTCGCCCGCCGCGGGGCTGGCGCTGCGGAGCTTGTGGTCGGCCGGTTCGCCTGAGCAGTGGCTGTCGATCGATCCGTTGCCGATTATGCCGGGCGAGGTCGAGCGGATCGAGGTGCGGGATATGCGGGGGCGGGACGCTGCGGTTGTGGGCCCACTGGGCAAGCCGGGGGCAATTGCCGGGCCGGCGTCGGTCGTCGAGCGGACGGCGGTCGGCTGGCAGGACGCTTCTGGGGAGCCGGCGGATGCGGACGCGATCGCGCGTTGGCTGGCTGCGGTTGCTGGCAGAGCCCCGATCGAGCCGCAACTCGCGGATGGCGGGGTCGAATCGCCTGCGGCCGTGGTGGTGCTGACACCGCGGTCGGGGCCCAAGGTGCGGTGGCATGTCGCATCGGGCGAGCGGCAGACCGCGGTGGTTGGTCGAGTCGCGGGTGAGGCGGCGGCGTACCCGGTGGAGCCGCGGCTGCTGGATCGAGTGCGGGCGGCGGCTCACGCTGGGTGGCCGTCGCCGGTGTTGCATCTGGTGGGCGATGCCCAGGGCCCGGTGCAGGTCACGTCGATCTGGCGGCGCGGTGAGTTCACAAGCCAGTGGTCCGCTGTGCTGGCTGACGCGCAGCCACGGTCCTCGCTGGTTGGGGAACAGCCGCTTGACGCGAGCCGGGTGGCGATATGGCTATCGAGCGTCCGGCGGCTGGTGGTGCAGCAGTGGCTGCCCCCGGAGCAGTGGCAGGCGGTGCGGGAGTCGGCGACGGTCGAGCTGCGGTTTGACGTGGGCGGTGAGCAGCGGCGGGTGTGGGTCGACGAGCGGACGGGGCGGGCGGCGGCGGAAGGTGACGGGATGCCGCACTTGCCGTTCGTGCTGCGTGAACCGGACGCCGCGTCGCTGACGGCGGAGCTTCGGCCCACACGGGTGGTTGGTCTGTCGCCCCGGGGCGTGTCGCGGGTCCAACTGTCGGCCGCCCATCAGCCCGACGCCCGACCGCTGACGCTCGAGCGCGATGGCAGGCTTTGGCGTGCGAGCCCGGGGCAGGTGCTGGTCCTCGCTGAAGCCGAGCATGGGGACCGTGCGGCGGCGGCGGCGCTGGTCGACGCGATCGGCGGGTTGTCGGTGACGCGGTGGCTGGACGCGGCTCCGCCGGCGGAGCATCAGGGGGTGCGGGTGTCGGTCGAGGGCAGCGGGCGGTCGATCACGTTCCGCTGGGTCGGCCCGTTGCTGGTGGCCGGCGACGGCCGGGTCGGGCTGCTGAGCGACTCGGACGCTGCGCGGTTGCGGGCGGGGGTGGCGGCGTCGGGGGCCGGGTCGCTGGATGCGTCGGGGTCGGCGGAATAGCCGGGCGGACCGGGTTTGCGAGCGGTGGTGGACGTCGCTACAGTGTTCGGCTCGCCGCGGCGGATGGAGCCTGCCGGGGCGGTGACGTCATTCGCAAGACACACCAGCCGCGGCCGACCCGCCGCGGCACCCGTCGCCGACGCGGCGAACGAGCCCGATCATGGCCAAGAAAGAGATCACCAGCCAGTTCAAGATCCAGGCGCCCGGCGGCACCGCCACGCCCGCGCCGCCCATCGGGCCGGCGCTGGGCCAGCACGGCGTTAACCCGGGTCAGTTCATCCAGCAGTTCAACGCCGCCACCGGCCACATGAACGGCAAGGTCGTGGGTTGTGTGATCACGGTCTACAAGGACCGCAGCTTCGAGTTCGAGATCAAGAGCCCGCCCGCCGCCGTGCTCATCAAAGACGCCGCCGGCGTGGACAAGGGCTCGGGCACCCCCAACACCGCCAAGGTCGGCACCGTCACCCGTGACCAGCTCAAGGCCATTGCCGAGGAGAAGGTCAAGGAACTCACCGGCCACAGCGTCGACGCGATGGCCAACACCATCGCCGGCACCGCCCGCTCGATGGGCATCGACGTCGTCGACTAACCCCCCCACACCCGACAGACCCACGCCCCCTGGCGTGGGTCTTCCCGGCCCCCCGGACCCCCCACCATGCCCGGCAAGCGCTACACCGACGCCCTGAAAAAACGCCCGGACTCCGCACGCCCGCTGGACCAGGCCGTGCCCATCCTCAAGGGCTACGGCAAGACCAAGTTCGACCAGACCGTCGATCTGGTGATGTGCCTGGGCATCGACCCGAAGCAGGCCGACCAGAACCTCCGCGGTGCCCTGTCCCTGCCCTACGGCACGGGCGGCAGCAAGCGGGTCGTCGCGTTCTGCTCGCCGGAGAAGATCGATGAGGCCAAGGAAGCCGGCGCGGTCGAGGCCGGCGGCGAAGATCTGGTCGAGAAGGTCGAGGGCGGCTGGTTCGACTTTGACGTGGCGGTCGCCGAGCCGGCGATGATGCGGGTCGTCGCCAAGCTGGGCAAGACGCTGGGCCCCAAGGGCCTGATGCCTTCGCCCAAGTCCGGGACCGTGACGCAGGACATCGTGACCGCGGTCAAGGAGTACTCGGCCGGGAAGATCGAGTTCCGCACCGACAAGAACGGCAACATCCACGCCCCGATCGGCAAACAGAGTTTCGAGTCCGAGCAGCTGGTCGCCAACGCCCAGGCGTTTATCGACCACATCATGAAGCTCAAGCCCGCTTCGACCAAGGGCCACTATGTCCGCAAGGTCGCCATCGCCGGGACCATGACCCCGTCGGTCGAAGTCGCCCTCTAGATATTTCGCCGCGTCGTCCGCGACGCGTGTCCGCCCCGCTACTCCCGGACCCACCCATGTCCAAGCCCGTTAAAGAGCTCATCACCGACCAGTATCGCGCCCGGTTCGACGGCCTGCCCGGTGGCGTGCTGATCGACGTCCGCGGCATCCAGGCCAATGAGAACAACCGGATGCGGGCCGAGCTGGCCGAGAAGAGCATCAAGGTCACGGTGATCAAGAATTCTTTGGCCCGCCAGGCGTTCAAGGACACGGACCTCGCCCCGTTGTCGGGCATGCTCAAAGGCGCCAACGCCCTGGTCTACCCGGTCGACGATGAAGTGAGCGTGGTCAACGTAGCTCGCGAGCTGATCGACCAAGCCAAGAAGAACCCCAACCTGCAGTTCAAGGGCGCGCTGCTCGACGGCATCGAGTTCGGTGCCGAGGGCATCAAGGCCCTGTCGGAGTACCCGACCAAGGAAGAGGCGCAGGCCACGATCGTGACCCTGATGCTCAGCCCGGCCCGCAACCTGGCGGGCAGCCTCGGCAGCCCTGCGAGCAAGATCGCCGGCATCATCGACGCCGTCCGCGAGAAGCTCGAGGCCGGCGAGGCCATCACCGCCAACTGACCCGCTTTGTGACCACGTGGTGTGACTGGTCCGCCTCAGGCGGATTAAAGACGGGCGCCGTGCCCCGACCTCTTGCACCCGCTGTCTTGTTTGAGAAGGATTGAGAACCATGGCCGATGACGCCACCGCTACCGCCGACGCTCCGGAAGCCGCCGCTTCCGCCGACGTCGATCAGAACATCAAGGACTTGGGCGACAAGATCGTCGGGCTGACGCTCAAGGAGGCCGTCGACCTGGCCGCCTACCTGAAGGACACCTACGGCATCGAGCCGGCCGCCGGCGCGGTTGTCGCAGCGGGCCCCGCCGCGGGCGGCGACGCCGAAGAGGCCGAGGAGAAGACCGAGTTTGACGTGGTCCTCAAGGCCGCGGGCGATCAGAAGATCAAGGTCATCAAGGCCGTCCGCGAAGCCACCGGCCTGGGGCTTAAGGAAGCCAAGGCCCTGGTCGACGGTGCCCCCGCGACTGTCAAGGAAGCGATGCCCAAGGAAGAGGCCGACAAGCTCGCTGAATCCATCAAGGAAGCCGGCGGCGACGTCGAACTGAAGTAAAGCTTCGACACAACCTGAATATGCAACGGCCGCGCCTCCGGGTGCGGCCGTTGTCGTTTGGGACACTCCGGCAGCGCGCTTCTGTGGCACTGCGGGTCGAACCGCTTCCCGCCCTCGCATCACGACTGCTTGTCGCGAATCGCCTCGATCAACTGCTCCTTGGTCATGTCCGACCGGCCGTCGATGTCCAGTTCCTGAGCCCGGTTGTAGAGCTCGTCCCGCGTCCGCTCGTCCAGCGGGGCGTTCGGGTTGCCCGTGCCGGACGTGTTGTCATCAGGCGTTCGGCCCTCCTCGCGCCGCTCCTTGTTGACGGTCCGGGCGGCAATCTGCTTCGCCTGATCCTCGTCCTTACCGCGGTCCTCGTAGCCCTCCTTGATGTGCTCGTACTTCCGCTCGTCCTTGTCGGTCCACTCGGCCATCGCCACACTCCGCTTTTGGATTTGCAAGTCCCCGGCAGTGCCACTTCAGTGGCACTGCACCCGCTCAATCTACTCCGCCGCCGCCGTCATGGTCACGTAGAACACGTCGTACACCGCGTGGCTCGCCACCACCACGCCGAAGCCCCGCAGCGTGTAGACCGCCGCGAAGTACACCCCGGCGACGACATAGAACACGAACCGGGTCACCTGGAACGGGTTGGCCTCCGAGAAGTGATAGAACGCGAAGGCCAGTGCCGAGACGGTCACCGCCCCGACCGCCGCCCAAGTCTCGGGCAGCTTCAGCAGGTCCGCCAGCAGCGCATGCACCACCGCGATCGCGATCAGCCGAAAGACCAGCTCCTCGTAGATCCCCGCCCCCAGCGAGAGCAGAATCCCCATCCGCCAACCGCCCCCCGGAAGTGACGTCAACGCGGAATTTGGGTTCGCCGTGGCTTGGCCCACGACCGCCGCCGGCACCCCCGCCGGATCGGTCTGGAACAGCACCAGCATGAACACGAACAGCGGCACCGCCAGCAGCACCGACTCCACCGTCATGCCCAGATACAGCTTGGGCTCCAGCTCCCACGGGTCGTCCCGCAGCATGTGCCACACCAGCAGCACCCCGACCACCAGCACCGGCGGCAGCAGGTAACCGGTCACCCCGAACCACTCGAAGAAACTCGCCAGCAGCGACTCGGCCCAGATCGCCGGCATCGGCCCGCTGCCCCGCTGGGCGTAAGCCACCGCCCCGGCCTCGTACACCAGCAACAGCGGCGTCAGAAACACCAGCGACTGCAGCGGCCACTGCGTCCGCTCCCAGTAGGTCGGCAACACCGACCCGCCGGAACGCCCGCCACGGCGCACCGCGGACCTCCCGCCGCCCTGGCCCGTCGACTTGCCCGCTGCGCCTCGCGACACCCCCGCAGACTACGGCCTGTCCGACCCGCCGGTTTACGATGCACCCATGACCGACCAGCAGCGCCTTGCCGCCATCGGCCTGATGGTGCTGATGATCGCGCTGGTCGTCATCGGCCTGCTTGTCATCATCGGACTGGGCTGGGCCTGGCGGCGCGGCCGACGCCGGGATGACCGACCTCGCCGGGAGCCGCCCACGCGGGATGTCGATGCCTGGTCCGCCGCCGCCCAGCGGATGCCCACCCCGCCGCAGGACCCGGAGGACGACGACGAGGATGACCCGCCGGACCTGCGTCGCCACGATTAAAACCAACGCCGGCCTACCCCCGCGACGCTCCGCCGTGTAGCGGGTGCACCAAAGCTGCCCCCGTCGGCCGCCCGCCCCGCGAGCGTGGCCGATCTGCCAACATGTCGGTCGGACCATGCTCCTCAAGCCGCGCCGCAGCACGTTCAACTTCTTCGAGTCGTTCAGCGACCTGGTGTTCTGCACGCTGGTGATGTTCCTGGTGCTGGTGATGTTCCTGGCGCTGAACGTGAATGTTCAGGTGGAGGACCTGCAGGACGAGCAGGCGGCCGCCGAGACCCGCCGGGCCCAGCTGGAGGCCGACCTCGCCGAGCTGGCCGAAGGCGAGCAGGCGTTCTACAAACGCCGGGCCCAGATCCAGCAGCAGCAGGCGTTGCTCAGCCAACAGTCCCAGACGCTGCGACAGCAGACCGAGGCGGCGCAGGCCCGGCGGGCCGAGCTGCAGGCGATGGAGCAGCAGTCCCAGCAGCGACGCGAGCAGCTGGAGGCCCTGGCGCTCGAAGCGGGCCGGCGGGCCTTGGAGCTGCAGCAGCGCCAGGAGGCCGACCAGCGGCGGATCGCACAGCTCGAGCAGCTCGAGGCGCAGACCGCCGAGCGGGCACAGCAGATGCAGCAGCTCGAGCAGCAGGCCGCCGCCCGCCGGGCGGAGCTGGAGTCGCTGCAGCAGCAGACCGCCGAGCGGGTCGCGGCGTTGGAAACCGCAGCGGCCGAGGCGACCCAGCGGGCCGAGCAGCTGGCGGCCCAAGAGCAGCAAGCCGAGGCTCGGCAGGCCCGGCTGGAGCAGCTGGAGGACCGGGCTGCGCAGCGGCAGGCGCAGCTGTCCGAGCAGGCCCGGCAACTGCAGGACCAGCAGAACCAGCTGCAGGAGATGACCCGCCAGGCGCAGCAGCGTCAGACCCAGCAGCAGGCGCTGCAGGCCCAGGCTGCCGCCCGCCAAGCCGAGCTGGACCAGCTGCAGCAGCAGGTGCAGCAGCGGGCGACGCAGCTGGAGCAGCAGCAGGCCCAGGCCCGGGAGCGGCAGGATCAGCTGGACGCGATGGCCCAGGCGACGCAGCAGCGGGCGGCCGACCTGCAGGCTCAACGGCTGCAGCTGGACTCGATGACCCAGCGCGTCCAAGCCGACCGCCAACGGCTCGAGCGCATGCTCGGCACCCAGCGGTTCACCGGGACCACCGGCCCGCCGCGGATCGTCGTCGCCTACGAGCTCCGCGGCGATCAGCTGCGGGTGCACCCCATCCCCGCGTGGCTGATCGACCGGCTCAACACCCGGCCGCAGGGCCTGACCCCGCAGCAGCAACAGCAGCGCGAGGCCGCGATCCGCCGACAGTTCGCCCGGCTCGCCGAGCAGGTCCCGCCGCTGAGCCCCGAGCAGTACCGGGCCGTCATCCAGGCCACCTCGATTGCCCGGGTGGCCACCGCAGCAGCGGACGACCCCACGGCAACGCCCGCCGTCTCGCTGCAGGCCCAGCGCCGGCCGGCCGACGACGACAGCGGCCGGGGCGTCGTCGCGGCCGTCGAGCCCGGTGGCGTCGCCGACGTGTCGGGCGTCCGGCCGGGCGACGTGCTCATCGCCATGGACGGTCAGCCGTTCGGCTTTACCGATATCGGCGAGGTGCTCGCCGGTTACCGCTCGGGTGATGAGGCGGTGCTCACGGTGCAGCGGGACGGGCAGTCGCTGCAGCTGCCGGTCGTGTTCACCAGCGACCAGACGCTGACGCTGGAGCAGCTGTATCGACCGGGGATGAGCTACTACCTGTCCGGGGCGACCGACGAGGCGTTGAACTATGTCGAGCCGGTCGAGCCGGCGCAGCAGCTGGTGCAGCGGCTCCAATCCGGCGAGGCGATCCGGCGAATCTGGGGCGAGGATGGGGTTCAGTCGGCCGGGGGGCAGCGGGTCACGCGGGGCCGGCCGGTGCTGCGGTTCGACGTGGCGGCGGACGGGCAGCGGGTGCTGGTGGGCGAGGCCTTGATCGAGCCGGCGCAGCTGCGGCGGTTGCTCGAGTCGGTCGGCGGGGGCGGGATCGCAGTGGAATACGCGGGGCAGGTCGGCCCGGCGGTCGTGCCCGACTGGGTGGTGCAGCAGGTGCTGATCCCGACGGGGTACGTGAACCAGACGCCGGAGCTTCGGCGGGTCGGAGAAGCTGACGAGGGTGCGGGTTAGGCGGCCCGGCCCGGTCGGTCGGGCATTACGGGTGGTGCGGCCCCTGCGGCTGAACACTTGATGACCCGCCAGACGGGTTCATCGGCGGCGGGTGCTAGACTTCGTATCTGCCGCAGCGGGCCACGGATCGGGCCGATACACACTGCGGCGGGCCTGCCCGTTCGATCCTGGACCTTTCCCACTGCGCCGCCCCCCCGGGACCATCCCGGCCCCGGACCCGACCGCCCCGCCCATGGCCCAAGGCAAAGCCCAATCCGCCCGTCGCCGGGAGGCCCGTCGCCACGTGCGGCCGGCCACCCGCAACCCGCTGGCCTGGCTGCGCCAGCCGGGCATCGGGTACGCGATGTTGTGGACGCTGATGATCACCGTCCTGGGCGGGCTGATCGTCGAGATGGCCAGCCGGCAGCTGCCGTACCAGCTGGGCCGAACGGTGCACGAGCCGGTGGTCAGCCGTGTCGCTTTTGAGGTTGCCGACGCCCGGCAGACTCAAGCCAACCGCCAAGCCGCACGCGACAACACCCGGCCGTACTTCCTGCACAACGCGGATTACTACAACCAGCTGCACAACCAGCTGCGTGACCGCCTGGACTTCCTGGTGGGCTATGTGTCGGAGCGCGAGAGCTTCGAGCAGGTGGATCTGGAGGTTCGGCGGCAGATGGGACTGACCTCCCAAGCCTTTCAGGTCCTCAAGGATCGTGGCGGCGACACCGCCGACTGGGATGAGGAGATCCATCGGTTCCTGCAGCGGATGTTCACCCAGGCGATCCTCGACCCGCAGACCTACGAGCGATTCCGCAGCGACACGAGCCCGGCCCAGTTGGTCATGGTGCACCCGGGCCCGGACGAGCGGCTGGATCAGGAGATGCAGTCGATCCGGAGCCAGTGGTTCTGGTGGACCGACGACACAGACCCCGAAGCCTTGCGGCTGGAGTTTGAGCTGCACGCGATCGACTTCCCCGAGCCGATGCGGACGCTGATCGCCGGGTGGGTCCTGCAGGACGTGGAACCGACGTACTTCTACGACGAGCAGCTGACGCTCCAGCGTCAGCAACAGGCCGAGGCCGCTGTGGAGCAGGTGCGGGAGCAGCGTCAGGTCAACGAGGTGCTGGTCACGCCCGGCGAGCGGTTGGGGCCCCGCGAACTGCAGCTGCTCCAGGCCGAGCACGACGCCTTCTACGCCCAGTGGCCCGTCGCCGATCGCTGGCAGCATCGCTTCGGGCTCGCGGGCCTGGTCGGCCTGCTGGCCGCGGGGCTGTGGGTGTACATCTTCCACTACAACCCGCGGATCGCCCGCAACCCGATGCGGGGCCTGACCGTCAGCCTGATGGCGATCGGGGCCATGGGCTTCGCGGTGCTGCTGACGCAGCTGATGCCCGGCGTGGTCTACGCCGCGGCGGTCTTCGCGGTGTTGATGGTCGCGGTGCCGCTGTGCATCGCGTATGACCAGCGGTTCGCGCTGGCGGTCGGGTCGATCACCGCCCTGCTGCTGGCGATCGCCCTCAAGCCGACCGTCGGGTTTGCGCTGGTGCTGATCGTGGGCGTAGTCACCGCGGTGCTGCAGCTCAGGGAAATCCGCACGCGGTCCAAGCTGATGCGGCTGGGGCTTTGGACGGCCCTGTCCGTCGGCGCCGCGGCGCTGGTGCAGGTCCTGTCGGCCCGGCCGCTCACGGTCGACACTTGGAGCGTGATGCTGACCGACGCGGCCCTCGCCGCGGGGGCGGCCCTTGCCGCGGGCCTGGTGACCCAAGGCATCCTCCCGGGCATCGAGTCGCTGTTCCACGTGACCACTGCGATGAAGCTCAAAGAGCTCAACGACGCCTCCCGCCCGCTGCTGCAGCGGCTGGCCCAGGAGGCGCCGGGGACCTACCAGCACTCGCTGCGGATCGCCGACATGGCCGAGTCCGCCGCCGACGCCATCGGCGCCAACGGGCTGCTGTGCCGCGTGGGCGCGATGTACCACGACATCGGCAAGACCAACAAGCCGCACTACTTCATCGAAAACCAGGGCGGCGGGCCCAACCGGCATCAAAAGCTCAGCCCCGCCATGTCGCTGCTGATCATCGTCGGCCACGTCAAGGACGGCGTCGAGATGGCCCGCGAGGCCGGGCTGCCCCAGGTGATCCGCCACATCATCGAGTCCCACCACGGCACCACGCTGGTCGAGTACTTCTTCCACGCCGCCAAGAAGCAGAAGGCCGCCGAGGACAAGCCCGGGCCCAGCGAGTTCGAGTTCCGCTACCCGGGGCCCAAGCCGCGGACCAAGGAGGCGGCGATCATGCTGCTGTGCGACGCCATCGAGGCTGTCGCCCGCACGCTGCCCGAGCCCACACCGGTCCGGCTGGAACAGACGGTGCACCAGATGGCCATGAAGCGGCTGATGGACGGCCAGTTCGACGCCTGCGACCTGACGCTGCAGGAGCTGAGCAAGATCGAGGCGGCGATCACCAAGACGCTCTGCGCCGTGTACCACACGCGGATCAAGTACCCCACCGACAAGCCGCTGCCCGAGGATCAGGCCGCGCCGGCCACGCAGCCGGCGGCGGCGGCGGGGTGAACGTGTTTGCAGCACGAGCCGGCGGGTTGACCCGCCTCAGGCGGACGGCTTGCCACGCAGCGCGACTTATTGAAGCCGCGGATGTGAATCCGTCGGCTGGGGCCGCCACGCCCTACAGCGTCGCCGACGTGAATGGCAGCAGGCCCATGTAGCGGGCCCGCTTGATCGCCTGGCTGACCAGCCGCTGCTCGCGGGCGGTCAGGCCGTTCTTCTTCCGGGTGCCGATCTTGCCGTTGGGCGTCATGTACCGGCGGAGGTCCTCGGCGTTCTTGTAGTCCACGAACCACTTGCCGTTGCTGGACTTGAAGACGACCTTCGCCGGGGGGTTGCTGCCAAAGCTCTGGAACTGACTCATTCTTTGCACTCTTTCCGTCGTGGGTTATGTAGGCCCATCGCACTCGCGACCGGCCGACGGGGAATCGGCCAGTGTAGCAACGCCCACGGATCACGCCGGCCCGCCCACCGCTTGCCGCCGCTCAGCGAGCCGGGCTCTGTGAGCCCGGACCCGGCGTCATCCGCGTCAGGCCGGCCGGCTCACGCGGCTCACCGCCGCGAAGTCGGCGGCCGATCCGCCTCGCTGATCACCCACCGCACCGCCCCACCCCCGGAACCTCCGCCCGCCTCGATCAGCCGGTCCCGGTACACCGGCAGGTACGGCCGCTCGGTCTGTGAATGCCCGGCCAGGATCAGCGCCGACCCCGTCGCCAGACACGCCAGCTGGTCGTGGTGCGACATCTCCCCTGTCAGCACCACATCCGCCCGCCCGAACCACCCCCGCAGCAGCGACGCGCCCGCCCCCGGGCACACCGCCACCGTCCGCACTGACGTATCCGGGGTCGCAGACCCCGGCTCGCCAACCTCTAAACCCTCCACGCCCAGATGCCCCTTCACCCGCTCGATCAAGACGTCCAACCCCACCGGCTCGTCCAGCGTCAGTAACCGCCCCGCCCCCACCCCCGGTTCCCGCGGGTCGGCCGGCAGCTGCACCGGCAGCACGTCCACCGCCACCTCCTCGTACGGATGCGCCCGCCGCAGCGCATCGACCACGTGGCCCACCCGGTCGCCGCGGCAGATCATTTCCAACCGATGCTCGTCGGCGGTTTCCAGCTTCCCCGGCTCGCCGACGGCCGGGTTCGTGTCCGCTCCGCCGCGGAACGTGCCCGTCCCCGAGTGGCTGAACGAGCAGCGGTCGTACGCCCCGATCACCCCCGCCCCGGCCTCGAACATCGCATCTCGCACCGCCACCAAATCCGCCCCCGGAACGAACGTCACGATCTTCACCCCGGAGGCGCCCCCGGGAATGTCTCCGGAATCCGACGATGACGGCGACAGGGGCTTCCGGGGGCCGTCGCCCAGCCCGTCACACAACCAGTCGTTGACCCCGCCGACCGCCGCGTCGAGCGCCGTGTGCGGGCTGTAACACGCGATGTCCCGCCGGATCAGTTCCGCCGCGATCCGCTGCTTGGCGTCGGCCTCGACGAGCCGACCCAATGGCCGAAACATCAGCGGGTGATACGCCACGATCAGCTGCACACCCGCCGCCACCGCCTCGGCCAGCACCGGCTCGGTCAGGTCGAGCGTCAGCAACACCCGGCCCACCGCCGCGTCGGATTGCCCCACCTGCAGCCCGACCTCGTCCCAGTCCTCGGCCAACCCCAGCGGTGCCACCCGCTCCAGCACCGTCATCAACTCGCTGACCGTCATCGGGGCAATGTAGAGCGGCCACGGTGGTCCGGCCGCCCGACGTGCGGGTTGAACACTTGCTGCGGGACAACCCGCGCGGACCATGTTCCTTTGGAGTGGTTGCTGCGGGGCGTCCGATACGTGTGGCTATGCCCGACGCCGCGATGTCGCCCAAAGCCGTTCGGATCGAAGAGCAGCTGCAGAAGCTGCGGCAGCGGCAGAGCCGGGCGGACCACCGCATCAAGCTGGGTCGGCAGATGGTCAAGGCCGCCGAGGCGTTTGCCGCCGAGCAGCAGCAGCAGCTGCGGCACGTGGCCGACCAGCAGCAGGACATCCGCGAGCAGTTGCACCACGACGTGGCCAAGACGCTGCAGAGCTACGACCAGTGGCTGGGCAAGCTGGACGAGGGGTTCACCAGCGCGATGCACCGGCTCGAGCAGCGGATGGAGGCGATGGAGACTCGCTGGCAGAACGACCAGGTCCGCATGGAGACACTGCTGTCGCGCAGCGAGCAGATGGTCCGCCAGGCCCGCGAGCTGCTGGACGCCGACGAGCAGCCGCCGAGCCTCCGCCTGGTCGGCAGCGGCAACGATGTGGCAGCGGCTCACGATGGTGACGGCGGACAGGCGGCCTGATCGTGCAGCACCTGGTTCAGGCCCCGGATGCCGAGCCCGACGTCGCCCGCGATTGGGTCGACGTGCCCGGCGGTCCCACACTCGAAGATCACGTCCGCGCGATGGAGCTAATGGCGCAAGGCGTCCACCCGGCCGACCCGCCGAACATCCTCGGCGACGGCTGGAGCATCACCGTCGGCCTGTCCCGGTCCCTGCGGCCGCGCCTGGCCGACGCCAGCACCCGGCCGCTGCCGCAGGTCGATCCGGCCGGTGCCGCGGGCGAGCTGCAGCCCGCCGCGGCCCAGCCCGACCTGACGCCGGTGTTCCCGCTCTCGCCGCTGGCGCTGCTGGCCAAGATACGAAAGCCCCGGCCGCAGTCCGCCTCAGGCGGACAGCGGACGGCGGCCTGATCAACGGAAGCCGCTCACATCGCGGTGGTGGCGATGGCGGGCAGGTCCAGCGGGTCGGTCTGGCCGGCGATGAAGCGGTGATGGGCCAACCCGCCGATCATCACGGCGTTGTCGACGCACAGCGGCAGCGGCGGCAGGTGCAGCGGGATGGCCAAGTCATCGCACATCGCCTGCACCGCCCCGCGGAGTGGCCCGTTGGCCGACACCCCGCCGCCCAACAACACGCACCGCGCCGGGTGAGCGTCATCGGCGATCTGGTCCGCGGCGGCCCGGAGCTTGCCCACCAGCACCCGCACCACCACGTCCTGAAACGCCGCGGCCAGGTCGGCCCGCTGCTGATCCGTCAGGTCCGAAGCGTCCCGCTCGAAGCGGGCGTCCCGGCCCCGGCCCACCGGCTGGCCCCGCACCCGGTACAGCAGGGCCGTCTTGAGCCCGCTGAAAGACACATCCAGCGACCCGTCGCTCTTGAGCGGCTCGGGCAGCGGCGGGTCGATCGCCGCCGCGTTGCCAGCCTCGGCCAGCCGCTGGATCGCCGGACCGCCGGGGTAGCCCGCATCAAGCATCACCGCGGCCTTGTCGAATGCCTCGCCGGCGGCGTCGTCGATGGTCTTGCCCAGCCGGGTGAGGTGCAACGGGCCGTCAACGCGGTACAGCGTGGTGTGCCCGCCGGAGACGACCAGACCGACGGCGGGGTAGACGTCGTCGCCAGGCTTGGGAGGGCGAGCCTCCCGGCGAGCCGCCGACTCCGGCTGCTCGCGGCTCGGCGGGAGGCTCGCCCTCCCATGGCGGCGGAGTCCGCCATCGGTCAGCAGCGGTGCGTACAGATGCGCCTGCACGTGGTCGACCCCCAGCAGCGGCACCGCCAGCGACCACGCCAGCGACTGCGCCGCGGTCACCCCGACGATCAGCGAGCCGACGAGGCCCGGGCGGTTGCCCACCGCCACCGCGTCGAGCTGGTCGGACGTGGCACCCGCCAGCCGCAGCGCCTCGTCGAGCACGGGCAGCAGCCGCTGCACATGGGCCCGGCTGGCGATCTCCGGGACCACACCGGTGAAACGCTTGTGCAGGTCGTGCTGGGTGGCCACGACGTTGCTGAGGATGTCCCGGCCGCCGCGGACCACGGCCGCCGCGGTCTCGTCGCAGCTGGTCTCGATGCCGAGGATGAGGCTGTCGGGCATGCGGTTGGGGGCATGATCGGGTGGCACGGGTGATTGTCACCCGTGGCGGATCACGGCGGGCCCGGCAGCCGCCACGGGCAGTCCGCCTCAGGCGGACCCGTGCCACACACAGGTCCGGGCGTCACTCGGCGTCGTCGCCGACCGCGTCAATGTCTTCGTTGCTCGGGTCGATCAGGTCGAAGCCGGCCACGTCCACCGGGGCGCCCATCTCCTGCAACTCGGTCTCGATCTCCCGCAGCGTCTCGACCAGCATGTCGTGGCGTCGACGGAGGTTGGCGATCTCGGTGGCCCGCACCAGCTCGTCGGCGTTGTCCTGCCCGACTTGCGGCCACTGGCCGTCAGACAGCCAGCCCGCCGCAGCGGTCACGGCCGCGGCCAGCTGCGGGTCGTCGAAAGTCTGCTCGATCCACTGGGCGTCCAGCGGCTCGTCGGCATCGCGACCGGCGAGCGGGTTGGCGATCGACGCCTCGCGGCGGGTCTCGATCATGTCGCGGATTTGCTGCACGTCCATTGGCACGTAACTGCCGTCACTCGGGTCCACGCCCCACCGCTCGGCGTCGGCGGTCCGGTGAATCCGCTCGCCCGAGGGGATGTAGTAGTACGCGTTGGTCATCTTCAGCGCCCCGAGCCCCGGCGACAGGCCACGGACCTGCTGCACCGAGCCCTTACCGAAGGTCCGGGTGCCCACGATCAGCGCCCGCTCGTTGTCCCGCAGGGCACCGGTCACGATCTCGCTGGCCGAAGCGCTGGACTCGTTGGCGAGGACCACGAGCGGCAGGTCCGGCGCAATGGTCCGATCGGTGGCGCTGTGCACCTGCTCCCGCACCGATCGGCCGCGGACCGATACGACCGTCTCGCCGGCGTCGAGGAACACGTCGCTGATTTCGACCGCCGCCTCCAGCAGCCCGCCGGGGTTGAACCGCAGGTCCAGGATCAGGGCCCGGGCCCCCTGGGCCTGCACCTGCTGGACCGCCTCACGGAACTCCTCCGCGGTCCGCTCGCCAAACTGGGTCAGCCGGATGTACCCGATGCCGCGGGCCGGATCGAGCATGTACACCTGTTCGCCGTCGTCGTTGCGGTAGGCCCCGCGGACCGAGGCGACGTCGATGACGCCGCGGGTGATGGTGATGTCCTGCTCCTCGCCCGAGACGTGCCGGACGCGGATGGTGACCTGCGTGTCCTCGGGGCCCTTGAGCCGGTTGACCGCCTCGGTGAGGCTCAGGCCCAGGGTGTCCTCACCCTCGATCTCCAGCACCACGTCGCCGGCCAGCACACCCGCCTCCCAGGCCGGGCTGTCCTCCAGCGGCGAGACGATGCGGAGCCGGCCGTCGTGCACATCGACCTCTGCGCCGATGCCGGTGAACGACCCGCGGACGTTCGCCTCGAACTGCTCCAGGTCCGACGGGGGCAGGTAGACCGTGTACGGGTCGTCCAGTGCGGAGATCATCCCCCGCACCGCCGCCTCGATCATCGCCTGCTCATCGGGCGCCTCGACGTAGCCCTCGACCAGCTCGTGGCGGATGTCCACCAGCAGGTCCAGCTGGTCGTATGGCCCGGCATCACGGGCCCAGGCCAAGCCCAGGCTCAGCACCAGGGCGGACATCAGCGTGATGCCGGTCAGGATCGAGAAGCGGCGAATGGTCATACCAGCAGTTTACGCAGCAGGTGCGGCCGCGGGGCGTGCCCACACCTGAAGGCGTGAGCTAGGGCGGCGCGTTGGTCATTCGCTGCGGTCGATCACGAGGCCCGGCGAGCCGAGGTCACCCTGGCGGTAGGCGCCGCCGGACCAGGCGCCGCGGACGCCGAACGTGCCGTTCTCGCTGCGGGCCCAGTGGGCGCCGCCGTCGTTGGCCTCGGCGGACAGGTGCTCGGGCAGCAGATAGATGCTCGGGCCGTGCGGGTCATCGGTGGGCCAGTCCCCCTCGTCGTCGTAATTCACCTCGTCCACCGTCGAACCGTCGGCGTCGACCAGCCGCAGCATTTCGTTGGTCTCGCTGGGGCTGTTGGACAGGTTGTCCAGCGTGCCATCCCCGTTGTCCCAGCCGTCGAGCGGGATGATGTCAAACCCCCGGCCCCCGGGCGCCGCGGAAGCTCTGCTCGGTCTGGGCGCTGGGGTACAGCACCAACGCCTTACGCGCGTCCAGCGTCGTGCCTTCGGGGATCGCGCTGGTCTGCCCGTCCTCATCGGTGAGGCGGTGGCCGCTGAGGTCGACCGGCTCGTCGCCAGTGTTGTACAGCTCGACGTACTCGACCAGATTCGGCTGGGCGGGCTCGCCGGTGGACTCGTCGGCGGCCCGGCCCTCGGGGCTTGCCGGGTTGTACATCAGCTCGGTGATGATCACCTCGCCGCCGGCGGGCGTTGTCAGCAGGCCAAAGGTCAGCGCGAGCAGCGGCAGGTGGAAGCGGGTCATGCGTGCAGCATAAACACCTGCATCACCCCGCCGTCTAGCCGGGGGCGTCAGCGCGTAGGGTGGGTGGAGCCGGAGGCGCAACCCACCGGTGGTGCGGCAATCAAGCTGCGCTTGATCGACGGGCGAGACGCCCGTCCTACGGAGGGACGGCGGCGTGTCAACCGATGTCGTCGCGCGGCATGACGTCGGTGTAGTCGCCGGCTTCGTCGATGGCGAGGATCGGCCGATCGCCTTCGGGCCAGTCCAAGTGGAAGAACTTGCCACGGGGGTAGTCGGTGCGTTCGAAGGTGTGGGCACCGAAGTAGTCGCGTTGGGACTGCAGGAGGTTGGCCGGCAGCCGCTCGGAGCGGTACCCGTCGAAGTAGGCCAGGGCGGACATAAACGCCGGGCAGGGCACGCCGTGCAGCGCGGCCTCGGCGACGACCTTCCGCCATGCGGCCTGGCCGTCGTGCAGGGCCTTGGTGAAGTAGGGCGCGAGCATCAGGTTCTGCAGCTTGGGGTCGTCGGCGTAGGCCTCGGTGATCTTCTGCAGGAACCGGGCGCGGATGATGCACCCGCCGCGGAAGATCTGGGCGATCTTGCCGAAGTCCAGCTCCCAGCCGAACTCGTCCTGCGACGCGGCCATGAGCTGGAAGCCCTGGGCGTAGGCGCAGATCTTCGAGCAGTACAGCGCCTCGCGGATCGCGGCGATCAGCTCGGTCTTGTCGCCGTCGTACTTGGCCTCCGGGCCCTGCAGCGTCTGGCTGGCGGTGACCCGCTCGTCCTTGATCGCCGAGAGGAACCGGGCGAACACGGCCTCGGCGATCGCGTTGGCGGGCACACCCAGGTCCAGCGCCGAGACGCTGGTCCACTTGCCGGTGCCCTTCTGCCCGGCGGTGTCCAGGACGGTGTCGACGAAGAAGCCGTCGTCCTTGAGTGGGTCCTTCTGCTGGAGGATGTCGGTGGTGATCTCGATCAGGAAGCTGTCCAGGTCGCCGGTGTTCCACTTGCCGAAGACCTCGGACATCTCGTCGGGGGCCATCCCGAGCAGCAGCTTCATGAGGGCGTAAGCCTCACAGATCAGCTGCATGTCGATGTACTCGATGCCGTTGTGGACCATCTTGACGTAGTGGCCCGCGCCGTGGACGCCGATCCAGGTGGTGCACGGCTCGCCGTGGGTAATGGGCTTGCCGGGCTCGTAGTCCTCGATGGCCTTGCCGGTCTCGGGGTCGACCTTGGCGGAGATGGCGGTCCAGATCGGCTCCAGCTCGGCCCAGGCCTCCTTGGGGCCCCCGGGCATCAGCGATGGGCCAAAGCGGGCCCCCAGCTCGCCGCCGGACACGCCGCTGCCGATGAAGCGGATGTTCTTCTCGGCGAGCATCTCCTCACGACGGATCGTGTCGGTCCACTTGGCGTTGCCGCCGTCGATGATGATGTCGTTCTCGTCGACCAGGTTGACCAGGGCACCGATGACCGCGTCGGTGGCCTTGCCGGCCTGGACCATGATCACGATCTTCCGCGGCCGCTTGATCGCCTGCACAAACTCGGCGAAGTCCTCGATGCCGTGCATCCGCTCGGCCGAGGGCTGCTCGGCCTTGACCTCGTCCATGAACGCGGTCATGCGGCTGGTCGTGCGGTTGTAGACCGCCACGTGGTAGCCGTGGTCGGCCATGTTCAGGGCGAGGTTCTGGCCCATGACGGCCAGACCGATCAGTCCGATATCAGCGACGGCGTCGGCCACGTCGAGCTCCTGCGGGGGTCTTTGAAGGGATCGCGCGGCGAGTGTAGCGGGTCCCGGATTGGTCGACGCCGGTCAGGCCGGCGCGTCGCGGATCGACCGTCGGCAGGCGACCACCAGCAGCGCCCCGAGCAGAAGCCCCGAGGCCCCAGGCTCTGGGATGTGTGCCCAATCGTCCCGCTCCCACGCCCAAGGCGGGTCTTCGTCCAGCGCCTCAAGCACATCCTGCCCACGATCAGCGTCGGACGCGGCCGCCACGGCCGGCTCGACCGCCGGGGCCACGGCGGCAGCTGCGGGCTCCGCGGCTCGCGCGTCGCCGCTGCCCAAGACCATCAAAACGGGGAGGAACCGACACCAGGTGCGCAATCGAGCCAAGGCAAACTCCTGAACCCCAGCCGAGACCCGGATGAACGACTCGTGAGCATAATGTGAAAGAGCCTGCAGAACAAGGTTCTTTATCCGGACCAACCCTTAGACGGGCGCGGCCGCCTCAGGCGGCCTGCCGCCCCGGCCCGGCCAGCCTCAGGTAGTCCGCCAGCGGCTGGGCGTCCTCCCCGCCCACCTTGATCATCATCGTTCGCGTCTTGTGCTGGCAGACCTCCAGCGGCCCTCGGATGGGCACCTTGACGCGGCAGCGCTGGCCCAAGCTGTGGATCGTCACGCCCGGATAAATCTGCTGGCTGACCACGAGCTTGATCTCGCGACGCTGGGTGTAGCAGTCCTGCAGCTTGTCGCGGGACGTGGTCAGCTTGGACAGGTGGGTCCGAAGCTCGTCCAGCCGGGCGGTCGCGGCCTCCAGTTGCTCGCGGACCTGCGGGCTGCCGCTGGCGGACTTGAGCAGGTGCTGGCGCGATTCGATGTCGTCGGCCTGGGCCTGCAGCGTGTCGATCGCCTCCTCGACCTCATCGGCCAAGCTGTCGTACGCGCCGTCCGAGCCCAGGTGGATCACCGTGGCCGCCCCGGCCGGGTTGCCTAGCGCGTGCAGCTGGACGCTACCCAGCACGTGCGTCTGGCCGCCGATGAGGCTGCCGCTGGGTGCACGCAGCACGCCGCGGATGTTCAGGTTCGTGTTGAGCATGTCCTTCTGGACACGCAGGTCCTGGCCGACCCATGCGTCGAGGGCTTCCAGATAGCGGGCCTCCAGATCCCGTGCCACTTCGATGCTGCCCCGCTGCTTGCCGCACATCCCACCGTGCAGTTCGACATCGCCTTGGCAGACCACATGGGCCGCCTCGACAAAGCCGGTCACCTGCAGCTTGCCCGTGGCGCACAGGCGGAAGTTGTCGCGGACCGGGCCGTTGACGGTGACCGGGCCGTCGAAGTGGATGTGACCCGTGTGGAAGCCCACGCCGTCGATCTGCAGCGTCGGGTTGATCGCCAACTGGTCCGGGCCGTGCGTGAGCAGCCCGGCGACTTTCGCCAGCAGCCCGCCGTCTTGCTCGAGTTGCAGGTCGTCGCTGAACTTCAGCTCGGCCGGCTCGCCGGGCGTCGGGTCGACCGGTTCGCCCAGCACGTTGGTGCCGGCTTTGCCAGCGGTCGGTTCGAAGACGCGAGCGACCTGCTGCCCCGCGCTGACGGTCGGGAAGTGCGACATTTCGTAGTAGTCCACGTCGCCGTCCTCGTCGTCCGTGTCGGCCGCGCCCCGCTCCTGCGCCTCGGGCGACAGCCCCTTAGCCCACTCGACGCGGCCCGGCTGCCCGTCCTCGGGACCCACCGCCTCCAGCCGGACCTGGGCCTCGCTCTGGCCCTGGGCCAGCTGCTGGACGGCATGACCGATCTGCTCGCACAGCGCGTCGGTCGGCGGCACGCCGGCTTCGAAAAACGCCTGCTGCGCCGCCGCGTCAGACTGCATCTCCACCGGGTCGGACCGCCGAAGCGTCAACGTGGCGACCATCTTGTCCGGGCTGATCTCGACCTCTAAAGGCATGACGATTCTCGGGGTCAGGCCGCGCTGCGACCGCCGGGGGCGGCAAGTCGGGCGGCGAGTTGTTGGGGGCTAAACGGCTTGGGCAGGCAGTCACTGGCACCCAAGGCCAGGGCGTCGGCGGCCCACTTCGGGTCTTGCCGTGTGCTCATGGCGATCACCCGGCAGCGGCGGTCGAACCGGCGAAACGCTCGCAGGAAGGCCGCCGCGTCCGCGTTGGCCTCCGCCGACCCGGGCCAGTCCAGCAGCACCACCTGGGCCCGGACGGTCCGCGCGAGTTGCATCGCCGACGCCGCGTCCGCCGCCTGGGCGACCGGCTCGTGCCCGAGCCCGGTCAGGGTGCGGGACAGCACACCGCGGAGGCTCCGCGAACTCTCGATCAGCATGATCCGCATCGGGGGCCTCCCCGCCCGTCGTTGGAGCACCCGCGGGGCAGGGCCGAACGGGCGCTTGCTTCTCATGTGCAACATCGGCCGGTTCGGGCCGTCTCTTTGGCCCCCCGGAATTGCCCCGACCCCGCCAAATACGGACCAACTGCTCATCGCCGCTGGATTTAGCTGGCATCCACGCGGCGATCCGCGATAATGCGCGACCTGCCGCTGCACCGGCACCCCGCGGCACCCGCCGCAACCTCCACCGCACGCTGCCATGACCACGCTGACCCGCGTCGAGCCCGCCTCGACGCCCTCCGAGCTCGACGCACACGCCCCCCGGTCCATCCCCCGGGCGATGGACCGGCCCCACGTGCGTGGCAAGTTCCTCTTCCGAGGCGGCGAGAAGCTCTACCTCCGCGGTGTGACCTACGGCCCGTTCTGCCCCGAGCCCGACGAGAGCGAGCACGCCGGCAGCGAGTACCACACCCCCGAGATCGTCGAACGCGACTTCGCCCAGATGGCCGCCGCGGGCATCAACAGCGTCCGGGTCTATACCGTGCCCCCCCGCTGGCTGCTGGATGTGGCCCACCGCCACCGCCTGCTGGTCATGGTGGGCCTGCCCTGGGAGCAGCACGTCGCGTTCCTGGACGCCAAGCACCAGCGCAACGACATCGAGCGGCGGGTCTCCGAAGGCGTGTCCCAGTGTGCGAACCACCCGGCGGTGCTCGCCTACGCGATCGGCAACGAGATCCCCGCCTCCATCGTCCGCTGGTACGGCCGGGCCCGCGTCGAACGCTGGCTCAAGTGGCTGTACCTGGCGGCCAAGCGGCAGGACCCCGACGGGCTGGTCACCTACGTCAACTTCCCGACGACCGAGTACCTGCAGCTGCCGTTCCTGGACTTCCAGGCGTGGAACGTCTACCTCGAAGACCCGGTCGTGCTCCGCAAGTACCTGCTGCGCCTGCAGAACCTCGCCGAGCACCAGCCGATGGTCATGGGCGAGGTCGGCCTGGACAGCAGCCGCAACGGCCACGACCAGCAGGCCAAGGTCATGGACTGGCAGATCCGCACGACCTTTTCCACCGGGGCGGCGGGGATGTTCGTCTTTGCCTGGACCGACGAGTGGTATCGCGGCGGCCACAACATCCTCGACTGGGACTTCGGCCTGACCACCCGAGAGCGGGAGCCCAAGCCCGCCCTCGCCGCCGTCGAAGAGGCGTTCCGCGACACACCCTTTGCCGCCGACCTGGACTGGCCCCGCGTGAGCGTGGTGATCTGCACCTACAACGGCAGCCGCACCATCGCCCAGACACTCGAACACGTCGCCAAACTTGCCTACCCCAACTACGAGGTCATCGTCGTCAACGACGGGTCCCGCGACGAGACGCCCGCCCTGCTCCGCCGGCTCGAGGCCACCGTGATGCAGGAGACCGACTTCCGCATCCTCGACGTGGTCAACGGCGGCCTGAGCCGGGCCCGCAACATCGGCGCCCGCGCCGCCCACGGCGAGATCGTCCAGTACCTGGATGACGACGCGTACCCCGACCCGCACTGGCTGCACTACGTCGCCCACACCTTCAACAGCACCGGGTACGCCGGCGTCGGCGGGCCCAACCTCCCGGTCCCCGAGGACAACCTCACCGCCCAGTGCGTCGCCCACGCCCCGGGTGGGCCCAACCACGTGCTGGTCGACGACACGACCGCCGAGCACATCCCGGGCTGCAACATGGCCTTCCGGCGGGAGGCCCTGCTGAACATCGACGGGTTCGACGAGCGGTTCCGCATCGCCGGCGACGACGTGGACTTTTGCTGGCGGCTCCAGGCCGCCGGCGGGCCCATCGGCTTCCACCCCGCCGCCATGGTCTGGCACCACCGCCGGCACAGTGTCGTCGGGTACCTCAAGCAGCAGAAGAACTACGGCCGGGCCGAGGCGATGCTCGAACGTAAGTGGCCCACTAAATACAACCACCTGGGGCACATCGCCTGGGGCGGGCGGGTCTACGGCACGGGGCTCACCCTGCCGCTGTTCCTCCGGCGGTGGCGGGTCTACCACGGCATGTGGGGCAGCGGGCTGTTCCAAACGCTCTACACCCGCTCGCCGGGCGTGATCCGCTCCATGCCGCTGATGCCCGAGTGGTGGCTGCTGGCCGGGCTGGTCTTTGCGCTGGCGCTGCCCGGCATCCTCTGGGACCCGATGCTGTTCCTCGTGCCCCTGGCGGTGCTCGTGGTCGGGCTGCCGCTGGTCCAGGCGGCAACGACGGCGTATATGACCGAACTGCGGGGCGTGACTGGCCGGTTCAATCGGCTGCGGGTCCGCGGCCTGATCGCCCTGCTGCACCTGCTGCAACCCATCGTCCGCCTGCAGGGCCGGCTGCTGCAAGGCCTCACCCCGTGGGGCCGGCCGCACGCCAAGCGACGCTTCGGGCTGCCGTGGCCCCGCGAGATCAAGCTCTGGCAGCAGACCTGGGACGCCCCGGAAAACCGCCTGGGCCGGCTCGACGCGGCGCTTCACGAACTGGACGCCCGCACCGTCGTCGGCGGCGACTACGACCGCTGGGACCTGCAGGTCCGCACCAGCAACTTCTCCGCCCTGCGCGTCATCATGGGCGTCGAAGAACACGGCAGCGGCCATCAGCTGATCCGCCTGCGGGCCTGGCCCACCGTCGGCTGGCTGATGACCACGCTCGTCATCGGCCTGGTCGGCCTGAGTGTCGTCGCCGGGCTGCTCGGCCAACTGGGCCCGCAGTGGGTCTTGCTGGGCATCGCCGCGGTGCTCACCGGGCTGGTCCTCTGGGGCTGCGGCTCGGCCATGGCGGCGTTCCTCGATGCCGTGCAGGCCTGCGTCCCGCCGCGCGGGGATGACGAGGCTTAGCCGCCGCGCTTGTTCCGGCGATCGCCGCGACCACGCCCCGGCAACTGGGGCGGCTAACGTGGCTGCCACTGCATGTCCGACCGCCGCCTCTCCACCCCGACGCTGTACCGCAGGCTGCTGCAGCAGGCCCGGCCGTTCTGGGGACACATCGCCGGCACCCTCGGGCTCAACCTGCTGGGCACGCCCCTGAAGCTGCTCTCGCCCTTGCCGCTGGCCATCGCCGTCGACTCGGTGCTGGGCGACAAGCCCCTGCCCGGCTGGATCGCTGCCCTGCTGCCCAACTCGGTCGAGGCCTCAACCTCGTCGCTGCTGTGGTTCGCCGTCGGGCTCGCCGTCGCAGTGGGCGTGCTGGCCTACGCCAACGCGATGCTGATCAACCTGCTGCACAGCTACACCGGCCAGCGGCTCACCCTCGCCTTCCGCTCGACGCTGTTCCGCCACGCCCAGCGCCTCTCGCTGCAACACCACGACACGCACGGCAGCGCCGACGCGACCTACCGCATCCAGTACGACGCCCCGTCCATCCAGTGGATCGCCCTGGACGGCATCATCCCGTTCGTCAGCTCGGGCTTCCTGCTGATCGGCATGATCGCCGTGACCGCCCGGCTGGACTGGGAGCTGGCGCTGGTGGCCATGGGCGTGCTGCCGGTGCTGTTCATCATGACCCGCGTCTGGTCCAACCGGCTGCGGCAACAGTGGTCCGAGGCCAAGAAGCTCGAGTCCTCGGCGATGGGTGTCGTGCAGGAAACGGTCAGCGCCCTGCGGGTCGTGAAGGCGTTTGGCCAAGAAGACCGCGAGCACGGCCGATTCGTCAACCACGCCACCGCCGGGATGTGGGGCCAGGTCAAAGTCGCCGTCAGCCAGGGTCTGTTCGAGCTTGCCGTGGGCGTGGTCATCACCGGCGGGACCGCCGCGGTTCTATACATCGGCGTCAAGCATGTGATGGACGGCACGCTCAGCGTCGGCGAGCTGCTGATCATCATGGGTTACGTCACGCAGCTCTACGGCCCTCTACAGATCGTCGCCAACAAAATCACCACGCTGCAGGGCGCCATCGCCTCGGCCGACCGGGCGTTCACGCTGCTGGACACCGCCCCGGACCTGGTTGAAAAACCCCACGCCACACGGATCGAGCGGGCCGAGGGCGCCTTCACCTTCGAGAACGTCAGCTTCGCCTACCGCGAAGGCGAGCCGGTGTTGCAGGACGTGAGTTTCGCCGTCGAGCCGGGCATGAAGGTCGGCATCGTTGGCCCGACCGGCGCGGGCAAGTCCACGCTGCTGAACCTGCTCACCCGCAGCTACGACCCAACCGCCGGCCGCGTGCTCATGGACGGCCGGGACATCCGCGACTACCGGCTGGCGGACCTCCGCGAGCAGTTCGGCATCGTGCTGCAGGAGCCGCTGCTGTTCGCCACGACCCTCGGCGACAACATCGCCTACGCCCGCCCCGACGCCGACGCCGGTTCTATCGAACAGGCCGCCCGGGCCGCCGACGCCCACGGCTTCATCACACGCCTGCCCGACGGCTACCTCACCGAGGTCGGCGAACGCGGCGCGAGCCTCTCGGGCGGCGAACGCCAACGCGTCAGCCTCGCCCGAGCCTTCCTCAAGGACGCCCCGGTCCTGATCCTCGACGAGCCCACGTCCGCGGTCGACGTCAAGACCGAGACCGCGATCATCGGCGCCCTCGAACGGCTGATGGAAGGCCGCACCACCTTCATGATCGCCCACCGCCTGAGCACCCTGCGCAGCTGCGACCTGCTGCTCACCGTCCAGGACGGCCGCGTCACCCGCGTCGACGACGACGTCGAAGCGGCGCTTGCGGCTAAAGAACAAGACGCGGTAAAATGACGGCATGACCACGCAGCAGTTTGCCGACGCTCTGAAGCAAGCGCCGTTCCGGCCGTTCACGATCCGCATGGCCGATGGCCGAGGATTCCGCGTGGAGCACCGCGACTTCGTCGCCCGCTCGCCGACCGGCCGAACCGTCATCGTTTATACCCCCGACGGCAGCTACAGCGTGTTGGACCTGCTGCTGATGACCGAACTTGAGGTCGAGGCCGATGAACCGCAGGCGGCGTAACAGCCGCGCCGATGGCGACGGCATTTCAAAAGCTCAGCCGTCCGTCGCCGCCATCAGACCACCCACGCACTCACGCCCCTCGGCGATCAGCACCAGCCGGGCGAGCGCCCGCACCAGATCGCCCGAGCCTTGCTGGGCCTCGTAGTGACGCCGGCCCAAGGCGACGCGGGGCAGCGGTGAATCGAAGTACAGCTCCATCGCGTCGGTCGCGTGGACCAGGGCGGTGTCCAGCCACCGGGCCTCACCGGTCAGGCGGTGCAGCTCGCCAGCCAGGGCGATCACCGCGCCGGGGTCGCCCGCCCGGACGATGACGTCCCGCGGCAGCCGCTGGTCGTGGTACACCCGCGCCGCCCGCTCCACGGTCGACAGGCCACGGTCATCGCCCACGGCCTGCGCAGCGGCGAGCAGCTTGAGCCCCCACACCGCGGTGCTTGGCGTGCCCCGGTTGCCCGCCCACGGCTGGGTCGTCTTGAACACGGTGGTCTCGTCGCTGAACGACACGGCCAGCCGACCGTCGTCCAGCTGCGGTTGATCGAAGTCGAGGATCGCTTGCACGTAACCCTCGCCCCGCTCACGCAGCAGCGCCGAGAGCTTCGGCTCCCGGTCGGCCAGGACCGCCGCGGCCTTGAGGCAGCAGACCGCCAGCGACAGCGTCTGGTCCAGCGCCTGGCCGTTGAAGCTCAGCGGGCCCTTGCCGCCGCTCTTGGTGCACACGCCGCGCTCGGTCCGGCGGTCCCACCAACTGTCGCTGAACCGCCGGAGCATCTGCCGCCAGTGGTCCCGTGGCTCGTCGGCCAGGGCGAGGGCACATGCGTAATTGTGGATGAACACGCCCGCGGCGCCCGGGAAGTCGCCGCCCATCTTGCGGGCGTCGGCGATGTCGGTGTTGGCCGTCGTCCGCTTGTTCTGATACCCCGCGATGAGCTGGGTGATCGGGGCGTGGCGGTTGAACTGGGTCTTGTCGTCGTCCTGCCAGTGCCAGTCCAGGCCGTCGGCAAACCGCGGCAGCGCGTCGGGGTTCGCGTCGTGGATCGTCCGCCAGTCGCGCAGGGGCAGCGGGTGCAGCTGGTGGTGCGTCTCGATCCCGGCGTCGAGCGGCTGCTCGTGGTACTGCAGCAGGTAGCTGTTGCCGATCCGGCCCTTGTTGAGGTCCCAGTAGCTGTGCTCGCCCCAAGGCAGCAGGCCTGTCGGGCTGACCGGGGCACACACGGTGGCGAACGCCCGGAGGTACGCCTCCCGCTGCGTCGCGTACCGCGGCCGATCCAACGCCTCGGCCAGGCCGTGCATCCCCGCGAGCAGCCCGATGTCGTGCTGCAGGTTGCACCCGCGGGGTGAGCGGTCCGAGTTGCGCTGGCCCGGGATGCAGGCCGGCAGCGGCTGATCCATCAGCAGCTGGCCGTTTTGGCGTTCGGCCACCGCCGGGAACAGGCCGCCGTGCTTATCCGCGGCCTTGGCGAAGACCTGGAAGACGATGTCGACGCTGCGGAGGATGTTGGCCGGGTCGGTCTTGTATCGCATGGTCAGTGGGTAGGGCCGCGAGCGGTGTGATACGAGGCGACAACGCTACCGTCACGCTGTTGCGCTATTCTGTCAAGCGTTCAACACATTGATCCTGCCTCGGCATCTGACCGGAGACGCCCCGCATGAGCCATCACGAACTGGCCTGTGACATCCTCATCGTCGGCGGCGGGACCGGCGGCTGCGCCGCGGCCCTGGCGGCCTGCCGGGCCGGTCGGCGGGTCATCATGACCGAGCCCTGCGAGTGGGTCGGCGGGCAGCTGACCAGCCAGGCCGTGCCGCCGGACGAAAACCGCTGGATCGAAAGCCACGGCGGGACGCTCAGCTACCAGCGGTTTCGCGAAGGCATCCGGCGGTACTACCGAGACCACTACCCGCTTTCCGCGTCAGCCCGGACCCGGCCGCAACTCAACCCCGGCGGCGGGTTCGTGTCCCGGCTGTGCCACGAGCCGAAGGTCGCCCACGCGGTGCTGCGGCAGATGCTCGCGGGCCATGAGTCGCGGGGGCTGTTGCGGGTGCTGCGGTTCGTTGAGCCCACGGCGGCGGACGTGGATGGCGACGTGGTGCGGAGCGTCACCTTCGGCCCGGCCGGCCCGACGCTCGGCGGCGGCCGGGGGGATGTCGAGCCATTTTCCGTCACCGCCGACTATGTGCTCGACGCCACCGAGCTGGGCGACCTGTTGCCGATGACCGGCTGCGAGCTGGTCGTCGGTGCCGAATCACAAGCCGATACCGGCGAGCTCAACGCCCGGCCCGGACCGGCCGATCCGGGCAACGTGCAGTCGATCACGTGGTGCTTCGCCATCGCTCACGACCCGACGCCCGGGGCCCACCACGTCATCGATAAGCCGGTCGGCTACGAGCGGTGGCGGGATGACGTGCCGCCGCTGACCCCGGCCTGGCCCGGGAAGCTGTTCAGCTGGACAGACGCGTACCCGTACACCCTCGAGCCGCGGCACAACTTCCTGTTCCGCGAGGAGTATGACCCGCAGCGGCACGGCGGCGGCCAGAGCTACTGGGCGTACCGCCAGATCGTCGACGGTCGGCTGTGGGACTCGGGTCACCGGCCGCACGACGCGACGCTCGTGAACTGGCCCATGAACGATTACATGGCCGCCGACCTGATGGACCCGGACCCGGCGAAGCGTCGGCAGGCAATGACCGAGTCGCGGGAGCTGTCGCGCTCGCTGCTGTACTGGCTGCAGACCGAGGCGCCCAACGGCCTCACGGGCGGAACCGGGTACCCCGCCCTCTATCCGCTGGGCACGGCGACCGGGACGAACGACGGGCTCGCGCAGTACCCCTACGTCCGCGAGTCCCGCCGAATCCGCGGCCGGTTCACCGTCACCGAGCAGCACGTCGGCACGCTCATGCGGACCGGCAAAAACCGCCTGCCCGGTGAGTTCCCGAGCGACCTGGAAGGCCTCACCGGCGAGCGGTTTGACGACAGCGTCGGCATCGGCCACTACCGCATCGACCTGCACATGAGCACCGCCGGCGATAACTACATCGACGCCTCGACCCTGCCGTTCCAGATCCCGCTGGGCGCCCTGATCCCCGTCCGCCTGCGCAACCTGTTGCCGGCCTGCAAAAACATCGCGCCCACGCACGTGACCAATGGCTGCTACCGACTGCACCCCGTCGAATGGAACATCGGCGAAGCCGCCGGGGCCCTCGCCGCGTGGTGCCTGGAGCACGACCTGCGACCCCATCAGGTTCACGAGCATGCTGATCAACTGGCCGACTTTCAGAAAGTGCTGGTCGAGCAGGGCGTCCGCCTGGAGTGGGAGCGGACCGCGCCGGTGTGAAGCGGGGGCCGGCGGCGACGGGCAGGTGCTGCCGACGAGGCCACGCGTCACCGCCGGAACGTGATCCACGCGTCGTGCACCGCCTCCTGGACCTGCTGGGCGAAACGGGCGGGCTCAAACCGCTCGGCAGATCGGCGGATCGCGTCCGCGTGGTATCCGGTTCGAGTCTGTGCCAGCTCGCGCACCGCCCCGCGGATGGCCTCGGGTGTCGGCTCGTCGTAGAGGACGCCGCTGACGCCGTGCTCGACCGTCTCCGCGACGCCGCCGAGGTTCAGGCCCACCACCGGCACCCCCGCCGCCATCGCCTCGACCGGCAGCAGCCCGAAGTCTTCGTCCGCGGCGTACACCAGCGCCCGAGCCCCCGCAATGCGGTGCGTCATTTGATCGTCGTCCACCCGCCCCAGCAGCTGCACGTTGGGCCCAGCCAGCCGCTGCAGCCGACGCCGCTGCGGGCCATCGCCGATCACGATCAACTGGCGCTCCGGCATGCCGTTGAATGCCTCCACGATCAGCTCGGCCCGCTTGTAGCCCACCAGCCGACCCGCCGCGACGTAAGGCCGCTGCTCGACAGGCGGCAGGTCGCCGGCGAGCCGGTCCGCCGCGGCCGCGAACCGCGCGACCTCGACGGGTGGATGGATCACGCGGGCGTCCCGGCGATAATGCTTGCGGACCCGCCGGGCCACGGTGCGGCTGTTGGCCAGGTACGCATCGGGCCGGTTGGCGGTGACCACGTCCCACTGCCGCAGACGGTGCAGCAGCCGCGATTGATACCAACCGCGTGGGCCCCACTTCCGGGGGGGGCGGTGCTCCTGGGCCAGGTCCCACGCCCAGCGCATCGGGCTGTGGACGTAGCACACGTGCAGCTGGTCGGCCCGCGTCAGCACCCCCTTGGCCGCGGTGTGGTGGGAGCTGATGACCAGGTCGAAGCCCCGCAGGTCGTGCTGCTCCACCGCCATCGGCATCCACGGCAGCAGCGCGCGGTGCCGCCTGATCATCCGGTACCACGGCTGCAGCCCGCTGGTGCGGATGTCCCGGCCTTCCAGTGGCGTGCCCCGCGTCGCCGCCGGGTCGTGCACCGTGCAGAAGATCGGCGCGTCCGGGTACAGCCCCGCCAACGCCGCCAGCACCTTCTCCGACCCCGCCCAGTCCACCAGCCACTCGTGTATCAGGGCCACCCGCATCACACATGCATACCAGACGCCCCCCGGAAGCTGCCCCCGGAAGCCGACGCTGAGGAGCGAAGCGACGAAGCGTCTGGTATCCCCCCGACCCCCCAGTACACTCGACGCAGGAGGAAGAACCCATGCCCCGTATCGCCACCCCGGTCGCCTTGGCTGTGACCCTGCTTGCCGCCCCGCTCGCGGCCGCCCAGATCACCGACTTCAACACGTGGACCCTGGTCGAAGACCCGGCGGACCCGAACATGTCCGCTGCGATCGACAGCGCGTCCCAAGCGACGCTCACCGCGACCGGTCCGGTCGCCAACGCGGTCGACATCGGCTACCAGAGCGTCAACGGTACCACCGCCGCGGCCTCGACATCCGGCTTTGCCTTCGACCCGACGACCAGCTTCTCGATCGCCGTCGATTACGACCTGAGCTTCACGAGCACCGTCGGCGGCACCGGCATCGGGCTGGGCATTGGCGAGGACGGCGCGGGCGCCAACTCCGCCGGCGTCGCCATCGGCAACATCGCCAGCCTGCCCGCCGCCGCCGCCGCGGTCGCGCGGGCCGACAACCAACCGGCGGCCCAAACCCCGTTTGCCGCCCTGCCCGCGGCGGTGGGCAGCCTGCACGTCGCCTTCGATGGGCTCGCGAAGACCATCACCGTCGGCCTCGGCAGCACCGGCGCCAACAGCCCCGACGCGCCCGCCCCCACCCTCCCCGCGAGCGTCTACAACCTCTGGAACACCGACGCCGACGACGACCTGCTGCTGGCCAGCTTCTTCCTCCGCAGCGACGACACCGACCCGTTTAGCGCCGCCCTGACCACCGGCAGCGTCGCCGCCGTGTTCAGCGACTTCCGCGTCACCTCCGGCACCGCCGTCGCCGTCCCCGAACCCGCCACCGCCCTGCTGCTCGCGGGACTGCCGATGCTGGTCGCCCGTCGTCGACGGCGGTGAGCCCATACCAGACGCTTCAATCGCGCCCCTGAAGCCGACGCTGAGCGAAGCGAAGCGTCTGGTATCTTCGGCCCATGCCCGCGCCCGGGAAAGCGTGGTTCCACGTCACCTGCACCGCCCGCCACAGCTGGCTACCCGGCGATCCCCGCGGCTTTCGCAGCCGGAATCACCGCAAGCACTCCACCGGCGACCACAAGCGGCCGCCCCCAACCGGTGAGCATGCGGGCCTGCATCGGGCTGTCGCCGCTCAAGCGGGGGCACCGGTCCAGTTCGCCGTGGATGTGCGATCCGCTATCGGCCGGGCGATGCTTGACAAGATTCAGGAGCAAAAGCACCGCGTATGGTTGCCGCCGTGGCTGGTCGCCATGTGCATCTGTTGGTCGAACTCCCCGACCAGTTCGAACGATTGAACACGATCGTCGGCCAGTGGAAGCAGCACGCCTCCCACACCGTCCGCGACCGGCTGCCCGGCCGCATCTGGACCAGCAGTGGCGCTCCGAAGCGGGTCCGGGATCAGGCACACCATCGGCGGGTGTCAAGTACATCCTCGATCATGAGGCCGAGGGGGCTTGGGTGTGGCGATTTGCCCCTTAGCGATACCAGACGCTTCGCCTGCGGCTCAGCGTCGGCTTCTATTGCGCGCTGGAAGCGTCTGGTATTGCGACCCCGAGGGCGCAACCTGCGTAACATGCGGCAGATGCCTTCGCAGCCGCCGATCAGCGACGACCTTTCGCAGCGTTACCCGCTGCTCGCGTCCCTTCAGGGCCCCGACGACCTGCGGGCGATGTCGATCGACCGGCTCGAGGAGCTCGCCGGGCAGATCCGGCAGGCCATCGTCGATCAGGTGTCGGTCAGCGGCGGGCACCTGGCGCCCAACCTCGGCGTGGTCGAGCTCACCATCGCGCTGCACCGCGTGTTCGACTTCTCGACTGACCGGCTGCTGCTGGACGTCGGCCACCAGTGCTACCCGCACAAGCTGCTGACCGGTCGGCTGGGTCTGCTGCCCAAGCTCCGAACCGCCGACGGGATGAGCGGCTTTCCCAACCCGGCCGAGAGCGACTACGACCTGTTCGCCGTGGGGCACGCCGGCACCGCGATCAGCACGGCGGTGGGCATGGCCCGGGGCGACGACATCTTGGCCGGCGGGCCGGGGCAGAGCGACCGCAAGGCGGTGGCCCTGGTCGGCGACGCGTCGATTGTCAACGGCGTCGCGCTGGAGGGTCTGAACAACGCCGGGACGCTGCGGCGGCAGCTGCTGGTCGTGCTCAACGACAACGGCATGTCCATCGCCCAGCCCCAGGGCGCGGTGGCTTCGTACTTCGACCGCGTCCGCGTCAGCCCGGCCTACGGCGGGATCAAGAAACAGGGCAAGCGGGTCCTCGATCACGTGCCCGGCGGGTCGGTAATCGAACGCCTGTACCACCGCGGCTCGGACACGCTCAAGGCCCTGATCGCCCACGAGCACATGTTCGAGCACTTCGGCCTGGTCTGCGTCGGGCCCATCGACGGCCACGACCTGCGGACCCTCATCGACATGCTCGGCGAGGTGCGGGCGATTGACCGGCCGGTGCTGCTGCACGTGAAGACGACCAAGGGCAAGGGCGTGGACTTTTGCGAGGACGATGCGACGGCGTTTCACTCGCCCAAGCCGTTCAAGATCAACGGCTGCCGCGTCGAGGTCGGCCCGGCGGCGACCAGCCGAGCGTTCACCGACGGCTTTGCCGACGCGATGGGCGAGCTGATGGTCCGCGACGAGAAGGTCGTCGCCGTCACCGCGGCGATGCCCGACGGCACCGGGCTGTCCAAGCTGCAGGACCGCTTCGGCGAACGGGTGATCGACACGGGCATCTGCGAGAGCCACGCGCTGGACATGTGTGCGGGCATGGCCAAGGCCGGGCTCAAGCCGTTCTTCGCGGTCTACTCGACGTTCGCCCAGCGGGCGGTGGACCAGCTGTTCCAGGAGGCGGCGCTGCAGGGCCTGCCCGTGCGGCTGTGCCTGGACCGGGCGGGGTACGTCGGCGGCGACGGCGCGGTGCACCACGGGTTTATGGACATCGCGATGACCCGGCCGATGCCCGGCGCGGTGATGCTGGCGCCGTCCGACGAGCCGACGCTGCGTGGGGCGCTGGACTTCCTGCACGGCTACGAGGCCGGCCCGTCGCTGATGCGGTACCCCCGCGACGCCATGGCCGACCCGCCGATGCACGACGCGGAGGATTGCCCGCCGTTCAAGCTCGGCCGGGCGCACCTGCTGCACGTGACCGACAAGCGGCGGACGCCGGACGTGGCGATCCTGGCGCTGGGCCCGCTGTGCACCCACGCGCTCACGGCGGCACGGCAGCTGGGCAAGGCGGGGCACAATGCGGCGGTTTACGACGCCCGGTTCGCGTTCCCGGCGGACGACGATTTGGCCGCGGCGCTGCTGGACCAAGACATCCCGCTGCTGACGGTGGAAGACCACGCGGCTGCCGGCGGGTTCGGGGCCGGGCTGATCGAGGGGCTGACCGACAAGGGGCTGGATGCGTCGTCGGTGGTCCGGCTGGCCCACCCGCACCGCTGGGTCGGGCCCGACAGCCGGGGCGCCCAGCTCGCCGCGGCGGGGCTGGACGCCGATGGCATCGCCGACGCGGCGTTGCAGCTCATCACGCCCGGCGAGACCGGCCGAGCCGGCAAGCCTCGGCTCCGCTTGGCCGCTGGTGCCGAGACAAGCTGAAGGAAAGGCTGGATATGGGTGGACTCGAGTTCGTGTTGCTGATCATCGGCAGCGTCTTCGTTTTGGTTGTGCTGGGGGCGCTGATCAGCTTCGTGGTCCGGATGTTCAAGACCAACCGCCCCGACCGCCCGAAGCGCGGCCCGGGCAAGATGAAAGGCCCCGGCAAGACGGGCCGGCGGCGCTAGGTTCCGATCAACTCGAACTCTCGGCCTTCGCCTGCTCCTGCAGCGCGTTGAGGTCGGTCTGAATCGGGCTGGCCTTCAGCGCCGCGGCGACGGCCACGAGGTTGTGGGCCATGAACCGGGCGGTCTTGTTGGTGTAGAGATGGTCGGTCCCGGCGTCCAGATAGTTGGGCCCCGGCCCGGCCTCGCCGACCCAGTAGCAGTCCGCGTTGGGCGGCACGACGCAGCCCAGGTGCGTCAGGTTGAACAGCGTGTCGGAGCAGCAGTGATGGGCGCCGTCCTCGTTGCCGGTGACCACGCAGCCGGCGACCTTGTTGTACAGCGGGTAGTGCCCCAGGTCGTTCGTCGTGTCCGATAGCGTCGCGTCCAGCCGCTCCATCACCAGCTGACACACGCTCGACCGCGCGCCGAACCAGATCGGCGTGCCGACCACCAGGATGTCCGCGGCCTTAACCTTTTCGAGGATCCCGGGCCAGGCGTCGCCGTCGCCCTCATCGTTGGACACGCCGAACTTCACCTCATGGTCCACCACGCGGATCAACTCGTGCGAAACCCCCAGCGGTGCCATCAGGTCCAAGACCTTCTGCAGCAGCGCGCCGGTGTTGCTCGTCGCGGGAGAGGGCTTGAGCGTGCAGTTGAGTGCGACGGCGGCAAAGCTGGACATGGCGTGGGCTCCGGCGGGGTGTGTCGAACACCTCACGCTAGCCCCGCTCTGGCTGTGACTATTCCCCGCGACGCCGGATCAGGTCAAAAGACGTGCATCGACGGCGGCATCGACCACTGCTGCAGCTCGAAGCGGAAGCGCGTGCCCGGATCGACCACCAGCTCACCGGCTGATCGGGTCTCGCCGCTGCGGGCCACGCGGACGCGGCAGCGGTCCAGCGACCGCTCCGCGAAGCCCGAGCCCCAGACCAGGCCGTCCCGGCTGAACATCGACCCGGCGGCGCGGCAGCGGAACAGGCCCGAGACTTCGTCGTAGACCACCGGCTCGTCGCCGGTCGGTGAGTCGGCAGCGAGGGCCACCAGGTGCTCGCCGTTGGAGACGAGGTACACGCCGTGGTCCGCGACGAACTCGCGGTACACCCCCGGCTCGCGGAATGCGTCGACCGGCCCGGCAGTGAACGGTTCGCCCGACGCCTCGATGAACCGGCCCGGGCCCAGCTCGCTCGAACCGGCGGGGCCGCAGCCGGTCACCACGAGCAGCGAACCCAGCAGTGCCGACAGGCCCAGACCCGCACGAAAGAGCAGATTGAAGACGATCAGCATCACGCACCTCCGCCCACGATGGAGCAAGGGTGTTATCGGATCGCATCGTGGATCGCCGCCAACTTCTGCGGCCACCGCGAAGGCCCCCGCCGTGGGACGCGGGCCGAGGCAACAGGCGGGCGCCGACCCGTCCATGTGACATCAACCATTGGGCGATCCGGCAGTGGCACTGAAGGCCACCTCTATCTATACGGATCGGGGCAACGGTCGGCGTGGTGATGGGGCGG
>CAZVBW010000020.1:0-10746 GCA_964625505.1 uncultured Phycisphaeraceae bacterium
GGGGGGGGGGGGGGGGGGGGGGGGGGGGGGGGGGGGGGGGGGGGGGGGGGGGGGTTTTGGCGTGGGGCGGGATACAGCGGTGGGTGTCGCGGCGGGCGGCGGGCGCGGCTTTGCCGCAGCCGCTGAACGGGGCAGTTGCGGTAGCGGGCGCGGTGTGGCTCTGGCCGGGGTTGCGGGTGGCCGATGCGTTGGTTCACGGGGTGCGGTTGTGGCTGGCGTTTGCGATCGTGGGTTCGCCGGTGGGGTACCGGGTGGCGCTGCTGGCGGCGTGCGGGTCGCTGCTGGTGAAGCTGGTGAGCCCGACGCCCAACGGGCTGGGGGTGGCTGAGTGGGCGGTGGCGGGCCTGGCGGCGGCGGTGTCGCCGCTGGAGACGGCGGTGGGCGCTGCGGCGGCGCTGCTGGACCGGGCGGCGGAGGCGTTGGTGCTGGTGGGGGTGGGGTTGCCGGGCGTTTGGGTGCTTCGCACCGGTCGCAAGTCCGATGTGGGACGTCAGAAGTAGGAAGTACGACAAGACGGTCGTACCCGCTGCCACATCTGACTTTTGACTTTTCACTTTTGACTTTCCACCCTCTGTCCGATGCAGCCCTTGATCGTCACGCTGGATGGCCCGGCCGGGTCGGGCAAGTCGTCGGTCGCGCGGCGGCTGGCGCAGCGGCTGGGGCTGGAGTTTCTGGACACCGGGGCGATGTACCGGGGGCTGACCGCGCGGGCGCTGGACCGGGGGATCGACCCGGCGAGTGAGCCGTGGGCGGTGGTCGAGCTGGCGCGGGGCCAGCGGATGTGGTTCGACTGGGCGTGCGATCCGCCGTGCCTGCACGTGGGGGACCGGGAGGTCACCGATCGGCTGCGGGACACGGACGTGACCTCGGCGGTGAGCGACGCGGCGGCGATCGCTGGGGTGCGGCAGGTGCTGGTGGAGCACCAGCGGCAGATCGGGGCCGACCACCCGCGGCTGGTCACCGAAGGGCGGGACCAGGGGTCGGTGGTGTTTCCGAAGGCGGACGTGAAGTTTTACCTGGATGCGTCGGCGTCGGTGCGGGCGCGTCGTCGGGCCGATCAGATCCGCCAGGCGGGCAAGCCGGTGGACCTGGAGGCGATCCGCCAGAACATCGTCGCGCGGGACCACAAGGACACGACGCGCGTTGACGCGCCGCTGATCTGCCCGGACGACGCCCAGCGGATCGACACGTCGCAGATGACGCTGGACCAGGTGCTGGACGACCTGGAGCGGCGGGTGCGTGAGGCGGTGGCGGCGTGAGCGTTGAGGAACCTGCCGAGCCGGCGAGCGGCTTGAGGGTCACGCGGCCGACGGTGTTCTGGCAGGTGATGCACGCGTTGTGCTTTGCGTACTTCGTGCCGGCGTACCGGTTCCGGGCGTGGGGGGCCCAGCACGTGCCGATGACCGGGCCGACGCTGCTGGTGTCGAACCACCAGTCGTATTTCGACCCGATCATCGTGGGCCTGCCGCTGGCGCGTCGGCGGTTCTATGCACTGGCCCGCAAGACGCTGTGGGACCAGAAGGCGGTCGGGTGGCTGATCACCCAGTTGGGGGCGTTGCCGGTGGATCAGGAAAACCCGGGCGACCTGAAGGCGATGCGGGCGTGCATCGACGTGCTCAAGCGGGACCAGATGCTGCTGATCTACCCGGAGGGCGCGCGGTCGCTCAGCGGGCAGGTTGAGGCGTTTCAGCCCGGGACCATGCTGCTGATCAAGCGGGCCCGGCCGACGGTGGTCCCGGTGGGCATCGCGGGGGCCGACGGCGTCTGGGAGCGTGGGCGGAAGCTGCCGGCGGCGACGGGCCGGCTGGGCGTGAGCTTCGGCGAGCCGATCCCGGCGTCGACGCTGCTGGCGATGTCGGCCCAGGACGCGGTGGGGATGCTGCGGGAGCGGGTGGTGGGGCTGGTCGATCAGACGCGGTCGCGGCTCGAGTGAACCACAGAGGCACAGAGGCACAGAGCGGAAGTAGAGCACCGTGAGATGATAAACAAGCACAGTGAAGTAACGCGATCACTAGCTCGGCTTTCCAACGACCTAGGAACGCTCGATTTGCTCTTCTTTGTGCCTCTGCGCCTCTGTGGTTTCCTTAAGGGCTCCCAATGCAAACATTGCTGATCGCGGTTGGGGCGGGGGTGTTGTTTGTGGTGGCGTACCACACGTACGGGCGGTGGCTGGGCTCGCGGGTGTTTCGGCTGGCGACGGGGAACCCGACGCCGGCGGTGCGATTCGAGGACGGCAGCGACTTTGTGCCCACGCCGCGGTCGGTGCTGTTCGGGCACCACTTCACATCGATCGCCGGGACCGGGCCGATCGTCGGGCCGGCGATCGCGGTGATGTGGGGGTGGCTGCCCGCCCTGCTGTGGGTGGTCTTCGGGTCGATCCTGATCGGTGCGGTCCACGATTTCGGATCGCTGGTCGTATCACTTCGCCACCGCGGCCGATCGGTCGGCGACATTGCGGGAGACGTGATCCACCCGCGGGTCCGGCTGCTGTTTTTGCTGGTGCTGTTTCTGGCGCTGACGATCGTGATCGCGATCTTCGGGCTCGTGATCGCGGCGGTGCTGCGGCAGTACCCGGCGGCGATCTTCCCGGTGATGGTGCAGGTCCCGCTGGCGGTGGGCATCGGGACGTGGCTGCACCGGCGGGGCGTGGGGCTGACCTTGCCGTCGGTCCTAGCGCTGGGGCTGATGTATGCCACGGTGCTGCTGGGCGACTGGGGGCCATTGCATAGCTTCAACCTGTGGATGGCGGGGCTGAGCAACATGACGTGGGTGATCCTTTTGCTCACGTACAGCTATATCGCGTCGGTGCTGCCGGTGTGGGTGCTGCTGCAGCCGCGAGACTACATCAATGCGCTGCAGCTGGTGACGGCGCTGGGGCTGGTCGTGGCCGGGCTGTTCGTGGCGGCGATGTTCGGCGGGGCCAGCCCGACACCCAGCGCGGTCAGGCCATCGTTGGAACTGGTCGCGCCGATGGTCCGGTGGGACCCGGCGGGTGCGCCGCTGCTGATGCCGTTCCTGTTCATCACCATCGCGTGCGGGGCGATCAGCGGGTTCCACTGCATGGTCAGCAGCGGCACGTCGAGCAAGCAGCTGCGCTGCGAGACGGACGCGAAGTTTGTCGGCTTCGGCTCGATGCTGACCGAGGGGTTTCTGGCGGTGATCGTGATCCTGGCGTGCTGCGCGGGGCTGGGGCTGGGCATCGCGTTTGGCACCGGCGGCGGGGTCGCCCTGGGCGAGGCGGCGTACCTGCTGCGGTACGAGTCCTGGCAGTCCAGCGGCGGGCTCGCGGCAACGGTCGGCGCGTTCGTCGACGGGTCGGGCAACTTGCTCAAAGCGATGGGCATCCCCGGGGGGGCGGCGACGGCGTTGATGGCGGTGCTGGTGGCGTCGTTCGCGGGGACGACGCTGGACACGGCGACGCGGCTGCAGCGGTATGTGGTGCAGGAGTTGGGTGGGGCGTTGGCACCGGACGCTGTGGGTCGAGCATTGATACCAGACGCTTCGCTCCGCTTAGCGTCGGCTTCGGGGGCCGGGCCTTGGGTCAACAAGCACGTGGCGACGCTGTTGGCGGTGGGGATCGCGGGGGCGCTGGCGGCGATGCCGGCCCCCGGACAGGTGTGGTCGTGGGCGTCGGCGGGTGGGGGTGGGCTGATTCTGTGGCCGATGTTTGGGGCGACGAATCAGCTGCTGGGGGGCTTGGCGTTTCTGGTGATTGCGTTCTGGCTTCGGCGGACCGGGCGGCCGGTGTGGTTTCTGGTGGTGCCGTTGGTGTTCATGCTGGTGATGCCGGCCTGGGCGATGGTGCACCAGATGTTCGTCGCGGCGGTCGGCCGGGACGAGTCGTGGCTGGCCGCGGGGGACTGGCTGCTGATGGGCATCGGCGGGGCGACGCTGGTGCTGGAGGGATGGATCGTGTACGAGGCGGCGCGGTTGTGGCCCGGGACGGGAGGCAAGGAGCAAGGACGAAGGACGAAGGCAGAAGGTGGGTTGGGTGGTTTGATGGGGTCTTGAGGGGGCCTACGGATTTTGGGGCAGCGGGGGCCTGCCCACGGCTGAAGCCGTGGGCTTTAGGATGTGGGGATGCGATTCGCGTGGTTGATTGTGTTGATGGGGTTGGTGGGTTGCAGCGTGGGTGTGCCGCGGCCGGGGGTGGGGGTGGAGTCGGTGCGGTTGATGGAGGGCTCGCCGGTGGCGGCGCGGGCGGCGGTGGTGGTGCGGCTGGAGAACCGCAGCGACGTGGCGTTGCCGGTGCAGCGGGTGGATTACGCGGTGGACGGGCCGGGGGGAGCGGATTATGCGGGCTCGCTGTCGCCCAACCGGGTGATTCCGCCGGGCGGGGCGCAGACGGTGGAGCTGCCGGCGGTGTTGGCGCCGGCCGGGGCAGCGCCGGCCGATGGGTGGGCGGACCTGCCGGTGCGGGTGAGCGGGACGGTGGTGTACCGGCCGCCGGGCGAGCTGCGTCGGACGCTGACGCAGCTGCAGGTGCCGCTGCCGAGCGTGCGGTTTGGGACGCAGGCGGTGCTGGGGGATGGTGCGCGGGACTGAGGGGGGCCGGGGCCCTCCCACGCCTGAAGGCGTGGGCTTTGAGGGGGGCGTGGTGCGGGTGGTGCGGGCGGGTTTGAAAGCTGATGCACAACCTCTACGACGACCGCCGGTATCTCATCCCGTTCCGCGCCACGCTGCTGCCGCAGATCTTCTGCGACGTGCTGGTCATCGGCGGGGGCGTGGCGGGGATGCGGGCGGCGTTGGAAGCGGTCGCCCCACACGCCGGATCGGCTGGCGAAAGCCCCGACGTCATCGTCGCGACCAAGGGCCGGCTCAAGAACACGAACACCTACTGGGCCCAGGGCGGCATCGCCGCGGTGCTCGACGCCGCGGACACGACCGACGCCCACGTCCAGGACACGCTCACCGCCGGGGCCGGGCTGTGCGACGAGCCGGTGGTCCGCCGGGTGGTTGAGGACGGGCCGGCCCGGCTGCGAGAACTGATCGACTGGGGCATGCGGCTGGACCGCGACGCCCAAGGCGAGCTGCTGCTCGGCCGCGAGGGCGGCCACAGCGCCCACCGCATCGCCCACACCGACGGCGACGCCACCGGCAAGTCGCTGGCCCACGCCCTGCACGATCGGCTGACCGCCCAGCCGACCGTCCGGCTGTTCGAGGACTGCTTCATCCTGGACCTCATCACCGCCGACACCTCACCGCCCCGCTGCCTGGGCGCGATCAGCCACCACCCGCGCTACGGCCTGCAGGTCATCTGGGCCCAGGCGACCGTCCTCGCCTCCGGCGGCTGCGGCCAGGTCTACCGCGAATCGACCAACCCCAACGTCGCCACCGGCGACGGCCACGCCATGGCCTACCGGGCCGGGGCCACGCTCACGGGCATGGAGTTCGTGCAGTTTCACCCGACCACGCTCTACATCGCCGGCGCCTCCCGCTCACTCATCACCGAGGCGGTCCGCGGCGAGGGGGCCCACCTGATCGACCGCACCGGCCACCGCTTCATGCCCGACTACGACGAGCGGGCCGAGCTGGCCCCGCGTGACGTGGTCGCCCGTGCCATCATCGAGCAGCTGGGCCGCACCGGCCACAGCCACGTCTACCTGGACGTCCGCCCGATGGGCGTCGAGCGCTTCACCCAGCGGTTCCCCGGCATCACCCGCCTGCTGGGCGAGTTCGACATCGACCCCGCCGCCCAACCCATCCCCGTCCACCCCTCGGCCCACTACATGATCGGCGGCGTCCAGACCGACGACGACGCCCGCACCAGCCTGCCGGGCCTGCTGGCCTGCGGCGAGGCCGCCAGCACCGGCCTGCACGGCGCTAACCGCCTGGCCAGCAACTCGCTGCTCGAGGGCCTGGTCTTCGGACGCCAGGCCGGGGCCACCGCCCGCGACATGGTCGAGCCCAACGGCCGGCGGCCGGTCAAAGTCGTCAGCGACATCCGCCCGTCGGACCGCAGCGAGTTGGACCTGCAAGACGTCCGCTCGAGCCTGCGGTCGGTGATGTGGCGACACGTGGGCATCGTCCGCGAGGGCCAGCGGCTCGAAGAGGTGCAGGAGATGTTCGACTTCTGGGCCCGTTACACCCTGGACAAAATCTTCGACGACCGCCTGGGCTGGGAGGTGCAGAACATGCTCACCATCGGCGCGCTGATCACGCGCGCCGCCCGCTGGCGCGACGAGTCCCGCGGCACCCATCACCGCAGCGACCACCCCCAAAGCCGAGACGACTTGCGGGTCCACGCCGGCTGGACCCGCGGCGAAGCCCAGCCGCAGACCACCCCGGTCCAGACCGCCGCCGTGGCGTGAGCCCCCCCGCTCCGCCGATTCCCCGTGTATCGACCGCTGCGTGGTCATGCCCGTGAGGTACCACGCCTCGGCCGAAAGCCGACGGGTGCTCGGGCGGAATCGTCGGCCTGCGGCGAGGTGTGCCACCCTGCTCCGACGCATGCGGGCCGTCGCGTCCCTCAGTCGCGGGTGCAGCGCAGCTGCGTGTCAAAGCGCCCCGCACCCGCACCCTCGCACCGCGTTCACTCCGCCTCTTCCGCGCCGTCGTCGACCGCCTCAGGCCCGCGATCCACGATCTCCTCGCTCTGTGAGTCGCACCCGGCCAGGCCAAGCCCCACCACGCTCACCAGCACCGCCGCGCCGGCCCCCCTGCGGATCCGCTTGAGGCGTCGCGTCATCATCGGGTGACGCCCTCCGGCCGCCGATCGGTGATCGCTCATGGTCACACCGACCCGGCAGCCACCGGCTTCCCATCGCCGCCGCGGCGCGCCAGGTTCACGATCAGCGACGCCACCGCCAGCACCACGCTGATGAAAAACAGCAGCTGAAACATCACCGCGATCGGACTGCCCATCGCGGCAAAACCCAGCAGACCCCACACCCCGGCCAGCACCAGCAACAACAGCGTCAGCAGCATGACACGCCCGTCATCTCAAAGGTTTGCCGGGTCGCGGTCCCGCTCGGAACCGACGCTCGACCCGATCGAGCCAGAACCTATCCCTTTTGGACTAAACCACCGCTTAGCGACTCGTGAGCCGCTGTTCATGATGCCGGCGGTGCGGCTCTACGACGCTGAGGCGTCGCCTGCAGCGGCGGGGCCGGGCTTGGACCCGCCGCCCGGCTGGACCTGATCGCCGGCCCGCGGCAGCCACACTGTCACCCGCGCTCCGCCCTCGTCGGTGTTGCCCGCTTCGATCCGACCGGCGTGCAGCTTGGCGATCTGCGACGCGATCGAGAGGCTCAGGATCGTCCCCTTGACCCGCGGCGACTCGACCCGCCGCTCGGCCGCCTCACCGTCGTGCATCAGATCGATCGTGTCTTGAGAAATGCCCGGCCCGCGATCGGTCACGCTCAGCCGAAGCGCCCGACCGTCCCCCGGCGCCAACACCACGTGCACCGGCGAACCCTCCTCGGTGAGCCGCACCGCGTTGCGGACCAGATTCTCCACCATCACCGCCAGCAGCCCCGGGTCGCCCAGGACGATCGGCTCGCCGTCGCCGCCCTCCGGGTCCGGCAGCTGTACCCGCACCGGCACCCCCCGGCCGGTGGCCAGCCCGTGCACCCGCTCGACCGACTGGGTGACCAGGTCGTGCAGCGGCACCGGCTGCCGCAGGTCCCGCCCGTCGCCCTCGCCGGTCTCCATCCGCACCAGCGACAGCAGCGAATCCACCGTCGCGTACATCCGCCGCATCTCCTCCTCGACCGACTTGCGGAACGCCAGCAGCTCCGTCAGGTCCGCGTCGTCAGAGTCCAGCACCTGCGACTCGCTCAGCAGCACCGCGATCGGTGTCCGCAGCTCGTGCGACGCGTTGGCGATGAACCGGTCCTGCGCCGCGAACGCCTTCTCCAGCCGGGCCAGCATCTGGTTCACCCCCCGAGCCAGCCCGCCCAGCTCGTCGGTGCCCTCGGGCAGCCGGACGTGCTCCTCCAGCGATCCGGCCTGCACCGCACCGGTCAGCCGCGACATGATGTCGATCCGCGTCAACGCCCGGTCGGTCACGACCCACCCCGCCACCGCCGCGGCGAACAGCGACAGCGGCATCGCGATCCCGAACAGCGTCACCAGCACCGACCCGGCCTGCTCCACCGCCTCCAGCGACGTGGCCACCTGCATCACGTACGACTGCTCCCCGGGCCGGTGCAGTTCCCGCCGCAGCATCCGCAGCGACCCGGGGACCTCCAGCGACGTCTGCAGCGCTTCGCCCGTCACCCGCACCAGCGCCCGCTCACCCTCGAGCACCCGGGCCCGGTCTTCGCCAGCCAGCGGCAGTTCGAGCGTCCCCAGATTCTGCGACCGCAGCACCACGTCGCCCTGCTCGTCGTGCAGCTGCACGTAGAAGTCGCTGAAGTTGAGCCCCCGCGTCTGCTCGTCGATGATCTGCTGCAGCGTCTGCTGGTCCGGCCAGACCCCGCCGGGCTGGTCCACAACCCGCGCCGCGATCGCGTCGGCCCGCTGCTCCAGCCGACCATCGAACTGATGCCGCACCTGCTGCTCACGCAGGTACACCCCGCTCAAGCCCAGAAATGCGTTGATCAACCCGACCACCCCCACGAACGTGGCCACGATCCGGAACCGCAGGCTGTTGAACAATCGCTTCATAAACGGCCGCCAAGCGAACCACGCAGCGTAGCGGGTCCCCGCCGCCCGATGAGCCGGGGGCGAAGCCGAGAGCCGCAGATAACCGCCGCCGACTTCGGCCGCGTCATATAATCACATGATGCCGCACCTCTCGATCCCGATCCCCGAGACAATGGACAAAACGCGTCGTCGTGCGCTGACAAGCTGGCTAACCGAATTGGTGGAGCAGGTGTCGTCCGATGATGCCTTGGACGCATCCCCCGAGGTTCAGCAGGAGCTGGCCCGCCGTGCCCAGCGCGGTGCCGATGACTTCGAGGCCGGCCGCTTCTATACCCAGGAGCAGGCACGAGCCCGACTCGCGGCGCTACTGCAGCAGCCTTGATGCACCGCGTCATCTATACCGAGAGCTTTTTCGCCGATCTCGCCGCGCACGTCGCGTACCTTCGGTCGACGCGCGTGTCTGATCGCAAGATCGAGCAGTGGCACCACAAACTGCTTGATCGCTGTGATGAACTCGCCCGATGGCCGCACGCCAATCCCGTGGACGAGCGCTACACCACCCGCGGCGGCAGGCTCACTCGCAAGATGATCTACCGCGAGCACATCGTCCTGTACCAGCTGGACCCGGACCACCCGGTCGTCAGCATTATCGCCTTCTTCCACGGCGCGACCAACACCCGGCGGTAGCGTCACCCCGTGGTTTTACTGCTCCGAAGGATGGTTCAGCTGGCTCGGCTTCGAGCTTACGACTTCCAGCTTCTCGCTATGACCGCTCTTTGCTGCTCAGCACATATCCCGACCCGATCACGGTCTGGATAATCCGCGGCTTGCCGGTCGCTTCGAGCTTCTTCCGCAGCATCGAGATGTAGACGTCGATCACGTTGGAGAACGGGTCGAAGTTCATGTCCCAGACGTGCTCGCCGATGTCGCTGCGTGATAGCACCTTGTTGGGGTTACGCAGCAGGTACTCCAGCAGCGCGAACTCCTTCTGGGTCAGCCGGATCTCGTCGTCCCCGCGGGTCACCTCCCGGGCCGCGAGGTCCATCTCGATGTCCTCGTACCGCAGCCGGGCCGACTCGCTGGCCTCGCCCCGACGCAGCAGCGCCCGGACCCGCGCGTGCAGCTCGGAAAACTCAAACGGCTTGGTCAGGTAATCGTCCGCCCCGGCGTCCAGCCCCGTGACCTTGTCTTCGGTCCCCGACAGCGCGGTGAGCATCATGATCGGCGTGGTGACCTCCCGGCGTCGCAGGTTCTTGCACACGTCGGTCCCGTCCCGGTCCGGCAACATCACGTCCAGGATGATCAGGTCGAACGTCTCGATCGACGCCAGTTCCTCGCCCTCTCGGCCGGTACCCACCACCTCAACCACATACCCCTGCTCGCCCAGGCCCTTCTTGACAGCCGCCTGCATCTTCGGGTGATCTTCAACCAGTAAAATCCGCATCGCCATACGCTCCTGACCCGGCGGCCCGCGTGAAGGCGGACATCGACCGGGCATCTTTCATGAAGCGTACTCATGAAGAGCCCGCCGCGGGCCGGGCCTTGGGCCATCTACTGCCTTAGGCGTGGGTTACGAAACACCTAGAGCCAGCATCCGTCCGCCCAGACCCCCCATCTCATGAACCCCACACCCCCCGACGACGACCCGACCCCGCTGTGGGTCATCGCCTTGGTCATCTTCGGCCTCGCCGGCCTGGGCGGGCCCGTCGCCTTCCTGCTCATCGCGTGGTTCTTCTAGCCGGGCGATGCAACGATGCTCCGCAGCACGCGCCGCCCCACGAGGCGATCCCACGCCTCGGGTGTGGCACGGGTGCGCGTCACCCGTGGCAGCGCCCCAATGCCCCGGCACCCCGCCACGGGCAGCAAGTGCCCGTGCCACACAGCAACCCCCGCGCCTCGGGTGTGGCACGGGTGCTCGTCACCCGTGGCAGACCGCTGATGCCCCGGCACCCCGCCACGGGCAGCAAGTGCCCGTGCCACACCGCAAACCCCACGCCTCGCTTGTGGCACGGGTGCTCGTCACCCGTGGCAGAGCCCTGATGCCCCGGCACCCCGCTACGGGCAACAAGTGCCCGTGCCACACCGCAACGCCCACGCCTCAGGTGTGGCACGGGTGCTCGTCACCCGTGGCAGAGTCCTGATGCCCCGGCACCCCGC
>CAZVBW010000020.1:10846-52962 GCA_964625505.1 uncultured Phycisphaeraceae bacterium
GTGTGGCACGGGTGCTCGTCACCCGTGGCAGAGTCCTGATGCCCCGGCACCCCGCCACGGGCAGCAAGTGCCCGTGCCACACCGCAAACCCCACGCCTCGCGTGTGGCACGGGTGCTCGTCACCCGTGGCAGAGCCCTGATGCCCCGGCACCCCGCCACGGGCAACAAGTGCCCGTGCCACACAGCAACGCCCGCGCCTCAGGTGTGGCACGGGTGCTCGTCACCCGTGGCAGAGCCCCGATGCACCCGCACCCCGCCACGGGCAGCAAGTGCCCGTGCCACACCGCAAACCCCACGCCTCGGGTGTGGCACAGGGACTCGTCACCCGTGGCGGCCCGCGGTGGCCCGGCTGCTGCCGCGTGGCGCCACGTCGGGTCGGCCCGCTCACACGCTCGGCAAACCCTGCACCCGCCGCCAGGCGCTGAGCTGGCCCAGGTGGGTCGATTCGTGGACCAGCATCAGGTAGCCCAGGCTGTCGCCGACGGTAGGGAACGGCTCGGCCCAACGCTCGATCGGCATCGGGCGGGCCAGGTCGTCGTCGGTCGCGGCCCGCAGCGCGGTTTCGACCGCGGCGTGGCCGTCGGAGAAGCCGGCGACCAGCTCGGCCTTGCCGCCGTAGACCTTGCCGTCCGGGTCCGCCTCGGGCGTGCTGCCCATCCCGAAGCGGTGGCCCCTCGGGTCGTCGGGCGTCTGCCCGATGATCAGGCCCTCGAGCACGGGGTGGTACGCCGTCAGGTGGGCGAAGACCCACGCCGGGTGGTTCATCCCCGGCTGGGGCTGATGGTCCATCTGCGACTGGTCCAGGTCGGCGATCAGCCGCTGGGCGTACGCGAGGTTGCGGTTCCATCCGATGAGCAGGCTGTGGGTCAAGGTGGGCATCCGCCCAGCCTAAGTGACAAGTGACAAGTGAAAAGTGACAAGTGCCGATCACCCGTGGCCGGACGGATGACGTTCCGCTTTCGCACTTGTCACTTGTCACTTGTCACTCCCATAGGCTCCCGCCCATGGGTGCCCTCCGGCTGCAGTACTTCCTGAACTTCGCGGTGATGGGGGCGCTCTTGCCGTACCTGCCGGTGGTGCTGGGCGAGCGGGGGCTGGACGGGTCGCAGATCGGGCAGGTCATGTCGCTGACCGGCGCGGGCATGATGATCGGGCCGGTGCTGCTGACGCTGCTGGCCGACCGGGCGGTGCAAAACCGCACGCTCATCGGGCTCTCGCTCACCGGCGGGGCCGCCCTGCTGCTGGTGCTGCTCCAAGGCGTCGGCGGGTCGTTCGGCTTCGTGCTGCTGATCTACGGGCTCTACGCCGTGCTCTTCTCGCCGGTCGCGGCCCTGACCGACAGCCTGCTGTTCCACGAGCAGCAGCACCAGCAGCGGGCCGGCCACACGCCCACCGCCTACCACCGCGTCCGGGTCTGGGGCACGTTGGGCTTCATCGTGCCGTCGGTCGTGCTGTACCTGCTGCTGGGCGGGTTGGAGCACATCACCGGCAGTTGGGCGTTCGCGGCAGCGGCACTCCCCGGGGCCTGGCACGACCTGCGGCTGCCCGTCGACGCGTCCTTGACGGTCGGGGCGGCCGCGGCGATCCTCGGCGCGGTCAACGCGATGTGGCTCCCGAAGCGACCTCCGGCCGCTGCACCAGACGCTTCGCCCCCGGAAGGGGCTCAGCGTCGGCTTCACGGGGCACCACCCTTACCGACGGTCGAGGCCTTGCGAGTGTTGCTACGGCCTGGCCCGCTGGTGCTGTGCCTCGCGCTGTTCGCGATCCACCTGTCCGTCGCCGGCTACTACACCTTCTACCCGCTGTACCTCACCCGCCGGGTCGGCATCGCCCACGAGTGGGTCGGACTGATCGCGACGTTCGGCGTCGTGCTCGAGATCGGCTGGATGCTCGGCTTTGGCTACCTCGTCCACCGGCTGGGCATGCGGTGGCTGCTGGTGCTCTGCGGCATCGCCGTGGCCGGCCGCTTCGCCTGGCTCGCCGCCAGCCCGACCGTCGGCACCGCCATCTGGACCCAGCTGCTGCACGGCCCGCTGGTGCTGCTGGTCCACGTCGCCCCGCCCATCCTGATCAACCGCCTCGCCGACGACCGCTTCCGCGGCTCGATCCAGGGCGTCTACGTCTTCGGCGTCTACGGCGTCGCCCGCGTCGTCGGCGCGGTCGTCTGCGGCGAAGTCGCCGAGGCCGTCTCGCTGCAGGCTGTCATGTGGACCGCCTGCGCCGCCGCCACCGTCGGGCTGGCGCTGCTGATCGTGTGGGGGTGGTTGCTGCCGGGGCGTGCCGCCCTGAGCGAGCCGAGGTCTGCGACCCCGGCCCCGGCGTCGTAGACGCCTCGCGTAGGGTGGGTGAAGCCGGAGGCGCAACCCACCGTCGGGCGACCTGCGGTGGGTTGCGCTGCGCTCCACCCACCCTACACCGGCAGCATTCCCAGCCACGGGGCTACAGGTAGCTGTTCAGCCAGTTCTCCAGCATCTCCTGCCGACCCGACGGCACGTGCGTGAGGTTGTTCTTCAGGGCGATCGGCTCCAGGTCGGCCAGGCCCACCTCGCCGGCGGCGATCTTCTGGCCCAGGTCGCTGTCCCAGGAGCTGTACCGCTCGGCGACGAAGCCGGGGATCTTGCCGTCGTCGATGATCTTCGCCGCGGCCTTGAGCCCGCGGGCGAACGCGTCCATTCCACCGATGTGGGCGTGGAACAGGTCCATCGGCTCGGTCGATTGCCTGCGGACCTTGGCGTCGAAGTTCAGCCCGCCGCCACCGGGGATGTCGTCGAACCCGCCGTGCTGGAGCAGGACATACATGCACAGCGTCGCGTCGTACAGGTCGACCGGGAACTGGTCGGTGTCCCAGCCCAGCAGCGGGTCGCCGCGGTTGGCGTCGATGCTGCCCAGGATGCCGTGGGCGGCGCAGTACTCCAGCTCGTGGTGGAAGCTGTGGCCCGCGAGCGTGGCGTGGTTGGCCTCGATGTTGAGCTTGAGGTGGTCCGCCAGGCCGTGGTTCTGCAGGAAAGCGTGACACGCCGCGGCGTCAAAATCGTACTGGTGTTTCGTCGGCTCTTTGGGCTTGGGCTCGATATAGAACTGGCCGTCGAAACCGATCTGCTTCGCGTAATCAATCGCCATATGGAGCAGCCGGGCAAAGTGCGCCTGCTCGTCGGCCATCTTCGTGTTCAGCAGCGTGTCATACCCCTCGCGTCCGCCCCAGAAGACGTACCCCTTGCCGCCCAGCCGGTGCGTCAGCTCCAGCGCCTTCTTCACCTGGGCCGCCGCGTGGACAAACGCGTCCACGTAAGGGCTGGTGGACGCCCCGGACATGAAGCGCGGGTGGCTGAACAGGTTGGCCGTGCCCCAGAGCAGCTCGACGCCGGTGTCGTTCTGCAGCGACTCTGCGAGGTCGACGATCGTGTCCAGCCGTTTGTTGGTTTCTGCTAGATCGTCGCCGACTTCCGGGGCGATGTCTCGGTCGTGGAAACACCAGAACTTGACGCCCAACTTGCGGATGAACTCGAAATTGGCGTGCATCGTCTGCTTCGCCGCCGTCATGACGTCGTCCGCCTCCTCCCACGGCATGATCCGCGTGCCGGGCCCGAACGGATCGCCCCCGGCGCCCTTCATCGTGTGCCAGTAGCAGACGCTGAAGCGGAAGTGCTCGGCCATCGACCGGCCGGCCACCACGGCGTCGGCGTCGTAGTGCTTGAACGCCAGCGGGTTGTCGCTGTCGGGGCCCTCGTAGCGGATCGGCTCGGTGACGTCGGGGAAGTAGTCAGGCATGCGCGGCATGGTAATGACGCGCGTCTCAGCGAGCCGCGCGATCTGAGCGAGCCGGGTTCTGCGAACCCGGGTCCGGGCTCGCAGAGCCCGGCTCGCTGCCCAGCCGCCGCACCGCCGCGGCCAGCTCCACGGCGTGCCGCGCCGCCGCGGGATTGATCGCCTGCAACGCCGGCAGCACGTCCCGCCGCAGCCTGGCACGGGCCCGCCGCACGTCCGCGTTGCCCGGGTCGTCTCGCCAATCCTGGCCCAGCCGACGCAGATAGTGCTCGACTTGGTCCCGGGTCACCGCCCGACAGCCCCCTCCACCATCTTCCGGGGGAAGCATGGGCCGCACGACCCGCACGCCAAACACCTGCCGGTCCGGCCACAACCCCCCCATCGACGCGACCGCCCCGCCACGGGCCAGCCGCAGCAGCAGCGTCTCCAGCTGGTCGTCCGCGTGGTGGGCCGTGAGCACCGCCGCCGCCCCAACCCGCTCGGCGAGGTCCCGCAGCGCCCCGTACCGCACCCGCCGCGCCTCGGCCAGCACGTTGCGACCCCGGCCCGTTGGTACTGACACGTCCAGCCGATGCCCCGCCACGCCCAACCGCTCGGCCAGCCGCATCACAAAGCCCGCGTCGTCTTCTGCCGAGTCCCGCAGGTGGTGCTGCACATGACCCACCACCGGCCGCAGCGCCTCCCACCCGCGCCGACCCCGCATCCCCGCCACCGCCCGCAGCAGCGCCACCGAGTCCGCCCCCCCGGAACAAGCGACCACGACCGCTGCATCCGCGAGCCCTGCCGCCCGCAGCGACCCGCTGACCGCCCGCACCACCGGGTCGTATGCCGCACCGCCCATCGCCCAAGTATGGCGGCACCGGCGGATCGTCCACACGCCGAGTACGCCGGACCGATACCGTCTCGCCGATGCCCCAGTCGAGCCGACCCATCTTCGCCACCGCCCGTGGGGTCTTGGCGGGCCTGGCGCTGGGCCTCGCGGGAGCCGCGCTTGTCGCAAGCCTGCTCGGCTGGCTGGGCGGCCTGTGGTGGGGCCTGGACCTGGCGGCACAGTTCTGGCCGCAGGGGCTGCTGCTTGGGGTAGCCGCCACGGGTGCGGGGCTGATGTTCCGGCGGCGGCGGCTCGGGCGGTGGTGCCTGGGTCTGGCGGGCGCGGCGGTGGTGGTCAGCGGGGTGGCCCTGTTGGCCTTCGGCCGGTGGTCGCCGGTGTCGCTGGACCCGACGCGGCCGACGCTGAGCGTGATGCACTTCAACATCGGCGACGAGCGCTTCGACCCCGCCGCCCAGGCGCGTTGGCTGTCGCACCTGGACCAGCTGCGGCCGGACATCGTGCTGCTGCAGGAGATGAGCGGGCAGGTCCACGATCGACTGCTCGCCAGCCCCGACGTGATGCGTCGCTACCGGATCGTCGCCGCCAACCCGCGGCAAGTCAGGCGGGGCACGGCGGTGCTGATCCGGGCCGACCACGCCGACGCGTGGGCGTTCGAGTACCTGACGATCGGCAGCGGCCCGGACCTGCGGCCCACCCCGGTGCTCCACGGCCAGCTCGCCGGCCAGCCGATCGCCATTGCCAACCCGCTGCACGCCCGCCCCGCGCCGGGCCCGCAAGCCCGCGAGCAACGGCAGAACATCCAGCAGCTCGCGGCCTGGACGCTCGATGAGCGGGTCCGGGGCCGGCACGTGCTGCTCATCGGTGACTTCAACGCCGCCGCGTGGTCCGCGCCGTCGCGGCGGCTCGAGGACGACGCCGGCGTGCAGCAAGCGCCCTCGCCCTGGCCCGGCCGCGGGACCTGGCCCAGCGCACTGCCCTGGCCGCTGCGGGTGCCGATCGACCACGCCTACGCCACGCCGGGCCTGCTCGTCAGCCGCCCCACCATCGGGCCGCACGCCGGCAGCGACCACCGGCCGATCACCGTCCGTGTCCAGACCGCCGAACCCGACGTCCAAGAGCCATGAGCCGTCCGCCGGGCCTGCACCCGATGCACCCCCGCGCCCAGGGGCGATAGCCTGCCCCCATGTCCCCCGAGAAGATCCACCTCGTCGTCAACCACCTGGTCATCATCGGCCTGGCCCTGGCCGTCATCCCGCTGCTCGTGGGCCTGCTCTTCCGCTCGCGCGCGACCGTCATCTCGGGCCTGCTCATCGCCCTGCTCGGCGGCTACTCCACCGGCGTCACCATGGGCAGCGGCGAGGAGGCCTATGAACGCTACGAAACCGAGCCGGACATCGTCGCCGCCCTCGATGACGACGTCCACGGCTGGCTGGAGGCCCACGAGCAGCGGGCCCACACGTGGTCCAAGCTGCTCTACGGCGTCGCCGCGGGCCACACCCTCTGCCTCGCGCTGCTGATCTGGAAGCCCAAGTGGCTGCGGCCGATCGCCGGCGTGTCGCTGGTGCTCTGCGTGGCGGGGGTCGCGTCCGGGGTCTGGATCGCCGACACCGGCGGGCTCATCCGCCGGCCGGACATGCGCCAGGGCGAGCCGCCGGTGCAGCTGGACCACGGTGAAAACCACGCCCTTCATGCTGACGACTCAGGCGGTTAATCCATCCAGGGTCTGGTTTTTGACAGGATGACAGGATCAACAGGATTGACAGGATCAGAAAATAGAATCAAAGCAGAGGAAAGTGAATCCGTACCTGACTTTCCTAGCTTCTGATCCTGTATATCCTGTTAATCCCGTCAAAATCTGACCCCCGAACCCTAAAGCCGCGCCATGGCTTCGTGCACGTACTTGACCGCCATCGACCCCTCGCCGACCGCCGAGGCCACCCGCTTGACCGAGCCGCTGCGGACGTCCCCCACCGCGAAGACGCCCGGCCGGGTCGTCTCCAGCAGGAACGGGTCCCGCTTCGCGTCCCAGACGTCCTGAAAGTTTTCGTGCCGCTTGGCCAGCTCACCGGTCAGGATGAAGCCCCGCCCGTCCAACCCGATGCAGTCGCCCAGCCAGTCGGTCCGCGGGTTGGCCCCGATCATCACGAAGACCGCCCCGACCTCCAGCTCGCGCCCCCCGTCGTCGCCCGATGATGACGGGCAGATCGTCACCCGCTCCAGCCGTTCGCCCCCGTAGAACGCGGTGATCCGCTCGCCGGTCGCCACGTCGATGTTCTGGGTCTGTGTGATCCGCGACAGCAGGTAACGCGACATGCTCTTTGATAGATCGTCGCCGCGGATCATCACCGTGACGCGCTTCGCATACTCGGCCAGGTAAACCGCCGCCTGACCCGCAGAGTTTCCACCACCCACAACCACCACCTGCTGGTCCCGGCAAAGGCTCGCCTCGGTATAGGTTGCGCCGTAGTAAATGCCGCTGCCCTCGAACTTCTCCAACCCCTCCGCGTCGATCTTGCGGTACTCCGCCCCGGTCGCGATCACCAGCGCCCGGCAAAACGCTGGCTTGTCATCGTCCAGCAGCACCCGCCGGTGCCCGCTGGCGTCGCAGGCCAGCCCGACCGCCTTCTGCGGGCTGATCAGCGTCGCGCCGAACTTCTGCGCCTGGATCGTCGCCCGCCGCGCCAGGTCCTCGCCCGACACGCCCGTCGGGAAGCCCAGGTAGTTCTCGATCCGGCTGCTCGTGCCCGCCTGCCCGCCCGGCGCCTTGGCGTCCAGCACCAGCGTGTCCAGCCCCTCGCTCGCCCCGTACACCCCCGCCGCCAGACCCGCCGGGCCCGCCCCCACCACCACCAGGTCGTACACCTTCTGCTTGACCTTCGGCCGAAGCCCCAGACAGTCCGCCGCCTGCTTGTGCTCCGGGTTGCGCAGCAGCGAACCGTCCGGGCACAGCATCACCGGCATGTCCGCCGGCGAGACGTGGAACTGCTGCAACAACCGCTCGACATCCGCGTCCTGCTCCGGGTCCAGCCACGTGAACACCACCTGGTTACGCGCCAGAAAATCTTTGAGCTCGTGCGTCTGCCGGCTCCACCGCGAACCGATCAGCCGCACCCCCGTGAACCCCTTCTCGGTGATCATCTGACGCCGCATCAAGAACGCCCGCAGGATCACCTCCCCCAGCGACGCTTCCTCGGCCACGAGCTTCCGCAACGCCTCCGCGGGCACCTCGATCACCTTCGTGTCCCCCACGCATCGCGCAGTCACGATCGTCGGCCGGCCCGTGATCATGTCCACGTCGCCGGTGAACTGGCCCGGCCCATGCTCGGCGACCGTCAGCACCCGCTCGTCGCGGCCGTCCTGATCGTCGTCCTGCCGCTCCTCGATCCGCACCGCCCCCTCCAGGACCACGTAGAACGGAAACTGCTGCTCGCCGGCCTCAAACAGCGTCTGCCCGTCGCTGCACCGGCGGCACGCACCGTGCGGCACGACCCGCTCCAGCTGCTGATCGCTCAGCCGCGGAAACGCGATCTGGTCCTTGTCCGCCGTGTAGGGGTTCGCCTGTTCCGCCATGGCCGGCCATGCTAGGGCCCAGGCGTCTGCCGCTTGCGGCTTAGCATGCCGCGTGTGACCGCCGACGCGCCCGTGCTCGAACCCCCCGCCCCCCACGCCGCCGATGAGCCGCCGCCGGATCGGCCAGTCTCGCCCACCGTCACCATCGTCATCCCCGCCTTCAACGAGGCCCAGGCCATCGCACAGGTCACCGCCGACCTCCGCGACCGCTACCCCGACCACGAGATCCTCGTCGTCGATGACGGCAGCAGCGACGACACCGCTGGCCAGGTCGATCGCGACCGCGTCACCCTCGTCCGACACGAACGCAACCGCGGCTACGGCGCGTCGTGGAAGACCGCCGCACGCCGGGCCACCGGCGACGTGCTCGTGTTCTACGACGGTGACGGCCAGTTCAACCCCGCCGACGTCGGCCGGCTCATGCAGCAGATGCACCGTGAGCGCGCCGACGCCGTGCTCGGCTGGCGTCAGCGCGGCAGCCACCAGCCGCTGTCCCGCCGGCCCGGCAAGCTCGTACTCGGCTGGTTCGTCCGCTACCTCACCCGCACCAGAATCCCCGACTTCAACTGCGGCCTGCGGGCCATCCGACGCGAGGTCCTGCTCCGCTACCTGCACCTGCTGCCCGACGGGTTCTCCGCCTCGACCACCAGCACCATCGCCCTGCTCAAACGCGGCTACCGCGTCGCCTGGCTGCCCATCACCGTCCAGCCCCGCATCGGCAAGTCCTCGGTCCGCCAGGTCCGCGACGGCCTGGGCACCATGATGCTCATCATCCGCCTGGTCGCCCTGTTCGACCCCCTGCGCATCTTCCTGCCCACCGCCATCGTGCTCATGGTCGTGTCGCTCATCTACAGCGTCTACGAGGCCATCCGCTGGGGCCTGGGCGTCCCCGTCGCCGGCGCGACCGTCTTCATCGGCGGGATGCTCTGCTTCTTCCTGGGCATCATCTGCGACCAGGTCTCCGCCCTCCGCCTCGAACGCTTCGAAAACCCCTTCACCCGCGACCCCTCCTAAAGCCCACGCCTTCAGGCGCGGGCGGGCCCCGGCGCGAGCCGAATGAAAGCCCACGCCCTCCCGGGCGCGGGTCTACACTCGGGCCCATGTGCGGCATCCACGGCATGGTCGCCGGCCCCAGCACCCGCCTGAGCCCCAAGCGACTCCGCCGAGCCGTCGACCGCCTGTTCATCCTCTCCGAGACCCGCGGCCGCGAAGCCGCAGGCATCGCCCTGCACGACGGCCAACGCGTCCACGTGCTCAAACAGCCCGTCAGCGCCTCCCAGATGATCCGCGGCACGTCCTACGACGCCCTCTGGGACGCCGCCCTGGGACCCGACCCCGGCGACCGGCTCACCCGACCGGTCAGCCTCATCGGCCACAGCCGACTGGTCACCAACGGCCGGCAGACGATGCACGCCAACAACCAGCCGGTCGTCGGCCAGCGGGCCACCGCCGTCCACAACGGCATCCTCGTCAACGTCGACACCGTCTTCGCCGACCAGCCCGACCTGCCCCGCGCCGCCGAGGTCGACACCGAGCTGATCGTCCGCCTCATCGATCGCGCCCTCGCCGCCGGCCGCCCCATCGCCGACGCCCTGCACGAGGTGTTCACCACCATCGAGGGCGCCGCGAGCATCGGCCTGGTCCTCCACGACCAGACCGGCCTGACCGTCGCGACCAACACCGGCTCGCTGTACCTGTGCCACCAGCCCGATTCGGGCCTGTGCTGTTTCGGGTCCGAGCAATACATCGTCGAGCAGTTCCGAGCCGACGACGCCGTCAGCGACACCCTCACCGACGCCCCCATCGTCCAGCTGCACCCCGGCCAGTGGGCCACCCTCACCCCCGATGGCCACACCATCCACGACCTCTCATCCGCCGCCCCCCCAAAGCCCACCCCTTCAGGGGTGGGTGCACCCCCGGAAGCCGACGCTGAGGCGCAGCCGAAGCGTCTGGTACCCACCCCCCGCGACCACTCCTCCCAGATCGACCCCAAGGACGCTGACCTCCGCCGATGCACCCGCTGCATCCTGCCCCACACCATCCCCTTCATCCGCTTCGACGATGACGGCGTGTGCAGCTACTGCCACAGCCTCACCTACGACCCCCTGCCCGGCCGCGAGGCCCTGCTCGAAAAGCTCGCGCCCTACCGCCGCGACGACGGCGGACCCGACTGCCTCGTCGGCGTCTCCGGCGGCCGCGACTCGTGCTACGGCCTGCACGTCCTCAAGGCCGAGCTGGGCCTCAATCCCATCGCCTACACCTACGACTGGGGCATGGTCACCGACTTGGCCCGCCGCAACACCGCCCGCATGTGCGGCAAACTCGGGGTCGAACACATCATCGTCTCGGCCGATATCCGCACCAAACGTCGCCACATCAAACGCAACATCGAGGCCTGGCTCGGCAAGCCCGACCTGGGCATGATCCCCCTGTTCATGGCCGGCGACAAGCAGTTTTTCTACCACGCGAACCGCCTCATCGAGCAGACCGGCATCAAGCTGATGGTCTTCTGCGAAAACATCCGCTACGAGCAGACCCGCTTCAAAGCGGGCTTCTGCGGCATCGACGAAGCCAACCGCCGGCTGTACGACCTCAGCCTCGCCGAGAAGGCGAAACTCGCCTCCTACTACGGCCGGCAGTACCTGACCAACCCCGCGTACCTCAACCGCTCGCTCGCCGACTCGGTCGGCGCGTTCTTCAGCGCCTACGGCCTGACGCACGACTACCTGTACCTGTTCCAGCACCTGCCCTGGGACGAAGCCACCGTCGACCGCACCCTCATCGACACCTACGACTGGGAACTCGCCGACGACACCCCCAGCACGTGGCGCATCGGCGACGGCACCGCTCCGTTTTATAACTATATCTACCACACGGTCACCGGTTTTACCGAGTTTGACACCTTTCGCAGCAACCAGATCCGCGACGGCGTCATGGACCGCGACCGCGCCCTCGAACTGGTGGCCAAAGAAAACCACCCCCGCTGGCCCTCGATGCAGTGGTACGCCAACACCGTCGGCTTCGACCTGGACGAAGCTTTGCGCGTGATCCACGCCATGCCCCGCCTCTACAGCCCCAAGCCGGAGGCCCACTGATGCCGATGCACGTCTTGATGCGGATATCGCTGCCCAAACGAGTCCTCACCCACGCCCTCGTCGTGCTGCTCGCCTGCACGCTCCCGATCGCAGCCGTCGCCCAACCGGCGACCCAACCCGTCGCGGCCGAGTTGCGGCAGCTGCGACACCAGGTCCAAGACCTCCGTGTCCGGCTGGCCCAGGCTGAAGCACAGCGGGAAGCCTTAATCAGGATCAACGCGGAGGTCGGCGCTGCGGCCACGCAGTACTCGGGTCCTCCTCCGCGGGCCTTGTTGGCGATTATCGAACAGCTGCGGGAAGAGAACCGCCAGCTCTCTCAAGCCTTGCAGGCCGCGGGGCTTGATCCGCAGCGGCTACGGACCAGCGAATCGCCGGAGCGGGACGCCCTGCTGATCGCACTCGAAGCCACACGGCAGGAACGTGATGAAGCGCGGGCTCAGCTCGAGCGTCAGCGACAGCAATCGCAGACCCAGCGCGACCGGCTGGAACGTCTTGCCGGCATGACCCAGTCGGGCGAGCTGATCGAATCGGCCAATGCCCGGCTCACGACCGAGCGGCTTGACAACGCCGGTGAGCAGATCACGACACCGTGGGTTCCGTTGGCCATCACCCACGGCTCACGGGCGGAGGTTTTTTGGCGGGTCCGGCTTGACGACCCGCCGGTCCCGGCACCGGGTGAACCGGACATCGACCCCCTCGTCACGCTGACCCTGCAGGGCCCCACATCCGGCACGCTGCTGCGGGTAGACCACTTGGAGCTGACCCTCGGCGACGAGGCGATCGTCCTAGACCGCAGCGACTACGACCGCAACCGCCGCAGCGGCGGGCCCCGAGGTGCCGCGGACCGGTCGCGCGAAACGCTGACGCTGCGTGTGCCCTTCGACACGCTTGAGCAACTCGCGGCACGGGTCGAGCCGGTGCCCGGCAGCGCCCGCGGATTCCGCTTCATGTGGTCCCGCGACGACCTGGCGTTCCTCGCGGCGCTCGTCGAGCGGGCCCGGCCCCGGTCCTTCTTCGACCCGAGGATCAACTGATGGCCGTACCGGCCGACTGGCTGCGGGCGCTGCGGACCGGCGACGTGCCGGAAGTGACCCGAGTGGTCTCGGCCCAGCCGCGCCTGGCCCGCACGTACCTCGACATCGAACGCGAACACGGGACCGAGCAGTGGATGCCGCTGCACGTCGCCACGGAGGCGGAGCAGACTGATGTTGTGCGGGCGCTGCTGGACGCCGGGGTGCAGCCCGACAGCCGGACCCGGTTCCCCAGCAGCCCGACGCAGGCGCGGGCGACGGCGCTGCACCTCGCGGCGGCCGGCGGGCATCCCGAGGTGGCCCGCGTCCTGATCGAAGCGGGGGCCAGCAGCCACGTCCAAGACGCACGCGGCCAAGCCCCGCTGCACCTCGCCGCGGCGGCGAACGACCCGGCGATGATCGACCGGCTCCTCGAAGCGGGGGCGGCCGTCGACCCGGCGGACCTGCAGCAGCGCACCCCGCTGCACACCGCCATCGCCGCGGGCGCGGCCGACGCGGCGATCCGGCTGATCGACCGCGGTGCCGACGTGACCCACCGCTGCCCCCGTGAGCCCGGGCGGGTCACGCCGCTGGACCGCTGCGGGCTGGCCGACCCGCCGATGCCCGAGCTGGAAAACCGGCTCTCGGCCGCCATGAAGAATCCGTCATAATCGGCCCGGCAGCTGATACGATTGAAACGCCTGCCCGTGTGAATCGTCTGTCACTTCCTGCCTCGGAACAAGGAGAAAGATCATGCGGGACATTGCACTTCGATGGTTTCTGATCACGGTGATCGCCGGCTGCCTGAGCCCGTCGCTCACCGCCAACGCTCAGCAGCAGGCGCAACGCGAGGTCGATTACGACACGATCATTCTCCAGCGGCAGACCGTGCCGGACGCCGAGTTTGGCAACCGCCCGGCGTTCTCGGTGATGATGCCGATGGGCTGGCGGGGCCACGGCGAGGTCGAGTGGAACCTTCAGTCGATGGAGGTTGCGTGGGCCAAGTGGTGGATGGAATCGCCCGACGGAAACTTTCGACTCGAACAGTTCCCGCAGTTCAACTACTCGTGGATGCTCAACGCCGCGTGGGAGCAGCCGGTCCGCGCCCGGGACAGCGGCAACTACACAATCGTCCTGCCGGTGTGCGAGCCGTCGGAGTTCGTGACCCGCTGGGTCATGCAGGCCGCCTGGCGGCAAAATGCCCAGAACATCCGAATCACCAACGTCGAGCAGCTGCCGATCCCGCAAGACCTGCAACAGTTCATGCAGCAGGCCCCTCAGCAATACGGCGCCCGGCCGGACGTCCGCCACCAGCGGGTCCGCGTGAGCTACACCGAGAACGGCCGGCAGTACGAGGAAGCCTTTACCGTCCTGCTGACGTACCTGTTCTACCCCGGCGACACGCAAAACCCGTTCAACGGCCAGATGATGGCGCCGGTGCACTGGCAGGCCCGCACGCTCTTCAGCGTCCGGGCGCCGGCGGGCCAGCTGGACGCGGCGCTGCCGATGCTCACCGCGATCCACGGGACGTTCCGCTACGACCCGCAGTGGTACCACGCGTTCCGCCAGGTCTGGGCCAACATCGACAGCTACCGCCAGCGGATGGGCCGGCAGCGGATGATGGCCGTCAGCCGCATCCTCTCGGAGACCAGCAGCCAGATCAGCGATTCGAGCATGCAGGCTTACCGCGCTCGCGACGCCGCGTCGGATCGGGCTCAAGACCTTTATATGCAAAGCCTGAACAACACGACGACCTACGCCAACCCGTTCGACGGCTCCAACATCGCCGCCAGCAACACGCACAACCAACTGTGGGTCAGCGAAAACGGCATGCAGATCATGACCAACGATGCCCTCTACGACCCGCGGCAGGACCCGCGCGTCCGCGACAACCTGCCCAGCGTCGAAAACTGGCAGCAGGCCGAGCGACGCACCGCCCAGCAGTCCCAAGACGCCCAGAACCAGTGAACCGCCAAAGCCCGGGGATGGCCATCCCCGGGCTCGTCACCACACCAAAACCGAGGACCGATCGATGCAATTCAAGTCCATTTTTCTTCTGCTCGTGATGATGGCCGGCACCCCGGTGACCACGGCCATCGCCCAAGAGCATGACTACAGCACCATCGTGCTCAACCGCCAGTCGGTCCCCGACGCGGAGTTCGGCAACCGCCCGGCCTACTCGATCCTCATGCCCCAGGGCTGGAACGGCGACGGGCAGGTCTTCTGGCACCCGATGCTGCAGGAACTCGCCTCCCCGCAGTACCACATCGAATCGCCCGACGGGCAGTTCCGCCTCGAGCAGTACCCGATGCCGCCGATGACCTGGACGACCCAGGTCCCCCAGCAGCAGGGCACGGTCGCGTACTACATGATGACTTGGCCGGTGCAGGACGTGCCGACCTACGTGATGCAGACGATCATCCCGCAGGGTCGGCCGCAGGCGCAGAACGTCCGGGTCACCGGCGTCGAGCAGCTGCAGGTCCCGCCCGCCGTCCAGCAGTACCTCCAGCAGGCCGCCGGCGCCGCCGCCCGGGCCGGGGCGCAGATTCAGACCCAGGCCGACTACCGCCGGGTCCGCGTGGCGTACACCGAGAACGGCCGACAATTTGAAGAGGCCTTCGACGTGATGCTTTCGTATCGCACCGCTCAGATGCCATCGATGACCGGCCAGCCGAGCTTCAACACCCAGTGGCTGCCGATGGTCTCCTACAGCATGCGGGCCCCCGCCGGCCGGCTCGACGAGGCGATGCCGCTGCTGTCGATGATCGCCCGATCCTTCCGGATCGACCCGCAGTGGTTCAACGCCTACGCCCAGACCAAGGCCGCGATCAACCAGTCCCGCATGCAGGCCTCCCGCCGGGCCGCCGCCGACTCGGCCCGCGCCGCCGCCGCCGCCCGCGAGGCCATGAGCCGCGCCAACACCGACATCACCGACGACATGATGGCCAGCTGGCGGCGACAACAGGAGATCGGCGACCGGCTCCACGAAAGCGGCCTCGAATCGCTGCACAACGTCAACACCTACGACAACCCCTTCGCCGACGACGACATGACCTTGCCCAATACCCACAACCACGTGTGGGTCGCCGACAACGGCGCCACCATCCTCACCGACAACGCCCTCTACAACCCGGCCCTGGACCCCCAGGTCCGCGACAACATGCCGGGCAACCCCGAGTGGCGCCAAGCCGAACGCCAGCGCTGATTGCTAAAGCCCGGGGTTCGCCAACCCCGGGCTCCCCCCATACACCCCCGCCCGCCGCCGCTCAAACCCCGGCACCACCCGGCGCAGCACCACCTCGCACACGCGCTGCACCGGCCACAACAACATAAATGCCGCGTCCGCCGACCACACCCCCATCCGCCCCGCGATCGGCGGGCCTAGCACGTCGTACACCCGCCGCAGTACCCGATGCACCCGCGGCATCGCGACCTGCAACGCCAGCTCGCCGCACTTGAGCGTCTGCAACTGCCGGTTGACCCGCATCGATCGGCCGCCGGGCAGCACCACCACCCGCGACCCGACCAGCCGCCGATGCCCCCGCGCCGCCGCCGTCGCGATGTAGCACCCCTGCGGCGGCTGCGTCGGCAGCTTCGAATAACTATCGATCGCCAGCGCAATGCCGCCGACCAGTGCGGCTATATAGGCACTGCACCACCCGACCACCCACCACAACCCGACGCCCCACTCGCCCCGGCCCCCGCGATACTCCCGCACGATCCGAACCGTCAGCATCGCAAAGACCAGTGTGTACACCGCGGGGGCACCGACGATCGCGATGACCAGCGGGAGCATCAACGCAACGCCCTCGGAGGCCACCGCCGCGATCGCGAGTAGCACGCCAATCATGATCCAGATGGGCCAGCGGTGCTTCCAGACCCAGGCCGCGACAGCCGGGAAGATGTCGTCGTCTTGAACAAGCCAGCTGCCGATCGCGGCCACTGCAGCGCACCCGATGAACGTCGCGACCAGGCCGCCGGCCTCCCCGTTGCCGCCGAAGTAGATGACGCTGTACATCACGCCCAGCACCACGCCCCCGTAGACGCCGATCCGCACAAGCACGTGCCGCGCCATCTCCACCGGGCGGGCCACCAGCGCGACCGCCGCGAGGCCTGCAAGCAATAACAACGGATAGAACGGCCGCGCCGGCGCACCGTTGAACATCATCGCGAGCTTGTCGTTCCAACGGCCGGACTGCCATTCCACCAGCAGCGGGCCCCCACTCTCGCCGAACACGAGGAAGCAGACAAACGGAAGCACCACGCCACCGAGCACGGTAATCGTCCGATGCACCCAACCAAACGAAGACAGACTGAACGGCCGAATCCGAGCCTTCGCCGCGGCGGCGTCCAGCGACGCCCTCACCGACCGGCCGCACTCCGGGCAAGTGCCGGCAGTCGATAGCCCGCGGAGGTTGTAGCCGCACGAGCTGCACTCGATATCGACCACGACCGATGGTGCGGCGTCAGCGGAAGCGGCGGGCGGCGGGTTCACGATGCGGGGAGGCTACCTCGCCGCCGACGTGCGTTCGACCGCGCTCAGCCCCGCATGTACATGCGGGGCTCAGACCGCCGCGGCGTCGGCGCTGCGGGTCGTGACGGTCAAGCCGCCGTCCGCGTCGTGGTCGAGCACGACCGTGTCGCCATCACCCACATCACCGGCAATGAGCGATCGGCCGATCTTGGTCTCGACTTCGCGCTGTAGGTACCGCTTCAGCGGCCGGGCACCGTAGACCGGGTCGAACCCGCCGGCGGCGATCTCGCGGCGGGCATCGTCGGTCAGCTCTAGCCCGATCCGCCGCTCGGCCAGCCGGTCCCGCAGGTCGGCGACCAGCAGCTCGACGATGCGTTCGATCTCGTCCAGACGCAGCGGCTTGAAGACGATCGTGTCGTCCACGCGGTTGAGAAACTCCGGGCGGAAGTGCCCGCGGAGGTCGCTCATCACGGCGCTCCGGGTCGAGTCGTCGATGTCGCCGCCGCCCATGACCGCGTCGTCCAGCAGGTGGTGGCTGCCGATGTTCGAGGTCATGATGATGACGGTGTTCTCGAAGTTGACGGTTCGGCCGTGGCTGTCGGTCACCCGGCCGTCATCGAGGATCTGCAGCAGCACGTTGAATACATCCGCGTGGGCCTTCTCGATCTCGTCGAACAATACGACGCTGTAGGGCTTGCGTCGCACCGCCTCGGTGAGCTGGCCGCCCTCTTCGTAGCCGACGTACCCGGGCGGGGCGCCGATCAGCCTGCTGACCGCGTGCTTCTCCATGTACTCGGACATGTCGATCCGGACGATGTTATCTTCGCTGTCGAATAGCGACTCGGCCAGCGCCCGGGCCAGCTCGGTCTTGCCCACGCCGGTGGGCCCGAGGAAGATGAACGAGCCGATCGGCCGCTTGGGGTCCTTGATCCCGGACCGGGCGCGGATGATCGCGTCGGTGACCGACTGCACCGCCTCGTCCTGGCCGATGACCCGTTCGTGAAGCACCTCGTCGAGCTTGAGCAGCTTCTCCCGCTCGCCTTCCATCAGGCGAGACACGGGGATCCCGGTCCAGCGGGCGACGATCTGGGCGATCTGGTCGTCGGTGACCTCCTCGCGCAGCAGGCGGTGAAAGCCCACGCCCTCCGGGGCGTGGGACCCCGCCGCGGGAGCGGCGGGGCTTTCATCCGAGTGCTTCGCCTCCTCCGCCGCCAGCTGCTTTTCGAGCTTGGGAATCCGGCCGTACTGCAGCTCGGCGGCCTTCTCCAGCTGGTAGGCCTGCTGCGCCTGCTCCAGCTCGTGCCGCGCCTGGTCCAGCTGCTCGCGCAGCGTTCGCAGCTGGTCGGTCTGTCCCTTCTCGGCCTCCCACTGGGCCCGCAGGGCGTCGGCCTCGGCCTTCACGTCCGCAAGCTCTTTGCGTAGATCGGACAGGCGTTGTTTGCTGGCGTCGTCCTTCTCTTTCTTAAGCGCTTGTTCCTCGATCTCCAGTTGCATGACCCGGCGGTTGACCTGGTCCAGCTCCTCGGGCACCGAGTCCATCTCGGTCCGGATCATCGCGCAAGCCTCATCGACCAGGTCGATCGCCTTGTCCGGCAGAAACCGATCGCTGATGTACCGGTGTGACAGCGTCGACGCGGCGACCAGCGCGTTGTCCTCGATCTTCACGCCGTGGAACGCCTCGAACCGCTCCCGCAGCCCGCGGAGGATCGAGATCGTGTCCTCCACCGTCGGTTGATCCACCTGGACCGGCTGAAACCGGCGCTCCAGCGCTGCGTCCTTTTCGACGTGCTCGCGATACTCGTTAAGCGTCGTCGCGCCGATGCAGTGCAGCTCGCCGCGGGCCAGCATGGGCTTGAGCAGGTTGCCCGCGTCCATAGCCCCGTCGGTCTTGCCGGCCCCGACGATGGTGTGCAGCTCGTCGATGAACAGCAGGATGCCCCCGGAGGCTTGTTTCACCTCATTGAGGACGGCCTTGAGGCGTTCCTCGAACTCGCCGCGGAACTTCGCGCCGGCGATCAACGCGCCCATGTCCAGCGAGAAGACCTTCTTGTCCTTGAGGCCTTCGGGCACGTCGCCGCGGACGATCCGCTGGGCCAGACCCTCGACGATGGCGGTCTTGCCCACGCCCGGCTCGCCGATGAGCACGGGGTTGTTCTTCGTCTTTCGGGACAGGATCCGGATGGTCCGGCGGATCTCCTCATCGCGGCCGATGACCGGGTCGAGCTTGTTGGCCCTGGCGGCGGCGACGAGGTCCTGGCCGTACTTGTCCAGGGCCTCGTATGTTGCCTCGGGGTTGTCGGACTGGACCCGCTGGTTGCCGCGGAGGTCGGTCAGGGCCTGGAGGAAGGCGTCGCGGGTGATGCCCAGCTGCTGGAGGATCCGCCCGGCGTCGGTGTTGCCGGGCTTGTCGAGCAGGGCGAGCACGGGGTGTTCGACGCTGACGTAGCTGTCCTTGAGCCGGTCGGCCTGAGCCTTGGCGGCGACCAGCAGCTGCTGCAGCGGCTGGGTGAGGGTGATCTGGTTGGCGGCCTGGTCCATGCCCGAGCCGGTGACGCTGGGCCGGTTGTCGAGCACGCGGGCCAGCTCGCCGGCGACGACATCGGCGGGCCGGTCGAGCTTGTCGAGCAGGCGCGGAATGAGCCCGCCGTCCTGCTGCACCAGCGCGAGCAGGAGGTGCTCCACGTCGACGGCCCGATGACCGCGGGCGACGGCGTCGGACTGGGCCGACTGCAGGGCCTCGCGGGCTTTCTGCGTGAGTTGGTTGATGTCCATGGGGAACATCTATCAAAACCGGTGCCAGCCGCGATTGCGTTAGCGGCGTGTCGGGCGGGATTTACCCGCCGCGGGCCGCCGTTTTGGCAGTGCGGTAAGCCGCAAGCGGCTATTGGAGATGTTGCCGCAGGCGGGTGACCTGGTCCGGATGGGTGTCGGCGAGGTTCTGCGTCTCGGCGGGGTCGGCGTCGAGGTCAAACAGGAGGGTGTCTTCGCCGTCGATGACCAGCTTGTGCCGGCCATCGCTCACCATTCGCCAGCTCCCCAGGGCGGCGTGTTGGACCTGCCGTGGCTCGGCGGTGAGCAGGCTGCGGGCATCCCAAGCGTCGGGCGTCGGCTGGCCGGCGGCGTCGAGCATGGTGGCGGCGATGTCGATGAGCTCGACCGGTTGATCCCGCGTCTGGCCGGCGGCGACGCCGGAACCGGCCAGGATGAGCGGCACGTGCACCGACCCCTCGTGCCAGGTGTTCTTGTACCACCGGCCGTGGTCGCCGAGCAGCTCGCCGTGGTCCGAGGCAAAGACCACGAGCGTGCGGTCGGTCTCGCCGCGGGCCTCGACGGCGGCGAGCAGCTTGCCGACCCACTCGTCGATGCCCTCGCACATGGCGGCGTAATTGCGACGCAGCTGCTGGTGGTCCTGCGGGTCGGCGTTGTCGGGCACGGCCACAGGCGGCGGGAAGTCGATGCCGTCGTAGCGTTGCTGCAGCTGGGCGGGCGGGTCGAACGGCTCGTGCGGGCCCGGGAAGTTGACCCACAGCATCCACGGCGCGGGCTCGGCTCGGTCGTCCGGCTGAGGCCACGTCTGGAGATACCGCAGCGCCGCGGCGCCACAAAAGTCGTCGGTGCAGTGCTCGCGGGGCAGCGGGCTGGGCCAAGTCGCGAGCGAGTTTTGCTGCTGCCGTTGTTTATTTCGCTTGGCATAATCGGCGACGTGCAATTCGGCCAGCCCGGCGGAGTGCAGCGAGGCCATGTACGGGTCGGCGGGCCTTTCGCTTCCGGAGTTAATCGCGTCCCACTTGCCGCACTGGTTGGTCGAGTCGGTAAAGCCGAGTCGGCCCATGCCGCGGGTCCAGCCGTCCAGGCCTTTGAAGCCGCCGTGCTTTTGCAGGTCGGCCTTGCCGGTGATGGCGGTGCGGTAGCCGCTACCGCGGAGGCGCTTGAAGACGGTGTCGGCGTGGCCGGGGGTGTCGTGGCCGTTGCTCGGCACGCCGCACCGCTCGTAGCGGAGGCCCTGGGCGAGGCACGCGCGGGCCGGGGCGCACAGCGGGCTGTTGGTGCGGCACTGGGTGTACCGCGTGCCGCGGGCGGCGAGGGCGTCGAGGTTGGGCGTGCGGACCGGGATATCGCCGTAGGGGCTGGCGGCGCCGTCGTGGTGGCCTAGCCAGTCCCAGCGCCACTGGTCGGGGAAGAGGAAGAGGATGTTGGGGGCGGGTTGCATCGGGGGTTTGGTTCTAGACACGATGACAGGATGGATGGGATCGACAGGATCAGAGAGAAGAAGAGGGAAAGACGAAAATCAAATTTGACTAGGGATTAGATTTGCAAGTTGATTGGTTTCTGATCCTATTGCTTCTATTGATCCGGTCATCCTGTCAAAACTCAGACCACGCCACCTTCAGATCGCGCGCAGGATGCCGTCGTGGAGGCGATAGCGGGTGCCGCAGGTGGTGCAGGCGGTGTGGCCGGTGTTGGGGTGGGGGTGGGTGAGGCGTTCGCCGCAGCGGCACATGTAGCCGAGGGGTCGGGCGGGCACGCCGGCGACGAGGGTGTGGTCGTCGATGTCGCGGGTGACGACGGCACCGGCGGCGACGAAGCAGTGGCGGCCGAGGGTGACGCCGCAGACGATGGTGCAGTTGGCCCCGAGGGTCGCTCCGTCGCGGACGGTGGTGGGCTTGTATTCGCTGCGGCGGGGGGTGTGGCTCCGGGGGTTGACGACGTTGGTGAACACGGCGGACGGGCCGACGAACACGTCGTCGCCGAGGGTGACGCCGTCGTAGATCGAGACGTTGTTCTGGACCTTGCAGTTGTCGCCGAGCACGGCGGTGGGGGCGATGTAGACGTTCTGGCCCAGCGAACAGCGGCGGCCGAGGCGGGCGCCGGCGCAGACGTGGCTGAAGTGCCACACCCGGCAGCCCTCGCCGAGCGTTGCCCCGGGGTCGATGATCGCGGACGGGTGGGCCTGGGCACCGGACATGGGGCACAGGGTAAAGCAGGCGGGGGGTGGGGATAGCGGCTCCGCGTCGCGAGGTAGGACGCGGGCGGCCTTCCCACGCCTGAAGGCGTGGGCTTTGGAGCGGATGGGGATGGGGGAGCGGCGGCGGCCCTCCCACGCCTGAAGGCGTGGGTTTTGGTGGGGATGGGGATCGGGGAGCGGCGGGGGCCTTCCCACGCCTGAAGGCGTGGGTTTTAGGTGGCGGTCGGGGTGGGCTCGCGGCGGTGGGCGCCGTTGAGGGTGACGGTGGGTGGGCCGGTGGCGCCCTCGACGGGGACCTCGACTCCGCCCTGGCGCATGGAGCGTTCGCCGGCCTCGAGCACGCGGACCACTCGCAGCCCGTCGGCGCCGTCGCTGCGGGGGGCCCGGCCCGAGCGGATTGCGCTGATGAAGTGCTCGCATTCGAGCCGCAGCGGCTCGCCGCCGGGCAGCGACGGGATGCGGATCTCGCCGCTGCGGACCGTGACCGTGTGGGTCATCGCGTCCTGGCCGACCTCCACGTCGGCCGACTTCTCGTAGACCCGGACCTTCTCGTCGGGTGACATGTCGTCGAAAACGACCATCCGCTGCTTGCCCACCAGCGTGACCTTCCGCTCCTTGTGCGGGTCCAGCCAGGACACGTGGATGTTGGCCAGCGTCCCGTCGGCGAAGCACAGGTTGGCGAAGACCACGTCCTCCACGCCCGGCTGCAGGTACGCCCGGCCGGTCGCGCTGACCGAGACGGGCGTGCGGTCCAGCAGGTAGCACGCGATCGAGATGTCGTGCGGCGCCAGCGACCACCAGGCGTTCTCTTCCCGGCGGACCACGCCCAGATTCACCCGCTGAAAATAGAGATACGACGGGTCCAACTCGCCGCTGCGGATCATGCCCTTCATGTGCTCCACCGCGGGGTGGTACATCATCAGATGCCCGACCATCAGGGTCCGCCCGGCCCGCTTGGCCAGTTCCAGCAGCGGTATTGCGTCGGCGCTGCGGAGCGTCAGGGGCTTCTCGACGTAGACATGCTTGCCCGCCCGCAACCCGGCTTCGGCGACATCGGCGTGCGACGGGGCCGGGGTCGCCACGGCGATCGCGTCGATCCGCTCGTCGGTCAGCACGTTAGCCAGCTGGGCGGTGGTCGCCACGCCCGGGTGCTGCCGCTGGACCGCGGCCCGGCGGTCAGGATCGCGGTCGCAGACGCAGACCAGCTCGGCATCGCCCAGGCCGGCGAACGCCCGCACGAGGTTCTTGCCCCAGTTGCCCGCACCAATGACCGCAATCCGAGTCAATCGAGCCCCTTTCGCATCCGCCGATCAAACATTTGCGAGTCTAACACGGTTCACTCGCTCGCCGGGTCTGGGATGAGCCGAGGATCGAGCATCCGCCCGACCGCCGCGGCGACGATCCGCCGGGCCTGGCCTTCACCGCCCTGGGCCAAGCGGGCGTACCGCTCGAGCATCACCCCGGCATTGACCTCGAGCACCCGCCACCGGCCGCCGACCCGCACCACATCGACCGCGGCGAAACGCAGGCCCAGCGCCGCCGTCGCGGCCAGGGCCAGGCGTGTGGGCTCGTGGTCCGCCTCGATCGGCAGCGGCTCGGGCACAGCCCCGGCGGCGAGGTTGTGCAGCTGCACCACCGGCACCACCGCCCCCGCCCCGGGGACCCGCGCCGCCCGCTCGGGGTCGCCGCTGAGCCGGTGCAACGCCTCGGGCACCACCCGCCCCGCCGCCACGGCCTGGGCCGCGAGGTCCATCAGCGTCGACCGGCCATTTCCGACCACCTCCGGCCGACGCTTGGCGTACGCCAGCTGCACCTGCTGGTCCAGCACGACCCGCCGCTGCTCGGCGTCGATGTCCAGCCAGGGCCCGACCGCGGCGTCCTGCCGCTGCTGCCACTGCCGGGCCACCGCCTGCTCCAGCTGCCGCCGGTCGCTCACCGGCTGCACGCCCTGCCCGCCGGTGCCGGTGTTGGGCTTGACCACCAGCGGCAAGCCCCACCGCTGGATCAGCCGGTCCAGCCGCGGCCCGATGCCGTCACCGCCCAGGTAGTCGAGCTTGAACGGCTGCACGATCAACGCGTGGTCGACCGCCGGGACCCCCGCCGCGGCGAGCACCGCCGCGGCCGCGGCCTTGTCGCCGGCGACCATGGCGGCGGCCGAGGGGTTGAGGTCGAAGTGGTAGCCCATCACGTGAGCGGTCCGCTGGCCGCGGCTCAGCCGCAGCACCCAGCCGTCGCAGAGCACCTCCAAATGGGCGTCCAGCGCGTCGCACGCCGATCGCACCCAGCTGACGAGTCCGCGCTGCGTGTTCCAAGCATCGCTCATCGCGCGGAGGTCGCTCGGCATCCGGTGCATATCACGGCCCATCCGGGCTCCCAGAGCCCGGCTCGCTGCCGAGCCACGCCGCTCAGGCCCGCGCGGCCTTGGCCGTCTTCTCCGCGAGGTACTTGCGGGTCTCGCCCACGAGCGTGAACGAGCCGGTGACCACGATCAGGTCGTCCCGGCCGACGGCCCGGGCGGCGAGGCTGATCGCCTCGGGCAGCGTGTCCGCCGACTGGGCCATCTTGCCCGAGACCTCGCCGAACTGGCTCATCAGGTCTTCGGTGGGCATCGCCCGCAGGCTGTTTTTGGACTGGGTGAAGATCACCTTGTCCGCGCCCAGCGCCAACTGCTCGAGCATGGCCTCGACCTCCTTGTCCTCGGCGCAGCCGAAGATGACCACCAGGCTGTCGTAGGTCAGGTGGGCCCCCAGGGCCTTGATCAGCGCCTGGATCGACGAGCCGTTGTGGGCCCCGTCCACGATGATCTGCGGCTGGGGCCAGACCTCTTCCATCCGCCCGGGCAAGTCGGTCTTGCCCAGCCCGTCGAGGACCTTCGCCTCGGGCAGGTCGAAGCCCAAACCCTTGAGCTTGTCCAGGATCGCCAGGGCCAGGCCGCAGTTGTGGGCCTGGTGCTCGCCCCGCAACGGCACGGCCAGGTGCTCGTACATGCTCTGGGCGGTCGACAGGCACACGCGGGTGTGCGGCCCGCGGTCTTTGCTGGTCTCGAAACGCCAGGAAAAGTCGATCTGGTCGCCGGTGAACTGCAGCGGCGAGTCGGTCTCGGCGGCGACCTCCTTGAGCACCGCCACGACGGGCTTGTCCTGCTCGACCGAGACGACCGGGACCTGCGGCTTCATGACGCCGGCCTTCTCGCGGGCGATCGTCGCCACGTCCTCGCCCAGCAGGTGCGTGTGGTCCAGGCTGATGTGGGTCAGGCCCACGACCAGCGGCTCACACAGGTTGGTGCAGTCCAGCCGGCCGCCCAGCCCGGTCTCGAACACGGCGATGTCCACCGCCTGCTCGGCGAAATACAGGAACGCCGCCGCCGTCAGGACCTCGAAGTAGCTGGGCGGATCGGTGAGCTGGTCCTCGATCTGGGCGATCTGCCGAAGCAGGTCGGTCAGGTCGGCATACGGGATCATGTGGCCGTCGATGGTCAGCCGTTCGCGCAGGTCCGACAGGTGCGGCGAGCTGTACAGGCCCACGGTGTAGCCGCAGGCGTGGAGCATCGACGAGAGCATCGCGCAGGTCGAGCCCTTGCCCTTGGTCCCGGCCACGTGGACGCACTTGACCTGCCGCTGCGGGTTGCCCAGCAACTCCAGCAACTCACACATCCGGTCCAGGCTGAACGTCTGGTCGTCGTAACGCACCAGCCGCATCCGTTCCAGGTTCGAATGCTCGTTGAGCCAGCCGATGGCCTTGGTGTAGTTCGAGAACTGTTCGGGGTTAAACTCGGAGGTCTGGGCGGGTTTGGTCGTCCGACCCGCAGCGCGTCGGGCCACGCTGCGAGGCTTGGAAGAACGGCCTCGACGGCGGGTGGTAGTAGTGGCTGGCATAACCCGTCAAGCTACCGCAACCCTGCCGCAGCGTCAAATAAGCGTTCTTAACTAACCGTGGCGCAAGGGCTTGCGATTGAAACGACTCCCGCTGGCGAACAGAGTGCAAGACGCGGCAGCCGCCTCACTGCCCCGGCTCGAGACGCGATGACCCCGCCGACTCACGCCGGACGCGGGGTCGGCACCCTCGCCACGGCCGACCCCAATGCCGAAGAAGACTCAGCCGTCAATGAAAACGATTCGCCCAGTCGTTCACGGCGAGGCCTGCACCTGCCCGCCGTGGGCGGGGAACGGCGGGTCGGACGTGAAGTCGGCGGTCGAAGCACCGAGCACCTTGCGGTACACCGACACGACCTGACCGGCTTTCGCGTCCCAGGTGAACAGCGTCCGGGCACGACCGCGGGCACGCTCGCTCATTCCCCGAAGCGGGCCGGGGTCCTCGCATAGCTCGGCCAGGATCGCGTCAAACCGCTGGACCAGTGTGGCACGCTCGGCGATCGGCACGCGGTAGCCCGTGTCGTCGGTCACCAGCTCGCCCGGCCCGCCGTAGTCCACGACCACCGGCACCACCCCCAGGGCCATCGCTTCGAGCACCACCGCCCCGCCAAACTCGCGGACACTCGGGAAGGCGAACACATCGACCTGGGCCAGCCGGCCGTGAAGCTGGGCATGCGGGATGTTGCCGTGCAGGCGGAAGCGGTCGGTGATGCCGGCCTGCTGGACGGCGGCGGCGAGATTCGCCCGCTCCGGGCCGTCGCCGAAGACATCGACCTCCAGCTTGCCCGCGTCGATCAGCGGCGCGGCGGCATCGATGAGCATGTCGACGCCCTTGTACGGGACGAGCCTGCCGACGAAGGCGGCCTTGATCGGCGGCGTGTAGGCACGGTCCCGCTGGACATCGGGGAACCGGTCCGGATCGATGGCGTTCTCGGGCACGTAGACGCACTTGTCGCGGTAGCGATCGGGGACCTGCTTTTCGGTGTCGCGTGAGCCGACGATGATGGCCGAGGCATGTCGGCGGGTGGCGTGGTGGCCCGGCAGCAGTTTGTAGAAGCCGCGGACGTACGACAGCCACTCGCGTTCGCGTCGGCGGGCCGCGTCGAACTGATGCGGCCAGGGCACACCGCCGTTGAGCGGGCCCAGGATGAACGGCACGCCCGCCCGGGCACACTTGCGTGCCAGCGGGCTGGGCGTGGTGGGCGAGAGCGGAGTCAGCCGGTGGACCAGGTCGAACTTGCCGCCGCGGATGTCCGGGCCAAAGGTCTTCCACACCAGCCGCTCGAAGTACGGGTAGATCAGGGTGGAGATGGCGGTGACGGTAGTCCAGCCCTTGCCTTTGCCGCCGCGGAGCAGATTGGCCGCGCGGCTGGCCGGCCGGGCCAGGGCCTCCGAGTCGATGGCGGTGAAGTCGTCGCCCTCGTGCAGCCCGGCCCGCACCAGGGCGTCTCGGTTGCGGACCTGGGTGACCAGGTGGGCGTCCACGTCGGGGTGTCGGCGGATCGCATCGCTATGGGACCAGCCCTCGAGCGGGACGCTGACCCACTCGGGGTTGCAGGCTTCGGCGATCAGCAGGACGCGCATGGCGGGTAGGCCCAGGAACGTGGGAGCGAAAGCGGGCACGGCCCGGGCGGGTTCAGGCCCGGCGTCGCGGCGGCAGTCTGCCATGTCGACCGGATCGATGCAGGGCCAGACCGCGGGGGCGTTGACACGACCGGGCGGTGGTCTGGATATCGGTAATCGTCGGGGCGCTCATGAGTATGGGTCGCGGCGGGCAGGGCCCGAGCGAGCGGGTGAGCTACAACTGGCGGCCAGATGCAGGTCAAGCGATTGATACCGGGCCGGACGGGCGTGTTGGTGATCGATATGCAGCAGAAGCTGCTGCCGGTGGTCCGCCGATCCGACGAGCTGCTGCGGCGGGTCGGCCGGCTGCTGGACGGCGCGGCGGTGCTGGACATGCCGGTGCTGGCCAGCGAGCAGTACCCGCGCGGCCTGGGCCCGACGGTCCCGCAGATCGACCGCCGCCTGGAGCGGGCGAAGGTCCGCTGCGAGAAGCTGCGGTTCAGCGCGTGTGAGCCGGTGGTGATGCAGGCGGTGCGGGAGCTGCAGCTGGAGGCGGTGGTGGTGGCGGGGATCGAGTGCCATGCGTGCGTGCTGCAGACCTGTCTGGACCTGCTGGAGGCGGGGCTGACGGTGGGCCTGCCGCTGGACGGGACCAGCTCCCGCCGGGCGGTGGATGAGCGGGCGGGGGTCGCCCGGCTGACGCAGGCGGGGGTGCTGCCGGTGACGGTGGAGCAGGTGCTTTTTGAGTTGGCGGAGCAGGCGGGCTCGCAACGGTTTCGCGAGCTGCAGCCGGTGGTGCGGTCGAAGTAGGGGGTCGGCGGCTGGGAGTCGGTGGGTGCCCGCCCACGGCTGAAGCCGTGGGCTTTGGGGACCGCCGGGCCGGTGAGCGTTGGCGGTGAGGCGCGGCGGGCGGTAGGCTGAAAGCCCCGGTCATGCCGATCGGGCCCCAGGAGACTCGTCATGCTCGAGATGTATGAACAGCTTCAGCGTCAGGTGGCCGGGCTCGAAGAGGACCTCAAGAAGGCCGACGGCGGCAACAAGGCGGCGGGGACCCGCGTCCGCGGCGAGCTTCAAAACATCAAAAAGCTCTGCCAGGACCTGCGGATCAAGATCCTCGAGGCCCGCAACGACGACTGATTTCCAGCTTGAAGCCGGATGCTGGAAGCCGCAAGCCGGAGCTGGCGCGGCCCGACCTCCCGCTGGCCGGCCAGCGCTTCTGACCCCCACCCGAGACTTCATGGCGCCCAGCCTGCTCTTCGATCTGTCGGACCACCTCGACGGTCCGCCCGCGCTCGACGCTGGCGCCATCGAGGCGATCAACCCGCACCGCGGTCAGATGCGGCTGCTGGACGGGATCGCCTGGCACAACGAGCCGTGGAAATCGGCCCTGGCGTACCACGACGTGCCCGACGACGCGTTCTGGTGTGCCGGGCACATCCCGGGCCGGCCGATCTTCCCGGGTGTGCTGATGATCGAGGCGGCCGCGCAGCTGGCGAGCATCCTGCTGATCGAGCAGGTCCGCGCGGCGGGCCTCGAGCCGCCGAAGTTCGTCGGCTTCGCCGGCGTCGATGACGTCAAGTTCCGCGGCCAGGTCACCCCCGGTGACCGGCTCTACATCCTGGGCAAAGAGATCAAGTTCAAACCCCGCCGCTGCATCTGCGCGACCCAGGCAATCGTCAACGGCACGCTCGTGTACGAGGGCACGATCACGGGCATGCCGATTTAGAGCCGGAAGCTGGAAGCGAGAAGCCGAAAGCCAGAGGCATGAGATGCCGCGGCTGCGATTCTGGCTTCCCGCTTCATGCTTCCGGCTTCTCGCTTGCCAATCGCTAGATTGGCGGCATGTCCAACCGCATCAACGTCGGCCTCATCGGCACCAAGTTCATGGGCCGGACCCACAGCAACGCGTACCTCAAGGTCGCCAAGTTTTTTGAACTCCCCGTCGAGCCGGTGATGCACACCATCGCCGCCCGCAACCTCGAACAGACCCAAGCGTTCGCCGACCGCTGGGGCTGGCACAACGCCTCCGATGACTGGAAGGCGATGGTCAGCGATGACGCGATCGACCTCGTCGACGTCGGCACGCCCAACCACGTCCACGCCAACCAGGCCATTGCCGCCCTCCAGGCGGGCAAGCACGTCGCCTGCGAAAAGCCGCTGGCCCACACCCTCGACGAGGCCCGGCGGATGCGCGACGCGGCCCGCGAGGCCTCCGGCCAGCACACCTTCGTCTGGTACAACTACCGCCGCTGCCCGGCCGTGGCCCTGGCCCACCAGATGGTCCGCGATGGTCTGCTCGGGGACATCCGCCACGTCCGCTGTTTTTACCTCCAGGACTGGGCCGGGCCCGACACGCCGATGCTCTGGCGCTTCCAGGGCGACGTCGCCGGGTCCGGGGCCCTGGGCGACCTGTGTGCCCACAGCATCGACACCGCCCGCTTCATCACCGGCGAAGAGATCGACCGCATCCACGGCTCGATCCTCAAGACGTTCGTGAAAGAACGCAAAGTCATCACCGGCGACGCCGGCGGCGAAATCTCCGGCGGCGGCGCGGCCGCCAGCGACAAGACCGCCGAGTCCACCGTCGATGACGCCGTGCTCTTCAACGCCACCCTCACCGGCGGGGCCGTCGCCAGCTTTGAGGCCACCCGCCTGTCCACCGGCGACAAGAACGGCAACCGCATCGACGTCCACGGCGACAAGGGCGCGATCCGCTTCGACTTCGAGCACATGACCAAGCTCCAGTGGTACGACAACACCCTGCCCGCCAAACAGCAGGGCTGGTCCACCATCGACGTGTCCAACGGCGGGGCCGGCCACCCCTACGCCGACGCCTGGTGGCCCACCGCCCACGCCATCGGCTACGAGCACGGGTTCATCAACCAGACCGCCGACATGCTCCGCGTCCTGGGCGGCGAAGACCCGCTGATCCCCCTGCCCGATTTCGACGACGCCTACAAGACCCAGCGCGTCCTCGAAGCCGTCATCCGCAGCGCCGAAGGTGCCAAGCCGATCGACCTCGCCGACGTGCAGTAGCCACCCGCAATGCCGTTCCCCGTTTAGCGGCTGCGGCGAAGCCGCGCCCGCCACCGGCAAATCAACGCTCGAACAACTCCCGCGGCAGCCCGCTCTGGCGGATGATCGACCGCAACGTCCCGATCGCCACCTGCTTGTGGTCCGGCATGATTGCGGTACGCGTGCCCTCTGCAGTGACTTTCTGCATCGACACATGCGAACCCCGTCGACGCACCTGAACGAAACCCTGATCCCCAAGAATCGCCATGACCTGCCGCCCCGACAATCGGCCAAGCCTAGGCAACGCCAACCTCAATTGAGCTCAAGTAGCTCTCTCGTCCCAGCTGACGACGCAGCTCCGCTTCATCCGCGCTTTCCAACCACAGCGTCACCGCCTCCTCAAGGTTTCGCCGCGCCTGCTCGACCGTGCCCCCTTGGCTTGCCACGTCGATCTGCGGGCAATGCGACACCCACAATTCCCCCTCTCGCGAAATGACCACCTGCAACGTCATGCCGTGATTCTATCGCTGTTGAGCCCACTCCCGTTGAGGTAAAGCCTTATCCGCCGGCCGCCGCAGGGGCAGCTGCGCTGCACCCGCTCAACACGGCCCCAACGCGCCCCCCTACTCCACCACCTCGATCCGGTCCCGCTCCAGCAGTGTCCCGATCGCCCGGTACACCTGCGCCAGCGACGTGTTGTACGCCGCCGCCGCCTGGACCTCCTGCCGCTGCGCCTCGGCCAGCGCGTCCTGCCGCGCCAGCTTGCGGTCGATGAACTCGGGCGTCAGCGCCACCCCCGCCTCCTGCTCGGCCGAGATCGCCCGCAGCGCCTCGGCCGCCGCACGCCGGGCCGACCGCGACGCCGCGATCAGCTCGTAGTTGGTCAGCAGGTCCCGCAGCGCGTTTTTGACCTGCAGCACCACCTGCTGGGCCGTGTCCTGATACGCCAGCACCGCCTGCTGCCGCTCCAGCCGCCGCTGCTGCAACAGCCCCCCGGCCGCGCGGGCCCCCAGCGGCTGTTCAAAAACCGCCGACAACGCGTAGTCGATGTAGTCCAGGTCCGACAGGTCCTCGTACGCCCCGCCGCCGTTGTCGGTGTCGATGCCCGAGTACGCGATGCTCGCGCCGATCTCCAGGGCCGGCAGCCGGCTGTTGTCCGCCACCCGCTGACGGACCCCCGCGTCGCGGACCTGCAGCAGCGCCTGGCTCAGCTCCGGCCGACGCCGCATCGCCGTGGTCACCGCGTCCAGCAGCGAGAACCGCACCACCCCCGCCGCCGGCTCGGTCGTCGGCACCAGCACCGCCTCGCCCGCCACCGGCAGGTCCGGGTCGCTCAGCAGCACCTTCAACCGATCCGATGCCGACCGCACCGCCTGCCGCGCCCGGATCAGGTCCGACCGCCGCAGCTGCACCCGCGCGTCCACGTTGGCCAGCGACGCCGCCGTGACGTCAAAGCCCTGCTCAAACCGCGGGGCCAGCAGGTCCCGGTCCGCCGCGGTGCCGTCCAGCAGCCGCTGCTGGATCGCCAGCGTCCGCCACGCGACATCCAGCTCCCAATACGCCTGCTCGACCTCAAGCGCGACGTCCATCAACTCGCTCCGCAGCGCCAGCCGCTCGGACCGCTCCAGGCTCTGAGCCAGCACGATCTGGGCCGTGCTCAGCTCCTCGCCAAAGCCCCGCAGCAGCGGCTGGCGGAGCGTCAGCACCACGTCCGCGTCATAAAACGACTCGGTGGCGAAAAACGACGGGGTCTGCTCCAACCGGCGCAGCTGCGTTGAGAGCTCGACCTCGCCGCCGGTCAGCAGCGGGTCGCGGACCCCAACCCGGCCGCTGAGCGTCTCGCTCTGCGTGTCGCCCGCCAGGCCGTCGATGGTCCCCGCGGGCTGGGGGGTGTCTTCACTGGACCACGCCACGCTCCCGAAGGCCACCGCATCGAACGCCGCCTCGGCCTGGAGCACCTGCGACTGCGCGATCGCCGGCCGAAGCCGCGCCTGCGCGAGCCGCGGGTTGTGCCGCACCGCCGTCTGCACCGCCTGCTCCAGCGACAGCTCACGACGCGACGCCTGAGCATCGATCGGCCCGCCCGTCCCCGGGTCAGTCGGGGCCGGCGCGTCCAGCGCCGAACCCAGCGACGGCCGATCCGCCGCCAACGCCGCCAGCCCGTGCCGCTCGTCCAGCTGCCGCACCCGCTCGTCGCCCAGCCGCTGCTCCACGACACTTCCCGGGGCGGTGACCTGCACCGGCTCACCCCCGGCCACCGCCTGCAGCTGCCGCCGCTGGGACGCGATCAGCTGCTCCCGCAACGCCTGCTCGTCGCCGCGGTCCAGCGGGGAGCTGCACCCGCAAAGCACCACGCAAAAACACCCGGCCAAAACGCGTCGGCATCGCATGAGGCGGATCATAACGCCGCGGGCGTACAGCGTACGACGGGCCACGCCCCAGCACGTGCCCGGCCCTGCCGCTAGCCGCAACGCGACCCCGGCAAGCCCTCCCGCTCGCCCGAGTCTCCAAGCCCCACATAGGCCTTCCACAGCCACCACCCGCTCTAACCTCAAGCCCTCCACCCTTCACCCTCGGGAGACACCTCATGTGGCGAACCATCACTGCCGGCGGGCTCTTCGTGCTCCTGCTGGGCACCGGCGGGCTGTGGCTGCTGCTGGGCCTGCTGCCCGCAGGCCTGCCCCGCACCATCGGGACCGTCGTGCTCGCCCTGGCCTTCGCCGCCGTGTTCCTGTTCGACCTGGTCCGCCGGCTCCGCCTGGTCCTGGGCGACCCCAAACGCCTCTGGGTGCAGCTGCTCATCTCCGCCGTCAACGTCGGCCTGTTCCTCGTCGCTTTCGCCGTGGTCTACCAGCGGCTGGGCATCTACGACACCTCGCCCGAAGCTTCCCAGGTGGTCAGCCACCGCTTCAGCCACTGCATGTACTACAGCGTCGTGACCTTCACCACCCTCGGCTACGGCGACTTTCAACCGTCGGGCATCGGCCGCTTCGTCGCCGCCCTGCAGGCCGTGCTCGGCTACCTGGTCCTGGGCGTGCTCGCCTCGACCTCCGCGACACTGATCAAGCCGGCGGAGCAGGACAGTGAGGCCGAACAGGACGACCCCGACCGTTAGCCGCCCCGCTTGTCGGGACGCTCCCGCGGCCGCGATGGGTTTACAACACGCCGATGATCGGCGAATTGCTGGGTTGGATCCGCAGACGGATCGTCGCTATCTCGACACGACCGCTGAAGCCGGCTGCCGTCCGGCCCACACCGCCGCCGGCGTCGCTGCAGGATGCCATTGATCGGACAACGATGGTCGCGTTGCCCGCCACTCACGGTGCCCGCTGGACGGGTGCCGTGACTCAGGCCATCCGGTTCGGCGTCCCGCTTCGACGCGGCAAACGGCGAATGACGCACCCGAATCAAGCTGACCTGGACTGCTTCGACCGTCCGCTGACTCGGCCGGTGACTCACTTGGTCGACGCTCAGAGGTTTCTGCATCAATGCCGGTATACGCCTGATGAAGTGATCCACGGGAAGACCGACTATTGGATGCACCCGATCGACTTCGAGCGTTGGGGCCGCGGCGACTGCGAAGACCATGCGTTGTGGACCTGGCGGGCGCTGCACGATGCCGGGTACGACGTCCGCTTCGTCGTCGGCGCCTGGCAGACGGGCGGCCACGCGTGGGTCCACCTCTATGACGGCGACGCGTGCTACATCATCGAGACCACCCACAAGCACCCCACCCGCAGGGCATCGGGGCGTGGCTACGTTCCGCAAGCTTCGTTCAAGCGGATCGAGGCGGACCTGCAGGTCTATTCGCATGACCCAGACTTCGTCGAGTTCATGCGGACGCTGCCTAAGCGTCGCGAGTTCACCGATGAGCAGTGGCCGCAGGTCGATGAGCTCATCTTCGCCGGCCGAAAGGAAGAGGCGATCAGGCTCATCCGCGGCTACTCGGCCGACGGTGCCCCGGCCACCCGACTGTTCCTCGACCGCTACGAACTGCTGCGCCGTCAGGAGCCGCAGCGGTTCACGCTCGACGATGACGCCTACTGGGATGACTGGCGGCATAGCGATGAGCCGACGGGTTGACACCCGCGGCTTCGGACCGCTCACCACAGCCGCCCGCCGAAGCCGCGGGTGTCAATCCGTCGGCCCGGACCGATTGGCACGCCCGCGGGTCGTCCCGGCGGTAGCATCCACCCATGGCTGATTCGCTCGGCGGTTTCTGTCTGGTGCTGCACGGCCACCTGCCTTACGTGCTGCGGCACGGCACCTGGCCCCACGGCGAGGACTGGCTCTACGAGGCGGCGGCCGAGACGTACCTGCCGCTGCTGGCGATGGTCGAAGAGTGCGTGTTCCTCAGCGCGCAGCCGCAGATCACGATGGGCTTGACGCCCGTGCTGCTGGAGCAGCTGGACCACGACCACTTCAAGGCCGGCTTCGAGCGCTACCTCGCCGACCGCGTCGATCAGGCCCGGGCCGATCAAAAGCAGTTCGACAAGCTGGGCAACGGCCACATGAAGTGGCTGGCCGAGCGGTGGCAGCAGACCTACGAAAAGCTCGCGGAGCACTTCCAGCGGATCGACCGTGACATCCCCGGGGCTTTCGCCAAGCAGCGGACCGACGGCCACCTGCAGCTGCTGACCAGCAACGCCACGCACGGCTACATGCCGCTGCTGCTGCACGACGCGAGCATCCGCGCCCAGGTCCGCGCGGGCGTGGCGAGCAGCGAGCGGATCCTGGGCTTCAAGCCCGAGGGGATGTGGCTGCCCGAATGTGCCTATCGGCCCAGCGGGCCGTGGGACCCGCCGATCGACTGGGGCCATCAGGACCACCGCGTCGGCATCGAACACCTGGTCGCCGACGAGGGCATCACGCACTTTTTCGTCGAGAACCACCTGGTCGAACAAGCCCGCAGCGAGATGGTCAAGACCGATGGGCAGTGGCACAAGGTCGACTGGGACGAAGCTCGCAAATACCCGTCGCGCGGTTGGCGGGATGTTCACGAGCCGCACGGCGTGAACTCCGACGGCACCGGCCCGTCCCGCGCAGCGGCCTACGCCCGCGACCCGGCGGTCTGCGAGCAGGTCTGGTCCGGCAGCATCGGCTACCCCGCGACCGGGGAGTACCTGGAGTTTCACAAGCAGTGGGGACCCCGCCGAGGTTTGAGATACTGGAAGATCACCGGGCCCAAGACCGACCTGGGCGACAAGCACCTGTACTACCCCGACGACACCGACGCGAAGATGTTCCAGCACGTCTCGCACTTCTGCGGCCTGGTCAAGCAGCGGCTGCACGAACACCGCGAGAAGGTCGGCAGGCCCGGCGTGGTCGTCGCTACCTTCGACGCGGAGCTATTTGGCCATTGGTGGCACGAGGGACCGCGGTTTTTGCGGGACGTGATGTTGTCATTGCACGCCGACGAGCAGGTGCAGCTGACGACCTCGAAGGCCTGGCTGGACGAGCACCCGGTGGACAAGACCGTGTCGCTGCCCGAGGGCTCGTGGGGCGAGGAGGGCGACCACCGCGTGTGGACCAACGAGCAGGTCAACTGGATGTGGGACATCGCCTACCGCTGCGAGAGCACGTTCGGCCGGCTCACCCACGACCTGCCCTGGCGGGACGCTGGCAACGACCAGCTCAAGGGCCTGCTGGAGGACGCGGCCCGCGAGTTGTTGCTGCTGCAGGCGTCCGACTGGCCGTTCGTGATCCGACGCGGTCAGGCGGTGGACTACGGCATCAAGCGGTTCATCCAGCACGTCGGCCGGTTCGACACGTTCTGCGACCTCGCAGAGAAGGTGGCCTTGGACAGCAAGTACCTCGGCGGCCTGACCGAGCTGGAGCAGCACGAGATCAAGGACGCGCACCTGCACGACGTGATCTTTCCGAAGATCGACCTGGACTGGTGGAATGCGTAGCGGGCCGCGGGGCGGCGGCGCTGCCCCGGCTCAACACCGCGGCGAGTTGGATTGGGCGTTGTGCAAGCCGGGCGTTTGTCCCAACTGTCAAGGACCTGCAATCGGTTAAAATGCAGCGTGCGATGGACGATGACGCCACATCTCGCATCTCACACGCCGACGAGGTGGCCGCGGACCCGCAGCGGCTGCGGGTGCTCGGCGAGCTGGGGCTGCTGGATCGGCGGGACGATGACCCGTTCGATCGGCTGACTGACCTGGTCCGGCGGCTGCTGGACGTGCCGGTGGCGCTGGTGACGTTCGTGGACGCGTATCAGCAGATGTTCGCGGGGATGACCGGGCTGCCCGAGCAGATCGCCAACGAGGGCTGCACGCCGCTGTCGTACTCGTTTTGCAAGCACGTGGTAGCCGACGACGAGCCGTTGGAGGTGCCCGACGCTCGGGAGGTCCCGCACCTGCTGGCGAACCCGGCGGTGTGCGAGTTTGGGATCCGGGCGTACCTGGGGGTGCCGCTGCGGGCTCCCAGCGGGCACACGCTCGGGGCGTTGTGCGCGGTGGACATGAAGCCCCGCCGGTGGGACGATCGCGACCGCCGGGCGCTGGCGGACGTGGCGTCGATGGTCGTCTCGGAGATCGCGGCGCGGCAGATGACCCGAAGCCGGCCCGACGACACGGCGGACATCCGGCAGCAGCTGGAGCAGTACCGCCAACAGCTGCGGGACCTGACCCAGCGGCTGTGCCGGGCCGAGAGCGCCGAGCGGCAGCGGCTGTCGCTGGTGCTGCACGACAACCTGCAGCAGCTGCTGGTCAGCGCCCACCTGCGGGTGCAGATGCTCGAGGGCGCGGTGCCCGCGGGCGTGGCCGGGGGTGGGCCGCTGAGCCGCGGTGACCCGGTTGGGGAGGTCCGGTCGCTGCTGCACGAGTGCATCCAGGCGACGCGCGAGTTGACCGAAGACCTGTACCCCGTGGGGCTGCGGCGGGACGACCTGGACGCGGCCATCGCCTGGCTGGCGAAGCAGTTCGAGCAGCGGCACGAGCTGAAGGTTGGCGTCGCCGGCCGCACCGGCGCGGTGGGCCCAACCGCGACGCAGGTGCTCTTCGGGGCGGCCCGCGAGTTGCTGTTCAACGTCGTCAAGCACGCCGGGGTCGACGAGGCGACGGTCCGGCTGGAGCGCGACGGTGACCTGATCGAGCTGTGCGTCATCGACGGGGGCTGCGGCTTCCCCGAGCCGCCGGGCGATACACCCGAGGGCCTGGGTTTGACCTCGCTACGCGAGCGAGTGGCGGCCTTGGGCGGCAGCGTCACGATCGACAACGCCGGCAGCGGCGCCTGCGTCCGCGTGCGGATGGACGCGGACCTGGACGACTGACCCCGCTTGGACGGATCGTGGCGAGGGATCGCCGGGCGTGTCAGAATCCGGCGATGGCGATCGACCACCTGGTGTTGACGGCGGCGAATGCGGCGCAGGCCCGCGGCTACACCGCGCAGCTGGAGGACCGGCAGGCGTCGGGACTGTTGAACGGGATTGGGGCCTGGTCGGTGCTGGCGGACCCGGCGGATCGGCGGGTCGGCTCGGGCGGTTCGACGCTGTGGGTGCTCTACCAGCTGCTGCGGGGCTGGCACGCGGAAGCGAGCGGGGGCGATGGCGACGCGGCAACAACGTTCGCCGAGGCGTTCGGCGGCAAGCGGGTCGTGATCGTGCATTCGGGCGGTGACAGCCGGCGGCTGGTGAGCTACGCGGCGCAGGGGAAGGTGTTCACGCCGCTGCCGTGTGATGTGCCGGGCACGGGTGAGCCGGCGGCGCTGCTGGACTTGATTCTGCACCAGCTGGATCGGTTGCCCGCCCCGTCGGCGGGGCAGGTGCTGATCGCGTCGGGCGACGTGCTGCTGACGTTTGACCCGGCGTCGGTCGACTTTGAGCACGAGGGGGTGTGCGGGGTGGCGTACCCGGGCCCGGCGTCGCGGGGGTCCAAGCACGGGGTGTACGTGCTCGACGGCCGGGGCCGGGTGGCGGACTTTTTGCAGAAGCCCGACGAAGCGCGGGCCCGGGCAGCGGGGGCGGTCGACGCGGTCGGTCGGGTGCTGGTCGACACGGGGCTGGTGTCCCTGTCGCCCGAGGCGGCGGGGACGCTTGCGGCCTTCGCGGGGGTGGTCCCGGCCAAGAGCAAGCGGGCCAGGCCGACGCTGGGGCCGGGGTTGCTGCGGGACCTGCAGCGTGGGGCCAGCCCGGCGGTCGACCTGTACGAACAGATGCTCGGTGCCGCGCCACGGAAGGTCACCCGCAAGCGGTACCTGGACACGATGACCCGCGGGCACACGGGGGCGACCGCCGAGGATGAGACGCACGTCGAGCGGCTGACGGCGTTGCACGAGGTTATGCAGTCGCTGCCGCTGCGGGTGTCGGTGCTGCCGTGGTGCGACTTTTTCCACATCGGGACGCACCGGGAGCTGCTGGCCAACATCGACACGCTGGGGCGGACGGCGCAGCGGTTCGGCTTCGTCAACGGGCACCTCGCGGCGGCCCCGGCGGGGTCGGCGACCGGCGAGGCGTTCGTGCATCACAGCCGACTGGGCAGCGACCGGGTCAAGCTGGCCCCGGGCAGCCTGATCGAGGGCTGCGACACCGATGCGGCGATCGACCTCGGCGGGCCGAGCTTGCTGGTGGGCCTGCCGCCGGGCCTGAGGCGGTCGGCGGTGGTCCAACTGCCGGAGGGGTGGCTGATGGTGGCCACGCCGGTGGCGCCCCCGGAACGGGGCGCGGCGCCACAGGAAGCGAAGGGCAACGCGTCCGGGGGCGGGGGCGGGGAGGCTTCCGGGGGTTGGGCGGTGGTGGTGGCGGGGTTGGATGATGATTTCAAGACCTCGGTCGTCGATGGCGGGACGTTTGGGAATCGGCCGATGGCCGGCCTCGCCGAGCGGCTGGGCGTGGACGGCGAGCAACTGGAGCTGGCGGACGGGGCGACGCTCTGGGACCTGCCGCTGTGGCGGGTCGGGACGCTGGCCGAGGCGCTGGCGGCCGGCCGCTGGTTGATCCAGCGGGTGGCGGGCGAAGGACCAGACGCTGCGGCTGCGCCGCAGCGTCGGCTTCCGGGGCAGCGGGTGTCGATGCGGGCGTTGTTGCCGCGGGTGGATCACGAGCGGCTGGTTCACGGTCGGCGGGAGCTGGTGCGGCGGGTTCGGCTGGCGCAACTGGAGCAGGAGCTGGCCGGCGACCCGTGGCTGCCCGCCGAGCGGGTGCGGGACTGGGCGGCGACACGTGCCGAGCGGGCCGACGCCACGCAGCGAGCCGCGGCGATGGCGGATGCCGCCGATCGCAATGGGCATCCGCTGGAGGCGGCCCGGCTGCATCAGCTGACCTCGGTGCTCGCGAGCAAGCGCGGCGAGGCGGCTGATCGGCAGGCGAAGGCGTACGCCTCGGTGGCCGCGTCGGTGGCCCGGCCAACTCCGCACGGCAGCGACGATCAGTCCACCGCGGGCCCGGCCAAGGCGGCGGTGTTGCCGGACCAGGTGGTGTGGTCGGCCAGCCCGGTCCGGATCGATTTCGCGGGCGGCTGGTCGGACACGCCGCCGATCTGCAACGAGCTGGGCGGGGCGGTGGTCAACGCCGCGGTGAAGCTCAACGGGCAGCACCCGGTGCAGTGCGTGGCGAAGCTGACGGATCGGCCGGTGATCTCGATGTACTCGATCGACCTGGGCCAGCGGGTGGTGTTCGAGCGGCTGGAGCAGCTGCGTGGCGAGATCGACGCCCGGCACTGGACGGCGCTGCCGCTCGCGGCCCTGCGGCTGTCGGGGTTGATCCAGCTGACCGGCGGGAGGGCGCTGGGCAAGCAGCTGGAGCGGTTCGGCGGCGGGGTCGACCTGACGATGTTTTCGGCGCTGCCCAAGGGTTCGGGCATGGGGACCAGCTCGGTGCTGGGGGCGACGTTGTTGGCGTGTTTGGGCCGGATCGCCGGGCGGGGCGAGAGCCGCGACGGGCTGATCGCGCGGACGTCGCTGCTGGAGCAGGCGATGGGCACCGCCGGCGGCTGGCAGGATCAGGTGGGCGGGCTGACCGGCGGGATCAAGCTCATCCGCACCGACGCGGGGGCCGACCAGACGCCGACGCTGCACTGGATCGCGCTGGAGCTGGGGCGTCGGCCGCAGCTGGCAGGCCGGTGCTTGCTGTACTTCACGGGGATCCAGCGGATGGCCCGGGACATCCTGCAGAAGGTCGTGGCCCGGTACCTGCGGCGGGACCCCGAGCTGGTGCGGATCGTCCACCGGCTCAAGGACAACGCCGAGGGCATGAAGCGGGACCTGGACGCGGGCGACCTGGACGCGTTTGCCCGGCGGGTCGACCGGTATTGGGACCAGAAGCGGGCGATCGACCCCGGGTCGACCAACCCGCAGATCGAGGCCCTGCTCGAGGGGCTGCAAGGCCGGCTCGAGGCACGGCTGCTGCCCGGGGCCGGGGGCGGCGGGTTCGTGTTCATGATCGCCAAGTCGCTGGACGATGCCCGGGCGATCCGGCAACAGCTCACCGACCGCCCGCCCAACCCGCTGGCGCGTTTCTTCGAGTGGGAGATCGACCCCGCGGGGCTGAGCGTGACGGTGCTGTGATACATGGCGTGCCCACTGGGCCGCAGCAGCGGGTATAACAGTGGCATGAGCGACGATCAGCCCGTCTCCGACTCCGCCTCTTCCCCCGCTGTCGACCCCGCGGTCGGTTCGGCCCCCCCGCCGCCGCCGCCGGCCTATCCGCCGGCCGGCGCCCCGGGCCCGGGCCCCGACGGTGAACCAAAGAAGAAAAAAGGCGGCGTGCTGCTGACCCTCGGCGGCGTGCTACTCGCACTGGGCATCATCCTCGCCATCGTCGGCGGCTTTTTCAGCAGCCGCGGCTTCGGCGACCTGACCGACATGGACAGCTTCGCCGTGCCCGGCACCGAAACCGTCGAGCTGGAGGCGGGGGACGAGGTCGTGCTCTTCCTCGAGCAAACCGCCGGACAGACCCCCACCGGCCCGTACCCCGACATCAGCGTGGTCGATCCGGACGGCGATGACGTGACCTTCCGCACCAGTGAAGCCACCAGCTTCAGCCTTAACTCGCGGTCCTGGCAAACGCTCGGCAGCTTCACCGCCGACGACGAGGGCGATTACCAGATCACCGGCGAGCTGGAAAGCGGCACCGCGACGATCTCGTTCATGCCCAACTTCAGCGGGGCCGGCGGCGTGTTCGGCGGCATGTGCGGCATCTGCGGCGCCATCCCGCTGATCCTCATCGGCGTGGTCCTGCTGGTCATCGGCCTGATCATGCGGCTGTCCAGTAAGAACTGACCCGCCCGGACAGACACCGCCGAATCGGCTGATGACACGCCTCGTGCCACGGCCACTTGCTTGCCGTGCCGAGCCGCCGCGACCCTCGGAGCACGGCCGCACGCGACCGTGGCACCCGGGACATCGCTGTTCTTCCACCCTCTCCCTTCCAGGGAGCGGGCGGAGGTGAGGGTCGTCGCGGTCGATGGACCACCCACTCCACGGTCAATTGCACTTCCTACCCGCAGACCTCACGCTCGGTGCCACGCACGTGACATGACCGCACCGGTGCCACGGCCACTTGCTGGCCGTGCCTCGGTCGCCAATGACTCGATCAGCAGCGCCTCACCGTGACGGCGGCTGTGGTCACAAACCCAGCAGTTCTCACCACAGCCACGTCAGCAGCAGCCCCTGAGCCGTCAGCAGCGCCGCTGTCGCGGCGACCACGTGGGTCCACCGCACGCGGCCGCTCCCCAGCGCGGGGCCCGGGACCATCCGCAGCTGCGGCTCGGCCATCCGCGGGCAGACTGCCGGATCATGCCCCCGGCGGGCCTGATCCTGCACGATGGCGATCACCAGCGAGGCGTCGAACGGCGAGAGGTTCATCGTCCGGGCCAGCCGCATCAGCCGCTGCCTCGCGTCGGTCGGCAGCAGCGATCCGTGCAGGGACTCGGCCACGCGGACCGCCAGGACCCACCGCGGGTCGGTCGGGCTCTGGATCGCGGGCACGCCCTGGCCCGGCGATTCGCCCG
>CAZVBW010000021.1:0-52580 GCA_964625505.1 uncultured Phycisphaeraceae bacterium
GGACCACGACTACCTGCTCGCCGTCCTCGGGCCGTGAGAATGCGATTGCCCTGTCGCGTCAGTGCCTCTTCACTCGGGTGGCACGGCTCCGCCTCAGGCGGGCCGGCCGTGGCAAACCCCCACGGCATCGCGGGCCGCCAAGGGTGACAAGCACCCGTGCCACCACCCGGCACACTCCCAGCCGCCCCGGCGGGCGCCCCGCCTTAATGCACCACGTCGATCCGGTCGATCTCGAGCCGGAACGGCCCGTCACCGGTGTCATTGAGAATGACGCCCAGCTCGACCGCCCGCGATGGGTCCAGCGGCTCGACATCGACCGGATCGCCCCGCCATGAGGGCGTCATGCCGTCCAGCGGGACGTCTTGGGTCTGCCACTGCCCGGCCGTGTCGTTATCCGTGGGCAGGGCGTATCGGTGGTTGATCCGCCGGTCCCGGCTCGGCAGGTCGTCCATCACCTGCAACCGGTACGGCCCCCGGCTATCCGCCCGGTACCGCAGCCGCACGTGCGTCGCGTCTTCCAAGGTGCCGCGGTCCAGTGGCAGCCGGATCGATGAGAACCCGCCGCCGTTGGTGTTGATCGACCCGGCGAAGATCAGCCGCCCCGCCTCGGGGTCGAACTCGACGCCACCGATCGACCGCCCACCCATCACATCGTCGTTGACCACCCGCCACCGCTGGTTGTGCTGCGGATCGGTGAAGTTGGTCAGGCGGGCGGTCTCGCCCTGATGTTCGGTCGTGTCACCCATGGCCCTGCCCTCTGCCCCGGCCTGCTCTGCCACCGCTGGCAGTACCGCCCCGCCGAGCACCGCGGCCACGGCCAATCGTCGCAGCGACGGGAACAGCGGCGGCGCGGCATGGCGGGGTTTGCTCATGACCAAGCGTAGCGCGGCAAGCCGCGGATGCATATGCGCGGCCGGTGGGCGACGCGACGAGGCCCCAACCCCTCGCGACCGTCGGCGGCCGCGGGTATGCACCCGCGGCTGGGGAACCCAAGACATCCGCTAAGCGCTGCCGTGCAGGTCGTCGCGCGAGTGCCACTCGTGCTCGATGCCTCGCATCAAGAGCGCATGGTCGAACGTTGCGGACCCTTCGGGGAAGTTGGAGGGATCTTCGAAAAAGCTCGACTCGACGGAATCCACCGTCAGCGGACGCACCGCCCAGTTGTGGCATCGCAGTTCCAGCCCGTCGTAGCGAGCCGGGTCGCGGGTGGCCGAGTAGCCCAGCGATCCGCCTTCAAAGAAGCTGGAAGCGGCGTCGAGTGAATCGAAGACCGAATCGGCAGGGAGCCTATCGGCCAGTGAGGCATCAACCCGCACACGCACGGCACCGTCATCGCTCTGATACCCGACGTGCAGCCGATCCTCCGACTCGCGGATGTCAAAGCTCGCGTGATGGTGCTCGCCAGGGAAAAGCCGGCCGCCGACGACAGCGTTGAGGGTTGAACTCGTGTCACGCCGCGGGATGAAGACGCCCTCCCGTCGCTCGCCGCCGCGGTCCCACTCGACGGCGAAGCGATGTGCCGCGTTCTCCGAGCCGATGCCGGCCACACCGGGCAGAAAGGCCGGCCGGACCCGCTTGAGCCTGATCAGGCAAATGCCCGCCATCGCGTGACCGTGAATGAGTTTGGGCTCGAAGGGCGAAGGAAGCAGTCGGGCCGCCACGTCCGCGTCGATGCGGTAGTTGACCAGGATCCGCCGATCGATCACGCCTCGGATGGTGGGCAGTCGCATGGTGGGGGTGCCCCTGCTGGTGATCGAGCGCGTCTGGTGCGTGGAGTACTGGGCAACCCACGGCAGGCCGCCGGAGAGGCGGGTTGCGCCTTCGGTTTTACCCACCCTACTCGCACGGCATGCAAATCCCGGCCGCATCGCGGCCCGCCACGGGGTGACGAGCACCCGTGCCACACGGGCAAGACCCCGCCGGTGTTCGAGCCCGGCGAGTCAACAAGGGTGCGCCGGGATGGCCTGACAAGCCGCCGATCCGACTTGCCTGGGCCACCCGCCGGCCGAGACAACGGTGGGTTGCGCCTCTGGCTTGACCACCCTACAAGCTGGTTTGCGGTTTACCGGCGTGTGAGAATGGTAGTCCGCCCGTCTGGCTGGAGAAGAATCAGACGGTCGTCCCGGATCTCATACTGCGTATCGACATATCGGACTTCGTCGTACATCTCGAATCCGAGTATCAAGCGGTCACTCCCTATAATCTCCCACGTTCCACGCTCAACAAAGGTTCCGCCCGCATCAGAGAGGCCCTCCTCTAGCCAGACTCCATCGCTTAAGAAGGCCCAGCTTTCAACGCGATCGCCTGGATGTACCCACTCACCCTGTAAATCTGCTTCGTGGTTGCTACAGGCTGCTAATGAACACGAAAAAATGATGATCGGGGCAATTCGTAATTTCGTTGTCACTTGCATACAGATATCCTGCGCGTTTGAACTAAAGTTGAAGGCAGCGAAGCTTGTCGAAGAGCTTTAGAGCCACCTCCATGGAGTGCATTCGCTGCGGTGGTCAGACCTGAACCGCCGTCGGCTCGGCGTCGAGGGTGCTGGGGTAGCGGAGGACTTGGTCGACGCGGTTGTCGGCGGTGGGGATGACGACGGTGGCTTCGTGTTCGTCGAGGGTGGGTTCGGGGAGCAGGCCGTACGCAAGGATGAGGACCTTGTGGCCGGGCTCGACGAGCTTGGCCGCCGCACCGTTGATCTCGATCGCGCCGCTTCCGGGGGCGCCGCGGATGACGTAAGTCTCGAAGCGGGCGGCGTTGTCGATGTCCAGGACCCAGACCGCTTCGTTGGGGCGGATGCCGGAGGCTTCGAGCAGGTCGGCGTCGATGGTGATCGAGCCGACGTAGTCGATATCGCACCGGGTGACGGTGGCGCGGTGGATCTTGGCCAGGAGGAGCTTTCGCAGCACGGGGGGCATTATAGGTGTCGGGTCGCGGGGTGCGGGTCGGGGATACCAGACGCTTCGTCCGCGGGAGGCGGACTCAGCGTCGGCTTCTGGCTTCTCGCTTCTGGCTTCAGGCTTCAGGCTATCGGCCACCGGCCACGGGCCACCGGCTTCATGTGAAGACGCGGCTCAGACTCACGGGGTGGGCATAAAATGACGATGGTGCGGGTAGGGCCCGCGGCTTCGGGCCGACGCAACGGCTGCGCCCGCAGCGCAAGAGGTCTCGCCACGACATGCGTGTGCTAGCGATCAACTACGAGTATCCGCCGATCGGCGGCGGCGGCGGGGTGGTTTTTCAACAGATCTGCGAAGAGCTCGCGACGCGGCACGACGTGGAGGTCATCACATCGGGCTACGGTGACCTGCCGGACATCGAGCATCGCGGGCGGCTGATCATCCACCGGGTCCCGGTCGTGCTGCGGACCGACAAGGCCACGGCCACGATGCCGTCGATGCTCTCGTTCTGGCCCAGTTCACAGCGGTACGGCGGCCGGCTGCTGGCGGCCCGGCCGTTCGACGTGATCAACTCGCACTTCGTCGTGCCCTCGGGCCCCAGCGCCGACACGCTCGCCCGCCGGTTCGGCCTGCCGCACGTGCTCTCGATCCACGGCGGGGACATCTACGACCCGTCCAAGACGATGAGCCCGCACAAGCTGCCGCTGGTCCGGGGCATGATCCGCCGGCTGCTGGGCAAGGCCGACCGGGTCGTCGCGCAGTCGACCAACACCGCGGACAACGCCCGGCGGTACTACGACGTCAAGCGGGACATCGACGTCATCCCGCTGGGCATCGAGCCCACGCCTCAGCCGGAGAAGGACAAGGCGGCCCTGCGGCGGCAGATGAACCTGCCCGGGGACGCGTTTGTGATCAGCACCGTCGGCCGCCTGGTCGAGCGGAAGAAGGTCGACCAGCTGATCGACGCCCTGGCGGCGATGGGTCGGCCCGAGGCCCGGCTGGTCGTGATCGGCGACGGACCGAAGAAGCAGGCCTGGGCCCAGCACGCCCAGCAGCTGGGGGTCGAGGACCGCGTCGAGCTGCGGGGCTTCGTCGAGCACGGGGACAAATACAAGCTGCTCGCCGCGTCGGATGTGCTGGCCTCGACCTCCGAGCACGAGGGCTTTGGCCTGGTCTTCCTCGAGGCGATGGATCAGGGCCTGCCGGTGGTGGCATACGATCACGGCGGGCAGACCGACTTCCTGACCGACGGCGTGACCGGTGGCGTGGTGCCGCTGGGCGACACCCGGCGGTTCGCGTCGACGCTGGCCGGACTGGCCGAAGACCCCGGCCGATGCCAGCAGATCGGGCGGGCGAACCGCGAACTCGCGGCCAACTACTACATCCAGCGGTGCGCCGATCAGTACGAGGCGCTGATGGTCCAAGCCATCGAAGCCAAGGGCAACCGGGACGTGAGGCCAGCCGCGGCAGCGACCGCGACGTGAAGGAGGCGACAGGCACATGGCACGAGACTTGACCCACAACCTGGAGGCGCTGGACGCCACCGAGCCGTACGACGTGGCGATCGTCGGCAGCGGCTTCGTGGGCACGCTGGTCGGCACGCAGCTGGCCGAGGCGGGCCTGCGGGTCCTGATGCTCGAGACCGGCAACTCGCTGATGAGCTGGCTGACCGACAAGAAGCTCAAGGCGATGGCCGAGTACGAGTTCACGGGCGACACCGACTACCCGCTGACCCGCACCACCGGCCGGCTCATCGGCGGCAACTCCAACTTCTGGACCGGCCGGTCCGACCGCTTCCAGCCGTCGGACTTCGGTGACCACCCGTACGTCCCGGACGGCCCGGGCTGGCCGATCGATTACGACGACCTCAAGCCGTATTACCGCAAGGCCGAGGCCACGATGCGCGTCCGCGGCGGCCCGTTCAGCGAGCACATGCCGCCCCGCGATGAGCCGCTGCCCTTGCCCGGCTCGCCGAACATCTCCGCCCTCAAGAGGCTGATGGCCAAGGTCGGCCTGGACGTCGACGACTCGCCGACCGCCACGCCCGCCAAGGGCCTGCGCTTCTGGAAGCTGCATAAGGAAGTCCTGCCCCGGTTCGTCAAGTCGCGCACCGGCGAGCTGGTCTCGGGCGTCACCGTGACCCACCTGCACCACGACGACCACGGCAGCGTCACCCACGCCACCGTCAAAACACTGGACGGCATCGAGAAGACCGCCCGTGCCCGCCATTGGGTCCTCGGCGCAGGCGGCATCCAAAACCCCCGGCTGCTGCTGCTGAGCAAGTCCGAGCGGTTTCCCCACGGCATGGGCAACGACCACGACCGCGTCGGCCGCGGCTTCTCCGAGCACCCGGCGGTCAACCTCTACGGCAAGATCCGCCACAACCGCCACACGATCTTCCCCAAGCACAAGATCGGCCGGACCCAGCAGTTCTACGAGGACTTCCGCCCCGAGGGCCTGGGCGCGGTGGTCCCCGTGATCATCCAGTCGTACCTGTTCCCCCACCACCTGGTCGCCTACAAGCTCGCTGACATCCCCCGGCACCTGCTCAAGATCGCCAGCCGGGCGGTCCTGGCGACGCTGTACATCGGCGTGCTTGTCGAGCAGCGGGTCCAGGATCAGAACCGCATCACACTCAGCGACAAGATCATCAACCCACTGGGCCTGCCCGCTCCGCACCTGCACTTCGAGTACCACGCCGACGACCTCGCGCTGCTGCAGAAGGGCCGGGAGATGGCCCACCGGTGGTTTGACGGTTTGGACGCCAAACACGTCGAGGAAATCGAAGTCACCTGGTCGCGGCACCACATGGGCACCTGCCGGATGGGCACCGACCCGGCCAGCAGCGTGGTGGACGAGAACCTGTGCGTGCACGGGATGAACAACCTCTACGTCGGCGGGTGCGAGGCGTTCGTCACCGGTGCGGGCGTGCCGCCGACGCTGACCCTGTGCGCCCTGAGCCTTCGGCTGGCCGACCACCTGCAGCAGGTCGCGGCCCAGCGACAGCCGGACGTGACGGTCAACCTGTCCGGCCAGGACCCGTCCACACCGCTCGAGCCATCCGAGCCGGTGCTGCAGGAGGCGTAGAACCCGATCGGCGCCACGGCACCTTCAGACCCGCAGCCCGCTTTTGATGAACCCCGCCACCGCCAACCCGAAGCCCGCCTGGCGGCGTTACGGCATGCTGGCGATCAAGCTGCTGCTGACGGTCGCCACGTGCTGGTGGATCTTCACCCAGATCCAGTGGGCCGCATTCTGGCAGACCGTCTCGGGCGTCTCGCTGGTGATGGTCGCCATCGTGATGGTCAACCGCTCGCTGGGCGTGGCGATCAGCGCCGAGAAGTGGCGCCAGCTGCTGGCGATCCACGACAGCCACTACCCGCTGCGGCTGCTGTACAAGTGGTACCTCATCGCGGTGGCGCTGTCGCAGTTTCTGCCGTCGCTCATCGGCGGCGACGCCTACCGCGTCTACAAGACCTACCACAACCCCACCGCCCGGGTGGTGTCGCTGCTGGCGGTGTTCATCGAACGCGTCAGCGGGATGCTGGCGCTGCTGATCATGGCCTGGGTCGCGGCGATCTGGGACTGGTCGCAGACCGGCCACCAGCTCTCGGGCTTTGTCGCGGCGCTGGGCGGCTGGGTCGCGGCGGGCACGCTCGTCGGCGGCGCGGTGGTCTGGAAGGGCCGGCTGATGCACCGGCTCACCGAGCTGCGGTGGTGCCCCAAGCCGATCAAGTCGGTCATCCGCCACGCCGGGGACTACCGCCACCACCGCGGCCGGGTCGCGCTGGTGGTCCTGATCTCGTTCGTCTTCCACGGGCTGCGGACGCTCTCGACTTGGCTGCTGCTGTACGGCATGGGCTTCACGACCGACTTTGGCCACCTGCTGATCGCCAACGCCGTGGTCAACCTGCTGGGCATGCTCCCGATCACCATCGGCGGGCTGGGCCTGCTCGAGGGCGGGTTCATGAGCGTGATGGTGGTCTACGGCCTGCCCGCCGAGGCGGGGGTCGGTGTGATCCTGCTGCTGCGTGTGCTGATGATCCCGTTCTCGCTCGGCGGGCTTGGGCTGTACCTGCTGGAGCGGGACCAGCCCACACCCGATGATCTGCGCAAAGCCGCCCAGGCCCAGGCCGACGCGGCCCCGGGCGAGCCGGCGGACGGCCTCGTGCCCGCGCCCAGCACCGACCTGGCCGTCGAGCCCCGCGTCGCGCCCAGCGCGGCATGATCCCCCCACCGCCGACGCCGATTTCGAGATGATCTCTGCCATGGCCGCTTCCCTCGACGCACCGCCGCCCCCCCCCACCCCGGACCGCCCGGCACCCGCCACGCTGCCCGAGGACCAATACGTCCGCGCCAAGCTCTACGGCGGCGACAAGTCCCAGCTCCGCCGCTACGCCGACCTGGTCGTCGGCGAAGACGGCTCGTACACCCAGCTGTTGAAGTACGAACTGCTGACGTTCTTCCTGGGCGGCATCCGCGGGGCGTTGGGCCTGGCCCTGCGCAAAAAGCTTTACCCGTCGCTGTTCAAGCACTGCGGCAGGGGCGTGGTCTTTGGCCGAAACCTCACCATCCGCAACCCCAAGAACATCACGCTGGGCGATCAGGTCATCGTCGACGACGACGCGGTGCTCGACGCCCGTGGGGCCGGCGAGCAGGGCGTGCTCATCGGCGACCGCACCATCATCTCACGCGGCGTGTCGATCCAGGCCAAGATCGGCCCGATCCACATCGGCCGGGACTGCGACATCGGCATGCACTCGGACGTCCACGCCCAGGGCGGCGTGTTCATCGGCGACGCCGTCGTGCTCGGCGGGTCGGCCAAGATCTCCGGCGGCGTGTTCCAGGTCGCCCGCTCGGCCCGCGGACCCGAAGACCGCGAACAAGACCGGACCTCCCACGGCCCCATCCGCATCGACTCCAAGGTCATCGTCGGCATGGGATCGGCATTCCTGGATAACGTCCACATCGGCGAGGGCGCGATCATCGGCTCGTGCTCGATGTGCAACAAGGACATCCCCGCCTACCACGTCGCCGCCGGCGTGCCCTGCAAAGTCTTCCGCGAACGACCGCCCTCCGCCTGAAACCTTGCCCCCTCGGTCGCGGCCTCCTCTCCGGACCCCACCCCATGCTCGTTCTCATCACCGGCGCCACCGGTTTCATCGGCTCCGCCGTCGCCCGCAAGCACCTGGACCGCGGCGACCGGCTGCGCCTGCTGGTCCGCGACCCCGCCAGACTCGACGCCGTCGGCCTTGCCGCCAACGACCAGATCGAGGTCGTCACCGGCAGCATCACCGACCCCGACGCCGTCAAGCAGGCGGTGGCGGGCGTGGACCTGGTGCAGTCCATCGCCGGGACCTTCCGCGAGCCCAACCTCTCCGACGAGCAGTACCGGCAGATCAACGTCGACGCCCCCCGACAGATCGTCGAGGCCGCCGCCGATGCCGGTGTGCCCCGCGTCGTCCACTGCAGCACCTGCGGCATTCACGGCGACATCCCCCGCGGTCAGCGGGCCGCCGAGGACTTCCCCATCCGACCCGTGGGTATCTACGAAGAAACCAAGGCCGCCGGCGAACGGGCCGCCCTCGACGCCGGCAAGGACCGCGGCGTCACCGTCACCGCCATCCGCCCCACCCCGGTCTACGGCCCGGGCGATACCCGGCTGCTCAAGCTCTACAAGCTGGTCAACAAGGACACCGCCGTCATCCTCGGCGACGGCAAGGCGGGGTACCACCTGGCGTACATCGACGACCTCGCGGATGCTTTCGTCCTGGCCGGGACCATCGAGCCCGAGCGGGTCGCCGGCGAGTCGTTCCTGATCGGCAACGCCGAGATCCCCAGCCTCAACGACATGATCACCACCCTCGCCAGCATCCTGGGCAAGACCGACCAGAAGGTCCTGCGCCTGCCCGCCGGCCCCTTCTACGCCGCCGGGACGCTGTGCGAAGCCATCTGCCGACCGCTGAACATTCCTCCGCCGATCTATCGACGCCGCGTGACGTTCTTTACCAACAACCGCGCCTTCGACATCGCCAAGGCCCGCGAAAAGCTCGCCTACGACCCGAAGACTTCGATGCAAGAAGGCTTGGCGACGACCGCCGACTGGTATCGGGAGCAGGGACTGCTTTAGCGAGCCGGCGTCTGCGACGCCGGAATCCGGGCTCACAGAGCCCGGCTCGCAAACCCGGCCGGGGCCCGGGGCTAACGTTGCTGCTGCATCCACCAATCGCGGAAGCTCTCCAGCCGCGGCAGGGTTTCACGATCCTTCGCGCGGCCCGTCGCCCGCTTGCTGCGGATGATGTCGTCGATATGCGTCACCGGAAAACCATCGACCACCACGCGGTTCGCCCAAGCTTCGTCGAAGTGCTCGATCCCGTCAGGGGCGAAGATCAAGTCCAGGTCGAATGGTCCGCACTTCAGTTGGATGAAGTCTTTGCCTCGCCGGACCTCCGCCTCACGCTCATCGGTCAACTCGAAGCCGAGCTCCCGCAGGGCCGCGACCAACGCCTCGCCGTTGTCCGGAGACTTTGCAGCGTAGATGTCCGCGTCCTGCGTCGTGTCCGGAAAGCCCAGGAGCACGGCACCCGACTTGCCGAGGAAGAGGTACCGGCAGCCGTGGTCGGCGAAGGCATCGCGGATCGCTTCGGCTTGGCGATACTCAAACGCCATAGCCCAACCAATCCGGGAGGTTGCGGTCACACCACTGCCGATACTCGGCCGTCGATTCCCACGACCGATACTCCGCGTCGTCCATGACCGGTTTGTAAGTCTTGATGAAGCTGTAGTTGATGCGGTCTTCGAGTGACCGCTTCGCGGCGGCTTCGAATTCGGCCCGCCACTCGGGCGGGATCGGCTTGTCGTTGGCATCATCCACAACGGAATGATAAGCCCCGCATGTGCATGCGGGGCTCAGATGGCGGCACGCTCAGAGGCTCGTGCCGAGCATGCTGTTGAGTTGTGCGTGCTGGGTGGGGTAGGCGGGGATGGTCGCTCGCAGCTGCGGGGCGGTCAGGCCGTGGGTCATGGCGATCGCGAAGACGGCGATAAATTCTTCGGCGTGGGGGCCGACCAGGTGGGCTCCGAGAACCTGACCGGTCTGGCGGTGCAGGATCACCTTGAAGAACGCGTGCTCGGCCCCGAGCTGGCGGTTGATCTTCCAGCTGGACGTGTCTTGTTGATTGACGATGGCGTCGTCACCGTGTTTGTCGCGGGCCTGGGCCTCGGTGAGGCCGACCGAGGCGATGCTGGGGACGGTAAAGGCGACGGTGGGGATCGGCTGGTCGGTGCGGGGCGTATCGCGCGGGCCGTGGAGCAGATTGGTGGCGACCGCCTTGCCCTCGCGGCCAGAGATGGGCGTGAGCTGGGGCTTGCCGGTGTCGGCGACGTCGCCGGCGGCCCAGACGTGGTCGTGGCTGGTGCTGCGCAGGTGCTCATCAACGGCGACGCCCCGGTCGGTCGTGGTGATGCCGACGCCCGCGAGGTTGAGTCCGTGCAGGGCGGGAACCCGGCCGGTGGTGTTGATGATCAGGTCGCCGGTCCACGAGGCGTCGCGGTCGTGGCAGATCACGGCGAGCTTGTCGCCGCGGCGCTCGAGCGCCTGGACGCAGGTATCGCACTGAATGTCGATTCCGGCGGCGTCGCTTGCCCGCAGCACCACCTGCACCGCGTCGGCGTCGAACCGCTTGAGCGGGCAGCCGCGCTTCTCCAAGACGATGACCTTCCGCCCGGCCCGGGCGGCGGCGTGTGCGAACTCCATCCCGATGTACCCGCCGCCGACGAACAGCAGCTCGTCGGGCAGATCGGGCAGGTCCAGAAAGCCGTTGCTGTCGATGGCCAGGTCGATCCCGGGCATGTCCGGCACGCGCGGCCGCAGGCCGGTGGCGATGAGCAGCTGCTGCGCGTGGAGCGTGCGGTCGGCCACCTCGACGGTGTGCGGGTCGGTCAGCCGGGGCGCGGCCTCGATCAGTTCGATGCCGGCCTCGGCCAGGTCGTGGCGGGTGCGGTCGGGGATCGGGTCGGTGAAGCTGTTCTTGAACGAGCTGGCGGCGGCCCAGTCAAACGCGGGCGGGTCGGTGAGCCCGTGGCCGGCCAGGTCGCGGGCGTGCTGCACGGCGGCGGCGAGATTGACGAAGGGCTTCTTGGCGTCGCAGCCGCGAGTGGCGCACGTGCCGCCGGGCACGATCGGCTCGATGATGGCGACCGAGAGGCCCTGCTCGCGGCAGGCGTAGGCGGCGATCTGTCCGGCGGTACCGCAGCCGAGCACGACCAGGTCGAACGATTCGGGCTGGCTCATGGGCGGACTTTACGCCGGCCCTCGGAAGATGATGCCGGCCGGGAGGGCGGGGCAGCTGCGCCGCACCCGCTCAACGGCGGTGCAGGATCTCGGCGGCGGAGATGTCAGCCCGCGACGACGGTGCCGATGCTGAAGATCGGCAGCAGCAGGGCGATGGCGACGAACCCGACGATGCTGCCCATGGTCACGACCATGATGGGCTCGATCATGTTGGTGGTCGTCTTGACCTGTTCGTCGAACTCGAGCTCGGTGTAGTTGGCGATCTTTTCCATCACCGGGGCGAGTCGGCCGGCCTTTTCGCCGCTGGCGATCATCTGCCGGACCGACCGGGGGATCAGCGTGGAGCCTTGGAGGCCCTCGGAGAGCTGGCCGCCGTGCTTGAGCGTGCTGTCGACCTTGTCCCAGAGCCGGTCGTAGCAGCGGTTGGGGGTGACGGCCCGGACGATCTGGACCATGTCCAGGATCGGCACACCGGCGGCGATCATGGTGCCCATCGTCCGCGATGCACGGGTCAGGTAGAGCTTGGAGAACAGTGGGCCGAGGATCGGCACGCGGAGCTTGAGCGTGTCCAGCGTGGATCGCCCGTGGTCGGTGCGGAGGTATAGAACGGTGGCGGTGACGGCGATGGCGGTGCCGATGATCCAGTAGAGCCAGTGGTGCTGCAGGGTGTGGCTCATGCCCATGAGCACGCGGGTGGGCAGGGGCAAGGTGGCACCGCGGGTGTTGAAGATCGAGGCGAAGCGGGGCAGAACGAAGACCAGCAGGCCGCCGGTGACGACGAAGATCATCATCAGCATGACGGCGGGGTAGGTCAGAGCGCCGCGGATCTTTTTGGCGGTGGCCTGTTCCTTGGCGAGGTAGCCGCTGATACGTTCGAGCATGGACGCGAGTGTGCCGGAGGCCTCGGCGGCCTTGATCAGGGAGGTCATCACCGGCGGGAAGACCTTGGGGTGGGCCAGCAGCGCGGTGGACAGTTCGCCGCCGGCTTCCACGGACTCGGCGACCTCGCCGACGACCTTGGCGAACGCGGGGTTGGGTGCCTGCTCGGCGACGCAGGCCAGCGCTTCGCTAATGGGCACGCCGGTATCGATCATCACGGCGAGTTGGTGGGCGAAGGTGATGACGTCGGCACGCTTGATCCGCTTGCCGCCGCCGATCGCGGGGGTGTCGTCCGCGTGGCTTGTTCCGTTGGCCGCCTCACCCTTGGCCGGGTCGAGGCTGACGACGAACTTGCCTTGGCCGCGGAGCGTTGCGGCGGCGTCGGCGAGGCTGGCGGCCTGCAGGATGCCGGTGGCGATCTCGCCGGCGGCGTCTCGGGCTTTGAAGGTGAAAGCGGCCATGCTTCGGGTGTCGGGGTGCGGGTCGCGGGGCGACCAGACGCTTCGCTGCGCTCAGCGTCGGCTTCTATGTTTCGGCTAACCGCTAGCCGCTAAACGCTAACGGCTACACCGCGGTGGCGGACATAAGTTCTTCAAGGGTGGTTTCGCCGGCGGCGACGCGTCGCAGGCCGTCGTGCTTGAGCGTTGTGTAGCCACCGGCTTTCGCGAGCTGGCGAAGCTCCTGCAGCGTCGCCCCGCGGCTGATCGCGTCCAGCGCTTCGTCACTGGGTTCGTACAGCTCGTAAACCCCGGCGCGGCCCTTGTAGCCGGTGTGGCGGCAGGTGCTGCAGCCCACGCCCTGGTACAGCGTGTCGGGCACGTCGTGGCCTTCCTCGGCCAGCCGCTCGAGCGTCCGCTGATGCTGGTCGTCTTCGGGGGCCAGCTCCTTGCAGTCCTTGCAGACCCGGCGGACCAGCCGCTGGGCGAGCACGCCGCGGACGGCGGCGGCGATGAGGTACGGCTCGACGCCGATGTTGATCAGCCGGGTCACCGCCGACGGGGCGTCGTTGGTGTGCAGGGTGCTGAGCACGAGGTGGCCGGTCAGGGCGGCCTGGGTGGCGATCTTGGCGGTGTCCTGGTCACGGACCTCGCCGACCATCAGCACGTCCGGGTCCTGACGCAGCAGGGCTCGCAGCGCGGTGGCGAAGGTGAAGTTGGCCTTGGGGTTGACCTGGAACTGGTTGATCCCGGTCAGGTGCTGCTCGACGGGGTCCTCGACGGTGGAGATGTTGACGGCCGGGTCGTTGATCTCCGACAGCGCGGCGTAGAGCGTGGTCGACTTGCCCGAGCCGGTCGGCCCGGTCACGAGCATGATGCCGTTGGGCTGGCGGATGATGCGTCGGAGGCTTCCGAGCATGTCGGCGGTCATCCCCAGCGGGTCGAGGTTGGCCATCGCCTTGCCGGTATCGACGATGCGCATGACGACCTTCTCGCCGTACTTGCTGGGCATGGTCGAGACGCGCAGGTCGATCTGCCGGCGGGCCAGCATGATCGTGATGCCGCCGTCCTGGGGCTGGCGTCTTTCGGAGATGTCCAACGACGCCATGATCTTGATGCGCGACGCAATGGCGGCGTGCATCTGCGGCGGCGGCGAGAGCTTCTCGAACAGCCGGCCGTCGACCCGATACCGCACCCGCAGCGCCCGCTCGCCCGGCTCGATGTGGATGTCCGAGGTGCCCTCCTGCACCGCCTCGTAGACGATCAGGTTGACCAGCTTGATGACCGGGGACTCGCCCGCGGCTGCGCCGGCGTCTTCGAGATCGGTGATGTCGTGATCGACCACCGCCAGGTCGGCGTCGGCCAGGTCGTCCATCACCTCGTCGATGACGAACACATTGCCATCGGGCACGTGCGTCTCGAGTGTCTGGCGGATGTCCGCTTCGGGGCTGGCGACCAGCTGCACCTTCTGCCCCGATGCCTTGGCGCACTCTTCGGGCAGGAACAGGTTGGCCGGCTCGCTGACGGCGACGGTCAGCGTCCCGTTGACCGAGAACAGCGGCAGCACGCCGTGTTTATCGCAAAACTCCCGGCCCAGCACCTCGATGACCTTCGGGTCTGCGAGCCGCGGCGTGACTTGAACAAACGGCACGCCGTAGCTCTCGGCGAGCACTTCCATCACCTGTTGCTCGGTGACGAAGCCCAGCTCGACGAGGACCTCGCCCAGCAGCTTGCCCTTGCCGGCGCTGCGTTGGAAGTCCAGCGCCTGCTCGACCTGTTCGGTGCTCACGATCCCGCGCTCAAGCAGCAGGTCGCCGACGCGTGGGGGTTTGACGAGCTTGGGCGCGGGCGCGGCGTCGACCGCGCGGTCCGGGGGGTCAGGGTTGTTGATGGCCAGCACGATCAGACCCCCTCCCCGAGGCGGCGGATGGATTCGTCGACCGACGCGTCGGCCTCGAACCGCTTGTTCAGCCGGGTAATCCGCAGCACCTGATTCACGTTGTCCGAGCAGCACGCCAGCCGCAGCTGGCCCAGCCGCTGCACGCACTGGTCCTGCAGCCAGATCAGCGCTTCCAAGCCCTTGGAGTCGATGAACTCCAGGCCCTGCATATCGATGACGAAGTCGCGGACCGGGCCGTGCATCCGTTCGACCGCTTCACGCCGGAGGCGCGTCGCCTGATCGGCGGACAGGTCGCCGCGGAGCGTGATCACCGTGCGGGTGTCTTGATCATCAAAAGTCAGTCGCACAACAGCCTCTCCGGGCGACGGTCAGGCCGCCCCGCGTGGGCGTTGGTCTTCGGGCTGGCGGAGGTCCGCCTGTCCGCCCATCTCAGCCGCTTCCTGGTGCTCCGCGAGCAACCGGGTGAACGGCTCGAAGTCCAACCCCACAAACACATCGGTCAGATCCGGGTCGAACTGAGTCCCCGCACACCGCCGAACCTCAGCCAGCACCTCCCGGTGCGGCATCGCGGCGCGGTACGTGCGGTTGGAGCTCATCGCGTCGAATGCATCGGCCAGTCCGAGAATCCGGCCCATCAGCGGGATGTCCTCGCCGGCGAGCTTGTGCGGGTAGCCCCGACCGTCCCACCGTTCGTGGTGGTGCAACACGCCGGGCAACAGGTCCCGCATCTGACGGATGTCCTGCAGGATCCGGGCCCCGATCTCCGGGTGCCGCTTGACCGCCTCATACTCCGCGTCGGTCAGCTTCCCGGGCTTGCGCAGCACCGACTCGGGCACGCCGATCTTGCCCACGTCGTGGACCAACCCCGCCAAGTGCACCCGCTCGGCCCGTTCGGTCGCCATCCCGGTCGCCTCGGCCAGTTGACGGGCAATGAGCGCGACCCGCTCGCTGTGGCCGAAGGTGTACGAATCCTTGGCGTCCAGCGCCGAGGTCACCGCGGTCATGGCCCCGAGGAACATGCCCTGCAGGTCCTCAAAGAGCATCAGGTTTTTCAGAAAGATCGCGAGCGTCCCGGCCACCGTGCCGCAGAGCTTGGCATCGACCGAGCTCAGCCCGTCGCCGTCGAGCTTCCGCCCGCCGAAGATCAGCCCCACCGTTTGGTCGCCGTCGCGCAGCGGCGCGAGCAGCAGGTCCGGGCCCAGGTCCGACAGCCCGGGGATCGAGGCGCGGGATGTGTCGTCGATGACCCAGGCTTCGTCCCGCTCGTCGGCCAACGCCATGAGGTCCAGGCCCGCTCGACGCAGCTTCGCCGGCTCCAGCGGCGGCTTGCCCTCCGAGAGGTGCAGCCCCTTGACATCCCGCAGCCGATCGTCGCCGGACACCTGGAGGCTCAGCCAGCGCAGCCCCACCACCGCCTGCAGCTCCTCACACGCCTGGGTCAGCAGCGTCCGGGGGTCTTCGCTGAGGCTTGTCGCGGTCGAGAACTTGTACAGCAGGCTCAGCTCTTCGTAGCTCTCGGCCAGCTCCAGCGTGAGGCTCTGCAACTCGCCGTCGCGGTGACGCGCTTCGACGTGCTGCTCCCAGAGCCACGCCGCCAGCGCCGTCGCCCGCGGCTGCTCGGCGGGTGTGACGCAGCAGTCCGGCGGCACCAGCGACTTCGCGGCGCGGTGGTCCAGCCCCGCCGACCCGCACATGCCAAGGAAGTGCTCGCTGTCCAGAAACGGCCGCGAGATCAGCAGCACCACCAGCCGGCGGAGTCGGCCGGCGCCCGGCACTACCGCCAGCGGCGAGCGATTCACGGGCGTATCCACAAAGCCCAGCCACAGCCCCGGCAGCACCTCCACCCGCCCCCCGGGCTCCACCCGGCGGAGCATCTGCCGCTCGCGCAGCAGCACCCCTTGCAGCAGCGCCGAGTTCAGCAACGCTTCGATCGGACGCGGCACGTCCAGCGTCGCCTGACACCGGCCGTCCGACTCCAGCCGCGCGAGGATCAAGCCCGAGGCCCGCAGCCTCTCCGCAAACCGCTTCACGCCCGGTTGCGGCGCGACCTGTTGTTCAACTGCCGTCTGCACCACGCGAACCTCCCGCCCCCGGATAGCCGGCCACCCCGAACTGCCTTACATGCCGCTCCGCTGTCGCGTTACGGCGTGACCACCAACGCCTGGAGCAGACGCTGGGCCCGTCGATCCTCGGGCTCACGCGTCAACGCCCGCTCGTACGCATCGATCGCCGCGGCTTGTCGGCCGGCCTGCTGCAAGGCAATGCCCCGCAGGATCAACGGCGTCGCGTCATCGGGTGCCCGGTCGGCGGCCCGGTCAAAGTTCCGCAACGCATCGTGCAGCCGGCCGCGACGCTGCCAGACCATCCCGGCTAACAGGTAGCCCTCGTGTCGATCCGGCGCGAGCGTGACCACCCGGTTGGCCGACTGCAGCGTGCCGCCCAGGTCGCCAGCCCGCCAGGCCAGCTCGCCCAGCTTGATCCAGTCTTCCGCCGAATGCGGGTTGCGACGCGTCAGCTCGACATAGATCTGCCGGGCGTCGGTGTTGCGGTCCTGGCGGACCAGCGACGCGGCGAGCAGCCGGCGAAGATCGTCGCGGTCTTCCCACTGCGGGTCCCGCAGCAGCTCCCGCAGCACCCGGGTCGCGTTCGCGTCGTCGCGTGCGGCGACCAGGGCAATCGCGAGCTCTTCCCGCAGCCGCATGTCTTCGGGGTCCAGCAGGGCCGCCTGGTTGAACAGCGACGCCGCTTCACGCGGGTTGCCCTGCATCATGTTCAGGTGAGCCAAGCCCGCCCGCAGCCCGGCGTTCTGGTCGAAGTAGTTGAGCTTCTCTTCCAGCCGCGCGACCGCCTCGTCGATCCGGCCCAGCGAGACGAGCATCTCGGCCACCGCGAGCAGGTTCCCCGGGTTGTCCGGCTGCAGCTCCAGGGCCCGCTCGTACGCCTCCAGTGCCCGGTCGTACTGCTGCCAGCGCTGCAGCACCACGCCGCGATAGTAGTGCGGGTCTGGCAGGTGCTCGCCGTACTCGGTGGCCGCTTCAAACAGGCGGAATGACCGTTCGAGCTGGCCGCGTTCAAACGCGATCCGCCCGCCCAGCAAATAGAGCTGCGGGTTGTCGGCGTCGATCTCCGAGGCCTCCCGCACCGTCCGGTCCGCTTCGTCCAGCTGACCGCTGGCGAACTGGCTGTGGGCCATCTCCAGCATCATCGCCGAGCGCATGTCGTGCCAGCGGTTGGTGCCGTCGGCGACCCACTCGTCGTGGTTGTTGGAGCAGCCGCCAGCCAGCAGAACCAGGCTGGCGATCACCAGCAGCGCGGCGGTACGAAGGAAGAGCGTCATGTCGTGCCTCGGGTGATGGGGCCCTGAACCCCGGGTTGTGTCTGGTCCTTAGATCGACCAGAAAGGCCGACCGGCGGGCGCTAACCCACGGTCGACAGGTAATCGGACACGGCCGCCCCTCCGACGGCCGTGTCCGCTCAATGTCACTTGACTTCGACTTCGGTCAGCGTGCCGATCGGTTCGAGCGTCGCGTCGTCATCCAGCCGAGCCTCGTACTCGGCCAGCTCGTCGTTGAGCTGCTCGAGCATCTGCAGCGACGTCCGCACCGGGGTCTCCATGTCGCCGTCGGTGGCGTGGCCCTCGGCGAGCGTTTCGGCAGTATCGCTGCCGGTGATCGTCGCTTCCTGCACCACGGCCTGGGCGTCCGGGGCCAGCTGGTTGTACTCATCGGCCCACAGGTGAGCGTCGAAGGCCTCGTCGTCCGCGGTCTGCGGCTCATCGGCCTGGGCGACCGTCTCGGGCGCCGACTGGGCGAAGATCTCGTCCAGCGCCTCGGCCGCGTCGGCCATGTCGATCGCCGGCTCCTGGGCGTCGAAGCTCATCGGCTCCAGGTCGCCCGGGTCCACGTCGTTGATATCCCGCGGGGCCTCGGGGTCCAGCTGGTCGCCCGACTCCTCGACCGGCCCGCCGGCGTCCATGGGCTCGTCGGCGTCGGCCTCGGCTTCCATCGCCGCCTCCAGCGCGTCCATGGCTTGCTCAGGCTCGGCCTGCTCGTCCGGGCCAAGCGTGCCGACCTGCTGGGCGATGGCGTCGTCGTAGATGCTGTTGTTCAGCGAGTAGTCGAAGTACGCGATCTGCTCGCCGGTGATCTCCTGCTTCAGCTCCAGGCCGTCGCCGAGCGTCGGGTCCAGGTGCAGGGCGACGTTGACGCTCCACAGGGCCCGGTCCCGATCACCCTCTTCCCAGGCGCTGATGGCGTCACGCATGTGCGACGCGGTCAGCCGGGTCCGCGACCAGGGCAGCAGCCCCTGCCGGGCACCCAGACGGGCCAGCTGAATGCGGTCCTCGGCGTTGTCGCCCATTTCCACGAGCGTCTGGTTCTCCATGATCGTGGCGGTCAGCAGGAAGATGACCTCGCTGCGGGACACGGTGTCGTCCTGACCCTGGAAGGCCAGGCCCACCACCGGCACGTCGCCCAGGCCCGGGACCTGGTTGCGGCTGATGGTCGTGTCTTCCTTGAACAGGCCGCCGAGCACGATCGTCTGACCGGACTGGAGGATGACGTTGGTGACCATTTCCTGGGTGGTCTCGTTGGGCACGACGGTGGTGCCGATCACGACGGTCTCGCCGTCGGACACGCTGGGCCGAAGCTCCATGCGGATGAAGCCGTCGTCACTGACGAAGGGCCGAACGGTCAGCTGCGTGCCCACGTCCAGGAACTCGACGGTCTGGGTCTCGGACGTGTCGGTCACGGTCGTGGACAGGTAACCCAGGCGTTCACCGACGAGGATCTCAGCCCGCTGGCGGTCCAGGACGGTCAGCCGCGGCGTGGCGAGCACGACGGTGTCGGTGACGCTGTCCAAGGCCCGGACGAACACGCCGGCCTCGTCGGAGGTCACGCCGATCTTCAGCCCGCCGTCGCCCGCGGCGACGTTGCCGACGGTCGACACGACGCTGCCGCCGGTGCCGTCGGTGCTCACGTCGCCGGCGATCAGTTCGTCGACGGCGTTGAGCGGGTTGACAAAGTCGGTGAAGTCCAGGTCGTTGAAGATCGCGAAGTCCACACCAAACGCGTTGTTCTCGCTCAGGCGGGCCTGCAGCACGGTGGCCTCGATGATGACCTGACGCGGCCGGATATCCAGCTGGTCGATCACACCGAGGATCTGCTCGACGTTGGACTCGTAGTCACGGATGACCAGGGTGTCGCTGTCGGCAAAGGTGTTGCCGCCGCCGTCGGAGACCGACGGCTGGAAGCCCGAGCCCGCCTCACCGGAGACGGCGATCGAGCCGGCCTCGGAGAGCATGTTGGACACGAACGCGGCGGCGTCGGCGGCGTTGAGGTAGTTCAGCCGCAGGATGCGAGTCTCCAGCTGGCGGTCCTGCGCCTCGATCTGGTTGATCTCGTCTTGGGTGTAGACGTAGATGAAGTTGCCCCGCTCGAGGTACCCGTAGCCGTTGGGCTGCAGGATCGCGTCCAGGGCTTCGTAGAAGTCCACGCCGTAAAGCGACGCGGTCACCGTGCCGCTGACGTTGCGGCTAGCGACGATGTTCCGCTGGCTCTGGATGCTCAGCAGCTGCAGGACGCGGCTGATCTCGAGGTTGTCGACGGTGATGTCGATCTGGCCGAACGTGCCGACCTCGACCCGCTGGTCTTCAGGCAGCACGTCGGGCTCCTCATCGAACAGGCCCGGCGTCTGGTCGGGTGCGTCGTCGCTCCGCGGCTGGGGCATGTCGGTGCCCCTTACCTCATCCGAACCAGCCGGACCGGTTTGCGCGATCGCCGGACCGCTACAAACGGCCGCTGCGGCGATAAAAAAAGCTGTCCCGAGTTTCTTGGTGTCCCAGCTATACATCGTCGACTCCTTGCCGGTGACCGGCTCTTTCTCACATCCGAAGGCGGACCCGCTGTCCATCGATTTCAAGTACGGCGGTCCGCAGGTCCAGCTCCAGCAACGTGAAGCCGTCAATCTGCTGTCCCACCTCGAGCATCCGACCATTGATCATCGCTCGCGGGTGCGTTCCGAGCACCACACTCTGCAGCCGGAGGCCCGACGCGAGTCGCGCCAACTGCCGCTGCTCTTGGTCATCGGATACACCGGGGCGGTTGTTTGGTTCAAGGTCCGCGTTATCTGACGCGGCGGTCCGGTTGTAGTGACTGGGGTTGATCTCAAACAGATCGCGGTCCGGTGCCGTGGGCAACTCCAGCCGGACCACGGGCCGCCCCTCGGCCACCGCCGCGAGCGCCTCCAGGTCCAGGTCCGACCCGCTGACCTCGGCGGCCACGTCCGGCACCGCCGTCGCCGTCCGCGGGACCTGCTTGAGCAGCAACCTGCCCCACAGCAGCATCCCCACCGCCACCATGCCCCCCAGCAGCAGGGCCTTCTTGCGGTCGGACTTGAGTGTCTTGACCAGGTGTGTCACGTGACGATTCATCAGCGTCCCTCCTCATCGGGCAGCATCACCGCTGCCAGCTGCATCTGTGTTCGCACCGTGGCCCGGTCGCCGCTGCCCTGGGCCCGCAGCGACAGCCCGTCCACGCGGACCAGCAGCGGCAGCGACTCCACCGCGTCCAGCAGGCTGTACACCTGATCGAAATCGGCGTCGAAGCTCAGGTCAATCGGCAGGACCACGTGGTCGGCCTCCGCCATCGTCCGGCGGTGCGTCGCGGTGTGATCGTGCACCCGGTGATCGTCCACCGCCCGGGCGAGGCTCAGCAACACCTCGGCCCGCCGATCCGCCGGCACGATCTCTCGCTCATAGCCCGCCAGACGCCGTTGCAACGTGCCCGCCCGCTCCTGCAGCTGCTGATGGCGGACCGCCGTGTCCGGCGCCTCGGCCAGGGCGGCCCGGTCCGCGTCGATCGAAGCCTGCAGCGTGGCCGCCTTTCGGTGTGTCGGCCACCACAGCAGCCCGGCCGCCAAGAGCACCATCGCCCCGGCGATGGCGAGCGTCGCCCACTGGTCCTTCTCAATCTGCATGGGACACCCCCTGGGCGATGAAGTCGCGGTCCAGCGACACAGTCAGCCGCATCCGAAAACTTCTGGCCATCAGCCCGTCCTGCGTCGTCTCGCCACGGCTGGTGTCCAGCTCGACGCCGTTGAACAGCGGTTCGGCCGAGAGCTGCTGCACCAACCGGGCAACCGCAAGGTCGTTCGGAGCCAGGCCGTGGAGTTCCAGGTCCAACGTTCGCTGCTGCTGGCGGTTCTCTCGGGTGATTCGCATCTCCCGCAAGGCGACCGATTCGGGCACAGCCCTGCCGATCGCCGCGACGATCTGGGTGTGGTGCAGCGGGTGGTCCAGCTCCCGCTGAAGCCGCTCACGGGCCACCAGCTGCTCGACCCGGTCGGCCTGATCCTGCAGCTGCGCCTGCTGGGCTTGTGCGAGCTCGACCCGTTCCGCTACCGCCGAAGCCTCCGCCTGCAGGACCATCACCCGGCCACGCTGGCCGGCCCAGATCACGGCGATGATGCAGCCCACCACGACCAGCTCGATCCGCTGGCGGACCTGCCGACGACGGCGTAGTTGTCTTTTGCGGAAACTCGGTGGCAGGAAGTCAACCAACATCAGGCCGCCTCCTTCCGCACCTTGAACCGGCGTTCGATCCGCGCATCGGGCCGCAGCGACAGCCCCGCCGCGACAGCCCACGCACCCGCCCCACCGGGCAACACCCGCTGGACGTCGCCCCGCTCGCCGAAGCCCGTCTGCTCGATGCCCTCCAGCGGGTCGACGACCATCGTCGGCAGCCCCACCGCCTCGCTGAGCATGGGTGATAGCCACGGCTGGGCCGCCTCACCGCCCAGCAACATCAGCTGCGTCGGGCGGGCGTGTTTGAACGTCACCGTGAAGTACCGCAGGCACAGCTGCACCTCCCGGCCCAGCTCCAGCACCGTGGGCCCGAAGGCGTCACGCAGCACCGTCGGCGGATCGGCCAGGTCGGCGGCGTTGACGGTGTGAATCTCTCGCCGCAGCTGGCGGACTTCTTCAACCGGGCGCCCCAGCGCCGCGGCGGCCCGCTCATCGATCAGCTTGCCGCCGATGTTGATCTGCTTGACGAACAGCACCTGGTCGCCGCGGTCGATCAGGACCTGGGTCGACCCACCGCCGATCTCGACGATCAGCCGGGACTGCTCCGCGTCGACGTCCGGTCCGGCCCGGCGGGTCCCGAGGCATCGCGACAGGGCCGCGGGCTGAGCATCGACCGCGACCGGCACCAGGCCCGCCGCGGCCAGCGCTTCCACGTGGGCCTCGGCCTGGGAGACGGCGGCGGTCATCAGGATGACCTCCTGCTTCGCGTCGTCGCCCTGACGGACCGCACCGCTGAGGAAATAATCGTTGAGCACCGGCTCGCCCACCGCGCGTTCCCGGTCGGCGGCCTCCCACCGCACCGCCTCGTCCATCTCGGCCTTGGGCATCGGCGGCAGGCGGACGTTGCGGTAGTTCATCAGGTTCGATGGCAGGCAGGACACAATGTGCCTGCCCTTGAACGCGCCGCGTTCATAGGCCCGGTGGGCCGCCGCGCCGACCGCCTCGTGGTAGCCGGGCTGGTCGACCGCCGGGGCTTCGTCGCCCAGCAGTTCGCACTGCGCGTCCACGATCCGCAGCGCGCTACCGCGCCGCTGCAGCTGCAGCAGCTTGACCGCGTGAGCGCCGACATCGACCCCGATGGGCATGCCGGCCGTTAGCCATGGAAACAGCTGCATGGCCTCCTACTCCACCTCCGTGACCCGCTCGACGGTGACGCGGCCCGTGAAGGGCGCCACCGACACGCGGAACGTGTGCGATTCGTATTGCAGGTCGACGCTGCCCCCCGAGGAGGGGGCCCCTAAATCGTCGAACACGAGGCGGTCGTTGCCGCCGAAGTCTGCCGCCATCAGCTCGACGCCCTCGAATCGCTGGTTCTCGTCGAAGTCGATGCGGTAATTGTTGGCCGTGTGGTCGATCCACGTGGCGGTGAGCACGTTGTCGGACTCGTCGAGCACGCTGTACCCGTTGCCGGCGACGTCGAACTCCAGCTGCCGCGTCCGCGCGTGGGCGATCGCCTCGTTCTGGGCGAACATCACGTCGGACACCACCGCGCGGGCCGCGCCCTGCACGCCGAGCGTCCCGGCCTCGAGCATCCGCGGCACGACGATCGCGCTGGCAATCCCGATGATCGCGACGACCACGAGCACCTCCACCAGGGTGAAGGCGCGGCGGCGGTCGTCATGGTCGGTGCGGGTTGGCATGGTGCGGGTGGTGTGAGTTCAGGCGGAGCAGACCGGGCCGGCTTGGGGGTCAGTTCGCGGCGTCGGCCTCGGGCATCTCGACGCGGACGCGGGCGGTCCCGGCGGTGAACATCTGACGGAACTCGGCCAGGTCGGTCTGGATCTGCTCGAGCTCGCGGATCATCTGCAGCCGCTGCTGCCCGGCGTTGGGGATGCCTTGGGCGTAGGCGGGGCTGGCACCGTGCATGTCGAATGCGGCCTCGGTATCGCCGGCCTGACTTCCGGGGGTCGGGGCCAAGTCGCCGCCGTGCCAGGCGGTCCAGAGGTTCAGGCCCAGCAGCACGGCGATGACGGTCAGGACGGTGTTGAGGTAGGAGCTGGAGCGCATGGGGGGTGTCCGTGGATTTCGCGGATGAAGGCCGCGTCATCAGGTTGATCGGTCCGAACGGAGGCCGACTTAGGCCGCGAGGGTTTTCGGACCCTGTTTTCAGCAAGCCGGGGTCTGTGACCACGGATTTGCCGCGAGCCGCGGTCGGTGAGGCGGGACCTCGGAACCCGGCTCACGGCGACCGGCTCGGTCGGTCCGCGCATGAAAAGACGGCCGAGGCGGTTGGGCCTCGGCCGTCCGGGTGGAGTGATTACGCGTCGTAGCCGGCGAAGTCAGCATCCGCATCCACGCCGAGCTCGGTTTGCTTGGCGTTTTCCATCACCGCCTGGATGGCGCCGGTGGACGAGTCGTAGACCCAACCCACGCCCGCGGCGGCTGTGCCGACGGTGGTGCTGTTCTCAAACGGGTTGGACGGGGCCGCCTGCAGGTACGGACCGAAGCCACCGGACTCCGTCGTCATGGCGTCCCAGTTGGTGGACAGGGCCGGGTAGCCGCCGCCGTGCTGATTCCGGTACAGCTCGAGCTGGCTGCGGATGGTCTGCAGCTGGCTCTTGACGCTGGAGAGCTTGGCGGTCTCCGAGGCGCTGGTGAACTGGGGGATCACGATCGCGGCGAGGATGCCGAGGATCACGACCACGATCAGGATCTCCACAAGCGTGAAGCCCTTCTGACGAGTGTTTGCCAACATTTTCTTTCTCCTTCTCAATGCGGTGCGTGTGCCGCGACGCCGCGGGGACACGCTGAACTTGGTTGCGGGCCGCAACACACGGTCCGCGCGGCGTATGGACTTTGCCTGAGCCCGCGTAAGGGCCTCAGTCACCCGCCCCGAGGGAGCAGGCAAGTTCCACACGTTGAGCCAGATCGGCGGTCGGGGGCGGCGACTTGATCGCCGCTGACCGCTGGGCTGTCTCCGTCAGCCGGCAGGAGCCGACCGACACTCACAACTTCGGATTCATCCGCCGCCCGCGCCGGGGCTGCCGCACACGTTTCGTCACTTTCCCCGGCCCCTGCCGTTACCTCACCGGATCGACCCGCAGCGCCCGCACAGACCGCAAGGTCCGCCGGTCGGCGGCCCATGCGGCCTCAGCCGGACAGCGCTTCAAGCGCCCGATCCAGCAGCCGCCGACCTTCCTTGAAACTCAACCGCTGCCGCGTCGCCTCCGCATCGCCCCACGCCAGTTGCGAAACCTCGGCCTCCTGCGGCGTGGCCTCCGCTTCGGCGGCGACCTCGCCCACGAAGTAGGTCACGGTCTTGTTCCGGAGCCTGCCCTTGAAGCGGTACACGTAGTGCTCCTCCAGCGGCGGGGCGTCCAGCAATGCGGCGGCCAGGCCGGTCTCCTCCAGCAGCTCCCGCAGCGCGGATTGGGGTGGGGTTTCATCCCCCTCGGGATGGCCTTTGGGGAAGCCCCAGTGGCCCGCACGGTGTTTGACGAGCAGGAACTCGACGCGATCCTCGATGTGACGGAAGGGCACGACGCCGAACGACTGCTCACGGTCCATGGGATCGACTCACGCGGGGATGGCGGCCTGGGGATGCTGATTGTGATCCCGAAGCGTGGCGGCCAGTCGCTCGAGCAGCGGCTCGGGCCGGCCCATCAGCAGGTGCCACGGACGGGGTTTCGCGGTGCCTTGGGGGCGGGTCAGCGTCAGGCGGTGCAGGGCCTTGTTGCTCGCGGTGATCGGCGCTTCGGTGACCTCTGCGGCCAGTTCGCCCGCTGCGTAAGAGCGCCGGCGGGTCCAGAGTCCGCCCCGCAACACCCGCACCGCTCCGGCGGGATCCAGCGTGAAGCGGGCCGCGGCCCGGCCCCAGTCCTGGCTGACCAGGATCATGGCCAAGGCAACTGCGGCCAGAAAGATCAGCCAGAGCTGGACGCCAAGGCTCAGGCCCGACCAGCCGACGCCGCTGCGAAAGAGGATGAAGACCGGCACGAGGAGCATCAGCGGGCCGAAGATGCCAAGACCAAACGTACCGCGAAAGATGCCCGGAGCAGGGACGTTGATAGCGATCGAACCATCTTCGGTCGCCGCGACGGCCAGAGGCTTGAGTCGCTCCTGCAGCGTTTGAACATCAGCGGGGGGCGTCATGGCGGGCACTGTAAGAATACCCCTGCAGGCCGGGGGTCATGACGCCGACAGCAGATCTCGCAAGTCCTCCAGCGTCGCCCCCCGCAGGGAGTCGCGGACCGCGTCGGCCTGCCGCAGCGCGGCGGCCGGGCTGGTGGTCCGAATGCCCAACACCGTCAGGCCCGCCGCCTTAGCCGAGCGGATGCCCGCTGCGGTGTCCTCGATGGCCAAGGTCTGCGCCGGGACTACGCCCAGTTGCTCCACCGCCCGCGTGTAGCTGGCCGGATCCGGTTTAGACCGCTCGACATCATCAGCGCTGACGATCACCTCAAAACGATCGGCGATCTTCAGCACGCCAAGCATCAGGTCGATGTCCCGCCGGCTGGCCCCACTGGCGATCGCGATCGGCCAACCGGCGTCCCGCGCCGCGTCGATCAGTTCGACCGCCCCGGGCAACGCCAGTTCCTGCGGCGACCGCTCCCGGGTCATCGCCTCGAACGCCAGAGCCTTGTCCCCGACCCACCGCTCGACCTGCGCCTCGTCCTCATCGCTCATCACCGGCGGCGCCGCACTGCCCGCAGGCGTCGGCGGCAGGCCACGGCTCATCCGCAGCATCGCCCGCAGCGCGTCGCGGTCGTCAAACCCGATGAAGTCCCGCTGGTACGCGGCATAGTCAAACGACACACCCAGCGCCGCCCCCACCGCCAGAAACGCCTCGTGGTGCAGCCGCTCGGAGTCGACGATGACGCCGTCGAAGTCGAAGACGATGGCGGGGTTCTCAGGCATCGTGCGACTCCTCGACATTTGTGTGGCCTTCCAGCTCCCGCATCAATTCGATGACCTGCTGGTGCAGCGGCTCGATGTGATGTGCCAGCACCATGATCAGCCGGTCGAGCTTGACGATGTCGTAACCATGAACAAGCACATGCCGCATGTCGATGATCCGCCGATGCCCATCGAACCGTGCGGCGAGCGTGGGATCGATGCGTTCCAACTGGTAAAGCGCCTCGCCCACGATCTGCAATTCCCGCTCGACCGTGCGGAGTGTTCGGTGTTCCGGCAGGTCGGTCAGCAGTTGACTGCGATTGTCCAGCAAATACGTCAAACGCTCACGCATGTGCTGCAGCAGGATCAGCGGGTCGCGATTGGGTGGCATGGAAGAGCACGGTAGTGTTTTGATCGACCACCCGGATCAATCGCTCGTTCGTCGCGGCAACGCGGTCGAACAGATCGACCTGCCGATGAAAAAGGTTTCGCAGGTCCGCCATCAAATCAAAGAAGTCGACGAACGGCTCGTAATCCGGATGGTCGTCCTGATGCACCACCACGAAATCGAGGTCGCTGGTCGCGGGGTCGAAGTCCTCGCGAGTCGCGGAGCCGAAGACGCCCAGGCTCAGGACGTGGTGCTTTCGGCACAGCGCCTCGATCTGGGGCAGCTTCGCGTGGATCTCGGCGAGCATCGGGGGCATGGCATCATTCTAAAGCCCGGGGACGGCCATCCCCGGGCTTTAGCCGTCAGGCAGTGCGGCTTGCAGTTGAGCCTCGTCCCAGACATCGACGTCGAGCGACTGCGCTTTCGTCAGCTTGCTGCCGGCTTTCTCGCCGGCGATCAGCAGGTCGGTCTTGCCGCTGACGCTGCTGCTGACCTTGGCGCCCAGGGCGGTGAGCCGCTGCTTGAGCTCGTCGCGGCCGAAGGCTTCGAGCGTGCCGGTGATGACCACGGTCTTGCCGGCGAAGGGGCTCTCGGCGGCGGCCTGGTCGGCGGCTATCTTTTGTTCGGTGAGGTCCACGCCGGCCTCTGCCAAGTCGGCGAGGACCTGCCGCCCGGCGTCGGAGGCGAGGAAGGCGTGCAGCGATTCGGCGGTGATCGGGCCGATGCCGTCGATGGCTTCCAGTTGTTCGAGTGAGGCGGCGGTCAGGGCGTCGGCGCTGCCGAAGTGCTGGGCAAACAGCCGGGCGCTGGTGCCGCCGACGTGCCGCACGCCCAGCCCGGCGAGCACGCGGGCCAGCCGACGCGACTTGCTGGCCCCGATCCCGGCGAGCAGGTTGTCGACCTTCTTCTCGGCCATGCGGTCCAGCGCAAGGATCGCCTCGCGGTGCTCGTGCAACCGGTAGACATCGGCGAAGCTGTGCAGCAGCCCGGCGTCGGCGAGCTGTTCGACGGACTTGTCCCCCAAGCCGTCGATGTCCATCTGGCCGCGAGCGGCGAACCACTTGAGCCGTTCGCGAAGCTGCGTCGGGCACTGCGGGTTGGGGCAGTATCGGCCGGTCTCGTCGGTCGGGGCGACGGCGGCGGGGTCCTCGTGGACCTGGCCGTCGGACTCAAGCACCACCGGCGTGTCGCAGCTTGGACAGGTCGCGGGTGGCTCGATGGGCGTGGCGTCGCCGGGCCGCTGGTCGGGCAGGGCTTCGATGATCTGCGGGATGATTTCGCCGGCCTTCTCGATGCGGACGGTGTCCCCGATGTGCAGGTCCAAGCGGCGGACATTGCCCCAGTTGTGGACTGTCGCGTGCTGCACCGTGGTGCCCGCCAGGAAGACCGGCTCCATCCGGGCCCGCGGGGTGATCCGGCCGTTCTTGCCGACCATCGGCTCGACCGCGATCAGCTGCGTGGTGGCCTGCTCGGCGGCGAACTTGTAGGCGATGCACCAGCGGGGGCTCTTGCTGCGAGCCCCCAGGCGGTCCTGCAGGGCGTAATGGTCGACTTTGACGACCACGCCGTCGGTGTCGTGGTCCAGGTCGCGCCGGCCGCGATCGAATGCATCGATGTAGGACCACGCCGCGTCGGCGCCCCGGACGGTGCGGACGCCCGGCGAGACCGGGATGCCCCAGGCCCGCAGCGCCTCGAGGTACGCGGCGTGGCCGGTGAACGGGTCGGGCTGGATCTCACCGCGGCCGTGGGCGACGAAGCGCAGGCCCGGCGAGACGTTGGCCGGGTCTTTCTGCTTGAGGTTGCCGGCGGTGAGGTTGCGGGGATTGGCGTAGGTGTCCTGCTTGGCGGCGGCGCGGTCGGCGTTGATGCGGTCGAACACGGGGCGGGGCATGTAGACCTCGCCGCGGACTTCGAGGAAGTCGGGGACCCCCGGAAGGTCATCCGAGGTCGCCTCGTCACTGGCGGTGAGGGTCAGCGGGATGGACCGGAGGGTCCGGGCGTTGGCGGTGATGTCGTCGCCGGCGGTGCCGTCGCCGCGGGTGATCGCGTGGGTCAGTCGGCCGTGCTCGTAACGCAGGGCCAGTGCGACGCCGTCGACCTTGGGTTCGAGCGTGAGGGTGAGCTCCGGCAGGGCGTTTGAGGCGTCCGTGGGATCGGCGTCACCCGCCCCTTCGCCTGGCTCAGGACCGGCGTCGAGCGAGGCGTCGTCGTCTTCAGCCACATTCGCCGGTGCGATGGCCTTGGCGGTGCGGGTGTACCAGGCGAGCAGTTCTTGGCGGCTGTAGGTGTTGTCGATCGACAGCATCGGGCGGGTGTGCTCGACGGTCGCGAAGCCGCTGGTCGGGTCGCCGCCGACACGCTGGGTCGGCGAATCGGGGTCGTGAAGCTCGGGGTGCTGCTGCTCCAGCTGGGCCAGCCGGGCGAGCATGGCGTCGTACTGGACGTCGCTGACGGTGGGTTGGGCATCGACGAAGTACCGCCGGTTGTGCTCACGCAGCTCCTGCCGGAGCCGGAGCACCTCGGTGGCGTCGTCGTCGGGGGCGGGCATGGGAGGAGCGTAGCTTTGCCGCTGACGCGGCAACCAGAGGCGGGACGCCTAGGCCAACCGCCCCACCCCTGAGGGCGTGGTTTTAGGCTCGGATCGCTTTCTCGAGCGTCCCGCGGGCCTGCGGGTGACGCAGCTTCTGGGCAAGCTTGCGGAGCCACGGCAGCTTGTCCTCCCGTTTGAGCTGGCGGACCAGGTCGAACAGGTGGTTGTCGCGGTCCCGGGCGTAGCGGGCGAAGGCCTGCTCCAGCTCAACGCGGGGGTACTTGGTCAGCGGGTCATCCAGGCCGGTCTGGATCACGGCCCATTCGAACAGCGTGCCGTCGGTGGGTTTGAAGCGGAAGGTCCTCAGCGTGTTCTCGAGGCGCTGCTCGAGGGTGAGGAAGGCGTCGGACAACTCGTGGGGCAGTTCCCAGAGCTCCTGGCCTCGGCCGCCGTGGCCTTCGAGTTCATCGAGCCAACCCTTGTGAGCGGTTGCGGTGGAAGTGGATGCGGACATGTCGGTTAATTCTCCGGTCGAGGCCTGGGAACCGATGGCTTGGCCTTCACGCGCGGGCCTCAGCGCGGCGACGGCGGTGTTGAGCATCACGGTGGCGTGATTGGCAAAGCACACGCGCAGCCGTTGGGCAGGCTGCCCGTGGTGGGTGATCGTGGCGGCGTGTTTCACGACGCCCGTGCCCCATTGGGGTTTGGACGCGTGGACCACACGCTGGCCCCGCTCGAATCGCGGAAGAGCGACGGTCATTCGGCTCGCTTGCCGCCCCACCGCTCGCACGAGCAGTCGGGCAGCCCTCGGCTCCCCATCGGCCGGCGGATCGCGTCCCGATCCGATCGGTCGGCACCCACACGGCGGAACTCGTCTCACGATGCACAGCCGTTCGCGAACGCGATATCGGCTCATCATTGCACCGACAGCAGGCCGGGCGACACACGCCGCCGCACGCCACGTGCTGCATCCCGGTCATACCCCGGACGACACAAGTATAGCCCTTATCGGCATCTGGCGGCCGGTGCAATGCTGCTCACAGAAAAAAAACGCAAAATCTGCGAATTAGGGGTTGTCCCGGATGAGTGAGGTGCTATTATCCCTCGTGTCGGTAGCAGCAGCCGCTGCCTCGGCCTGAGATTACCCCCGGAAGCCCGTGCTACGACCTCGTGTCGTAGCGCGGGTTTTTTCTTTTCCCCTCGCCGCATTACGCTTCGCCAGCGGCCCCGCCGCTGTCATGACTCGACGCCTCCGCCTTCTGCTGGTGTACTTCCTGCTGCTCTGGGCGGTCCACTTGCTGTTCGTGGCGCAGTTCTGGGGCCACCACCCGCCCAAGGACCACGGCGACGCGGTCGATTACGACTCCATTGCCTTCAACCTCGTCGCGGGCCGCGGCTTCGGCCACAACTGGGGCGATCCAGCATTCCGCGCCCCCTATGAGCCGTACATCCCGCTGAACAGCGACTACCGCAACATCTTCATGGATGACCACGGCGGCGGCCACTGGACCCCCAAGCCCGACCGCTACGCCCCCACCGCCTTCCGCCCGCCGGGCCTGCCGCTGGTCCTCGCGGCGATCTACCAGACCGTCGGCAGGCACTTCATCGTCTTCCGCGTGATCAACGCCGGGCTCATCGCGCTGGCGGTGACCCTCGCCGTCGCACTCGCGTGGCGGATCGCGGGCTCGGCGGCGATCATCGTGGGCGTGCTGGGCGTGATCGACCCGGCCCTCAAGCGGTACGTCGGCTGGACCATGACCGAGGGACCGGTGCTGTTGATGATCGTGCTGCTGGCTTGGCAACTGGTCCGGCTGGCGGAGTTCCGCCAGTGGCGGGACGTGATCCTGCTGGGCGTGCTGCTGGGGGTGATGCTGCTGTTCCGAACGATCTTCGTGCTGTGGCTCGTGCCGTTGGCGGTGGTCGTGGGGGTGGTGTTCTGGAGGCACGAAGGCACACAGGCACGAAGGCACGAAGGGTCAAACCCAGCGGGAGCGAGTGCTGGTAGTTCTCGCCTTCGTGCCTTCATGCCTTCGTGCCTTCGTGCCTTCACCGTCCTGCTGCTCGCCCTGCTCATCTACAGCCCCTGGGCCATCCGCAACTGCCTGCTGCTCGACGCGTTCATGCCGCTGGGCACGCAGGGCGGCATCTCGCTGCCCGGCGGGTACTCCGACGAAGCGCTGCATCGGGACCTGGTCGGGGTGTGGTACTACCACGACCCCAGCGAGCTGTTCGCCCCGATCGACGCCGAGCTCCGCGCCCAGCAGGCCGAGCCGATCGTCTGGGAGCGCGAGCGGGCCCGGTACGGCCAGCACATCGCCAAGGCCTGGGCGCTGGAAAACTGGCGGAACCTGCCCTGGCTGATGCTGATGCGGCCGGTGCAGATGTGGATCGGGCCGTGGTCGGTGGTCGCGCTGTTCCTGACGCTCGTGGGCCTGGTGACTCTGCCGGCAGCTTGGCGGGGCGGGGCCAGATCGGTGCCACAGCGCCGTCTCAGGCGGACTGGCCGTGCCCGAGAAGCCGGGGCCCGACCGCAGGAGAGACTTGCCCGCAGCGCCCAAAGCAACGTGTTCCCCACCGCTTGCTTCCCACAGGCGGCCACCACCGTCCTGGCCGTCTGCTGGGTCCTGCTGCTGATCAACCACCTGCCGGTCATCGCGACCTACTCGGCGGGCGGACGGTTCCTCATCCCGCTGGTCCCGCTGATCTACATCCTGGGGGCCGCGGGTATGGTGACGCTCTGGCGGATCGTGCGGGGGTATGGTCCCGCCGCCGCACCGGCCCCCGCCGACCCGGCCACCGCCCGCCCCGACGCCTTGCCCTGACCGCCACACCCGCGATGTCTCACGCGCCCCGACGCCCGACCCCCGACGCCCCGCCCCCGGAAGCGTCCCCGGAAACGCCCCCGTCCCCGGCACCGGCCCCGTTGCACGACCCGATGCACGCCGCCTACACCGGCCACCAGCAGGCCGCGCTGGGCCGGGCCGCCCGGCTGCTACGCCATCGCACGTCCAAGCGCTACCTCGGCAGCGCCTACCAGAAACGCCTGCTCCGCCTCTACCAGCACCACATCCCGCCGGGCCGGCGCGTCCTCGAACTGGGCTGCGCCCGCGGCGACCTGCTCGCCGCCTTGCGCCCGAGCCTGGGCATCGGCGTGGACCTGTCGCCGGACATGGTTACGGCGGCCCGGGACCGGCATGCCGACGACCCGTCGCTGCACTTTGTCGCCGCCGACGTGCACGAACTGACCGTCGACCAGCTGCGTGAGGCGGGCGTGCCCGACGCCGACCAGCCGCTGGATGTGGTGGTCATGTCGGACCTGATCAACGAGCTGTACGACGTGCAGCGCGTGCTGCAGCAGCTGGGCCCGATGGTCGGCCCGCACACCCGGCTGGTGCTCAACACCTACAGCCGGCTCTGGGAACCGCCGCTGCGACTCGCCGCCAAGGCCAACCTTGCCCGGCCGACCCTCGGGCTCAACTGGCTGGCGCCCGACGACGTGGTCAACCTCATGGACCTGTCCAGCTTCGAAAAGCTGCGGCACGAACGCGAGGTGCTCTGGCCGTTGGGCACGCCGGTCATCGCCCCACTGTGCAACCGCGTACTGGTCAAACTCTGGCCGTTCAAACACCTGGCGCTGACCAACCTGTTCGTCGCCCGGCCCAAGCCGGTGCCGCCCTCCCGCATCGCCATGGAACACCACGAGGAGCTTCCGGGGGAGCCCGTCGTCAGCGTCATCGTCGCGGCCCGCAACGAGGCGGGCAACATCGACCAGATCATCCAGCGCACCCCGCAGATGGGAGCGGGGACCGAACTGATCTTCGTGGAGGGCAACTCCAGCGACGACACCTGGCCGGTCATCCAGCAGGCCGTTGCCGATCGACCGGACTGGGGCGCGGGCCTGCGGTGTATGCAGCAGGACGGCAGGGGCAAGGGCGACGCCGTCCGCAAGGGCTTCGCCGCCGCCACCGGCGGGGTGCTGATGATCCTCGACGCCGACATGACCGTCCCCCCGGAAGATTTACCGCGGTTCTATCAAGCCTGGCGCGACGGCACGGGCGAGTTCATCAACGGCGTCCGCCTGGTCTATCCCATGCAGGATCAGGCCATGCGGTTCTTCAACCTGCTGGGCAACAAGGCGTTTTCGCTCGCGTTCTCCTGGCTGCTGGGCCAGCCGATCAAGGACACGCTCTGCGGCACCAAGGTGCTCTCCCGCGAGGACTATCAGCAGGTGGCCGACAACCGCGCTTACTTCGGCGACTTCGACCCGTTCGGCGACTTCGACCTGCTCTTCGGCGCCGCCAAGCTCAACCGCAAGATCATCGACATGCCCATCCGCTACCAGGCCCGGACCTACGGCGACACCAACATCGCCCGCTGGCGCAGCGGCGTGATCCTCCTGCGGATGACGATGTACGCGGCCCGGCGGCTGAAGTTTGTGTGAACCATCTGCGTGAACGGAAGCCTTCCAGGGTCAGGCGGAAGAACCTATCGCGATCACGGCAAGTCACGATAGAAGTTCTGACCGCGCCGATTGACGGCATCCTGGAACTCTTCGCGGCTCACGGCGCTGGTGCTGCCATCGATTCGACCGACATTCTGCATGTCGCTGCGGTGTCGCCGCGTGAGATATTCAAGTGTCAGGAAGTCTTGGGGGTTGCGGTAGCCCTGCATGCCGCGGACATGCGTCTCCGCGTTGTTGAGCCAACCGCCGGGGTAGCTTCGGTCGATCTTCTCAGCGAATAGCAGCCAATCGCCATCGACCTCGTTCATCTGCGTCCACCGACCGCCGGAGCCGCCGATGGTTCCCTGCCCCATGAGTCCCTCGTGCATCATGTACGCGACCCAAGCCCTGCCGTTGTCGTTGAACTTCGCGGCGGACATCTTCCATGGCCGGTCCAGATTGCTCGCAGCGTTCTCGGCGTCGGGGCAGACGTAGACCTCGGGGATCGCGTTCTCGTTGTTGTACTGCGATAGGGCGTTGCCTGCCTGGATGTACTGCAGGTCCACCAAGTGCCCATGCCACTCCTGCCATCGACGTGTGCTGGTGCGATCCTGCCACCACGGCGGCCGGTAGGTCGCGCGGTTGTCGCCGGCGTAACTGGTCTGGGCAATGATCAGCTGCCGAGTGTTGGACATACAGACCGCCTGCCGCGCCGCACCCCGGGCCGCCGTCAGTGCGGGCAGCAGCAGGGCCATCAACAAGGCGATGATGCTGATCACGACCAGCAACTCGATCAGCGTGAACGCTCGCAGCGATTGACGGGTCATCGGCCAAACCTTGAGGGTGACACGGGGCCCGAATGGTCCGGGCGTAAACCGTCAAGCCGCCGTCGGGCGGCGTGACGAGACAATGGGTTTTCGAGTCATCGGCGCCGACGCGGCAGCAGGCACAGCCCACCGGCGGCGAGTAGGGCGAGCGACGCGGGCTCGGGGATCACGCCGTTGAGGGTGATGTCGTCGATCGCCAGAGCGCTGCCGCTGCCGCCGGCCCGGGCCAGGTAGAGGCGGAACTCGGTGGCACCGCTGATCGACAGCGGGGTGTCGAACACGATCGACGCTGAGTTGGCGCTGGTCGTGGTGAGCGAGCCCTCGCCGTTAGCCGCGACGCCAACGCCTTTGACGTTGTTACTGTCGTCGGACCCGAAGCCGTCGACACCGGTCTGCAAGAACCAGATCGACGCGCTGTTGCTCGCAGAGCGGTTGTAGTCGAAGTCCAGCGACTCGACGGTGATCGAACCCGCGTCGGGGGTGACGGTGAAGGAGAAGAAGTTGTCCTGGTCCTGACCGTCGCTGAACGTGTTCATGCCCGCGCCGATCCGGGCGGGGGCACCGGTGGCCGAGCCCGTCGCGTTGTTGGAGTAGCCAAGGCTGCTGATGCCGGTGGAGGTCAGATCGGTGGCGTCCAGGCCGGCGGCCTCGGTGGTCGGAGCGTCGGAGTCGCCGGTAAATCCGTACTGGACGAGGATGGCGGCGTCCGAACACGGGGCCAGCAGCATCGACGAGGCGATCGCGGCGGCGGTGAGGGCTGTGGGGCGGGGGGTGAGCATGGTTTCTCCTTGAGAACAGAACCGGGGGATCGAAGCGGTGCGTCACGGCGACACAACAGGGAAGTCGGCCGGTCAAGCCGGCGTGGGGTGATCGAAGTCAGCGGGCGGGCCTGCGGATGCCCCGGCGAATTCTGAGAACGGCAGGCTCAGTGGTTCAAGCTGTTCCGGGGGCGTGGCGATCTTGTCGCAGAGCATCGACACGGCCCGGCGCCCGATCTCGTGGTACGGCACGATCATCGACGTCGGCACCGGGATCAGCGTGGTCTCGGGCTCGTTGCCGAACAGCACCAGCGACAGCTGCCCCGGGATGTCCAGCCGCAGTCGGTAGGCCGCGTGGTAGAAGCCCGCCGCCGTGGTCGAACCAAAGCAGATCACCGCCGTGGGCCGATCCGCCGCGCCCAGCAGTTCCATCGGCAACGACTGCCGACGTCCGCCGGCGATGTCGATCTCGCCCTCGGCCCTGATGACCCGGTGGGCAAAGCCACGGTCGGCCATCTCGTCCAGATACCCGCTGAGGCGATCGATCGAGCTGTAATGCGGATTGGGAAACGCCGAACCGTGGGTGAAGTCGGCGTAGGCGATGTCACGGTGGCCCAACCCCGCGAGGTGGGCGGTGGCGTCGCGGCCAGCTTGGTAGTCATCCGGGTGGACGCAATCGTGGGCCTGCTTGGAGTTGATCCAGACCGCGGGCGTTTGCGTCTTGCGGATCAGGTCGAGCATCCTTTGGGGGATGCCGTGGGTGTAGTCAATCAGCAGGCCATCGCTGGCGACCTCGCGGAGCATCCGCGGCACGTACGCCGGGTCAGTCAACCGCTCGTCGGAGTACTTGACGAGCATCAGGTTCACCTCCCGCTCGGACGCGGCGACCTGGATGCCGTCCAGCAGCTGCTGCGGAAGCGAGCTGCGGCCGTCACGGGTGCCCTGCAGCAGGGCGATCGCCCCAAACCGACCGGTGCGGGTCGTGCGTGCGGCGGTGTTGACGCGGTAACCGATCTGCTTCGCCGCGTCCTGCACCCTGCGGCGGGTGCGGTCGGCGACATGCGGATGGCCGGTCAACGCGCGGTGCACCGTCATGACCGACAGCCCGACCTTGGCGGCGAGGTCCGCTTGCGTGGTGGCTGAAGGGGTCGCTGCCGCAGTCATTGTTATACGATATCAGTTAACGTCCAACAATCAAGAGGATTCATCGTTCGACTGGCGGATCGCTCGGGTGTTTGCCGCGTCAGTGGGGCTGCGGGCCGGTTCGACCCGGGTCGGCGGCGGAAGATGTCATACTGCGGGCGTGTGGGATGCGATTCGGTTGGTGCTGAACTTCGTCGAGCTGCGGGAGATCGCGGGCGTGGACGCGATCATCTACGCGGTGCTCGCGCTGATTGGGACCGGGCTGTTCCTTCTTCGCTTGGGCCTGGGTCTCATCTTCGGCATCGGCGAGGAGCTGGATTTCGACGCGGACCTGGGCGATGGCGGCGACTTCGGCCTGCTGTCGTTTTTGTCCATCACCGCCTTCATCATGGGCACCGGCTGGATGGGGCTGGTCGCCCAACTGGACTGGCGGCTGTCGGACCCCGTGTCGGCACTGCTCGCGGTAGGGTTCGGCGGGGCGATGATGCTGCTCTCGGCGGGGCTGCTATTCGGGATGCAGAAGCTCGCCCACGAGCCCACCACCGACCTGCAAACCGCGGTCGGCCGGACCGGCACCGTCTATATGACCATCCCCGATGGCGGCGGCGGCAAGGTGCGAGTCGATGTCAGCGGCACCACCATGATCCGCGAGGCCCGCGGCACCCCTGAGGCGGGCAGGCTATCCGAGTTCACCGACGTCCGCGTCAGCGACGTTCGCGACGACGGCGTGCTCATCGTTGAGCCGCTGGTCGAGCAGCCGGAGTCCGATGTTTGACAGGATTAACAGGATACACAGGATCTAAAAAGAGGTTGCGTGACACACGATCTCAACCTCAACCATCATCTGATCCTGTCAATCCTGTGAATCCTGTCATCCTGTCTGAAACCAAATGACGATCCCCTTCCGGAACTTAAACATGCCCCACCCCATCCTCGCCCAGGTCCTCGACTTCGCCGGGTTTGGCACGGTGATCCTCGCGATCATCGTCGTCGCCGTGCTCGCGGCGGTGTTCCTGGTTTTTGTGAACCGGTACAAGAAGTGCCCGCCCAACCGAATTCTCGTGGTCTACGGCCGGGCGGGGGGCAAGCAGCGGTCCAAGCTGGTGCATTCGGGGGCGACGTTCGTCCTGCCGGTGCTGCAGGATTACACGTACCTGTCGCTGGAGCCGATGACGATCGATATCGATCTGGCGTCGGCGCTGTCCAAGAAGAACATCCGCGTCGGGGTGCCCAGCACGTTCACGGTAGCGGTGAGCACTGAGCCGGCGATCATGAATAACGCCGCCGAGCGTTTGCTCGGCCTTCGCGAGCAGGAGATCGCCGGCAACGCCCGCGACATCATCCTCGGTCAGATGCGTCTGGTCATTGCGATGCTGACGATCGAAGAGATCAACCAGGACCGTGAACGATTTCTAGATCTGGTCAACAAAAATGTGAATTTCGAACTCAACAAGATTGGGCTCGAAATGATCAATGTGAATATCCGTGACATCACGGATGAGTCGGGTTATATCGACGCATTGGGTCAGAAGGCCGCCGCCGAGGCGATTAACCAGGCGCGGGTGGATACGGCCCAGGCGGAGCGTCAGGGCTCGATCGGCACGACGACCGCGCAGCGGGAGATGCAGATCGAGGTTGCGAATCAGAAGGCCCAGAGCGACATCGGCCAGAAGGAGGCCGAGCGGCAGCAGCGGATCAGCGTCGCGGAGTTGGAGGCGCAGGGCATTGCCGGCGAGGCCGAGGCGCGGCGGGCGCAGGAGGTGGCGATTGCCGAGCAGCAGGCGCTGACGGTGCAGGGTTCCAAGCATGCCGAGGCCGAGCAGCGGGTGAAGGTCGCGCAGTACGAGGCCGGCGCGGTGGAGGGCGAGAACCAGTCCAAGGCTCAGATCGCCGACTACGAGGCGACGCTGGACGAGCGGCAGGCCGAGGCGGCCCGGCGGGGTGAGGTCGCGATGGCCGAGGCGAGGCGGGACGTGCTGATGGCCGAGAAGCAGCAGGAGCTGGCCCGGATGGAGAAGGAGGTCATCGCCAAGGAGATGATCGAGCGGCAGCAGGTCGAGATCACCGCCGAGGCCGAGGCCGAGAAGCGTCGGCGGATCGCCCGCGGTGAGGCGGACGCGGTGCTGGCGAAGTACACGGCCGAGGCCGAGGGCGTGCAGAAGGTCCTGGCCGGCAAGGCCGAGGGTTACCAGGCGCTGATGCGGGCCTGCGGCGAGCGGAAGGAGCTGGCCGCGTCGCTGCTGATCATCGAGCAGCTGCCGCAGCTGGTCGCCGAGCAGGTCAAGGCCATCCAGAACCTCAAGATCGACAAGATCACGGTCTGGGACGGCGGCGGTACGGGCCCGGACGGTGAAGCCGACGGCTCCACCGCCCGGTTCATGCGTTCGCTGATCGGGTCCCTGCCCCCGATGCACGAGTTAGCCCAGCAGGCAGGCATCGACCTGCCGGAGGTTTTGGGGAAGGTGGACGACGGCACCGTTGGCGACGCCACCCCGCCCGCGGCGGCAGACGCCCAGACGCCGTGAGCGACTGGTACCCTTTCAATCGTCCGCTTGAGCGCGATACCGTTCGTGCAGCGTGCGGCCTTCCGCATCCTTCCAAGCGAGCCAGCCGTTGCCTGTACCGCCCATCAAGACGTTTGCGGCAGCACTCGGACTGCTGAACGATTCGTCGCGTGTCAGAACGAGAACACCATCCTATTCAACAAGTACGCCATCATCGATCAGGCGTGCGCGACGCCGAGGCTGTGAATGATTTCCACTGAATGAAGGAACGGCATCGAGCCGGCCGGTGGAGCCCTTAAGCACAGTCAATCCATCTTCGGTATACACCGCACGAGCGTTGATGCCGCGGTCGGTGCAATAGAACAGCCGAGACGATCCATCATTGGCCGTACCGGATGATGGCTTCTTCGATGGTTTGTTTTCGAACAGAGGGAAGGCAAGTGCGCTCAACAACGTCTCGGCCGTCTCGAACACCTCCATCACGTCGGCCTGCATCCACTCCGGGATCGGCGGCTCGGAACCGGCGTTGCCGTTGTCGAGTTGGTAGCGTCCCGCCGTGCCGGCACGCTGGATCGCGATGAACTCCAGCAGCCGAGCGTGGGCCTTGGTCAGGCTGCCGGTCCGTGAGCCGATGACGACGGCGGTGTTCCAGAAGTCCTTGCTCTGGTGGTGCTGCTTCAGCCGAGTCGCGCAATTATCCGCTTCACCGATATAAACCATCGGCTCGCCTTCATCGGACTCGCCGAAGAGGAAGTAGATACCAACACCCGTGAACTCGTCGCGGGGCAAGGCCTGGTCCAGCTTCGACCGCGGCACGACCGCCGCCTGGACTATGCGTGTGGTGATCTCCGCGATCCGCACCCCGCGTGGCTCGCCTCGCGGGCAGAAGATCTGAATGGTTTGGCCCCGCTGGTCCATCCGTCAGATACTACCTTCTTCGCGCAGGCGTTTAATCGCGAGCAGTTGATACATCGACTCGCTGTCTTTGCCGCGCTTGATGTGCTGCTTGACGCGGATGAGGTCGTCGAGGGAGATGGTGGCGAGGGTGCGGTCGAAGGCGGGGTGATGCTCGGCTCTCGGGAGCAACGCGTCGTAGTCGCCGATGGGTTCGACGATGCCGAGGATGTCGAGCGGACCCACGTCGGTCATGAAGGTGAAGTTGATCGTGTTCTTGAATGTGGTGGGATGGAGGTCCAGCGGCAGGGTCTGGTTCTTGGGCAGTCGAAGCTTCGCGTTGAGCTGCTTCAAGGCCGCGATGACGCGGTCGATGTTCTCCGGTGTGCGGCGATAGCAGACGTCGCTGTCGTGGGTGATGCGTGGGCTGCCCATGAGCTGCTCCGCGCGGCCGCCGATGATGATGAATTCGACCTTGTGCTCCAGCAAGGTTTTGACGACGGGCTCGAACTCGCTCGCTGCTTCATCGCACACGTTGGGCCGACCTCTGGATGCGTTGGTGTTCGCGAGCACCGGCATCACCTTGACGGATCCGCTGTTCGGGACTCAGCCGGAGCATCCATTCGATCAGCGTGAGATCAACGCCGTTCTCGTCCTGATACTCAAACTCGTTCATGGCACGCAGGGCTTCGGCAACCCGCGGGTCCGGGTGTGGGGCCGATGGGTTGGCCGTCCCTGCGAAGTGTGATTGGCGAGTGGCCATCGGTTGATTGTACCGCGGCAGGTCATGCTGGTGGGGCAGCAGGGCGTGTGATCCGTGGTCGATCGTCAGGTCGGCGGAGCCCGTTGCCGCTTCCGCGGCACACACAGGCGGGACGCCTGTGCCACCAGAATCGGTCGATGCCGCGCGGCTAGTCGGTAGAACCTGCCGTTGGGTCAGGGCGATAGAGGCGGGTGCCCAGGGCCCAGATTTTCTCGGTGAAGTTGCCCGACTGCTGCTCGTCCTCGTTGGGGGCGTCGCGGCAGCATTCGCCGAGGGACAGGTTGATCTTGGCGTCGAGGTTGTCCAGGCCGGAGATGAAGATGGCTTCGGGGGTGCTGGGGAGTTTGGCGGCGCCGAACTCGGGCTGGCCGTGGTGGGAGAGGATGATGTGTTCGAGCACGTGCACGAGCGGGTCGGGGATGTCGGGCGGGGCGTCCCCGTGGAACAGGCCGTCGTCGTCGTTGGCGGCCTGGCGGACCTCGGCGAGCTTGTCGTGGAGCATGGTGACGCCGCGGGCGATGTGGCCGACGAGCTGGCCCTCGTCGGAGTAGCTGAAGCCGCGCTTCCAGTGCAGCTCGCGTGTCTTGCCCAGGTCGTGGAGGAACAGGCCAAAGAGGATCACGTCGCGGGACAGCTGCGGGTACAGCGGCAGCAGGCGGTCGGCGGCCTGCATGAGGGTGAGGGTGTGTTCGAGCAGCCCGCCGAGAAACGCGTGGTGCAGCGCCGTGGCGGCGGGTGCCTGGCAGAGCTTGTCCATCAGGTCGCCGTCGCCGAGGTAGGCGTCGCGGAGGGCGCGGACGGCGGGGTCTTCGATCGACTGGAGCAGGCCCAGCAGTTCGCGGAACATCTGATCGACGTCGCGTTCGGTGCTGGGCAGCAGTTCGGTCAGTTCATCGGCGGAGGGGTCATAGGCCTCCATCCGGTTGATGATGATCTGCATCTGGCCCTGATAGGCTTGGGATTGGCCCTCGACGCGGACGAAGCCGTCGACGGGCAGGCGCTGGTGCAGGCCGTCGGGCACGTTCCACATCCGGCCGGCGGTTCGGCCGGTCTTGTCAGCGAGCAGGCACTTGATGTAAGGCTTGCCGCCCTTGGTCTGGGCGAGCTGGTTGTTCTGGATGGCGAAGACGCCCTCGATGAACTCGGCGGGTCGGAGGTGCTTGATCCAGGCGCGGGGGGATGGCATCGTGGTACTCAAGATTGACTTCGTAGCCTTATTGGTCGATAATACCTGTAATCCGCGATCGCGGAGGTGGGTGGCATTAGCCATCGGAGGGTCCTTCGGGGCCCTTTTTTCTTATTCGAGAAGTTTTTTGCCCCAGTTGCGGGTGCCCGAACGATCGTACTTTTCGGCTAACACCGGCAACAGTTGCTCTGCGAACGGGCGTATGGGCTTCTCCCAGCGATCGTGTTCGCGCAAGACCTCGCACCGACTTGTATGGGCGAGCAGGTCGGCTATCTGAAAGCCGGCGATATTGGCACGCTTCTGCTTCACCTTCAGTTGTCGCGATGTGAGGACTGTTTGAATTTCATCAGCTTTGAGGTAGTAAGTGCCATCGTTCCAGATCCGAAGATATTCAGACTTCAGCGCGCGGTCTTCGCGGCCACCGCGAGCTTCTGCAAGTACGTCACCTCTCGATCGACGTCGTCTCAAAAAGTACACATAGCGCTCAAGCAGGCAGGCCAAGCAATAGTGGTATGGCTCATAGTGCCAATCTCGGTGTTCTTGCACATGACTCAGCTTGTCGATAGCCACCGTAATGACCGTGTAATCCCATCGCCTAAGAAGTTCTAGAAGTCCCGCATCGAAGCTCGCCCTCCTCGCTTGATCCTGCAGTACCTGAAATGGCCGTTTTCCGTGAATAACTTCTCTGCGATGTAGGACGACTGGGTCATCTGGATGACTGCCAAGCGTCTGCTGCTTGAACTTTTCGAGGTCTGGCGATACATGGGTCGCCACGTAGTCACGCCTGAAAATGACGCCTGTCAGGCTTAGGTAGCGGTGATTCTCATCTTGAATACTCGATCCCGTGCTGGCATCCCCCACCTCGTCGACGTACATGCGGTAGTCCATAGGCGGGCCAACAAGTGACTGCCATCGTTTGTGGGCAGATCAAAGCCCTTCTGGGGTGGCTTCGCGGATGGGCACGACGATGGCGGTGTTGACGCCCATCCGGCCGCGGGCGGCGATGGCGGCCTGGTAGCTGGCGAACTGACCGACCTGGACGCGGGTGATCGGCTGGCCTTGCGGGCCGGTGTCGCTGACGAGCCGGGGCGGGCCAAGGCGCATCGACGCGGCGGGGCCAGCGACCTGGGAGGCCGCCTCCTGGGCTCGCTGCGGGTCGCTGAAGGCGCCGGTCTGCACCGTGTAGCCGGTGACGCTGAGCAGCTCGGTGGCCTGCTGGCGGAGCGTGGGGTCTTGGGTCAGGGCCCGGGCAACGAGCAGGTTGGTGCGGGCCTGAGGCCAGTACCCGAGCTTTTGCTGGGCGGCGGCGGCAAAGAAGTGAGCGCGGGCCCGGTCCTCGCCCTGCAGGCGCTGGCCGGCCTGCATCAAGGCTTCCTGAGCCTGCTCGAAGTCGCCGGCCTCGGAGAACATCAGGCCGAGGGTCGCGAGGGCGTCGCCGGCCAGCTCGTCGTCCGGGGCCTGGGCGGCGCGGCGGAGGTAGTGCTCGGCGTCGTCGGGCTCGTCGATAGCCATCGCCGATAGCCCGGCGATGAACGCGGCGCTGTAGCGGTCGGGGTGGTCGCTGACCGCGGCGATCCGCCGGGACATGTGCCACGCCTCTTCGACTTCGCCGGCCTCGTAGGCGGCGGTGGCTTCCTGGATGGTGGGCAGCGGCTGGTCGCGGACCGCGGCGACCGTGTTGCGCAGCACGGGCATGGTGTCCCGGCAACCGGCCAGCGGCAGCAGCAGACCCAGCAGCACCAGCACGAGGGTGGGCGTCCGTATCATGCAGGCGATCTTATAGAGATCATCCCGTCGGCCCGGATCGGCCGTAACGACCGCCACGCCTCACCGCCCACCATGGACCTGCTCCGCCGCATCCTGCTGCAGACCGTCAAGTCGCCGACGAAGCTTGCCGCCGTCGACGACCAGCGGTCGTACCGCCGGCTGGAACTGACCGCGGCGGCGTACCACATTGCCCGGGCCGTCCGCCGGCAGACCGACAAGCCGCACGTGGGGATCATGCTGCCGACGTCCGGCGGCTTCCCCGCGGCGTTGATGGGCACCTGGCTCGCCGGCCGGGCGGCGGTCCCGCTGAACTACCTGCTCAAGCCCGAGGAGCTGCGCTATGTCGCCGAGGACAGTGGGATCGACACGCTGATCACGGTGGACAAGATGCTCGAGCTGTTCGGTGGCGGCGAGGCTTTGCCGCCGGGGCTCAACCTGCTGAAGCTCGACCACATGTCCTTCAAGGGCATGCCGCCGGTGCGGTGGCCCGGCAAGCTGGCCGACGATCGGCTCGCGGTGCTGCTTTACACGTCCGGCACGTCCGGCAAGCCCAAGGGCGTGCGGCTGAGCCACGGCAACCTGCGGGCCAACGTCGATGCGCTGCGGCAGTTCGTCGACGAAGTCGGAGAGGACCCGAGCGTGTTTCTGGGCGTGCTGCCGCAGTTCCACGCGTTCGGGCTCACGGCCCTGACGCTCTGGCCCTTGGCCGGGGGCAAGCGGGTAGTGTATTCCGCGCGGTTCGTGCCCCGGCGGGTGGTCGAGCTGATTGAGGAGCATCGGCCGGACGTGTTCGTGGCGATCCCGTCGATGTTCGGGGCGCTGCTGAGCGTCAAGTCGATGGGCGCCGAGCAGATGAGCTCGATCCGATTCCCGATCAGCGGGGCCGAACCGTTGCCCGCCGCGGTGCGGGACGGCATCGCCGAGCGGACGGGTCTGCAGATCCTCGAGGGCTACGGCCTGACCGAGACCAGCCCGGTGACCAACTGCAACCGCCCCGGTGACAACAAGCCCGGGACCGTGGGCCGGGCCATCCCGGGCGTACGTAACATCATCGTCGGCCCCGACAACCAGCCGCTGCCCGCCGAGACCGACGGCGAGATCCTTATTGCCGGGGGCAACGTCATGCAGGGCTACCACGGCCTGCCCGACCAGACCGACGCGGTCCTCGGCGAGATGACACTGCCCGGCGAATCGAGCCCGACGCGCGTGTTTCGCACCGGCGACCAGGGCCGGCTGGACGCGGATGGGTTCCTGAGCATCACCGGGCGGATCAAGGAGATGCTGATCGTTGGCGGGGAGAACGTCTTCCCGCGGGAGATCGAGGAAGTCCTGGTGCAGCACCCCGCGGTGGGCGCGGCGGCGGTCATCGGCCGACCCGACGACATGCGCGGCGAGACGCCGGCGGCGTTCGTCGAGCTGATCGAGGACCCGCCCGAGCCGTTCGACGAGGCCATCGGCCGGGCGTGGTGCCGGGACCGCCTCGCGGCGTACAAGGTCCCGCGGACGATCCGCGTGATCGACAAGCTGCCGCGGAACCCGACCGGCAAGGTCCTGCGGCGGGATTTGAAGCCGATGTTGGATGATTGATGCGACCTTGTCGCTCGAAAGCCCGGGGATGGCCATCCCCGGGCTTTGGCCGAGCTACGCTCTTCAATGGCCGCCTCACCCGACGCCAAGCTGTGCCCGGTCTGCGGGCGGACGATCATGTGGCGGGCGAAGTGGGCGGATGACTGGGAGCAGGTGCGTTACTGCTCGAAGGCGTGTCGGCGGCGGGGTGTGAAGCCGGTCGATGAGGCGCTGGAGCGGGCGGTGTTGCAACTGCTGGGCGAGCGGTCACGGGGTGCGACGATCTGCCCGAGCGAGGCGGCGCGGCAGGTCGCTGCGCAACGCCCTGAGCTGGTCGGCGGCGGGGGTGGCACGGGTGCTGGGGATGAGCCTTGGCGGGCGCTGATGGAACCGGCCCGGGCGGCGGGTCGGCGGCTGACGTCGGCGGGGCGGGTGCAGGTGGTGCAGCGGGGCAAGGTGGTCGATCCGGATCGGGCGAAGGGGCCGATCCGATTGCGGCTGCGGTCGTAACTGGGCGGGTCACAAGCCGTCGGCCGGCCCCGGCGGTGGGCCGATCAGGTGGTGCATCTGTGCGGTCTCGGGCATCGCTTCGATGAGCCGGCGACGCAGCTGTCGCCACTGGGTTGCATATGGGTCACGCAGCTGCTGGCCGGGCTGGACCCAGAGCCGCTCGACCGCATCGGCGGCGGCGAGCGTGACGCGGACCTGTTGGCCTTGACCGGCGCGGAAGATGTCGAGGTCCAGCACCTGATCCGCACCCACACCCTGGACTGTGCGGGCGAATGCGTCGGCCGGGGTGCCCGCATCGACGGGCACCCCGCGGACCGCCGTGATGACGTCTCCGGTGTTCAGCTGCTGGGCGCCCGGCCACCCTGGGACGACGGCGGTGATCCAGATTCCCGGTCGATCCAGCCCCGGCACCTCGCCCGCTTGAGCCACCGCGTGAGCGACGCCCAGCGAACCTCGCCGAGCCTGCGGCGACGCCTCGGGCGGCAGCGCCTCCCGCCACCGGCGGATGGTGTGGTGCTCGGCGACCTTGAGCAGCCGCGCCGCCGATTCAGGGTGATGGGCCTGCCGGGCCAAGTCCAGCAGGGCCGGCTCGTCGAACGTCGGGGCGAGGAGCAACTGCCGCGTCGCCGCGTCACGGACCTCCCAGCGTGGATCGGCAAGGGCCGCGACAGGATCGTCGGGCACGGGTTGCGTCGTCTGGGCCGCCGCGGGCGCCGCGAGCATGAGCAGCGTGGTGGCCGCCAGGGCCGGAACACCGCCGACCCGGGGCCGTCGACGGCCTCGAGCGAGTCGACGCCCGCGGTTGAGCAAGTGGCACACCCGGTGCATGGTCGTATCGTAGATCGTCGGGCCCGGGCGGCCTCGGATCCGCCTGGTCTACCTTGCCCGGATGCGGCGGCTGCTGGACGTGGTGTATCTCGCGGGGTTGGTGGCGAGCTCGCCGCTGTGGGGCTGGCGGCTGGCGCGGACCGGCAAGTGGCGCAGCGACTGGGCGGCTCGGCTGGGGCGGGGTGACCCGCTGGCGCCGGACGATCGGCCGACGCTGCTGCTGCACGCGGTGTCGGTGGGTGAGGTGAATCTGATCCGCACGCTGGTCGACGAGCTGCTGGCGACGGGCGAGGTGCGGGTGGTGGTGAGCACCACGACGAACACCGGTTGGGCGCGGGCTACGGCCTTGTACGCAGACTGTCTTCCGGGGGCGGGGGTGGTGCGGTTTCCGCTGGACTTCAGCGGGGCGGTCGATCGGTTGTTGGACCGGGTGCGACCCGACGTGGTCGCGATGGTCGAGCTGGAGCTGTGGCCCAACTTCATCGCGGCGTGCCAGCGACGCGGGATCAAGCTGGCGGTCGTCAACGGCCGACTCAGCGAGCGGAGCTTCCGGGGCTATTGGCGGTTCAAGCCGGTGGTTGGGTGGATGTTCGCAGCGCTGGACGTGGCCGCGGTGCAGTCCAAAACGTACCTGTCCCGTTTTGCGGCGATGGGCACGCGGCCGGATCGGTTGCGGGTCATCGACACGATGAAGTGGGACGGGCCCGAGGAAGCGTCGCCGGCGCTGTTGGAGCAGGCGGGGCAGCTGGCGGACCGCCTCGGGCTGGACCGGGATCGGCCGGTCGTGGTGGCCGGCTCGACCGCGCCGGGCGAGGAACGGATGCTGATCGAGGGACTGGGCGAGGCGATCGGTGAGCAGGGGGTGCAGCTGGTGGTCGCGCCGCGGAAGCCCGAGTGGTTTGCCCAGGCGGCGGAGGTGGTGGAGGCGGCCGGGCTGCGGGTGGTGCGGTGGTCGGGCCCCACGCCCGGAGGGCGTGGGCTTTCGCAGGAGCCGACCGTCGCTCTGCTTGACGTTATTGGGCAGTTGCGGGCGGCGTACGTGCTGGCCGACGTGGTGGTGGTCGGGCGGTCGTTCGTGCCGCTGTACGGCTCGGACATGATGGAGCCCGCGGCGCTGGGCAAGCCGATCGTCATCGGCCCGAACCACGGCGACTTCGCCGAGCCCATGGCGGCGCTGCAGGAGGCGGAGGCGATCATCGTCGCCGACCAGCCGGGCCCGCCGGTGCGGGAGCTGCTGGCCGATCCGCAGCGAGCGGCGGTCCTCGGCGACGCGGCCCGGCAAGTCGTGGAACACCGCCGCGGCGGTTCGGCGGCGACGGCGGCGCTGCTGCGGGGGTTCCTGGATTCAGCGGCGTCGCGGCCCACCCACGCCTGAAGGCGTGGGCTTTAGCGTGTGAAGTCGGCCCAGATGCCCGTGGGCGGATCGATGGGGACATCGGAGTTGAAGTTGGCGAGGAAGTAGCGGTTGTGACTCACGTTGCCACCCACCACGGGCACTTGGGCGAGGTTGCCGATGAAGCGGTCGCGGGGCACGAAGCGGGCGCTGCCGTCGCCCAGCGAGGCGCTCACGCCGTCGCGGTGGCGCCGGTCCAGCGAGACGGTGTTGACCATGACATCCGACCAGAGGGCCCGGTTGTTGAAGTGGTCCAGGCGGGGCATGCGGTCGCTGGGGATCCAGCCGCCGGGCAATCCGGAGGCCTCGGCGACGGGTCGGACGTTGTAGCCCAGGCGGGTTTCGAGCTCACCATCCGCGGCGGGCGTCCCCGGCGGCCAGGGGTTGTCGGCGGTGTTGAACTGCCACTGCTCAGACGACTCGCTGGGGCAGAAGTAGCTGGACGTGTCGCTGTCGCCGAGGTAGCCGCCGTTGTAGAGCGGGAACAGCGGGCCCTCGTCGACGATGTACCGGTAGTAACCGAAGCGGCGCTGTCCGGTGCGCTCGTCGTATAGCAGCGGAGCAATGTCGTCGAAGTCGGCGGCGTAGATCGTGGTGGCGACGGCGAGCTGGCGGGTGTTGCTCAGGCACACCGCCCGCCGCGCCGCCTCCCGGGCCGCGCTGAGCGACGGCAGCAGCAGCGCGATCAGCAGCGCGATAATGCTGATCACCACCAGCAGCTCGATCAAGGTAAACGCGCGGGTTCTGTTCACGGATGCACCATGATCAAAGCCTCGGGGATGGCCATCCCCGGGCTATGGATGAGGTCAACCTGCCCACTCACCGTCGGCGGCGGGGCAGCCCGCCCGAGGCGGACTTCCGCTGGCGCTTCAGCAGGCACAGCCCGCCCGCGGCGAGCAGCGCCAGCGACGCGGGCTCGGGGACGACGAAGGTGCCGACGACGGCGGCGTCGATGCCCTGGGCGGCGGCGGTTCCTGTGGAGCCGGTGATCCGGGTGGGCTCGAAGATGCGGACGCCCTGGATGCCGGTGACGCCGCCGAAGTCGGTGGACACGAACAGCGCCACGCCGGTGACGTCGAGGCCGGCACTCAGCGAGCCCGCGGTCCCTTCGCGCTCGAGCGTGCCGAGGCTGGTGAGCGACGGACTGCCGGTGCTGACGGACACGGCCGATGCCAGCGCGTTGCCCGCGGCGTCGATCGGTGTCACGTCGACGGTGTCGCCGCTGGCGATGTCGAGGATGAACACGCCGTTGCTGTTGGTCAACGGCGCGGCGAAGAAGAAGTCGACCGCCGGCAGGTTGTCGTCGCCATCCCGCCGGGCGAGGTTGAGCACGCCGTCATCCGCCCGCAGGCCGATCAGCGCGGCGGCGTCGGTGGTGGGGTCGGCGGCTCCGCTGCCGTAGAAGTAGGTCTCGACGTATCCGGGACCCTCAACCGTGGGGGGGGCGGTGCTGGCGTCGAAGTCGACGCCGGTGGCGCCGGTCAGGCCGGTGTAGGTCGTGCTGCCGATGTCGAAGTCGGTGATGACCACACCGCCCGCGGTGGAGGTCGATCCGGTGAACGTGGCGCTGTCGATGGCGACGCCGTGGCTGGCGGTGGCGACGCCGAGGGCGGCCGCGGCGGCGAAGAGGGGGCAGAAGCGTTGCATGGGGAACCTCCGAGAGTGGGAAGACGTTGTGGGGCCCGACCGCGGGCCTTCGGTCCCCATCATGAGCCACCCAGGGTCGCCGGGCTAGCCGAAAACACCGCGTCTCGTGACGGATATTTCCGATCGGGTCGATGGCGGGTAGGCTCGTGAGGTGGCCCAGGACCGCCGAATCGGGTTGTTGATCGACACGTCCACGCCGTACGGGCGGGGTCTGATCGAGGGGATCGGGCGGCACGCGGCGCGGCGGCCGGGCTGGCGGGTGCTGGCCGAGCCGATGCACGACCGACCGCCGGCGGGGCTGGCGCGGTGGCGGGTCGATGGGCTATTGGTGCGGGCGCTGAGCCGGTCGATCGTGCGGGCGGCGGTGGGGCTGGAGGTGCCGACGGTGGCGTTCTGGGGCCGGTCGGCGATGCCGGTGGGCGGCCGGGTCGTGGCCGGGCCGCTGACCGACGGGGACGCCGTGGGGCGGATGGCAGCGGAGTGTTTTCTGGACCGGGGGTTTGTGCACCTGGCGTGGTGCGGGTTTGCGGGCCAGAGCAACGTGCGGCGGGGCGACGCGTTTGCGGCCCGGGTGGCCGAGGCGGGGTATGGCCTGGAGCGGTTTGCCGCCCGGTCGCGTGGGCCCGAGCGGACGACGGCCCGGGAGCAGCGGGCGATGGCGGCGTGGCTCAAGACGCTGCCTCAGCCCGTGGGGGTCTTTGCGCCCAACGACTACCGCGGCCGGCACGTGATCGACGCGTGTCACGCGGCGGGGCTGGCGTGTCCGGAGCAGGTGGCGGTGTTGGGGGTGGACAACGACCCGCTGCTGTGCGAGTACGCCCCGACGCCGCTGTCGAGCATCGAGCTGGACGCCGCGGCGGTGGGCCAGGCGGGGGCCCGGATGTTGGACCGGCTACTGGCCGGCGAGGCGGCGGTGCCACCCGATGACGTGTTGCCGGTGGCGGTGGTGACGCGGAAGTCGACGGACCTGTCGGCGATCGCCGACCCGCTGGTGGCCGAGGCGGTGGCGTTGATCCGTCGCCGGGCGCATGAGCCGGTGGACATCCAGCAGCTGGCGGCGGAGTTGCCCGCGTCGCGGTCGGCGCTGGAGCGGCGGTTCGGGCGGGTGTTGGGCCGCAGCCCCGCGGCGGAGCTGCGGCGGGTCCGGCTGGAGCAGGCCAAGGCGTTGTTGGAGCGGACAGACCTGCCGCTCAAGGCGGTGGCGAGCCGGTGCGGCTACGGGAGTCCGCAGCGGCTGGGCGAGGCGTTTGGGCGGGCGCTGGGTGAGACGCCGGCGGGGTATCGCCGGCGGCGGCGGGGGGCGGGGGGATGAGGGGTGAAGAGGGTGGCGGGGGGGGCTTGCCGCGGCCCGCCCACGCCTGAAGGCGTGGGCTTTGGGGCGGGGGCGTTACCTTGCGGCGATGCCCGAACAGCGGCTGCGGCGGGAGGTTTTGCGGGATGCGCGGCGGCTGGTCGTCAAGGTGGGCAGCCAGCTGGTCACGCGCGACGCGGCCGGCGGCCCCACGATCGACGGCCGGTACATCGGCCGGGTTGCCGGCCAGCTGGCGAAGCTGCACGGCGGGGGCCGGCGGGTCGTGCTGGTCTGCAGCGGCGCGGTTGCGGCGGGCTGCGCCGAACTGGGCCTGACCCGTCGGCCGACGGATGTTGCGGACCTGCAGGCCGTGGCCGCGGTCGGCCAGCGGCGGCTGATGACTCACGTGCACGATGCACTGCGGCGGCGTGGCCTCGCGGCGGGTCAGGTGCTGCTGACCCGCGGGGACTTTGACGATCGGCTGCGGTTTTTGAACATCCGCAACTGCATCGCCCGGCTGCAGGACATGGACGTGGTGCCCGTGCTCAACGAGAACGACACCGTCGCCGTGGACGAGTTGCGGTTTGGCGACAACGACCGGCTGGCGGCGTTGACGGCCACGGCAATCCGGGCCGAGGCGCTGGTGCTGCTGACGGGGGTGGACGGGCTGCTGGACGACAGCGGGACGGTGGTGCCGGTGGTGACGGACGTGGCCGGTTGCCTGGACATGGTCAAGGCCGGGGGCAGCGCGTGGGGCACCGGCGGGATGCGGAGCAAGCTCGAGGCGGCCCGGCTGGTGACCGACGCGGGCGAGCTGGCGGTGATCGCCAACGGCCGGGAGCCGGACGTGCTGGGTCGGCTGCTGAGCGGCGAGGCGCTGGGGACGCTGCTGGCCCCGGCGGAGCGGAAGGTGGACAGCCGTCGGCGATGGATCGGCTTTGCGGCCCGGCCGGCGGGGACGCTGACGGTCGACGACGGCGCGGCCCGGGCGATCACGCAGCGTGGCAAGAGCCTGCTGGCGACCGGGGTGACCCGGGTGGTCGGGCGGTTTGAGCGGGGCGACGTGCTGCTGGTCCACGACCCGGCCGGGCGGGAACTGGCCCGCGGGCTGACCAACTACGCCAGCGACGAGCTGCAGCAGATCAAGGGCCAGCGGTCCGATCGCTTCGAGACGATCCTCGGCCGACCCGGCTACGCCGCCGTCATCCACCGCGACAACCTTGTCCAACGCGAGCCGTGACCGGCCCCGGCAGTGCCACTTCAGGCCACCTCTAACAATCTCCCTCGCGGCGTGGTGTCCGGGGCGCTATGTTGGCG
>CAZVBW010000022.1:0-48915 GCA_964625505.1 uncultured Phycisphaeraceae bacterium
CACCTCCGCTGGGGCGGGCTGCTGGGCATCGTGGGCCCCGACCAGGCCGCGGTCCACGCCGTCGCCGGGCCCTACCTGGACCACCCGGGCTTCCTCACCGAGCAGGACGTCCACCCCGTCCGGGCCGGCCGGCTGGGCCTGCCGATCGGCATCCCGGGCCTGGATCTCCGCGGCTTCGCGGCGGTCGTCCGCAAGGTCGAGCTCATCCAGCCCGGCGAGTTCACCGAGCGATTTACTCACCACGTGTACCTCCAGCCCGACCCCGCCGCCCGCCACGGCATGGTCGTGGTCAAAGAGATCCCCACCCGCAGCGAGCTGCTGGCCAAGCTGCGGAGCAAATACCCCAGCGTCGACGCGGGCGACTTGGAAAAGCGCGTCCACAAGTTGGTCGACCACGTGTTTCCCACGTTCCTGACCCGTGAGGCGGCGATCCTCCAGATCCTCGACAAGCACCTGCCCGAGGCCTATCGCCATCGCGTGCCCAAGGCGGTCCGCGTCGATAAGGACGACCAGGGCTTCGTCCGCCGGCTGACCATGGACTGGCTTCGCATCGGCGGCGAGCCGCTGGACCAGCTGCAGTTTGCCCGCCAGGCCGCCGAGATGCTCCAAGTCCTGCACGAGCAGGCGCGGGTGATGCACCTGGACCTTCGGCTGGACAACATGGTCATCACCGAGGCCGGCGTGTGCTTCATCGACTTCGGCAGCTCGGTCCGCGTCGGCGAACAGCTCGAGCAATCCCCGATGCTCAGCGAGCTGTTCCGCCAGATGATGCGGACCAGCCAGATCCAGCGAATGCTCGGGGCCATGCTCGAGCACGGCCACGTCACCAATCAGGCCATCGCCGGCGTCCACGGCAAGACCGACAAGATCGTCGACGCGTTCTACCTCGCCGTCCAGATCGCCAAGCCCCACGGCAACCCGGACCTGGTCCCGCTGATCCACGTCGAGCCCGGCAGCGAAATCCACCGGGCCCTGGACGCCCTGACCGCCGCGATCCTCCGGCCCAAGAACCCCGCCAAGGCCGAGTTCAAAACCGCCGGCGACATCCTCCGCGGCCTGGACCGCATCCAGCGCCGCGTCGCCAGCCCGGCGCGCGGGTGAAGCGTGGAGCTTGGAGCCGGATGCGTGAAGCCGCGCGAGAGCTGGTGTGGCACGGGCACTTGTTGCCCGTGGTCGGTCCGCGAGCCGATCGGGGTCTGCCACGGGTGACGAGCACCCGTGCCACACGGTCACGCGGGTGCCACACCTCCCGCGAAGCGGGATGTGTGCTCTTGCACGAGCCGCAGTCCGCACACACATCGCCGCCGAGCCGGCGAGGTGTGCCACCCCCTTCTCCGGCTACGCCGCCGCAACACGCCGCCGCGGCGTGTCTTGCTCACGCCGCCGGACTGGGACAAGGTGCCGAGCGGCCCTTAATGCTCACCCATATCTCGCCGATCTCACCCCAATCGGCACAACCGGGAACCGACCTCCGTGAGCAACCCATGATCACCGCATCCCTGCCCGACAACGAGACCCAGCGCCTCGAGGCCTTGCAAGGCTACGGGGTGCTCGACACCGACCCCGAGCAGGGCTACGACGACCTGACCACGCTCGCCTCGGCGATCTGCGGCAAGCCGATCGCCCTGGTCAGCCTGATCGATAAAGACCGCCAGTGGTTCAAGTCCAAGGTCGGGCTGACCGCCTGCGAGACGCACCGGGACCTGGCGTTCTGCAGCCACGCCGTGGCCGCCAACGCGATGCTCGAGGTGCCCGACGCCCGGGAGGACGAACGCTTCTGCGACAACCCGCTGGTCACCGGCCCGCCGCACGTGATCTTCTACGCCGGCGTGCCGATCCGCACACCCGACGGCCTGCCGATGGGCACGCTGTGCGTGATCGACAACGAGCCGGGCCGACTCACCGACCCGCAGCGCGCGGCCCTGCTGGCGCTGGGCCGGCAGGTCGAGGCCCAGCTGGAGCTTCGCAAGCAGCTCACGAACGTGCACGAGGAGTCGGCCCTGCGGCTCGCCGCTCAGGAGAAGGCCGAGCAGGCCTCGCGGGCCAAAAGCGAGTTCCTGGCCAACATGAGCCACGAAGTCCGCACGCCGCTGACCGCGGTGATCGGCTTTGCTCAGCAGCTGGTCAAGGGCCTGTCCGGGGCCGACCACGCCGAGGCCGATCAACACGCCCAGTGGGCCCAAACGATCGTCAGCTCCGGCGACCACCTGCTGTGCATCCTCAACGACATCCTGGACCTTTCGAAGATCGAGGCGGGCAAGATGACCTACGAATCGGTGCCCGTCGCGGTCGAGCAGCTGCTGGGCGAGGTCCGCGACATGTTCGCCGCCGCCGCCGAGGACAAAGGCATCGGCCTGCACGTGGAGACCGGCGATGAGCTACCGGGGTCGATCCAGACCGACCCGACGCGGCTGCGGCAGTCGCTGGCGAACCTCGTCGGCAACGCCGTCAAGTTCACCCAGGTCGGGGAAGTCCGGTTGCGGGCGTCGCACGACGCCGATGCCGGCGTGATGTGTTTCGACGTCCGCGACACCGGGCCGGGCCTGGACCCCGACCGCATCGCCGCCGTGCTCGAACCGTTCGAGCAGGCCGACAGCACCACCACCCGGACCCACGGCGGCACGGGCCTGGGCCTGCCGATCACCGCCCGCATCGCCGAGGCCCTGGGCGGGGGCCTGGACATTCAAAGCACCCCGGGCCGGGGCAGCCGGTTCCGCCTGACCGTCGAGGCCCGGCCGTGCGACCCCGCGGTCGATCCCGATTGCGACAGCGAGGGCGCGGCCGACGTGCCCGCCTCGCCTTCCGAGGATGAAGCTTCGGCCGGGGCCCGGCCGCGGGTGCTGCTGGTCGACGACGCGGCGACCAACCGGCTGTTGGTCTCGCTGATGCTCGAGCAGATGGGCTACGCCGTGCAGACCGCCGAGGACGGCCAGGAAGCGGTGGAGGCCACACGGGCGGGGCGTTTTGATGTGGTGCTGCTGGATATGCAGATGCCGGTGATGGACGGTTATGCCGCGGCCACGCAGATGCGGGCCGACGGGCTGGACACGCCGATCGTCGCGCTGACCGCCGACGCGATGAGCGACGCGGCCCAGCGGTGCCTCGCAGCGGGGTGCGACGCGTACCTGGCCAAGCCGGTGGACGAGGAGCACCTGGCCCAGCGGCTCGCCGAACTGTGTGGCCAGGGCTCCGAGATCAAGCGGGCGGCGTGATTCAAAGCCCACGCCTTCAGGCGTGGGCGGGCGCTGGTGTCTTGCATTCGTGCCCCACCCCCGGCGGCCGCACCGCGTATCCTGCCCGCATGCTCGAGCAGATCGACAAGCTGCAGCAGCAGGCCGACACCCTGCTGGAACAGGTCACCGACGCCGAGGGCCTGGAGCAGTTCCGCATCCGCTTCCTCGGGTCCAAGGGCGAACTCAAAGGCCTGATGGGCCTCATCGGCCAAGTCCCCAAGGACGACAAGAAGGCCTTCGGCCAGGGCGCCAACGCGCTCAAGGCCAAGCTGCAGGCCGCTTACGAGCAGCGGAAGACCGACCTCGAAGCCGGCGGCCACACCGCGTCGGCAAAGCGGCCGCGGCTGGACCTGACCCAGCCGGGCATCCCCGCCCGCCGGGGACGCAAACACGTCATCACCCAGACCATCGACCAGCTGCTGGATGTCTTCGGCCGCATGGGGTTCGAAGCCGTCACCGGCCCGGAGGTCGAGGACGAGTTTCACAACTTCGTCGCCCTGAACATCCCCGCCACCCACCCCGCCCGCGACCCGCTGGACAACTTCTACATCGACTCCGCCGACGCCGACCCCCCCGGAAGCGATCCTTCCGCCGGCGGCTCGGCCGGCGCGGATGCCACTTCCGGGGGCGGGGGCGGTGCCAAGTTGTTGCGCTCGCAGACCTCGACCGTGCAGATCCGCGTCATGGAGAACCAGCCGCCGCCGGTCAAGATCGTCTCGGTCGGCCGGGTCTACCGCCCCGACGAGCACGACGCGACGCACTACTCGATGTTCCACCAGGTCGAGGGCCTGCACGTGGACAAGGGCGTCACCATGGCCGACCTCAAGACCACGCTGGTGCACTTCGCCCGCGCGATGTTCGGCCCCGACACCCGTGTCCGCCTCGTGCCCAGCTACTTCCCCTTCACCGAACCCTCCGCCGAGCTCTATGTCGAGATCGACCTGGGCAAGGGCCCCGAGTGGGTCGAACTGGGCGGCTGCGGCATGGTCGACCCCGCGGTGTTCGGCCACGTGGGCTACGACCCCGACCAGTGGACCGGCTTCGCCTTCGGCCTGGGCGTCGAACGCATCGCCATGCGCCGCTACCAGATCCCCGACATCCGCCTGCTGTTCGAAAACGACCTGCGCTTCCTCCGCCAGTTCTAATCACGGCAGTTCTTAAAGCCCGGGGTTCACCAACCCCACGCGCTCACTCCCTTAAAGCCCGGGGTTCACCAACCCCGGGCTCAGCCCCCGGTCCTCCCCGACCCGTGCTCACCGCACGCCCAACCGCTCCACCAACACCCGCACCAGGTCCACCGGCCCCTCCGCCCCCCCGGAAGCCGCGCCGCCCCCACCCCCCGCCGCGAGGTAGTCGTCGTACATCCGACGCCCCACCGCCAACGCCGTCCCCGGCAACAACAACCGCACCACCGCGTCCCGATCGCCCGCCGCCGCCGCCGCCTCGTACGCCGCCGCCCGCCGGCCCGCCTTCGCGACCTGCGGCCGAAGGTCCAGCACCTCGCCCGGCTCGCCGCCGATCAGCAGCCCGGCCACACCCCCATCCGCGTCCAGCCACAGCCCGCCCGGGATGTTCACCGGCACCAGCAGCCCGTCGTCCCGCACACACAGCAGCCGCGTCGCCTGCGGGCTGTGCAGCACCAGCCAGTCCCGGCTGGCGTGCCGCACGTTCGCCGCCTGCACGAACCGGAACATCCGCCCGTGAAACGGCGAGTGCTGCACCATCAACGTGTCCGCCGGGTCCTCCGACCCCGCCGGGGCACCCGCCGCGACCAGCCGCCCGTACGCCGGATGCCACCGCCGCGCCACCCCCAGCTGCTCCGCCAGCCCGCCCGGCAGCACCACCGTCTGCGCCACATGCGTGTACCCGACATAGCCGATGCCGTGCAGGTTCGGCTGCCGCGCCCGCGTCGGCTCCCACGCCGCCCGCGCCTTCCCCACCATCGGCCCCTCCCGCGGCCCGAGCGCCAGCGACACACCCGCCCGCCCCTCACGATCCACCGTCACCAGCCGGTGGTTGAACGTGTCCGCCACGACCCACCCGCCCGGCGTGGCCACCACCCCGTACGGCATGTTCAGCAGCCCCGGCCCAACCCCGTTGCCCCCGACCACCGCCACCGGCTCGCCGCTCGCCGCCTCCACCGTCCGCACCGTCCCCTGATGCGGGTCGGCCAACAGCACGTGCCGCCCATCGCCCGCCGGCGCCAGCGTCGTGGGCCACAGGTGCTCGCCCGCCAGCCAACCCTCGCGACCCCGCTGATACACCTGCTCCCCCGACGCGTCGTATGCCGTGAGCTGCCGCGTGTGCAACGCCGTCACCAGCACCAGCCGGCCGTCCTCGGCAAAGCACACGCCGTGGGCCCGCAACGCCTCCCGCCGCCACAGCAGCTCGCCCCCCGCATCGAACATCAGCAGCGCGTTGCCGTCGTAGTCCGCCACCGCCACCCGCCCATCCGCCGCCACCGCCACCCCCTCGGGCCCGAGCATCGCCGGGTGCACGATCCGCTCCCGCAACCGGACCCGCGGCGCCCAACCACTCCCGCCATCCCCCGGCCAAACCACCTCCAAGGCCAGCACATCCCCGCCCTTGTAGTTCGCCACCCACAACCGCCCCCCGGAAGCTCCCCCGGAAGCCCCCCCGGAAGATGCCCCAGCGCTGAACAGCCCCGTCGGGTTCCACGCTTCCGCCCCCGCCGGCAACCCCGCCGGCCGCTTGAGCACCCAACCCCGCCCCACCCGCAGGTCCACCAGCGCCACGTCGCTGTAGTTGCACACCGCCAACCACCCCGGAACGCTCACCCGCATCCCGAGCATCAACCAACGGTCGATGTCGGTCCTCAAGTCCGGCCCGCCCACCCACGCCAGCGACACCGGCGTCGGCAACACCATCGGCCGGCCCGTCATGCCATCCACCAACACCCGCCGCTCCACCGGCTCGGCAGCCATCGGCCACGGCCCCCCCTCATCCGCCAACTGCTGCGCCGTCAGCCCCCCCGGCCCCCCCGGCCCCCCGCCCCCCACCCACAACCACCACCCCGCCGCCCCCAGCACGACCCCCACCGCCAACAACACCCACACCACACGCCGCTGCACCCCCCCAACCTACCGCCCTGCAGCCGGCGGCTTCCCACTTCTCACCTTTGACTTCTCACTTTTCACATTTCACTTTCCCCCGCCCCATACCATCTCCCCATGCCCGAAAAACATCACGACCTGCTCGTCATCGGTGCCGGCCCCGGCGGATACGTCGCCGCCATCCGCGCCGCCCAGCTCGGACTCGACACCGCCATCATCGACAAGGAAAAAGCCCTCGGCGGGACCTGCCTCCGCGTCGGGTGCATCCCCTCCAAGGCCATGCTCCAGTCCTCCCACCTCTACGAGCAGACCCAGCACGAACTGTCGTCCCACGGCATCGGCGTCAGCGACGTCAAGCTCGACCTGCCCGCCATGCAAAAGCGCCGCGAACAGGTCGTCGGCTCACTCACCAAGGGCGTCGGCGCCCTGATGAAAAAGAACAAGATCACCGTCTACCACGGCCACGCCGCGTTCAACGATGACGCCGCCGTGACCGTCGGCGACGACGTCGTCACTGCCGAGCACACGATCATCGCCACCGGCAGCTCCCCCGCCACCCTCCCGGGCGTCGACCTCGATCAGGACCGCGTCGACACCTCCACCGAGGCCCTGGCCTACGAGAAGGTGCCCAAGCGGCTCGCCGTCATCGGCGGTGGGTACATCGGCCTGGAGATGGGTACGGTCTGGCGCCGGCTGGGCGCCGAGGTCGTCGTGGTCGAGTACCTGGACCGCATCCTGCCCGGCATCGACAGCGAGATCGCCGGCGAGTTCCACAAGCTGCTCACCAAGCAGGGCATCGAGTTCAAGCTCGGCAGCAAGGTCACCGGCGTGACCACCACCTCCCGCGGCGTCAAGATCGAGATCGAAGACGCCGAACCCGTCAAGGCCGACCGCGTCCTCGTTGCCGTCGGGCGAAAGCCGATGACCGATGGTCTGAACCTCGACGCCATCGGCCTGGAACTCGACGACCGCGGCCGGGTCCCCGTCGACGAAAACTATCAGACCGACATCGATGGGATCTATGCCATCGGCGACGTGATCCCCGGCCCGATGCTCGCCCACAAAGCCGAGGAAGAAGGCGTCGCCTGCGTCGAGAAGATCGTCACCGGCCACGGCCACGTCGACTACAACGCCATCCCCGCCGTGGTCTACACCCACCCCGAAATCGCCACCGTCGGCCAGACCGAGGATCAGCTCAAAGAAGCCGGCACCGAATACAACAAGGGCAGCTTCCCCTTCATGGCCAACGGCCGGGCCCGCACCATCGACCAGATGGAAGGCCGCGTGAAAGTGCTTGCTGACAAGGCCACTGACCGCGTGCTGGGTGTGCACATCCTCGGCCCCCAGGCCGGCGACCTCATCGCCGAGTGCGCCGCCGCCATGGCCTTCGGCGCCAGCAGCGAAGACATCGCCCGCGCCTGCCACGCCCACCCCACCCTCGCCGAAGCCGTCAAAGAAGCCGCCCTCGCCGTCGACGGCCGCGCCCTGCACATGTAAAGCCCCCCCAAAGCCCACGCCTTCCGGCCCGGTGCCACGGCCACTCGCTGGCCGTGCCCCACCCACACCACGCTCCTCCCCCCAAAGCCCACGCCTTCAGGCGTGGGCGGGCCACGGTGGCATCCGGGCTTGCCTCACCCCTCCAATACCGCCCGCCACTTCCGCGGCACCCCCGCGTACGCCCGGCCGTACGTCGCGTCCAACGGCAGGTTCACGTAGTGCCCCGCATCCAGAAACAGCGCCACCTCCGGCAGCGCCTCACCCAGCGCCAGCGGCTCGGCGAACACCTCGTGCTGGCCGCGCTCCCAGGCCACGTACGCCGCCGCAATCCGCTCTCTGCCCGCCGCTGGCTCGTACGGCTCACCGCCCAGCCGCTCCCACACCGCCGCGTGCAGCCCCCGCGGGTCCGCCGAGCCCGGCGGGTGCACGTCGACCATCGTCACGTGCAACCCCTCGCGCAGACAGTGCTGCACCTTGCTCGCAAACTCCTCGACCTGCGCCCGCCCCTGCTTGTTGCCCGGCGAGACCAACTCGATCACCGCGACCGGTCGATCCCGATCCGTCTTGACGACGACGCGCCGTTGACGCCCCGCGTATGCCAAGGCCGTGTCCACCTGCGACGCCACCGACGTGCTCGGCGGCGACTCCAGCACCACCGCACCGCCCCCGCCCGCGCCGGGTTCAACCGATCCGCCGCTGCCCCACGACCCGGGCTCCGACTCGTGCAGCGTCAGCACATCCGACTCGATCCCCACCGCCGCCCGCTCGGCCTGCGCGTAATAACCCTCCGGCAGCAGGCCGTCGTTGAGCGAGTTGCGCAGCTCGGTCACCCATGCGACATGCATGTCGTGCCATTCCCCCGCCGACACCCGCGACCAATCATGAAGCGGCATACCCGATTCTACCCCGCCCCCCCAAAGCCCACGCCTTCAGGCGTGGGCGGGCGGCCGGACCCCACCGGTAAACTCGCCTCCATGACCCGCCCGACCCTCTCGGTCGCGATCCAGCGCCTGCACCCGGACGCCCGGTTCCCCGCTTACCAGACCCACCACGCCGCGGGCATGGACCTGCACGCCTGCCTCGATGAGCCTGTGGTGCTCCAGCCCGGGCACATCCAACGCATCCCCTGCGGTTTCGCCCTGGCTATCCCCCCGGGCTTCGAGGGCCAGGTCCGCCCCCGCTCCGGGCTGGCCAGCCGCCACGGCATCACCCTCATCAACAGCCCCGGCACCCTCGACGCCGACTACCGCGGCGAGGTCCAGGTCCCCCTGATCAACCACGGCAACCAACCGTTCACCCTCGAACCCGACACCCGCATCGCGCAACTGCTCATCACCGAAGTCCCCCGCGTGTCTTGGGATCAAGTCGATGACCTGCCCCCCACCCCCCGCGGCACCGGCGGCTTTGGCCACACGGGCACGTGAAGCCGCGGATGTCAATCCGCGGCGTCGCCATCGCGATGATCATGTGGTCAATGCTTGTGCAGCGACTCGTCCACCTCGTGCTTCGCCGCGATCGGCGACAGCGAGTGCCTGCTGTTAGGCGCTTTGGGCTCGTACTTGACCGTCCCGGCGACCGGGGCGACGTACTGCACGCCGTTGGCGATGATCCGCGTCACCGCGTCGTTGTGGTACAGCGGGAACGTTTCGTGACCCGGGCGGAAGTAAAAGATCTTGCCCGCCCCGCGTTTGAACACGCAGCCGCTGCGGAAGATGTCCCCGCCTTCGAACCAACTGACGAAGACCAGCTCGTCGGGCTCGGGGATATCAAACGGCTCGCCGTACATCTCCGTGTGCGGCAGCTCGAGGTAGTCCTGGTCCATCCCGGCGGTGATCGGGTGGCCCGGGCTGACGCACCAGATGCGTTCCAGCTCGGCGGCCTCCCGCCACTTGAGCCCGCAGCCGGTGCCCATCAGCTTCTTGAAGATCTTGCTGTAGTGCCCGCTGTGCAGGACCACCAGGCCCATGCCCGCGAGCACCCGCTTGTGGACCTTCTCGACGATCGCGTCCTCGACCTGCCCGTGGGCGCAGTGGCCCCACCAGGTGAGCACGTCGGTCTTTTCGAGCACGGCGTCGGTCAGGCCGTGCTCGGGCTCTTCCAGCAGCGCGGTGCCGACGTGGACGGCGTTGCCCAGGTGCTTCTCAAGGCCCGCCTTCAGGGCGGTGTGCATCCCGTCGGGGTAGACCTCGCGGACTTTCTCCGACTTTTTTTCGTGGACGTGTTCGTGCCAGATCGTGACGTTCAGGGGCGAGGCCATGGTGGGGGAACTCCGGTGGGGGAACCGCCGTTGTAGTGCCGCCGCGGCCCGGGGGCAAACGCCGACGCCGGCGGGGCTACGATGCACCTGCGCAGCGCATCGGAGCCCTCCCGTTATGGCTATCGAACTGAAGGTGCCGTCCGTCGGCGAGTCGATCACGCAGGTCCAGATCGGCCGCTGGCTGAAGCAGCCCGGCGACGCGGTGGCCAAGGACGACCCGCTGGTCGAGATCGAGACCGACAAGGTCACGCTCGAACTGCCCGCCCCCGCCGACGGCGCGATCCGCGAGATCACCGTCCAGCAGGGCGGCGAAGCCCAGGTCGGCGACGTGATCGGACACATGGAAGAAGGCGCCCCCGGCACCGCCCCCGGACGCGTTCCCGCCCCCGGAAAAAGCGCCGAAACCGCTCCAGCCAAGGACGCCGCCCCCGAAGCCGTCCGCCAGAGGCGGATCAATCCGTCGGCTCAGGCCCCCGCCGCCTCGAAGGACGACGGACCCCAACCGACTCCCGGAGACAGGGCCGGGGGGGGCAACGTCCGCGTCATGCCTGCCGCCCAACGCCTGCTCGACGAACACGGCCTGCAGGCCAGCGATATTGAGGCCACCGGCCCCGGCGGCCGTCTGCTCAAAGGCGACGTGCTCCGCCATGTCGAATCAGGCAACGGCAAAGCCCCCCCCGAAGAGTCCACCCCCGCGCCAACCGCAAAGCCCACGCCGTCAGGCGTGGGCGGCGACCGGCCCACCCCGCATGCCGATGCCTCTTCCGGGGCCGGGGGCACTTCCGGGGGCGGCGACCGCGAGGAAGAGCTCGTCCCCATGACCCCGCTGCGGCGCTCCATCGCCCAGCGGCTCGTCGACGCCCAGCAGACCGCCGCCCTGCTCACGACGTTCAACGACTGCGACATGACCGCCGTCATGGACCTCCGCAAGCGGCACCAGGACGCCTTCGTCAAGCGCTACGGCATCAAGCTGGGCTTCATGTCCATCTTCGTGAAGGCCACCATCCACGCCCTCTCGCAGTTCCCCGCCCTCAACGCCGAGGTCCGCGGCACCGATATCGCCTACCGCAACTACTTCGACATCGGCATCGCCATCGGCGGCGGCAAAGGCCTGGTCGTGCCCATCATCCGCGACGCCCAGACCCTCAGCCTCGCCCAGATCGAACAGCAGATCGCCGACTACGCCCAGAAGGCCAAGGCCAACAAGATCACCCTCGACGACATGACCGGCGGGACGTTCACCATCACCAACGGCGGCATCTACGGCAGCCTCCTGTCCACCCCCATCGTCAACCCGCCCCAGTCCGGCGTGCTCGGGATGCACAACATCGTCCGCCGACCCATCGCCGTCGGCGACCCCAAGACCGGCGACGAACGCATCGAAATCCGCCCGATGATGAACCTCGCCCTCACCTACGACCACCGCGTCGTCGACGGCCGCGAAGCCGTCACCGCCCTGCGCCTGCTCAAAGAAGCCATCGAAGAACCGGCCCGCATGCTGATCGAGATCTAAACCGCAGACTGGGCAGATCGTGTAGATCAAACCATGTTTAACCCCCCCACCCGTTTAGCGGGTGCAGCGCAGCTGCCCCCGCAGGGCTCTTGAACTTTCTGCGAATCTCACGTTTTTGCACGATAACGCAAATAGGGAACTTTTTGCGTTATAATGCAAGCCATGCCCAAGCGACATGTCATCCTGATGGCCGACATCATCGGCAGCTCCGATCGTCCGGGCAAGCGGTTGATGCGGCGGTTTCTGGAGATGGTCGACGGGGTCAATGCCGGTAACGCGGATCGGCTGCTCTCGCCGTTGACTGTCACGCTCGGCGACGAGTTCCAGGGCGTTCCCGAGTCGGTGGATGCGGCGGTCGATCTCATTATTGCGCTTGAGCAGCAGCGGGTGCATCAGCAGGCCGACTTCCTGCTGCGGTATGTGATCGTCGAGGGTGTCATCGAGACACCGCTCAACCCGGTGCGGGCTCACGAGATGCTCGGCCCGGGTCTGACCCGCGCCCGGGAGCAGCTCGCTGGGCTCAAATCGAGCGATCGTCGTCTGCACGTCGAGCTGCGTCCCCGACACGAACGGAAGCAAGACCTCCTGCAGGACGCCGGCAGCCTGTACCTGTGGATCACCGGCGGCTGGTCCGACAAGTACCTCAAGACGGTGTCGTTGTTCCTGCAGGACAAGTCGTACAACGACATTGCCCGGACGCTGCGGGTCGATCTGTCCACCGCCTACCGCCGGTATGATTCGCTGGGGATGCAAGCGTACCTCACCGCTCGCCGATTGTTTCAACACCTGGGGGCCTGATGCATCCGTTCGTCGCGTGTGTCCTGTCGTTCCTGCTGGTGGAGCTGCTGGCACTGGGCCTCTTCCAGATCGTGTTGAACCCGTGGTTCAAGGTAAAGCCGCGATTCCAGGACATCGCGGAAGGCTTCGTCGAGCGGCTGTTCCTGCTGTTCGCCCTGGTGCTAAATATCCAAGCGGCGCTGATCTTCTTTGGCGCGTTGAAGGTCGCCACGCACATCAACCTTGAGGACGAGCCGGACCGGCCCGACGGCTCGCTGCCCAAGACGTACTACCTGCTGGGCAACCTGACCTCGGTCGGGCTGGCGTTGCTGGCGTACTTCCTGTGGATGCTGTGGATCGACATGCCGGATCGTTGACGGTGCGAGGCGTCATACCCGGAGCTCGGCATGTTGCCGTCCGCCCCCAGCGTGAACGAGATCAACACCCGCCGCCGCACACCCACCCCGGAACCGGCACCACGCTCACCGGCAACGCCCAACTCACCGGCGGCGACGTCCTGCGCGGCTTCACGACGCAAGTTTCGGCGATCTTCGCCTGAACCCCGCGGGGTCACCGGCTAACGACGATTCGCCCCCCTGCGGCCCGCCCCGGCCTCCACTTCCAAGCACAACTCGACGGCTTCTTCGACCCGAGGCTGTCGTTCGTCCATCGACCTGGCCTGCGTGTGGCAACCGGGCAGCTCCGGCACGTTGGCCAAATAAAAGCCCTCGCTGTCCCGCTCCACGATGACGTTGAACTGCCGCGTCGTTCACGCCAGCGATCTGCCGCCAAGCCGGCACTCGAATCATGTCAGTGAATACCGTGTGCCCCGAGTATTTCCTTCGCTAACGACTTTACCCTCCTCGATCATCTGCCGAAGCGAAACCTGAACCATCTTCTTATTCATCCCGAGAACGTCCGCGATTTCAACGACCTTCATCTCGGGCTGAGTTCGAAGCAGCGATTCAACGTCTCGCTGTGCGCTGGCCAAATAGTCATCAACTGACACGCGCTCGGCCTTAGGATAATGTTGCTCCAGAAGAGCAGTTAGCTTTTCTTCTAGGCCACTAAAGCTATTGTACTGGATCCGATCGATCCCGCGGATATCGGAAGGTACTTCACCGAGGTCGGTATGCTCCGGGTTGAATAAAATATACCAGTTGTCTGAGCTGGCGATGGCATAGCCGAGCTCGAGTGTCACATTAGGATTCCACTTAGAGATATCAAAGATTGAAAAATCAGAGCTTCTGATAAAGCTGATGATCTTTTGCAAGATGTGCATATTTGTGATCTTTTCATCTGCGAAGATGAACTTGATACCGTAGACCCTCTCGGCCGCGGTATAAACTTTCCGGTAGTCGCGCGTGTTGTAGAGGCCATATGGATACGCAACAAATACCTGCTTCGATTGGTGGTCTGCAGTTGCCTTGGCAAACTTCTTCTTTGACTTTTTCGCCATTGATGATTCCTTTAAACCAGAATCGATGCGGGGTTTTCGAGGAGGCTGCGGAGGGTGGTGAGGTATTCGGCGGCGCTGGCGCCGTCGATGACGCGGTGGTCGCCGCTGAGGGTGATGGTCATTTCGTGGCCGATGGCGAGCTGGCCGTCGCGGACGACGGGCTTCTGGATCGCGGCGCCGATGGCGAGGATGGCGGCGTTGGGGGGGTTGATGATGGCGGTGAACTGGGTCACGCCGAACTGGGGCATGCCCAGGTTGCTCACCGTGATGGTGGCGTCGGACATCTCGTCGACGGACAGGCCCGAGTCGCGGGCCTTGCCGGCGAGGGTGCGGGTCTGCTCGCTGATCTGACGCAGGCCCAGGTGGGGCACGTCGCGGAGGGTGGCGACGACCAGGCCGCCGCCGCGGGCTTCGGGCAGGCTGATGGCGATGCCGACGTTGACCTGGCCGTGCTGCTGGATGGCGTCGCCGGCCCAGGAGCTGTTGACGGCCGGGTGCTGCAGGGCGGCCAGGGCGGTGGCCCGGGTGATGAAGTCGTTGACCGAGAGCTTGACGCCCTGGGGCTCGAGCTGGGCGTTGATGGTCTTTCGCAGGTCCAGCAGGGCGTCGGCGGCGACGGCGACGCTGACGGTGAAGTGGGGGATCGTCGTCTTGGACTCGACCAGTCGCTTGGCGATGGTCTTGCGCATGTTGGACAGTTTGATCTGCTTCGACTCAAGACCCGCGGAAGGGGTGGCGATGGGGGGAGGTGCGGAGGGCCCGCCCACGCCTGAAGGCGTGGGCTTTGTGCCGCCGCCTTCGGCGGCGGCGAGGATGTCGCGTTTGATGATGCGGCCCGAGGGGCCGGAGCCTTGGATCTGCTGGATGTCGATGCCGTGCTCATCGGCGAGCTTTTGAGCCAGCGGGCTGATGCGGACGCGGCCGCCTCCGGAAGTGCCTCCAGATTCGCCGTCGCCATCGGCGGACCCGCCCACGCCTGAAGGCGTGGGCTTTGGGACGGTGTCGTGGACATCCTCGGCGTCGGCGGCTTCTTTTTCTTGAGGGGCGTCGGTCTTGGTATCACCACCACTCCCGTCGCCCGCCGCGGCGGCGGCGTCTTCGACCGACTCGCCGTCCTCGGCGAGGACCGCGATGGTTTCGCCGACCGCGAGGGTGCCGCCCTCGTCGGTCATGAGCTTGGCGATCTTGCCGTCGTCAAAGACCTGCAGGGCCATCGTGGCCTTGTCGGTCTCGATGTCGGCGATCTCCTGGCCGGCCTCGACGGTGTCGCCCACGGCGACGTGCCACTTGAGCAGCGTGCCCTCTTCCATGGTGTCGGACAGGCGGGGCATTTCGATCTTAATGGGCATCGCGGGGGGCTCCTTCGGCGGTTGCGCGGGGCATCGTAAGGCGCGGCGCAGCGGTGGGGGCCCGGGGTTGGCCAACCCCGGGCTTTAGAAGTTGTCAGCGGATCGGGACGTCGAGCGAGAAGCTGATGGTCTGCTCTTCATCGCCGTCCTCGCTAAGCAGCGGCCAGGCGAAGTCGATCGCGAAGGGTGCTTGGCCGAAGAACGGGATGCGAAGCCGAACGCCCGCGCCGACGCTGACCCGCCAGTCGTCCAGGCCCACGTCGTCCAGCAGCGTGCCCTGGTCGGTGAAGACCACGGCGCGGAGCACGTCGCTGTGGACGGGGAACTCGTACTGAAGGCCGGTCAGCAGCAGGAACCGATCGCCCACCGCGTCGTCGCCGGCCTCGAGGGTGTCGGCGCGGATACCCCGGGCCCCGACGCCGCGGTTGCGGAAGCCGCGGAAGGAGGTGAACCCGCCGGCGAAGAACCGCTCGAACGTCGGGGCCTCGTCCTCCTCGAGGATGTACCCGACGCGGGCGGTGAACCGGATGGTGGTTCGCCGACCGAGGAAGTCCTCGTCGACGGTCCAGAACTGTGAGTAGGTCGCCTCGGCGCGGGTGAAGTCGTAGTCGCCGCCGAGCAGGCCGATGCGTTCGAGGTTGAGCTCGGTGCGGGTGCCGACGGTGGGGGCGAATCGGGAGTCGGTGGTGTCGCGGACGACGGACAGGCCGACGCTGGTCAGGGCCGAGTCGCCCTCGACGTCGAACACGTCCAGGGGGGCGTCGAGCTCGATGTCGGTGATCTCGATCTGCTCGTAGCGGGTCCGCAGGGCGGCCGAGTACACGTCGCCGAAGCGTCGGCCGATGCCCAGGGCCCCGCCGATGCGGCCCTCGTCGTAGTCGCTGCGTTCGCGTTCGAAGAAGAACCCGCTGATGTCGCCGCTGTAGTTGCTCTCCAACAGGTACGGCTCGACGAGGCGGGCGGAGTACCGGCTGGACTCGTCGCCGGGCTGCAGCTGGAGGCTGAAGCGCTGGCCCGCCCCGCGGAACGCCCGGCCGGAGATCATCTCGCTCAGGTCGCGGGGGTAGTCCAGGATGTCGAAGTTGCGCTGGTCCACATCGACCGAGCCGATGATGCCCGCGTCGGAGTTGATGCCCACGCCGAAGAGGATCGAGCCGGTGTTCTGCTCCTCGACCTCGATGAGCACGTCGCGGACCTCGTCGCCCTCGTCGCCCAGGACGGTGACGGTCGCCGAGGAAAACAGCGGCGACTCGCTGAGCCGACGGCGGGTCTCCTGGACGCGCGTCAGGTCGAACGGTCGGCCGGGCGACATGCCGCGGACCTGGCGGAGGATCACCCGCGTCTGGGTCAGGTCGTTGCCGCGGACCAGCACCCGCCCGACCGTGTAAGGCTGGCCCTCGTCGATCTGGACGTTGAGGTCGACCTGCGGGTTGCCGCCCGGGTCGGCCTCGATGAACGCGGGCTGGACCGCGACGTCTGACTCGATGTACCCGAGCTTGCCGTAGAGGTCCTGCAGCCGGCGGGCCGACGCTCGGGCCTGGGACTCACTAAAGACCGAGCCGGGCGGCAGGGTCATGTTCAGCGCCAGCTGCTCGTCGCGGAAGACGCTATTGCCCTCGAACCGGACGTTGCGGACCGTGTACCGCTGGCCCTCGTCGATGACGAAGACCACGCTGGCGTCGCGCTGGTTGGGGGCCCGGTCGATCCGCCGGCCGACCTGGGCGTCGAGGTACCCGCGGGCGGCGTAGTACTGGCGGAGTCGGCCGGCGTCCAGCTCCAGCTGCTCGCGGTTGAGCAGGCCCGGCTGAAGGATGAAGATGTACCGCTTGGACCGGATCGCCGACCGCAACTCGCGGTCGCTCAGCTCGTCGTTGCCTTCGAAGCCGATCGACCGCAGCCGGACCCGTGGGCCCTCGGTGACGCGGTAGACCAGGGCGTTGTTCTCCGCCAGCAGCTGGGCGTCGGGCTCGACGCTGGCGGTGAAGTAGCCCTCGTCCTGGTAGATCCGCAGGATCTGTTGCCTGCCGCGTTCGATCAGGGCGTCGTCGACCGGGTCGCCCGGGCGGAGCAGAACCGCGGCGAGCAGTTCGTCGTCGTCGATGTGGTCGTTGCCGTTGATCAGCACGCGGGTCAGCAGCGGCTGTTCCTGGAACAGGTAAACCAGGTTGATCGAGCCGTCGGGGTTCTGCTCGACGGCGTGCAGGACCGTTTCGAACCGGCCCAGGAACGTCAGGCGGACGATGTCCTGCTCGATGGTGGCCGGGTCGTAGGGGTCGCCGACGCGGGCGCGAAGCTGGTTGCGGACCAGCTGTTCGGGGACCTGCTCGAGGCCCTCGAGGCGGATGTCGGCGATGGGCCGGCCGGACGGGTCGATGGGCTGGGCGGCGGCAAACTGCGGGATGCCGAGCATCACCAGCAGCAGCGTCAGCAATCCGAGCCGCGGGTGCATACCCGCGGCCGATGGGGCGAGTTGCTCGTTCAGGCCCGCCGCGAGCTTCAGCGACCGCGGGTATCCACCCGCGGCTGACGGACGGGGCGGCGGGAGATGCGAGGTCGTGCCGGCGGCCGGCTGCCGGTTCAGCATGGGGCGGGCAGTGTAGTGCTTGTGGCGCATCCGCTTTGGAGCCATCGCGGTGCAGCTGCACCCGCCGGGATGGGTGTGCCGCCCGCGTGAACCGTACTCCTCTTGAGATGGGTCTTGTCCGGCCCCGGACCCACCGGTACGATGGGCTTGCCCGCGACCGAGCATTTCAGTGGGCCGACGCGCGTTTCGCCGTTTTTGTTTCCCCGCGTCGCCGATCCGTCATCCCGACCAAGGAGCCCACTATGGCTGCCGTCCGCAAGGTGCTGCGCGAGAAGGGGTCGCACGTGTTGACCATTGGCCCGGACGCGACCGTCCTGGACGCGGCGCTGCTGATGAACGAACACCACGTGGGCGCGTTGGTGGTCCTGGACGAGGGCGAGCTGAGCGGGATCGTCACCGAGCGGGACGTGCTGCGCAAGATCGTCGCTCAGCGGCAGGACCCCGCCGTGACCCGCGTCTGCGAGATCATGACCACGCGGGTGATCTGCTGTCAGCCGGACATGCCGATTGACCAGGCCCGGTCGCTGTTTCGCCAGCGTCGGATCCGCCACCTGCCGGTCATCGACGACGACGGGACGCTGATGGGGGTGATCTCCATCGGCGACCTCAACGCCCACGACCTCGACGGCCAGGCGGTCCAGATCCACTACCTCGAGCAATACCTTTACGGGAGCGTCTGGTAACGGCGGCGGAGGGGCGGAGGGGGCAACTGGGGTGGGGGTTTCGAGGGGTCGGGGGGGGATCCGGGGGTTCCGGGGGTTTCGGGGGTCGCGGCGGTGGGGGGCTGCCGCGGGAGCCTTGGGCGTGCGAGCGTCGGCCGCAGGGGGGCCGACCGACCGCTCCGCCCGAGGCTCTTTTTGTTGGCAGAGCAGCATGAGCCTTGACTGGCGTACCGTCACGTGATGCCCTGGCCCGCCCTGCTGCTGATCGTTTCTGCGGGGCTGGCGTGTGCGTGGTGGACGTACGTGAACCTCGCGCCACACCTTCGGCGGGGGCTGCAGTACGTGCTGCCCCCCGCGGAGGACCTGCCGCCGGTCGCCGAGGCGTCAGTGGTCGTGTTCGTACCCGGCCGGGACGAGGCGGAGCACCTGCCGACGACGCTGCCGGAGCTCTGCGAGCAGGACCACCAGCGGCTGACGGTGGTGTTCATCGATGACCAGAGCGGCGACGCGACGCCGCGGATCACCAGTGAACTTTCGGAGCGCTATGGGGGGCGGTTGGTGGTGGTGCGGAACGAGGCGGACCCGCCGCAGGGGTGGGCGGGCAAGCCGTGGGCGGTGAAGGTGGGGGTGGAGGCGTGGGGGGAGGGTGCCGCGGGGGAGCTACCAGACGCTTCGCCGCCTTTGGCGACTCAGCGTCGGCTTCCGGGGTGGTTTTGTTTTACCGATGCGGATGTGCACTGGGGGCCGGACTTGTTGCAGCGGGCGCTGGGGCTGGCGGCCGAGCACGACGCCGATCTGGTGGGCTTGCTGCCGCGGCTGCGGTTCGGGTCGGTGTGGGAGGCGGTGGTCCAGCTGCAGCTGGGGTTGGCGCTGGGGATTCTGTACCCGGTGGAGCGGTCAATGGACCCGCGTCGGCCGGACGCGTTGATCGGCGGGGCGTTCCTCCTGGTGCGGCGGGAGCTGTACGAAAACGTCGGCGGCCACGACGCGGTGAAGGGTGAAGTGGTGGAGGACATCACGCTGGCCCGGACGCTCAAGGCGGCGGGGGCGAGGGTGCGGGTGGCGTTTGCGCAAGACGACAGTTTCTGGTGCCGGATGTACGACTCGTGGGCCGATCAGTGGGAAGGGCTGACCAAACATGCGTACGCCGGGGTCGGCTACCGCTGGTACCTCGCGCTGCCGATGCTGTTGGCGGTGCTGGTGTGCAACATCCTCGGGCCGTTCTGGGCCGGAGCGGGGTTGGCGTGGCTGATTTTTCAGCCTGGCGTTCTATCACTCACCGCAGCGGTGTTGGGGCTCGGGGCTTGGCTGGGCGGGGTGCGTCCGCTCAACGCGGTGCGGAAGAAGTTCGACCTGCCGTGGTGGACCGCCTGGTCGATGCCGGTCGGCTCGGCGATCTACGTCGGCATCACGCTGGACGCGATCCAGAAGCACTACCGCGGCGGCGTGACGTGGAAGGGCCGGCGGTATGGGGCATCCGGGGTTTGAGTTTTGACAGGATCAACAGGATTGACAGGATCAAGGCAGAAGAGAGCAGAGACGTACGATTTTCTTTTTCCGGTTCTGATCCTGTTGATCCTGTCAATCCTGTCTAAAATATAGACGCCCGTCACCCCAAAGCCGACAGCACCATGTCCCCGATCTGGCTAGTGCCGTATCCGCTGCGGTCAAGTTTTTTGCCGGTGAACCTGGGCGTGACGGCGGCGATGGCGCTTTGAATTCGGTCGGCGGCGTTCTGTAGCGCGGCCGCGTCGGCGTGAGCGCCCCCGTTGGCCTGGCCGGTGCTGCGGAGCAGCATGGCGAGCGAGTCGATGGCGGCCAGGGGGTTGGCCTTGTCCTGGCCGGCGATGTCGGGGCTGCTGCCGTGGACCGGTTCGAACATGCCCGGGCCGCCGGTGGTGGGGTCCGCCGGGTCGAAGCGGGGGTTGAGGTTGCCCGACGCGGCGACGCCCATGCCCCCGGCGATGGCCGCTCCCAGGTCGGTGATGATGTCGCCGAACATGTTCGCGGTCACGATCGTGTCGTACCGGCCAGGGTCGCTGACCAGGTACATGCAGCACGCGTCCACGTGGTGGTACGCCGTCTCCACGTCGCCAAACTCGCCGGCGACGTCGGCGAAGGTGTCCGCCCAGGTCTGCCCGGCGTAGCTGAGGACGTTGGTCTTGTGCACCAGGGTCAGGTGCTTGCGGGGGCGGGTCCGGGCGAGGTCGAAGGCGTACCGCACGCACCGCTCGACGCCGTGGCGGGTCGCGAGCATGGTTTGGCTACTCACCTCGTGGGGCGTGCCCCGCCGGGCGACGCCGCCCAAGCCGCAGTAGAGGTCCTCGGTGTTCTCGCGGACCACGACCATGTCGATGTCGTCCGGGCCGCGGCCGGCCAGCGGCGTCTCGACCCCGGGGTACAGCCGGACCGGGCGGAGATTGATGTATTGATCGAACGCGAAGCGGAGCTTGAGCAGGATGCCCTTCTCGATCACGCCGCCGGCCAGTCGCGGATCGTTGGGCTGGCCGCCGACCGCCCCGAGCAGGATCGCGTCGTGCTGTCGCAGCGCGGCGAGGTCGTCGTCGTCGAGGGTGTGGCCGGTGTCCAGATAGTGCGTGGCGCCGAAGGGGAACTCGGTCGCCTGCACCTCGAAGCCGTGGATCGAAGCCACCGCCTCGAGCACCCGCCGGGCCTGCCCGATCACCTCGGGCCCGGTCCCGTCTCCACCGATCACTGCGAGCTTGAGCGTCATGCGGGCAAGGCTAGCGGGATCGGGGGTCTGGGTTTTGATGGGATGACGGGATTGACAGGATCAGAAGGGGATCGTCGAGCCGAGGCAAGTCGCTTGTCCTGGCTTGCTGGCCTTGATCCTGTTTAACCCGTCAATCCTGTCATCCCGTCTAATCCAGCCCCCGGCCGCTCACCCCAGCGCATCGGCCATCCGCTGCTGGAACAGCTCGTCGCCGATGTTGGCCTTGCCAAAGCCCGGCAGCGCCCCGGCCTTCTGGGCGTCGTTCTGGGCGTCGTCGTAGTTGGACACGAGCATCGCGGACGGGGCGTCATCACCGGCGGTGACCTCGCGGATCAGCTCGACGCCCGAGCCCGCATCGAACCCTCCGTCCAGAACCCGGTTGACCAGCAGCAGCGACGCGGCGTCGCTGACCGCGTCCAGGTCCTTCTGCGAGTTGGCCGCGGTGACCTCCCGGTCCGGCGCGGCCTTACCGACCGCCCGCCGCAGCGATGCCCCGTCGAAGCCGCAGTGACCCACCAGCACGATCCGCTTGATGTCGCTCATGATCGGCATTGTCGCTGTGAGATCGAACAGGGCAAGTTAGCCCACACATTTCTAAGGATGCACCCACATCGCATCCGGCTCGCCGTCGCCGGCCCAGCGAAACCGGGCCCGCCGTTGCCCACCATCGATCAGGTACAGCACGTCCAGCCGCTCGATCACGCCCGCGACGACCAGAAAGTGGTCCCGGCCCGCGGCGAGCCGATCTTCATCGGGCACCTCGCCCTGAACGTCCGCCGGCAGGTTCAGCGACGGCTCGCTGCCGGCCACCGGCGAGCTCGGCGGGTGCGGCGCCAGGTACGCCCGGCGGGACGAAGCCGAGGCCCCCGCCCACTGCCCGTCGGCCAGTTCGTCGTCCTGGTGCAGGGTGACCGCCGTGACCAGCCGCAGCTGGACGCGGGCCTGCGGGTCCCAGTGCAACCACGTCGCGACCGGCCGGTCCCGCAGCTGCCCCGCCTTCGGCGACCGGGCGTCCGTGTGGCCGATCAGCCGCCGATGGTCCCGGTCGAACTGCCGCAGGATCACCACCCGCGCGTGCGGACTGCCATCGGCGTCGGCGGTCGCAAGCACCGGTTGGGCCAGCGGGTGCGAGCCATCGCCGGCCGCCTCGTCGAGGCGACACCAGGCGTCGGCGAGCACGGCGGCCAGCTGGTCGGGGGCGTCGGGCATGGACACCGACTGTAGCGCACGGCCTCAGCGAGCCGGGCTCTGCGAGCCCGGTTCCGGGGTCACAGACTCCGGCTCGCCGTGCACCGCCGTTAGCCCAGCGGCTTGGTCTCATTCGGCCGAGACCCAGTCGTCACGTCATGCGACGGTGTGCCGGGCTCGCCGCGCGGCGGGCTGTCCGGCGAGGCACCACTCGGGGTGCCCGTGCTCATCCGCCGCGACCGGCGGGCCATGATGAAGCTGCGGATCGCCAGGATCAGGTACAGCAGCAAGGCGATCACCACCAGCAGGTTCGCCAGCATCGCCCGCGGGTTGTCGCCCTCCAGCAGGGCGGGCAGCCGCATCCCGATACCGATCAGGCCCAGCAGCGCCAAGACGACCGCGGCGTGCATCGCGTGCATCCGGTGCCGTGTCAGCGCGATCGCCCCGAGGATGAAAAACGGGATCGACACAATCGCCGGGATCCACGGCGTCATGCCCGCGTCCGCGGACTTGGTCACCCCGAACGCCATCCCGATCAGGAACAACACCACCGCCAGACCAAACGTCAACATTGCCATCGGCATCACCATTCTCCGCAGGGCCCCGCATCTTAGATGCCCACGCCTTCGGGCGTGATTTAACCCCCTCGCGGACCGCGCGAACCCCACCGCTCGCCGCCGCGTCTTATCATGCCCGGCCCCTAATCCCCTAGGAACCTCAGACATGACCCGTCTCCAACTGCTCGCCGCCCTGCCCACGCTCACCCTCGCCGGCGCCGCGCTCGCCCAACCGGCCACGCAACCCGCCGGTGCCGCGGATGTCAATGCGTCGGCTCAGGCCTCGGCGACCCAGCCCGCCGCCGACGCCGCGACCCGCCAGGCCCCGCTGCCGCCCGACAACCTCGGCGGCGCCCCGCTGACCGACCGGCTGAGCTATTCGATCGGCGTGGACATGGCCCGGACCTTCATTGAGCAGGGCCACGACCTCGAGCCCGACCTCGTCGCCGAGGGCCTCGCCGACGTCTTCGGCGACGCCGAGCTGCGGCTCACCGCCGAGCAGATGCAGCAGACCGGCCAGGAGTTTCAGCGGCTGGCGATGCAGCAGCGCGTCCAGGAAATGCAACAGGCCGCTCAGGAAGCCGGTCAGGAAGGAGCCGACTACGTGGGCGAGTATCAACAGGAAGACGGCGTGACCACCACCGACTCGGGCCTGAACTACAAGGTCCTCGAGGAGGGCGAGGGCGACAGCCCCTCGGCCACCGACACCGTCACCGTCCACTACACCGGCACCCTGCCCGACGGCACCGTCTTCGACAGCTCCCGGCAGCGCGGCCAGCCCGCGACCTTCCCGCTTAACCAGGTCATCGCCGGCTGGACCGAGGGCCTGCAGCTCATGGCCCCCGGAGCTCGCTACGAGTTCGTCATCCCCCCCGACCTGGCCTACGGCCCCCAGGGCCGCCCGCCGGTCATCCCCCCCAACGCCACCCTCATCTTCGATGTCGAACTCATCGAAGTGCAGGGCGGGGAGTGATACATCCGGGATTTGGTTTTTGACAGGATAAACAGGATCGACAAGATCAGAGAATGAAGTAGGGAATTGAAGCAACTTGGTCTTCTTCCCTTGCCTTGATCCTGTCAATCCTGTTGATCCTGTCATCCCGTCAAAAATCAGACCCCGGAAGGCCACAACGCCCGCATCACATCCATCACACTGATGTCCCGGCCTGCGTCCTGCGCGGCGGCGTCGGCCTCTTCCAGCGGGTCGTAGTCGCGGACCTCCGGTCGGTAGGCCAGCTCGGCGGGCGCTTCGTCCGGGGCCTCGGTCAGCCCGAGTGACCCGTCGCCGGTGACGCTGACGATCCATCGGCCCTCGCCCAAGGTGCGGTACACCGCCTTGCCCACCGCCGCGTCGTAGGCACTGAAATCCACCGCCAGCAGCTCGGGGTCGATCACCACGCCTTGGGCCGGGCCGTAGCTGTCAAAAACTCGCCGGATCATCAGCCGGCCGTCCAGCACGACGTAGTCCACGAACACCTCTTCGCTGCCCGACAGCGGCGTGCGGACCTCCCGCGTCGAGCCGTCGGCCTCGCGGACCACGACCGTCACCACGTCGTCCTCGACCACCAGCTCGGTCACCGCCGTCCGCCGGACCGCTTGGTTGTACTGGCCCCGCAGCTGTTCGTAGTCGCCGTGCAGCGCTTCGAGCCGCTGCTGGTAGATGCCCGCCGCCGCCGCGCCCTTGGCAAACCGCAGGCCCACCCAGCCCAGCCCCACGAGCAGCAGGATCAGCACCAGCACCAGCCCGGTCCGCAACGCTCTGAGCACTTTGGCCATGAGTGCTTTATCGACCGGCCAACCCCCGGCCGTGCGATTCGGCGTCGCCGGGCCAACATGGCACACTGCCTGTCGTGCCCGATCGCCGCCCCAGATCCCGCCCGCTGCCGCCGTGGGGAAAGGTCTGGCCTGTGCTGGTGGGCGCGGCCCTGCTGCTGGGCCCGCTGCTCATCGCCGTGCTCGTCAAGCAAGGCCCCGAGGCCCGCGACGCCGCCCGCGACACCGTCGCCCGCATGACCGTCGAACAGCTTCGGCCCGAGGTCCGCCGACACACCCAGCCGCTGGGCCTGGACGAGAACCTTGTGCTCGCGATCATCCACGCCGAGTCCGGCGGCCGGACCGCGGTCGTCAGCGAAGCCGATGCCGTGGGCCTGATGCAGATCACCCCCGTCACCCTCGAAGAGGCCCGGCGCCGCCTGGACATGCCCCGTGGCGATCTCACCGACCCGGCGTACAACATCCGCGTGGGCACCGCCTACCTGCACTACCTGCTGGACCGCTTCGACCACGACCTGCCCGTCGTCCTGGCCGCCTACAACCGCGGCCCAACCCACGTGTCCCGACTCCGCCGGCAGTACCCCAACCTCACCGGCCAGCAGCTGGTCGACCAGCACCTGAACTCCGTCACCCGCCGCTACGTCGCCGACGTGCTCGAAGAACAAGCCCGCCTCTCGGGCTAAAGCCCACGCCTTCAGGCGTGGGTGGGTGCCAAGTTCGTCCCCAGCCAGATTCACCCATCCACGTACGCCCGGTGCCACAGCTCCACGCACAGCACGCCCCACAGCGCCCGGCTGAACGCCCCGCTGTCCCGCACGGCCCGCTCCACCGCCGCAATGTCGAACAGGCCCCGCTGCCGGGCCGTGCGGTCCAGCAGCACGTCCTGCACAAACCCGCCCAGCGGCCCGCGCAGCCAGTCGTTCAGCGGCACCGGGAAGCCCATCTTGTCGGTCCGCTGAAGCACCGGCCGGGGCACCACGTCCCGCACCGCGCCCACCAGCAGGTGCTTCAGCTCGCCGCCGCGGAACCTCACCGCCGGCGGACAGCCCGCCACCAGCTCGACGATCCGGTGGTCCAGCAGCGGCACCCGCGACTCGAGGCCGCTGGCCATCGAGGTGCGGTCCTCCACATGCAGCAACGCGGGGAGGTGCGCCCGCACGTCGAAGGCGAACATCTGGTCCAGCATCCCCCGGGCCCCGGGTGCGTCATACAGGTCCAGGAAGTCGCTGTAGGTCGCCTCGGCATCGACCACTGACCGGCCGTTTTCGCTGAGCAGACCTATCGCGCCTTCGCTGCGATCCATCAGCCGGAAGTACCGCCGGGCCGGCTCGTCGAACAGGCCGTCCCGGAAGAAGTAGCGCATCATCGGGCGGTACCGCCGCAGCGTTGGCAGCGCTTGGGCCAGGTCCGACAACGCCGGACCGCCCTGGGCATCGGCGGTGCGGTCCACCCCTGCGGCGAGCGCCTGCTCCAGCTGCGCGATCAGGTGCCGGGCGTAGCCGACGAACAGCTCGTCGCCGCCCTGGCCGCCGAGCGTGACCTTGACGTGCTGCGCCGCCAGCCGGCAGACCATGTGCTGCGGAAACACGCCCGGCCCGGCGACCGGGTAGTCCATCTGCTCGATCAGCCCCGGCACCTGTTCGGCGAAGTCGTGGGCCGTCAGAAACGTCTCGTGGTAGGTGGTCCCGCAGGCCTCCGCGACCGCTTTGGCGTGCGGCGTCTCGTCGAAAGCGGCCCCCGCGTCGAACGCGCCGGTGAATGTCGCAAGTGGTGCCCCGTCCGAAAGTTGGCCACGGGCAAGCGACACGATCGTCGACGAGTCCAGCCCGCCGGACAGGTGGGCGCCCAGCGGCACGTCGCTGCGCAGCCGCAGTCGCACCGAGTCGTTCAGCAGCTCCCGCAGCCGGCCGGTGTACCAGTCGTCCGCGGCGTCGAGGCTCGCGGGGTCGCCGGGCCCGACGCGCGGTGCCTCATCCGGCGGCTCGAAGCGCAGTGACCAATATGGCCGGGGCTGCACGGGCCCTCCGGGCTGGACCACGGCCACATGCGCCGGGGCCAGCCGGTGGATGCCGCGGAACATCGTGCATTGCCCCAGGCTCAGCTGCAGCGTCAGGTACTGCCGCAGACCGTCGGGGTCGACGGCCGCGTCGGCGAACCCGCCGGCCAGCAGCGCCTTGGGCTCGGAGGCGAAGGCGAGCGTGCCATCGTCGGCGTGGTGGTAGTACAGCGGCTTGATGCCGATCCGGTCCCGGCACAACACGAGTTTTTGACGCGGCCCGTCCCATAGCGCGAAGGCGAACATGCCGTTGAAGCGTTCGATAGCTTCGACGCCCCACTGTTCGTAGGCGTGAACGATGACTTCGGTGTCGCAGGCGGTGGCGAAACGGTGGCCCGCAGCGGCGAGTTGATCGCGGAGTTCGCGGTAGTTGTAGATGCACCCGTTAAAGGTCACGGCGATGTCGCCGGTCTCGTTGGACATCGGTTGCCGGCCGTGGTCCGGGTCGATGATCGCCAACCGACGGTGACCGAGCACCACCCGGGCGGCGGCGGTGTCATCGGGTGACCAGATGCCCTGCCCGTCGGGCCCGCGGTGGGCCATGGCGTCGAGCATGCGGTCGACGGTGCGGCTCGCCGCGTCGACGGGTCGGGGCTGGGGGTGGAGCAGGCCGGCAATGCCGCACATGGGGCGGAGGGTAGGGGATCACCAGGCGTGGTCAGAGCAGCGAGCCGTACAAGTCCAGCAGCGCCTTCGCTTGGGTCGGCCAGCCATAACGCTGCTGCGCTGCTTCGAATGCGTTGAGCTCGAACGCCCCGGAATCGATCTGGTCGAGCCCGGCGGTGACCGCGTTGGCGATCTGGTGCGGGTCGGCCATCGGCAGGGCGGTGCCGATACGAGCATCGGTGATGATCTTCGCCACAGCCTGGAGCTCGTCGCAGGCGATCATCGGCACGCCCGCGGCGAGCAGCTCATAGAGCTTGTTGGGGGTGCACAGCTGATGATTCAGCAGGCCGCCGGGGTAGGGGATGACGCCCAACTCGGCCCGGCGGGTGAAGGCGGGCAGCTGCTCGGGCGGGACCGGCCCGCCGACGCGGACGCTGGGGCCGGCCTGGTGGCGCAGCTCGTCGGCCAGCGGGCCAAAGCCCAGCATGTACAGCCGGACCGTCGGCGGCAGGCGGTCGAACGCGGCGACGAGCATCGGCAGGTTCCGCCGCTCGCCGAACGCCCCCTGGTAGAGCACGACCCGCTCGCCCGGGGCCGGGGCTTGCCCAAACACTTCGGCCCAGCGGCGATCGTCGGCGGGGTTCACATCCGCGGCCGGCTTGCAGCCGTTGTGGATCACCGTGGGCAGCGCGACCGCGTGCCGGCGGGCCAGCTCGTCGGCCAGCCGATCGTTGACGGCGATGACGGCGTCGGCCTCGGGCAGGTGTCGGCGCTGCACGGTCAGCCAGCGACGCTGGCGGAAGCGGTCGGGGAACGTGTAAGGGTACAGCTCGTGGGCGTCCAGGACGACCTTGGGCCTGCCGCGGCCAGCGTTGTGCTGCCGCTGGGCGAGCTCGAGCCCGGCGGGCAGGGTCGGCAGGTCGTGGGCATGGATTACGTCGAACCGCTCGCCCTCGTTGAGCAACGATGCGAAGTACGCGGTCTGGAACCGGTCGCCGCCCCGGCGGTGATACAGCCACTGCAGCGGGCCGAACAGCGTCGGCGGCAGGTAAGCGGCGGCGGCGAGGGCCCACCGGCGGAGCCGGCCCAGGTCGTCGGCACCGCGGCGGGAAGGGTGCGCCTGGCCCGCGCCGCGGACCTGCACCCGCGGGTCCAGCCCGGCCCCGGCGATATCGACCGGCGTGGTCGCGAGCACGACCCGGTGGCCGGCCTCGACGAGCGTGCCCGCCTCCAGGGCGATCCGCCGATCCAGCAGCGGCGCGTGGACCGAGAGCATCAACACGTCAGCCATCGCGGGTGAGCTCCTCGTACGCGGCGACCAGCTTCGCCCCCTCGACGTCCCAGTTGAGCAGCCCGGCCGCCCGGTCGCACGCCTGCCGCATCCGCTCCCGGGCGGCAGGGTCTTCCAAATACGCGGTCGCCGCGGCGGCGATCGACGCGGGGTCGGTCATGTCGCAGGTCAGGACCACGCCGTGGTCCCGGCTCATGGCCTCAAAGAATGGCAAACCGTTGTGGGCGAGGACGGGCACGCCGGTCTGCACGAACTCGAAGAACTTGTTCGGCGAACACAGCCGGTGGTTCACGTCGATCGGCAGGTAGGGCACGACGCCCAGGTCGGCGCCGGGGGTGACGGTGGCCAGCTCGGCGGGCGACATCTGGCCGAGGAACCGGACGCGGTCGTCGGGCAGCCGGTCGGCGATCGCCCGCAGGGCCGGCTCGTGACCCCCGTAGCCGATGACCACCAGCGCGGTGCCGGTCGGCAGGTGCTCGGCGGCCCGGACGAGGGTCTCGATGTTGCGTTCGGCGGAGAGCCAGCCCTGGAAGAGGACGATGCGGGTCTGGGTGGGGAGGTCGGCGCGCTGGTGGAGGGATGCGGCGGCCTGCCCACGGCTGAAGCCGTGGGCTTTGGGGGGTTCCGGGGCTTCCGGGGGGGGCGGGGCGGCGTTGAGCAGGACGCGGGGGCGTCGGCCGAGGCGGTTCTCGTACCACGCGGCGATCGGCTCGTTGACGGTGAACCAGAGGTCCAGCGTCGGGACCAGCCGGCGTTCTTCGCGGTCCAGGCGACGGCGGGCCTTGGCGGGCAGCACGTCCTGCTGGTGATACACCTCGTGAGCATCGAACACGAGCTTCGCCCCCCAGCGGTCGGCGAGCCACCGGCCGTGTCGCAGCAGCGGCAGGTCGTGGACGTGGACGACCCCCGGAAGTGCATGGGGCGCGGCGGCGGTCTGCGGCTCGGCAGGAGCCTCGCCCTCCCGGGTGGGGGGTTGCCAGGTGGCGGGGTCTTCGCCGAGCTCGGCGGCGCGGTCCAGCACGTACCGGTCGAAGGACGACCAAGTAAGCACCCGCCGGGCCAGCGCGGTCCACGCCCGGTTGACCACGCGTTGGGCGAGCTCACTGCGACGCAGCAGCGGGGCCAGGCGCTGGCGAAGCCGGGTCAGGCGGGGGTCGGACCAGTCGTAGTCGAAGCGGTGGACCGGCGTGCCGTCGACGACGGAGCGGCCCGGGGTGCGGCACTCGAAGCCGCAGGCGAGGACCACGTCGTGGCCGGTCTCGCGGAGCGAGCGGGCCTGCTGGAGGATCCGCCGATCGATCATCTGGTTGTCCGGCGCCAGCATCAGGACCCGCATGGCGGGCGAAGATACCCCCCCCCGGAAGATGGAGGTGGTTGCGGCATTGGATGTTTAGCGGGTGCAGCGCAGCTGCCCCCGGGGGCGGCCTGCGGGCGCGGCTTCGCCGCAGCCGCTAAATCACGCAGTTCCAGAGGCGATGGATTACAGCACCGACGGCAGGCCGGCGGCTTTACGCCAGGCGGACAGCTGGCCCAGGTGCATGGCCTCGTGGTTGGTCATGAGGTGGGTGACCACGTCGCCGACGGTGGGCAGCAGCTTGGGCATGGCGTGGGTGTTGGGTTCGCCCAGGCGGTGGTCGGCGACGTCCTTGAGGGCGGCGGCCATGAGTTGGTGGGCGTGCTCGTAGGCGGCGAGCAGGGTGGCCTTGTCGGGGTAGTCGTCGCAGTCGCCGTCGCACAATGGCTCACTGCCGGGGGCGAACCGCTCCATCCAGCCATCGGGGGCCGGCTCGCCCTCGCCGATGACGCCGTGGCCCATGTGGGCGGCGACGACGAGGTGGCCCAGTTGCCACGTCGGGTGGTTGCGGATGCCGTGGGGCTGGTCGAGCATCCGGTCGTCGGGGATGTCGGTAACCAGGGCCTTGGCGTAGTTGGCGTTGAGGTTGTAGGCGTTGAGCAGGTGGTCACGCATGGGGGGAGCGTAGGACGGGCGACGCGGACCCACGCCCGGGAGGGCGTGGGCTTTCAAGCCCCGACGTACTTGGCGTAGACGCGGCGGGCGGTGGTGGGGTCCTTGGTGCCCTTGACGATGGCCCGGCCGTCGTTGAAGACGGTGATCTCGAACGGCTCGTCCTGCTCGGTGAGCTCGGCGCGGAGCATGAACGGGTTGGCCTTGACGCTGCCGTGGGCCCGGAGCCGCTCGGCGAGGTCGGACAGGTCGATCGAATCGGTCGCGCCCGCCGTGCCGGTGTCGTCGGCCTTGGGGTTGAGCTGCACGGCGTTGCGGCCGCACATCGTCACGGCACTGCTGCCCAGCAGCCCGTCGAGGAACTCGAACTTCCGCTGCTTGGAGCAGATGCCGTCCGACACGTCGTACGCCTTGGCGACCTTGAACTGGCGGACCTGGTTCTCCCACAGGTCCACGTGCAGCATCGTCGGGCTGATCTTGTCCCACCGGCCCAGCAAGACCTTGAGGGTCTCGACGCACTGATAGTTGGCGATGATCGACACGACCGGGCCCAGGACACCGGCCGTGTCGCAGGTGGGGTTCACGCCCGGCGGCGGGGCCTGCTCGAACAGGTCGCGGAGGTCCGGCGTGGCGAGGCCGGCCTGTTCCCAAGGCGTGCTGCGCTGGTCCATCGGCACGTCGGGCCCGGCGCTGTGGGGCAGGATCGCGTAGCTGGCGCCGACGGTGCCGACCGCGCCGCCGTAGACGTAGGGGATGGCGTGCTTGACCGCGGCGTCGTTGGCGAGGTAGCGGGTCTCGAAATTGTCAACGCCGTCGATGATGCAATCGACCTTTCGACCGGCGGGTGAGTCCGGGTCGCCGCCGCCGCCGGGCTTGACACCGCAGAGGCGCTCGATGTTGGTGTGGTTCACATCATCGACCACGGCGGTCACGCGGACCTGGCTGTTGATCACGGCGAGCTTGCGTTCGGCAGCGATAGCCTTGGGCATGGCCTGGGCCACGTCCTGCTCGTCGAAGAGCACCTGCCGCTGGAGGTTGGTGGTCTCGACGAAGTCGCGGTCGGCGATGACCAGGTGGCCCACGCCGGCCCGGGCGAGCATGTTGGCGATCACGCTGCCCAGCGCGCCGCAGCCCAGGACGAGGACGGTCGAATCCAGCAGGCGGCGCTGGCCGTCCTCACCGATGCCGGGCAGGAGGGTCTGGCGGTGGTAGCGGTAGATGTCGTGGCTCATGGCGAGTCAGGCGGGGCGGGGTCGGTGGGGTTGTCTTCGACGAGGCGTTTGCCGAGGCTGACCACGTCGTCGACGTGGTAGCCCAAGGCGTTGTAGAAGGCGATCACGTCGCGGTTGGAGTCGCGAACCTGGAGGTTGATCTTGGGGCAGCCGGCGCGGGTCAGGGCTTCCTCGGCGGCGTGCATCATGGCCCGTCCGTGGCCCTGGCGGCGGTGGTCGGGGTGGACGGCGGCGTAGTTGATCCACCCGCGGTGTCCCTCGTAGCCGGCCATGACGGTGGCGACGACCTTGCCATCGACCTCGCCGACCAGCAGCAGGTCCGGGTCGACGCGGGCCTTGCGTTCAAGATCACGCCAGGCGTTGTTCTGCGGGCGGACCAAGCCGCATCGCTTCCAGAGCGCGACGATGTCGCCGGCGTCGCGGGGGTGGTAGGGGCGGATCTGCATGGGCGGGTGGGGGGCGCTAGATGGGTGGCCGCTTACCCCGCGACGAGGGAGCCGCCTTCGACGGGGTCGACCTGGACGCCCTGGTCCTGGAGGTGGGCGATGGCGGCGTCGACGTCGTCGGCGGGGCCCTTGAGCAGGATGGCCATCACGCCGACGCCCTCCTGGAAGGCGGCCTGGCGAATATCGAACTGCACCTCGGGGTACGCGCGGCTCATCCGCCAGAGGCAGGGCTGCTGTTGGAGGTCGCCTTTGAAGGTGAGCCAGCACTTTTGTGGGGTGGTGTCGGGCATGGCGGGTCGGGTTTCGGGTTTCGGGTTTCGGGTCGCGGGTTGCGGGGCGAGCACGCGGCCCACCCACGCCTGAAGGCGTGGGCTTTGGCGGCGGACTTCCGGGGGGGGATCAGCCGCCGGCGATGGCGGGTTGGATGAGCACGTCGGACTTGTCGTCGACGGGGGTCTCGAGGTTGTCGAGGAAGCGGATGTCCTCGTCATCGACGTAGACGTTGATGAACCGGTTGAGTTGGCCGGCGGTGTCGCCGTCCTGGTAGAGGCGTTGGCCCAGGGCGGGGTGCTGGGTGCAGAGGTTTTTCAGGGCGTGGCCGACGGTGTCGCCGTCGGTATCGACGGCGGGCTGGTTGTCGGTCTGGGGGCGGAGGGCGAGGGGGATGTTGATGGTGGGCATGATGAGCAAGGAAGAAGGTGGAAGGACGAAGGCAGAAGGTCGGAGCTTGGGCGTGCGGGGGTCTGCCCACGCCTGAAGGCGTGGGCTTTAGGCGAGGGCGGGTTCCGGGGCGGGGGTGGCGTTGGCGGCGTGTTGGCGGCGGTCGATGAGTTCGTCGAAGGCGTCGAGCTTGGCGGGGATGGGCTCATCGAGGGTGAAGCGGTTGTCCATGGCTTCGAGGGTTTTGAGGCCGTTGCCGGTGATGCACACGCAGATGGGCTCGTCGGTGGGGATCTTGCCCGCGTCGATGAGCTTGATGGCCGAGGCGAGCGTGGCCCCGCCGGCGGGCTCGGTGAAGATGCCCTCGGTCCTGGCGAGCAGGCGGATGGCCTGGATGTTCTGCTCATCGTCAGCAGACTCGGCCCAGCCACCGGAGTCGCGGATGCACTTCATGACATAGAAGCCGTCCGCCGGGTTGCCGATGGCGATCGACTTGGCGATCGTGTCGGGCTTCTGCGGTGTAAACAGCTCGCTGTCGTCGTGAATGGCTTGCGTGATCGGATTACATCCACCGGCCTGGGCGCCATAGAACGCCGGGGCGTTATCTTCGACCAGGCCCAGGGTGATCAGCTCCTGATATGCCTTGTAAATTTTGGGCAGAATCGTGCCGCCGGCAACGGGCACGACGGTGTGGCGTGGCAGCTGCCAGCCGAGTTGTTCGGCGATCTCGAAGCCGTGGGTTTTCGCGCCTTCGGTATAGAACGGCCGGAGGTTCACGTTGACCAGGGCCCAGCCGTACTTGTCGGCGATCTGGGCGCAGAGGCGGTTGACCTGGTCGTAGTTGCCGGTGATGCGGACCAGGTGCGGCCCGAAGACGGCGCTGCCGACGATCTTGCCCGCCTCAACGTCGTGGGGCATCAGCACGCAAGCGTCCAGCCCGGCGGCCGCGGCGTGGGCCGAGACGCTGTGGGCGAGGTTGCCGGTGCTGGCGCAGCCGACGGTGTCGAAGCCGAACTCGATGGCCTTGGTGATGGCCACGGCGACGACGCGGTCCTTGTAGGAGAAGGTCGGGTAGTTCGCCGAGTCGTCCTTGATGTACAGCTCGCGGACACCCAGCTCCGCGGCGAGCCGCTCGGCCTTGACCAGCGGCGTCCAGCCGGACCGCAAGCCGGCCCGGGGCTCCCCGTCGATCGGCAGCAGGTCGCGGTAGCGCCACAGCGACTCGGGCCCGGCGGCGATGGAAGCGCGGGTGACCTTGCCCCGCATGGCGTCGTAGTCGTAAGTCACCTCGACGGGCGAGAAGTCGCGGTCGCAGAGGGTCCGCGGCTCGATGGGGTAATCGACCCCCGACTCCTTACCCCGCAGGCTCTTGACGTAGCTCATGACAACTCCACGAAGCCGACGCTCGCCGGCTCAAGCAAAACGCCCCGTGCTGCCGAGCAGCGGGGGCGTCGTCTAGCCACGGTGGCGGTCGGAGCCCCCTCATCTTCCCTCGCGGCGGCCGACGGATCGGCGGCTTGGAGGCGGGATTTCGCACCTCTCCCCCCGGAAGCTTCCCCGGAAGCTCCGGCAGGGCGGTTGCGGTGACGTCGACGGGCCCGTCCCTCGGTCACTCTCGATAAGGGCGTAGGTTGTGAACCGAAGAACGTAGACCGCCGCGTCGGCGGGGTCAACCACCATCTTCATATAGCTCCGTCAACGCCCCCACCGTTGTGGACAACCCGTGGACACCTCCCCGCCCGCACCGGCTCCCCACGGATTGGCTTCCGGGGGTTTGACAGCCGCCCGCTCCTGCTTACACTGCTCGGCTCGCCTCAGCGGGCCCGGCATGGTGTCGGTACCGACCTGCGGCAGAACGCGAAGTGAGTTGCCATGACCGGCAAGATCCGAATCCGCATGGAGGCCTACGACCACCAGGCGCTGGACGCCAGCGCCAAGGACATCGTGGACCACGCCAAGCGGACCAACGCCCGGGTGTCCGGCCCCGTGCCGCTGCCCACGCGGATCGAGCGGTACACCGTCAACCGCAGCCCCTTCGTGTACAAGAAGAGCCGTGAGCAGTTCGAGATCCGCACCCACAAGCGGATCATCGACATCAGCGAGCCCAACGCCCGGACCGTGGAGGCGCTCAACCGCCTCGTCGTGCCGGCCGGCGTGTTCGTCAAGATCAAGGCGTAATTCATCGCCGCTTGCGGCTTCGCAGGCGGACAACCAAGACGTGCCAGGCCGCGAGCGGCTTGGCGAAAACCAACCAAACGGGGTCGTGATCCCCTGCCGGCAACCGCAAGGCCTGCCGGACACGATCCCCCGCTGTGGCGGGACCCCCGGAGATTGTCAAGATGCCCAAGGCATTGCTGGGTCGAAAAGTCGGGATGACGCGGTACTACGACGCGGACGGTAAGAACGTCCCCGTCACCGTGATTCAGGCCGGCCCCTGCCTCGTCAGCCAGGTGAAGACCAGCGAGACCGATGGCTATGCCGCGGTGCAGCTGGCTTTCGAGCCGGTCAAGGCCCGGCGGTCCAGCTTCCCGCTGATCGGCCACGACGCCAAGGCGGGTCTGGACCCGATGGGCACGCACCGCGAGGTGCGGCTCACCGGCGACGACGAGGCTGGGCAGTACGAGGCCGGCCAGGAGCTGACCGTCGAGCACCTCGAGGACATCAAGTTCGTCGATGTGACCGGCATCAGCAAAGGCAAAGGCACCCAGGGCGTGATGAAGCGTCACGGGTTTGCCGGCCAGGAGGCCAGCCATGGCGTGGAGCGGAAGCACCGCTCGCCCGGGTCGGTCGGCGGCCGGTCGAGCAACCTGGGGACCGGTAAGCCCAAGAAGGGCATCCGGATGGGTGGTCGGATGGGCAACGAACGGGTGACCGTGCGGAGCCTGCCCATTGTGGCCGTGGATAAAGAACGGGGACTGCTGTTGGTGAAGGGCCCGGTGCCGGGCGCTCGGCAGTCACTGGTGATGGTTCGGGAGGCCAAGCGGCTTTACAAAGCCAAGGCGACCGCCGCCGCGGCGTAGCAAGTCCAGCTGGATACTGCTTCGCCCCGACAAGCTGCTGCAACACCACGCCGGACCAACCCCGGCGTCTGAGACGCACCCCACTCCCTGGCCCGTTGGCCGTAGGTGAACACGATGATCGACATCCAGGTCTACAACGAGTCCGGCGAATCGACCGGTACGGTGCAGATCGACGAGCAGCAGCTCGGCGGCGAGGTCCGCCCGCAGCTGCTCAAGCAGGCCTACGTCCGCTACCACGCCAATCGGCGGTCGATGAACACCCCGACCAAGACCCGCAGCGACGTCGAAGGCTCGACCCGCAAGCTCTACCGCCAGAAGGGCACCGGCAACGCCCGCCGCGGCGACCGCAAGGCCAACATCCTCCGCGGCGGCGGCCACGCCAAGGCCAAGACCAAGCACCGCTGGCGGCAGGACATGCCCACCAAGATGCGGCGCCTGGCCAACCGCAACGCCCTGCTGGCCAAGGCCGTTGACGGCGAGATCAAGCTGATCGACCTGCCCGACTTCGACGCCCCGTCCACCAAACGCTTCAACAGCCTGCTCAAGACGCTGGGCATCGACCGGACCTGCCTGCTGGCCTTGAGCGACACCCGCACTCCCGCGGCTCGCTCGGCCGACAACATCGCCGACATCAGCGTCACCCAGATCGACCGGCTCAACGCCTACGACCTGCTCAGCCACCGCTACCTGCTCGTGCCCAAGGCCGCTTTCGAGGCGTACCTGCAGGCCATCACGTCGCGCGACACCGCCGGCCGGGCCGACGCCACCGACGCTCAGGTGATCGCCGCCGCCACCGAGGAGACCGCCGATGCCCACGCTTGACCCCACCTATATCCTGAAGCGGCCAATCATCACCGAGAAGTCCACGGACATGTCCTCGGGCCTGATCAAGAAGGGCGCCCGCGCCGGCGAGCCCATCAACCGCTACAGCTTCGAGGTCGACAAGCGGGCCCGCAAGGAGCAGATCCGCGCGGCCGTCGAGCAGGTCTACGGCGTCCGCGTCACCCGCGTCGCCACACAGATCCGAAAGGGCAAGCACTTCCGCACCCGCTTCGGCCCGGCCAAGAAGCCGGACTGGAAAAAGGCCATCGTTCAACTGCACCCCGATGACAGGATCGACCTGTTCTAAAGCGATTAGTCGTTAGCTGTTAGCTCTTAGCCAGAGGCTTTCAGCATGCAAAGGACCCAAGTTTCTGGCTAACGGCTAATCGCTAACCGCTAAAGGCTCCCCAAATGGCCATCCGAACCTACAAACGCACCAGCCCGGGCCGACGCAACGCCTCGGTCAACCTCAACAGCGAGGTCACCAAGACCAAGCCCGAGAAGACGCTGCTGCGCAAGGGCAACAAGTCGGCCGGCCGTAACCACCACGGCAAGATCACCGTGCAGTCCCGCGGCGGCGGCAACAAGCGCCGGTTCCGCGTGATCGACTTCAAGCGGTCCAAGGACAACGTCCCCGCCACCGTCGTCGGCGTCGAGTACGACCCCAACCGCTCCTCGCACATCGCCCTGCTGCAGTACGAGGACGGCGAGAAGCGCTACATCATCGCCCCGCGAAACCTGACCGACGGCGACACCGTCCAGTCCTCGCAGGAGCGACTCGAGCCGACCGTCGGCAACTGCATGCCGATCCGCTACATCCCCACGGGCCTGAACCTGCACTGCATCGAGTTGCAGCCCGGCCGCGGCGCCCAGATCTGCCGATCCGCCGGGATGTACGGCCGGCTGACCAACCGCGAAGAAAAGTGGGCGACCATCGTCCTGCCCTCGGGCGAAGTCCGCCAGGTCTCGGTCAACTGCCGGGCCACCATCGGCCAGGTGGGCAACACCGACCACAGCCGCGTGGTCCTGGGCAAGGCCGGCCGAGCCCGCCACCTCGGCCGACGCCCGCACACCCGCGGCATGGCCAAGAACCACCACGACCACCCCATGGGCGGCGGCGACGGCGGCTCCAAGGGCAACCGCCCGCCCGCCTCGGCCACCGGCACCCTCGCCAAGGGCGGCCGCACCCGTCAGCCCGGTAAAGCGTCCAACAAACGCATCCTCCGCCGCCGCGTCTCCAAGCGCTACGGCCAACTGAAACTCAAGTGATCCAAGCCGTTAGCTACCAGCCTTTAGCTGCTAGCTCAAGACATGCACCCACTCCGGCTAACTGCTAACAGCTAACTCCTAAGAGCTTAAAACATGCCCCGCTCGCTCAAAAAAGGCCCGTTCGTTGACTACAAGCTCTACCGCAAGGTCGAGCAGCTCAACCAGATGGGCCGCAAAGACCCCATCCGGACCTGGGCCCGCGCCTGCACCATCGTGCCCGAGTTCGTCGGCCACACCTTCATGGTCCACAACGGCAAGCAGTTCGCCAACGTGTTCGTCACCGAGGACATGGTCGGCCACAAGCTCGGCGAGTTCTCCCTCACCCGATCGTTCCGCGCCCACACCACCGGCACCCGCGCCCAACGCGCCGCCGGCCGATAACCGACCCACGAAAGCCCACCCGCTCCGGCGGGTGGGGCCACACCATGCCCTACACCAACGTCCATCGCATGGCTCGCATCAGCCCGCTCAAGGCCCGGCCCGTCGCCGACCTGATCCGCGGCCTGCACGTCGACGACGCGCTGATCCAGCTGCAGCAGTCCAAGAAGCGCGCCGCCGTCATGCTCCGTGACGCCCTGCGCTCGGCGATCGACAACGCCGACCAGGCCGAGGCCGACGTTCGCAACCTCTACGTCAGCGACGCCCGCGTCGACGCCGGCCCCACCATGAAGCGGTTCCAGCCCAAAGACCGCGGCCGCGCCCACCCGATCAAAAAGCGAAGCAGCCACATCACCATCAGCGTCGACGAAGCCTGAGATGTAAAGCCGCGACCACCGGTCGCGTTCCCCCGCCGGCAACCACCGGCCTACTGGATACAGAACCATGGGACAGAAAACCCACCCCTTCGGCTTCCGCGTCGGCATCACCGAGGCCCACAAGAGCCGCTGGTATGCGCCCAAAGCCCTCTACGGCGAGCTGCTGGTCGAGGACCACAAGATCCGCAACTACTGCGACAAGATCCTCAACCGCCGCCCGCCCTTCGCCGCCGTGTCCGACATCCACATCGAGCGGACCCGCGAAGAGCTCAAGATCATCATCAAGACCGCCCGGCCCGGGCTGGTCATCGGGCCCAAGGGCGCGGAGATCGAAAACCTCACCAACGACCTGCAGCACCTGACCGGCCGCAACGTGTCGATCAACTGCGTCGAGGTCAACAACCCCGACGCCAACGCCCAGCTCGTCGCCGAGTCCATCGCCGAGCAGCTCGCCAAGCGCGCCAGCTTCCGCCGCGTGATGAAAATGAAGGCCGAGGCCGCCATGTCCGCCGGCGCCAAGGGCGTCAAGATCCAGCTGTCAGGCCGCCTGGGCGGCCACGAGATGTCCCGCTCCGAAGACGTCCGCCTCGGGGCCATCCCCCTGCAGACCCTCCAGGCCGAGGTCGACTACGGCTTCGCCGTGTCCAAGACGACCTACGGCACCATCGGCGTCAAGGTCTGGACCTACAAGGGCACCTACTCCGAGCAGTCCACCGAACAGATCGAGTCCCGCGCCGCCGGTGCCCGGCCCCGTGCCCGAGGCCGCTACTAAAGACCACCCCGCCCGAACGCCCGGCCGCTGCGGCGGCTGGGCCTCACTCACCGGAACCTTCCCATGCCCTTGATGCCCAAACGAGTCAAGTACCGCAAGCAACAGCGCGGCACGCTCAAAGGCAACGCGACCCGCGGCAACTACGTCGCCTTCGGCGACTTTGGCCTGCAGGTGCTCGACGGCGGCTGGCTCACCGCCCGCCAGATCGAGGCCGGCCGCATCGCCGCCCGCCAGTACGTCTCCCGCGAGGGCAAGCTGTTCGTCCGCGTGTTCCCGGACAAGCCGATCAGCAAGAAGCCGCTGGAAACGCGTATGGGCAAGGGCAAGGCCGAGCCCGAATATTGGGTCGCCCGCGTGAAGCCCGGGACCATCGTTTACGAACTGTCCGGCGTGCCCGAGGACATCGCCAAAGCCGCCTTCCTCCGCGTCAGCCACAAGCTGCCGTTCGAGTGCCGCTTCGTCCAACGCCGCCACGCCTGATTGCATAGAAACCCCCGCCATGAAAGCCGCCGAAGTCCATAAGATGTCCGACGCCGAGATCGCCGAAACACTGCAGAACCTGCGGTCCCGGCAGCTGGAGCTCCGCAGCCAGGCGGTCACCGAAAAGCTCGAGAACCCCCACCAGCTGGGCAACATCCGCCGGGATATCGCCCGCCTGCTGACCGAACGCCGCGCCCGCGAACTCGCCACCGCCTGAAGCCCACGCCCCAAAGCCCACCCCTTCAGGGGTGGGCAGGCCCCCGATGCCCACCATGCCTACCACCGCCAACCAGACCGAACGCAAGCTCACCGCCACCCGGATCGGCGTGGTCACGTCCGACAAGCGCGACAAGACCCGCACCGTCTCGGTCGACTACCAGCAGCGCCACCCCAAGTACGGCAAGTTCCTGCACCGCTCGGCCAAGTACCACGTCCACGACGAGAACAACGACTCCAAGATCGGCGACCGCGTCGAGATCGCCCGGTGCCGGCCGCTGAGCAAGACCAAGATGTTCCGCCTGGTCCGCGTCGTCGAGTCCGCCCCCGAGCAGGTCACCCACCGCAGCGAGGTCGAGGTCGAAGAGATCGCCGACAACCAGACCCCGCAAACCACGGAATCAGAAGTCCAAGAAACCGCCGAGGACCCCCAGGACTAATTGAAGCCGACGCTGAGCGAAGCGAAGCGTCTGGTACCCGAGCCCCGCCATGATCCAGCAAGAATCCCGAATCGATGTCGCGGACAACTCCGGCGCGAAGATCGCGTACGTGATCCGCGTGCTCGGCGGCTCCACCGCCCGGGGCAAGACCACGCGCAAGACCGCCGGCGTCGGCGACCGCGTCGTCTGCTCGGTCAAGAAAGCCCTGCCCGGCAGCGACGTGAAGTCCGGCCAGATCGTCAAGGGCGTCGTGGTCCGCACCAACTACCCGATCCGTCGGTCCGACGGCAGCTACGTCCGCTTTGACCGCAACGCCATCGTCCTCATCGACGACGCCGGCAACCCCCGCGGCACGCGGATCTTCGGCGCCGTCGCCCGCGAACTCCGCGAACGCAACTACATGCGCATCGTCTCCCTCGCGACGGAGGTGGTGTGAGCGAGCTGGAAGCCAGAAGCCGGAAGCCAGAAGCAACACTCTGGTACTTCGGAACTGGTGCGACTTCCGGCTTCAAGCTTCAGGCTTCGAGCTAAAACCATGGCACGACACATCCGACAAGGCGACACCGTTTTCATCAACGCCGGCAAAGACAAGGGCCGCACCGGCAAGGTGCTCCGCGTCCTGCCCGACAAGCAGCGCGTGGTCGTTGAAGGCATCAACGTCCGACGTAAGCACGTTCGGCCCAGCCAGGAAAACCAGCAGGGCGGCGTCATCGATATCGAGATGCCCATCCACTGGTCGAACGTCAACCCCGCGATCGATGGCAAGCCCACCCGCGTGCGGTTCCAGACCCACGATGACGGCAGCAAGACCCGCGTCGCCGCCAGCAATGGCGAGCAGATCGGCCCGCCGCTCAAGAAGCCCCGCCAGTAACACCCCAACGCCCCGAGCCCCCCGATGGCCAAAGACGACAAAAACCCGCAGGCCGACGCCCAGCAGAGCGACGCGTCTGGTGAGACCCAGGTCCCGACCCCCGAGCCCCGGATGCGCAGGCGCTTCCAGGACGAGGTACTGCCCGGTGTGATGAACGACCACGGGATCACCAACCCCATGGCCGCGCCCAAGCTCGACAAGATCGTGCTGAGCATCGGCGTGGGCCGTGAACTGGACGGCACCAAGCTGCGGGCCAACGTCCGCGAGCAGGTGCTCAGTGACCTGGAGGTCATCACCGGCCAAAAGCCGGTGATGCGTAAGGCCAAGCGATCGGTCGCCAACTTCAAGCTCCGGGCCGGCTACGAGGTCGGCGCGATGGTCACCCTCCGCGGCCCGCGCATGTGGGAGTTCTTCGACCGCCTGGTCAACCTCGCCATCCCGCGGATCAAAGACTTCCGCGGCATCAGCGACAAGAAGTTCGACGGCCGGGGCAACTTCTCCTTCGGCATCAACGAGCAGGGCATCTTCCCCGAGGTCGATATGACCCGCGCCCAGTACATCCACGGCATGAACATCACCCTGGTGTTCGCCAACTCCGACAACACCATCAGCCGCGAGCTGCTCGCCAAGATGGGCTTCCCGTTCACCAAACCCGACGAACAGAACGCCGGCCGCCGCGCCGCCTGAACCTATACATAAGGCCGTCCGCCTCAAGCGGATCGGCCGCGCTTCGGACCGCAGGGTCCCCCGAACAAGAACGACGAACGAGTACGAGAACGAGTTCAGACTATGGCCAGTAAATCCACCATCGAACGCAACAAGAAGGTCGCCGCCACGGTGGCCAAGTACGCCGAGAAGCGGCGCCAGCTCAAGGAGGCCGGTGATTACGCGGCCCTGCAACGGCTGCCCCGCAACGCCAGCCCCACCCGCGTCCGCAACCTCTGCGCCCTCACCGGCCGGTCCCGCGGCGTGTACCGCAAGTTCAAGCTCTCGCGGATCAAGCTCCGCGAGCTCGCCCTCGAAGGCAAAGTCCCCGGCATGCGTAAAGCCAGCTGGTAATCGAGCCGCTAGCTATCAGCTTTTAGCTGTTAGCACCAAACCCCAACCCGCCTTGAGCTAACCGCTAATCGCCAACCGCTAAGAGCTAATCAGAATGGCTTTATCCGACCCCATCGCCGACATGTTGACCCGCGTGCGAAACGCCGCGCGGAACCAGGCCGACCGCGTGGACTGCCGCAACTCCAAGGTCTGCCGCGGCATCGCCGAGGCCCTGCAGCACGAGGGCTACATCGAGGGCTTCGACGTCATCGACGACGGCCGGCAGGGCATCCTGCGCGTGCACCTCAAGTACGGGCCCCACGGCGAGCAGATCATCCACAGCCTCGTCCGGCAGTCCAAGCCCGGCAAGCGGGTCTACACCAAGGTCGACGACCTGCCCCGGCCGCTCGCGGGCCTGGGCGTGGCCATCCTCACCACCCCCCGCGGCGTGTTGTCCGACCGCCAGTGCCGGGCCGAACGTGTCGGCGGCGAACTGCTGTGTACCGTCGAGTAAACCTATAGAAGCCGACGCTGATCCGCCTCGGGCGGACACGCTTCGGGTATATGAGACCCATCATGAGCCGCATCGGCAAAAAACCCGTGCCCATCGAGGGCGGTGCCACCGTCAAGCTGGCCGGCCGAACCGTCACAGTCACCGGCAAGAACGGCACGCTGTCCTACGACCACCGCCCGGAAGTCACCGTCCGTGTCGACGACGACGCCAAGGAGGTCGTTATCGAGCGTGAGAACGATTCGCGGAACGCCAAGGCCATGCACGGCCTGACCCGCTCGCTCATCGCCAACATGATCCAGGGCGTCTCCACGGGCTACACCAAGGAGCTCGAGATCGTCGGCGTCGGCTGGAACGCCGCCCTCAAAGGCCGGACCGTCGAGCTCAACGTCGGCTACGCCGACACCCGCAAGGTCAACGTGCCCGACGGCGTGACCGTCGACGTCAAGAGCCCCAACATCACCATCACCGGTGCGGACAAGCAGCTGGTCGGTCAGGTCGCCGCCCAGATCCGCTCCCACCGCAAGCCCGAGCCCTACAACGGCAAAGGCATCAAGTACCGCGACGAAACCATCATCCGCAAGCAGGGCAAAGCCTTCGCCGGCGGCGGCTAAACCCCGGAACCTTTCCCCGTGCGACCCACGCCGCTTACGGCTTAGCCCGGACCCCACACCATGGACAAGCACCAGAAGAAAACCCACCGCCGCGTCCGCCGACGCACCGGCATCCGCAAGCGGCTTTACGGCACACCGGACCGGCCGCGGCTGTCGATCTTCCGCAGCTCCAAGCACATGTACGCCCAGGTCATCGACGACGCGTCGGGCAAGACGCTCGCCGCGGCCAGCAGCGTGCAGGCCAAGCTGGCCAACGGCGCAAACGCCGACGCCGCCGCCGAGGTCGGCAAGACCATCGCCCAGCGGGCCAAGGACGCCGGCATCGAGCAGGTCGCCTTCGACCGCAACGGCTTCCGCTATCACGGCCGGGTCAAGGCCCTCGCCGACGCCGCCCGCGAAGCGGGCCTGACCTTCTGATCCTCAACCCCCGGCCACGACCGGGGACTGAATAACCAAACCCCAAAGAACCCATGCCCGAAGTCATCGACCACGACAAAAGCCTCGAATCCACCACGGTGTACATCAACCGCACCAGCACCACCGTCAAGGGCGGTCGGCGGCTGGGCTTCGCCGCGCTGGTGGTGGTGGGCGACCGCAACGGCCAGGTCGGCGTGGGCTACGGCAAGGGCCGTGGTGTCCCCGTCGCCATCGAGAAGGCCCAGAAGGACGCCCGCAAGCACCTCATGAAGGTGACCCGACGCGCCTCGACCATCCCCCACCCGGTGATGGGCCGGTTCAACGCCGCCAGCGTCAAGCTCATCCCCGCCGCGCCCGGCACGGGCGTCATCGCCGGCGGCACCGTCCGCGCCGTGCTCGAGATGGCCGGGATCAACGACTGCCTGACCAAGGCCTACGGCTCGACCAACAAGATCAACCTCTGCCGTGCCGTGCTACACGGCCTCGCCGGCCTGCGTAGCCGCGAGACCGTCGCCCAGCTCCGCGGCGTCGAGCTGAACAGCAGTACCGTCGACGAGATGCTCGAGGCTTCGGAGAAATCTTCCGCCCAGCAGGAAGCGGCCACCGCCAAGCCGGTGAAGGGTAAGAAGCTCGCCAAGTCCAAGACCAAGAAGAAGGACAAGCCCGCCCCGGATACCGCCGAGGATGTCGCGACCGAGCCCGAGCGGGCCGCCAGCGCACCGGTCGGCGGGGCCGACGGCGCCGAGACCGCCGCGTCGACCGCGGGTCAGCAGGCCGCCGAGTCGCCCGCCACCGACGAGGTCGTTGCCGAGGTGCAGGACGCCCAGGCGACGCCGGACCAGGGCGGCGTGAGTGAAGGTGTCTCGGAGCTCGGCGACGCCGTGGCCGAGGCCAGCGACGAGGTCAAGCCCGAGGGCGAGGCCGCTTCCGAGGGCGACGAACAGAAGAACGACTGACCATCGCGGGCCGCTATGTTCGGCCCGCCAGCTATAGAAGGATATCCGCCATGATGATCCACGAAATCACCCCCGACGCCGGCCGGCACAAGCGACGCAAGCGCGTCGGCCGCGGCCCGGGCTCCGGGCACGGCAAGACCTGCGGCCGGGGCCACAACGGCGCCGGCTCCCGCTCGGGCTACAAGCGTCGCCCCGGCTACGAGGGCGGCCAGGTCCCGCTGTACGTCCGCTTCCCCAAGCGGGGCTTCTCCAACGCCCGGTTCAAGACGCACTATGCGTTGGTCAACGTCCAGGCCATCGCCGACCGCTTCGACGACGGGGCCGAGGTCAACCCGGACCTGCTGGTCAAGGTCGGCCTGATCCGCAGCACCGTCCTGCCGGTCAAGGTCCTGGGCGACGGCGAGCTGACCAAGAAGCTCCAGATCACCGCCGCCGCGTTCAGCGAAAGTGCGAAGCAGAAGATCGAGTCGGCGGGCGGGTCCGCCAAGGCGGACCGGTGACAAGTGACAAGTCAAAAGTGACAAGTGCAGCGCCCGCACTTGCCCTGAACTCTTAACTTTTAACTTTCTACTTTTGACTTTCTATGTGGCAGGCCTTCCTCAACATCTTCCGCATCAAGGAGCTTCGGAACAAGCTCCTGTTCACGCTGTCGATGCTGGCGATCTACCGCATCGGGTTCTTTATCCCGCTGCCGGGCGTTGACCAGGAGCAGCTGGCCGACTGGGCCACCTCCGCCGCCGACGGCGCGGTGGGCAACCTCATTGCCTACGTGGGCATCTTCACCGGCGGGTCGCTGGGCCAGTCCACGATCTTCGGCCTGGGGATCATGCCCTACATCTCCGCCGCGATCATTTTCCAGCTGCTGGGCAGCGTGAGCGAACGGCTCAAGGCGCTGCAGAAGGAGGGCCCCACCGGCCGGCAGAAGATCCAGGAGTGGACCCGCTACGCCACCGTCGGGCTGTGCCTGGTCCAGGCGATCTTCTGGATGCAGTTCCTCGTGCGGTCCAACCTGGTCTACGCCGAGTACACCCGCGGCCTGCCCGCGGTGCTGTTTTGGACCTGCGGGATCTTTGGCCTGACCGCCGGGACCGTGTTCCTGATGTGGCTGGGCGAACAGATCGACAAGTACGGGATCGGCAACGGCATCTCGCTGATCATCACCGCCGGGATCATCGCTTCGATGCCCGGGGCCATCACGTCCATCATCATGGACAGCCAGCTGCCCTACAGCCTCTACACGCTGATGGAGCCGGTCGGCCTGTGGTGGGGTGACCCGGTCGAACGCCCGGCCAGTCCACGCTACAACGTGATGGACGCGCTGTTCCTCATCGCCGCGTTCGTCAGCGTCGTCGCCGGGGCCATCCTCATCACCCAGGGCCAGCGCCGCATCCCCATCCAGCAGGCCAAGCACACCCGCGGTCGGCGGGTCTACGGCGGGCAGAAGGCGTACCTGCCGCTCCGCGTGAACCACGGCGGCGTGATGCCGATCATCTTCGCCAGCTCGCTGATGATCTTCCCGTCGCTGCTGTTTGGCTGGATGGTCTCCGAGCAGTTCGCACCCGACCTCACCGAGGCGGGGTGGTTCATGCGGGGCTACTGGTCGGTCGTCACGTTCCTGAATGACGAGTTCGCGAACATGACCGGCTACCTCTACGCCGTGGTCTACATCATCCTGATCTACTTCTTCGCGTACTTCTGGACCACGGTCCAGTTCCAGCCCAAGGAGATGGCCGAGCAGCTGCGGGACAACGGCAGCTTCATCCCCGGCCTGCGACCGGGCCCGCGGACCGCCGACTACCTCGAGACCGTCATGGAGCGGATCACCTACGTCGGCGCCGGCGCCCTGGCGCTGATCGCGGTGATCCCGACGATCGTCTCGGGCGTGTTCGACATCGACTTTTTGATCACGCAGTTCCTCGGCGGCACGGGGCTGCTGATCGTGGTGAGCGTGATGCTGGACTTCCTCCAGCGGATCGACGCCAATTTGCTTATGCGTAACTACCGAGGCTTCCTGGGTGAGGACGGCGGGCGGATCCGCCGAACCCGCGGGACATGAGTCCCGCCGGCCCCACGAGCCTGATTTCGCCGCCCCGGCGGGGTTTGAAAGCCCCGCGCACAGCGGCTACACTCCCTGGTTCGCCCAAGACCAGGGTTCGACGAACTCGGACACGGTCCATGGCGATCCGGCTGAAAAGCAAGGCGGAACTTGAGAAGATGCGGGCGGCCGGTCGGGTGGTGCAGGACGTGCACCGGGCCTGCCGCGAGGTGTGTAAACCGGGCGTCAGCACCCAGGAGATCGACGAGACGGCCGAGCGGGTGATCCGCGACGCCGGGGCCGTCGGGTTGTTCAAGAACTACCCGACGTATAAAAAGGGCGAGGGCTTCCCCGCCAACCTGTGCATCAGCGTCAACGACGTGGTCGTGCACGGCATCGCCAGCCGTGAGCAGCTGATCGAGGACGGCGACATCGTCGGCATCGACTGCGGCGTGATGCTCGACGGCTGGTGCGGGGACGCGGCGACGACCATCGAGGTCGGCGACGTGGGCGAGGAAGTCGCCGGGCTCTGCGAGGTCACGCGGCAGGTGCTGCAACTGGCCATCGACAACGTCCGGCCCGGCAGGCGCTGGAGCCAGATCGCCCGCGTGATGCAGAAGTACGCCGAAGGCCAGGGCTACGGCGTGGTGCGGGACTTCGTCGGCCACGGCATCGGCAAGAAGATGCACGAAGACCCAAAGCTCCCCAACTACGTCAACCGCGAACTGATCAAGGACGACATCGTGCTCCGAGAGGGCATCACCCTCGCCATCGAACCCATGTGCAACCTCGGCACCAAAGAAACCCTTACCGAAGACGACGGCTGGACCGTCCGCACCGCCGACGGCAAAGCCTCGGCCCATTACGAACACACGGTCGCCGTCACCGCCGACGGCGCCGACGTCCTGACCGACGGCAGATAAGCACCCAAGGAACCCCACGGCTTGCCCAAAGAAGACATGCTCCAGTTTGAGGGCGAGGTGACCGAGTCGTTGCCCAGCGCGATGTTCCGCGTCAAGCTCGAAAACGACCACGAGATCATCGCCACCATCTCCGGCCGAATGCGGAAACACTACATCCGCATCCTCCCGGGCGACCGGGTCGCCGTTGAAATCAGCCCCTACGACCTGACCAAGGGCCGCATTACCTACCGCCACTAAAGCCCACGCCTGCAGGCGTGGGTCCCTTACCCGAGACCCGCCATGAAAGTCCGAGCCAGCGTCAAACGCATCTGCGAGAACTGCAAGATCATCCGCCGCAAGGGCGTGGTCCGCGTGATCTGTACCAACCCCAAGCACAAGCAGCGTCAGGGTTAATCGAAGAACAACCCGTCGCGGCCACCGCCGCGACCGTTTAGCGGGAGGACCGAAGCTCCCCCTTCCGCACAAACCAAGGAACACCCATGCCACGTATCGCCGGATCCGAGATCCCCGACAACAAGCCGCTGCGGATTGCGCTCCGCTACATCCACGGCATCGGCCCCAAGTTTGCCGACGACATCTGTGCCGCCGCCGAGCTGGACCCCCAGCAGCGGGCCAGCGAGCTCAACGAGGACGACCTGTCCAAGATCGCCGGCATCCTCGAGTCGGACTACGTCATCGAGGGCGCCCTGCGTCGCCAAGTCACGAGCAACATCCAGCGGCTCCGCGAAATCCGCTGCTACCGCGGCGACCGTCACCGCCGGGGCCTGCCGACCCGCGGCCAGCGCACCAAGACCAACGCCCGGACCCGCAAGGGCCGCCGCAAAACCGTCGCCGGCAAGAAGTCCGTCAAGGGCATGAAGTA
>CAZVBW010000022.1:48925-52095 GCA_964625505.1 uncultured Phycisphaeraceae bacterium
GTGAGCCGCGGGCCGCGCAGCGGCCATTTAACCGCGGGGCTTGCCCCGCGTTCCCCACCCCCCGCGCGAGCGACCGGCATCACGGTCGCGCCACCAGCACGGAGCCCCAGCCATGGCCAAGAAGTCCAAGAAAGTCCGCAAGAACGTCACCCGCGGCATCGCCCACGTCAACGCGACGTTCAACAACACCATCGTCACCATCACCGACATCAACGGCGAGACCCTCTGCTGGGGCTCGGCCGGCACGTGCAACTTCAAGGGCTCCCGCAAGGCGACCCCCTTCGCCGCCACCCGCGCCAGTGAAGAGGCGGCCTCGGCCGCCAAGAAGCTGGGCATGCAGGAGGTCGAGGTCCGCATCAAGGGCGCGGGCCCGGGCCGGGAGTCCGCCGTCACCGGCCTGCAGCACAGCGGCATCAAGGTGACCGCCGTCGAAGACCACACCCCCATCCCGCACAACGGCTGCCGCCCCCGCAAGAAGCGCCGCGTGTAACCCCCACGCCGCGGATGAGGCGAAGCCGAATCCGCAGCTCCCCCAACTTCCCCCGCGTCACAGAAGCGGCCCCGCGAACGCAGCAGCGTGGCGGCCGCGATAGGACGACGGGACCGCTCCCCGAGAGCTGCTGCACCTGATTAGGAACCCCACCATGCGTATCCGTTGGCGAGGCCTCGAACTGCCCCACCGCGTCCTGCCGGACGACAACATCAACACCGACACCTACGGCAAGTTCGTCATCGAACCGTTCGAACGCGGCTTCGGGACGACCGTCGGCAACTCCCTCCGCCGGATCCTGCTGTCCAGCCTCGAGGGCGCCGCCGTCACCGCCGTCAAGATCAAGGGTGCCCCCCACGAGTTCACGTCGCTCGACGGCGTGCAGGAGGACGTCACCGACATCATCCTCAAGGTCAAGTCGATGATCGTCTCGCTCGAGGGCGACGAGTCGCGGACCATGCGCCTCCAGGCCGAGGGCCCCGGTGAAGTCGACTGCGACCTGATCGTCGCCGACCCGAGCATCACCATCCACAACAAGGACATGGTGCTCGCGACGCTCAACAAAGAGATCGACTTCGATATGGAGTTCTTCGTCGAGAAGGGCCGCGGCTACGTGCCCGCCTCCGAGCAGCACGACACCGAGGAGCAGGAGCAGGAGGTCGGCAAGATCCCCGTCGACGCCATCTTCTCGCCCGTCACCCGCGTCCGCTACAAGGTCGAGAACACCCGCGTCGGGCAGAAGACCAACTACGACAAGCTGACCCTCGAGGTCTGGACCGACGGCACCGTCCAGCCGGAGATGGCCCTGGTCGAGGCCGCCAAGATCCTCCGCAAGCACCTCAACCCGTTCGTGCAGTACTTCGAGCTGGGCGACGCGACCGCCAGCGAGTCGGCCGCCGCCGCCGCCCGCGTCGACGAGGAGCTGATCCGCAAGCTCGAGATGCCCATCGGCGACCTGGACCTTTCGGTCCGGGCCAACAACTGCCTCGAGTCGGCGAACCTCCAGACCGTCGCCGACCTGGTGAGCATGGAGGAGACCGACCTGCTCAAGGTCCGCTCGTTCGGCAAGACCTCGTTGCGAGAGGTCAAGCGCAAGCTCTCGGACCTCAACCTCGAGCTGAGCATGGAACTGCCCGACGAGGTCGAGACCAGCCCCAACGCCGGCGTGATCGACGAGGCCGACCTCGCCGAACAACCCGCCGAGAGCGAGTAAACGCACTCCAGACACCGCGGCCTCAACCGGCCGCGGCGTTGTTCATCGGGCCTCCACGCCCGGGTCCGCCTCGCGGACCGCCGCCGGCCCCGTCGGCCGACGCCCCCGACCCCGCCAAAGCCCACGCCTTCAGGCGTGGGTCGGCCGCGGATCGTCGGGAGTGACGCCAGCCCCCACGCTGCCCGTCAGACCTCGCCTCGCGAAGCACCACCCCCCCCAACCCAGGACCCTCCAATGCGCCACCGCGTCATGGGCCGCACCCTCGGCCGCCGTACCAACCACCGCCGGGCCATGTTCCGCAACATGACCAAGTCGCTGCTGATGCACGGCCAGATCACCACGACCCTCCCCAAGGCCAAGGCCGTCAAGCCCTTCGCCGAGAAGATGATCAGCCTCGCCAAGAAGGGCGACCTCGCCAGTCGTCGGCGCGTCCTCGCCGAGTTGCAGGACCAGGTCATGGTCCGCTACTCCGACGACGAAAACGTCGACTACAACCGCTACGGCGAAGTCACCGGCGGGCCCAAGGTCGTCAAACATCTGTTCGATGAGATCGCCCCCCGTTACGCCGACCGCACCGGCGGCTACACCCGCATCATCAAGCTGTCCAAGCGACGCCTGGGCGACGGCACGGACCTGTGCGTGCTCCAACTCGTCGGCGACGAAGAAGGCCCGCAGGTCGGCGGCAGACCCTCCCGCCGCCGCGCCGCCGCCGACAAGCGCATGCAACGCGCCGCCGAACTCCGCAAACAGCGCGGCGCCCCCCCGGAAGGCGCCCCCGCGGCAGCCGACGCCGACGCCCCGGCCGATGACGCCCCCGTCGAAGCCGCCGCCGCCGACCCGATCAACGAGGGCGGCGAGTCCGGCGACACCGACCAGAGCGTCGCCCAGCCCGACGGCGACGACCCGAAATAACCCCGGGCACTGTCACTTCAGTGGCACTGCTCGCCTGCTGGTCCGGGTCAAACCCGCCTCGTGGCTCGGAATAGACCGTGCCGCCGCCCCCGGGATGCGGGCAGGCGTACGTGCTGAGCAGATGGAGCACCTGCTGTGCCCCGGGCACGTACGCCCGTATGTCGTGACTCAAGTTGACGCCCGGTCACGTCGCCCGGCCCAAGCGTCATCCCCGGGTTCAGCCGCGGCACAGCGGTTCATCCTCCGGCCGGTTCCGCTCATCCCGGGTTCAACACAGCCTCATCGGCGGTCGCGGACGCTATGGGTCTGTGCAGCATGTGTTGCTGTTTTCTGTCTTTCTGAAAGGACCTACCATGAGCGACCACGATTCGAAAACCCATCCCCACCCCGCCGACGAGCGCGACGCCAACCGTGACCCCATCACCGATGCGCCGGGGGCCCACCCGGTCGGTTCGGGCCTTGGCGCTGCGGCCGGTGGCGCCGCGGCGGGCGCGGCCGGCGGCGCGGTGGCCGGGCCGGTCGGTGCGGTGGCCGGGGCGATCATCGGCGGCCTGG
>CAZVBW010000023.1:0-50515 GCA_964625505.1 uncultured Phycisphaeraceae bacterium
GTTGGCCAGGCTGGCGCGATACTCCGCCACCGCGCCGAGGGTGTCGCGCTGCCGTGGGTGGTGGACCTGCAGCGGGGTGTCGCGGCGGGCGAGGGTTCGCTCGCGGCGTCGCTGGACCAGTGGTCGCTGGCCGAGGTGGCGAGCTCGCCGCAGACCGCCGCGCGGCTGGCCGGCGAGCTGGCGCTGGCGCGGCTGCTGGGCGATCGGGCGGACCTGCTCTACAGCCGGCTGGGCCTGGGCGGAGCGGGCGCCGGGTGGTTCGCGGTGGCCGATCCGCTGCACGCGGCGGCGGGTGCGGCGGACGGTCAGGTGAGCAAACGCGGCCACCACGTGGTGGGCACCAGTGCCAACGGGCCCGACCCGGTGGCGGGCATGGTGTCGCTGGCGTGGGTCGGGCTCAACACGCTGCTGCTGGCGGCGGCGGTTGTGGGGATCACGCTGGGCCTGATCCGCGGGCGGTGGCGGGAGTCGCTGCTGGGGGCAGCGCTGATCGTCGGCGGGCTGGTCACGGTGTGGCTGGGCGGCTGGCCGTGGGCGGCGACGCCGCTGCCGTGGGCCTGGGGCCTGACGGCGTCGCTGATCGCGATCCCGGCGGCGGCGGATCGGCGGGCGTGGTGGCCTTGGGTGAAGGCGAAGCTCGCGAACCTGCGGCTCAAGGCCGAGCGGGTGGACGGGGATGTGGACGAAGAGCCGGCCGGGCCTGCGAAGGTGGGCGGGGCGACGGGGCTGCGGCCGATCTGAGGCCGCCGCACCTACGCGGGGTGGTCCGCGTCAGGCGGACCGGCAAGCCTTTGACAACCGGCGGCCGCGGCTCAGCAGGAGCTTCGCCCTCCCGTGGAACCGAATGCTGGGACTAGGCCAACTCGCTGAGCGGCACGGTCCGTTTGCATCGCAGGTAGTTCGGGCAGCCGAAGAAGTTGTTGCCCGCGTGCTGGCCCCGCTTGGCTTCACGCATCACCATCGGCACGCCACAAGACGGGCACAGCGGCGCGTCGCCGGTCGAGGCGACCTGAAGCTCGGGCGGCGATGCGGCCGACGCTGGCGGCGGCTGAAGGACCGGACTCAGCTGCGCTTCGAGGTCCGCGGCGGTGTACCCACGCCGGGCGGGGAATCGCAGCAAGGGCAGGTCGGCCGACGCGAAGGCCTCGTCGAGCAGCCGGTCCCGCTTGACCCGGTCGGCCCGCTGGTGGCTCGAGTCGTCCAGTTCGATGGCGGCGAGCGGGCACATCGTCAGCGGCTCGCAGAGGACGAAGTCCACATGCTTGCGGTCGATGCGATTCCTCCCGCGGGTGCGGTCGCTTCGGCTGCCCTGGGCGACGTACAGCAGGTCGGCCACGTTGACCTTCGGGCACACCAGCGCCCGGTCACCGACCTGTTGCACCAGCACGCGGTAGAACGAAAATTTCGCTGCGGATAGAAAATCGTCGCGGACGCGGTACTGCGTGGGCGTCGCGGTGGACATGTTGCCCCGCGTCATCTTCGCCCGCCGCTGCTTGGTCGATGTGCGATTGCCGCCGCTGCCATTCCAGCCAAACAAGGCGGCAAGGCAACCGGCGGGTTTTCGGTCATTCATCCTTCTACTCCCCGGAAGCGGCCGCGGCGGCTTTGGCCTTGCTCTGTCGGCTGTCGCGGCGGCGGTCGGCCTCGGTCAGCAGCTTTTTCCGCAAGCGGATTGACTCGGGCGTGAGCTCGACCAGCTCGTCGGATTCGATATATTCCAGACACGCTTCGAGCGACATCTCGCGGGCGGCTCGAATGCTCTTTTCATCCTTGTTCAGGTGCGAGCGGACGGCGGTGAGTTTTTTGTTGATCGAGAGATTGACCGTGATGTCGTTGTCGCGGTTGTGCTCGCCGACGATCTGCCCGGCGTAGACCGGGTCGCCGGCCTTGACGAAGAACACGCCGCGGTCGTTGAGCCGGTCCAACGAGTACGCCGTCACCGACCCGGGCTCGGCGGCGATCATCACGCCCGCGGAGCGGCTGATCTGCTCGCCCTTGACCGGCTCGTAGCCCAGCAGGTTGTGGTGCATGATCGCCCGGCCCTGCGTGGCGGTGAGCATCAGCGTCCGCAGCCCCATCAGCGACCGCGCGGGGATCCGAAACTCCATGTGCACGTAATCACCTGCGCCGGCCTTGGGGTCCATCCGCTGGATGTCCGCCCGCCGGTGCATCACCAGGCTCATCACGTCGTTCTGGCACTCCGCCGGGCAGTCGATCACCAGCAGCTCGATCGGCTCGTGCCGCTTGCCGTCGACCAGCTTTTCGATCACCTCGGGCTTGCCGACCTGCAGCTCGTAGCCCTCCCGCCGCATCGTCTCCAGCAGCACGCCCAGGTGCATCAGCCCCCGGCCGGACACCAGGAAGCTCTCGGTGCCCTGCGCCGGTTCGACCCGCAGTGCGACGTTTGACTGCAGCTCCTTGTCCAGCCGGCTGCCGACCTGTCGGCTGGTCACGAACTTGCCCTCCTGCCCGGCGAACGGCGAGTCGTTGACGCGGAAGGTCATGCTGATCGTCGGCTCGTCGATGGTGACCGACGGCAGCGCGCTGGGCTCGTCGGGGCAGGCGATCGTGTCGCCGATGTCGATCGGGTCCAGACCCACCACCGCGCAGATGTCCCCCGCGGCGACCTCGTTCGCGTCGGTGACGCCCAGCCCGTCGAAGACCTGCAGCTTGCCGACCCGCTGCTGCGTGGCCTCGCCCGCCCGGTTGATCACGCTGACCGCCTGGCCCGCGTCGATCCGCCCGGCGGCGACCCGCCCCACCGCGACGCGGCCGACGTAGTCGCTGTACCGCAGCGTGGTGACCATCATCTGCAGCGGTGCCGCCAGCGCCTCGGTCGCGCTGGCGAACCCGGCCGCGGCGGCCCGGCTGCTGCCCTCGGCGTACGGGGCGGGCACGTGCTCGAGGATCGCGGCGAACAGGTCGGCCAGCGTCTTGGGGTGGTTTTCGCCAACGTTGTCGACGTCGGTCGTGGCCCAGCCTTCTTTGGCCGAGGCGTACACGACCGGGAAGTCCAGCGCGTCGTCGGGCGCATCAAGCTCGGCGAGCAGGTCGAACACCTCGTTGATCACGTCGTCGGGCCGGGCGTTGGGCTTGTCGATCTTGTTGACCACGACCACCGGCTTGAGCCCGATCGCCAAGGCCTTCTGCAGGACGAACCGCGTCTGGGGCATCGGCCCCTCGAAGGCGTCGACCAGCAGCAGCGCCCCGTCGGCCATGTTGAGCACACGCTCGACCTCGCCGCCAAAGTCGGCATGGCCCGGGGTGTCGATCAGGTTGATCTTGTAGTCCGCCCCATCGCTGTGGCGGTAGTGGATGGCGCAGTTCTTCGCCGTGATGGTGATGCCGCGTTCGCGTTCGAGGTCGCCGGTGTCGAGGACGAGGTTGTGCTGCCCGCCGGCGAGCTTGTCCAGGTCCTCGGAGCGGAACATGCCGCTCTGGTAGAGCAGCTGGTCGGTGAGGGTGGTCTTGCCGTGGTCGACGTGGGCGATGACAACGACGTTGCGAAGGCGGGAGGTAGCCATATCGGCGGCACTGTACGGGCGGGGGTCCTGGCCGGGACCCAAGGCGACGCGTTCCGGGTGATGCAGCTGCGCTGCGCCCGCTCAACGTGCCGTCAGCGGTTTATGATCCGACGTGGCTGATGACTCGCCGATCCGATGTGCCGAGGTGTGGGGCGGGAACCGGGCGGTGAGCACGGGGCTGTCGTTGCCGGGTCTGGACGCGGCGGTGCTGTCCCGGCCGTACCACGGCGACGCGGGCGGTGGCGACGTGCACCTGGTGAGCTCCTGCGGCACCGGGCGGATCACGCGGCTGATGCTCGCGGACATCTCCGGCCACGGCGAGGCGGTCTCGGAGCTGGGCGATCGGCTGCGGCAGGCGATGCAGCGGTACATGAACCACATCGCCCCGCACAAGCTCGCGGCCCGGATGAACCGGGACATGGCCGAGCTGGCCGATGGCACCAGCCGGTTCGCGACGGCGGTCGTGCTGACTTACTTCAGCCCCGACGGCGGGCTGTCGCTGTGCAACGCTGGGCATCCACCGCCGATGCTCTACCGCGCGGCCGAGCGATCGTGGCAGCCGATCGACCAGCCTGATCCGCACGACCGGATCGAGAACATCCCGCTGGGTGTGCTCGAAGACGCGGGCTACGAAGGGCGGGACTTGACGCTGGCCGAGGGTGATGTGGTGCTGGCGTACACCGACTGCCTGACCGAGGCGTGTGACCCGCAGACCGACCGGGAGTTGGGGACCGCGGGGCTGCTGGAGTGGCTGCAGGAGCAAGGCGGACCCGATGGCGCGGACATTGAGGCGTGGCTGTCCGGGCTGGCTCGGCAGCTCACCGAGGACGGGTACACGCTCGAGGACGACCTGACGATGGTGGCCCTTCGAAGCGTCGGCACGAGCGAGGGCGTCGACTCGGCCGAGCGGCGAGCGGCGACCGGGAGGATTTTAAAGTCGGCGTGGAAGGGTGAGTCGCCGATGCCGTGGCCGGAGCTGAGCTGGTTGAACCTGGGCGGGGCGCTGCTGCCGGGGGTCAAGCGGCAGCGTGACGGGGCTGACGCGGGCGGCAGGGATCAGGGGCCGTGAATGTCGCGGCGGTGGGCAACGCGGGCCGACGAGGACCTGTGCGAAGCCCGCCACCGTCCACACCTCGCTCCGAAACGCGGGTGAGTACCCAGGGAAAGGTTCCTGACACCTTCTCCCGTCCCGGGGGGCTGCGGGTGGACATCGAGCCCGTAGGCGACCGCTGGTCCACCACCGCCGTCTACGACCGCAGCAACGGCTTCGCCATCGACGACCGCGACGACCGCTGGGAACGCCTGGCCACCGATGCCACCGCCCCGTTCATGCTCACCGGCTTCCAGGCCCCCCCGGAAGGGTCCTTCCGGGTGGTCTTCCGGGGGTCGGGCAACAACGTCAACAGCTACGCCCGGTTCATCTTCCACGACGACCCCGGACGCAGCCGCAACCAGCTGATGCTGTACCTCAACACCGGCGGTGCCCCGTACGGCGAGGTCTACGAGCAGGGCGTCTACAGCTCCGTCTCCGAAACCCGCACCTCCGCCAACATGCCCTCGGCCCCTTCCGGGGGCGGCGGCTGGGTCTGGTTCGACATCCGATGCGACGGTACAACAGTACAGGTGCGTGCCATTCAGCAGACCGCCGAACCGACCAACGCCCAGTGGGACGCGGCGTCTGTCTGCTACGAATCCACCGGCTTCGTCCCCCCGGAAGGTGGGTCCGGAGGAGGCTTGGGCTTCGTGGGCAGCCAGGACGACGTCTACCTCGACGACTTCACCCTCCACGTGGACACGGATGACGACGCCGACGTCACCAGCCGCTCGACCTACGAGGCCATCGCCCTGGCCGACGACTTCGTCGCCGACTCCGACGGATTCCAGGACACGGACGTCACCTACGACGCCGCGGGCAACCTCACCGCCGACGGCGTCTTCCAGTACGCCTACGACGCGTGGAACCGCCTCACCCTCGTGCATTACGCACCCCCCGGAAGCACAACCGCCCCCGGAAACACGCTCCCCGGGCTTCAAGTGGCCCAGTACCGCTACGACGGCAACGGCCGCCGGATCGTGCGAGAACTATTTTCCGGGGGTTCCGGGGGGGTGTGGCACGATTACTACGCCGACCAGCGGCACATCGAAACCCGCAACGGCTCGGGCCAGGTCGTCCAGCAGTACGTCTGGGGCGGCACCTACATCGACGAACTCGTCCAGGTCAAGGTCAACCAGAACCCCACCGGCGACCCGGACTTCGATCCGGGGGAGACCGGCCACGACGCGTTCACCGGGTACACGCTGACCGACAGCATGTACAACGTGGTGCTGCTACTTGACGCTTCTTCCGGGGGCGTGGTGGAGAGGTACGAGTACAGCCCCTACGGCGCCCGGCAGGTCTACACCACCACCGGCACCAGCGACGAGCTGGCCACCACGCCCGTGGGGTCGTCCCACCACCTCGCGTTCGGCCACCAAGGTCTGCTGCACGACGACGAAACCGCAGGACGCACCGTCTACAACCGCGCCCGCACACGCCACACCGTCCTGCGACGCTTCATGCAACGCGACCCGTTGGGGTATGTGGACGGGATGAGCGTGTACAGCAGCTACTGGGCGATCAGAGGTGCCGCTGATCCGAATGGGACCAGTGCAGGTGCGGCAGGGGCCATCATCGCCGGCGCTGCGCTCGGTTATCAGATAGCACAAGGTGCATCAAGTTCCCGAGAAGATACGCATTGGGATTTCGATCAGCTCGAAGGAACAATTTTTGTAGGAGACCAAATACAGCGAGGCCTCACAAACTGGGAGCGGGAAGAGGAAGAAATTACTTTTAAGGCGTTTAGCCGGCTCGGACGACAACGGGTCTTAATCGTTTGGGAGGTTTCATTTTTCTACAAAGACGGCCATATCTCACAGCTGATTCCGAGTATATCGAATGCTGACGATGATTTCTGTTGGGGCGGAAGCGTTTCAGTAGAAGTCTTCCCAATGCCAAACGCGACGCCACACATTCGGACGGGTCGTCCGGTGAAAGTCGTCGAACTCCGGGCAACGTACACTGTTGAGGCCCCGTTCTCGAGGGCCATCGCGTTCTCCAACTGGGAGATTAGAGGTGACGGAACTGTGGCGCGCCGCAGATGGGAAGATAATGGTCATAGCGTACAGGAAGGCATAGAGTTGGATCCGTAATGAGGAGAACCTACGAATGAAAGTTAGCCGAGAGGTGGTACTGATATTTTTCTCAACCGTTCCGTTGATGCTTACTGTCGTAGCGGCGTCTCTTCAGTTGAGAGACGCCGCCAAGGCTATGATTGTCATTTCAATAGTCACTGGAGCAGGTACGGCCATAATTTTCATTATCAAACGCCATAACTCTTATTATTCTATTGTCGGTGTTCTATCTGGCGTTTTAGTTGTCGCGGCTTCTCTATTTTTCATCGCCTACGGCAGCATAGGCAAGCAACCGGTTCCTAATGGCGATCTCCAGCCCGGGAATGATCTTTGGATGGAGCATATTGACGACAGGGCGGCAGAATAGGAGCCGGGAGCGGAAAACGGGATGGGTACGTTTATTGTCATGATTGCAGCGTCATGATGTCGATCCGCAAGCATTTCGAGCAGTGGCCTCCGCCACCTAGTCGGACCGTGCTGCTGGTCGTGGCGATCGTCCAGTTGATGGTCGCAGCACCCATATTCGCCCTCACCTGGGAGAGGCAGGACGCCACGATCGACGCCGCCCCGGGCCAGGAGCTCGTCGAGGCCGCCTTCCCCTTCCACAACGCCACCGACCAGCCGGTCCGGATCACCCGCATCCGCAGTTCGTGCGGCTGCACCACCGCGTCGCTCGACGACCGGCTCATCCAGCCCGGCCCCCGGAACGAACGCGAGACCCTCACCGCCCGCTTCACCCTCGGCGACCGCGTCGGCCAGCAGCTCAAACGCATCACCGTCTATTCCGACCATCCCGAGTTCCCCGTCACCACCCTCACCCTCCGCGTCAACATCCCCCACGTCCTCCGCCCCCAACCCGCCCTGCTCATCTGGCGCCCCCCCCGCCCCCGGAAGTGCCCCCGCCCGCGGAGATACCCCCGGGGCCGGAAAACGGGACAGGTACGTTTTCGAGAGCAACCACGCGGCCGGCCACGCAAACAGCAGGTGCCCACGATATGAAGAACGTACCTGTCCCGTTTTCTCCCTCAAAACATGCTTGAACGTTATAATGACGATTGAAATCTTTGAGCTTGAGTGTATTGCACGGGATAAATTATGGGATATTTGATCTCGCTGATTTGTGTTCTAATGCCAGATCCCTTGTCTGTGTCAGCAGATTGGGTTCCTGACGTGATATATGCCGAGGAAGGTAGTTTCGGATACCCGTATATCACTTCTATCGGCCAATTCCCAACGGGTGACGCAACTGGCCTGTACCTCATCTGGATTGAACTCTCTCTAGAGTTGCATGTTCTACCCAATAGTGGAGTGGTCTCGATACATCAATTGGCGAAGTGGGATCACGTCAATTATCGGCTAATTACTACTCAATCTGGGAAGGAGAGGAAGTTTCTTCAATGTCTTGCAGGATAGTCTCTCTTGCTTCATGAGCGAAAAAGGGTGCTAGGAAAGAATGCCACCAACTTAAGCTCTAACGACTGATGATGATGCGGTTTGCGTCGGTTGGCGCAAGCCGGGGGCGGAAAGCGGGACAGGTACGTTTATCGCGGTGAGTGCAGCGTCATGATGTTGATTCTCAAGCATTTCGAGCAGTGGAACTGGCGTCCTGGGTGGTGTTTGCTGCTGGTCGTGGCGATCGTCCAGTTGATGGTTGCTGCACCCACCTTCGCCCTCACCTGGGAGCGGCAGGACGCCACGATCGACGCCGCCCCGGGCCAAGAGCTCGTCGAGGCCGCCTTCCCCTTCCGCAACGCCACCGACCGGCCGATCCGGATCACCCGCATCCGAAGCTCGTGCGGCTGCACCACCGCGTCGCTGGACGACCGGCTCATCCAGCCCAACCCCCGGAACGAACACGAGACCCTCACCGCCCGCTTCACCCTCGGCGACCGCGTCGGCCAGCAGGTCAAACGCATCACCGTCTACACCGACCACCCGGTCACCACCCTCACCCTCCGCGTCAACATCCCCCACGTCCTCCGTCCCCAACCCGCCCTGCTCATCTGGCGCCCCCCCGCCCCCCGGGCCCCCGGCCCCACCGCCACTTGTCCTGACCGGCGAGCTTGCGGCAGCCGGGTGGGCTAGGGTCGCTGGCAAGGTTCACGATGGCGCTGCGAATGCGGACCAACAACGGCGGTCGAAGCTTTCGCCCAGATCTTTCATTGACCTGTTCCAGCGGCACGGTCGGGCAACCCGCTTCTCGCCCCTCCTGCTCCGCCTTCACCGAATCCTCGATGTCGATGATCTGGTCGTACGTCTCGATCAGCTTCTCGTACGTTTCGACATCGAGCACGACCTCCACGCGTGGGCCATCCTCGTCCACGATGTAGCGGGGCGGTTTCATCCGGCCATTCGGTACACCGGCGTGCCGATTCCACGCGTGGCGTCGCCCGGGGGCCGGGGTGCGGTTTGCCGATTGGTCCCCGGGCGGCGAGACTGCGGCCCATGCCACGGAAGGTCTGGATCGGGTTGACGGTCGGGGTGTTGCTGGTCGCGGTGGCGGCAGTGTTGCTGACGCTGCAGACGGGACCGGGCCCGCTGGACGCGGTGACGCCCGAGACCGGCGACGAACTCATCCCCGGCGGTATCGGCGATGACCCGGTGCAGGGCCAGAACAGTTTCGGCGAGATCGACCAGGGTCAGTACCTGCTGGAGCAGGGCGAGGGCGGCAGGGTTCGGCGGACCCTGCTGACGTGGGACCGGATGGACCCGCTACCGCGCGGGCGGTCGGAGGTGGTCCGGCCGGTGGCGATCGTGTTCTTCAGCGAACGCCGGGTGCTGCGGATCACCGCCGACGAGGGCACGTTCCTGGCCCCGGGCAACGAGCCGCAGCTGGGCGTGTTCCGCGGGGATGTGCAGCTCACGCTTTTCGATGCCCCGGCGGGCGAGCAGGTCGACCTGGGTTCGCCGCGGCATGTCGCGTCGCGGGTGTATTTGGACCAGCCCACACGGTTTGACCTGCAGATCGGACAGATCAGTTCGCCCGGGCCGGTGCACCTGACTGGGCCGGAGGTGGACTTTTACGGCAGCGGGCTGACGATGAGCTTCAACCGGCTGCAGGACCGCATCGAGCAGATGACCATCGAGCGTGGGCGGTGGCTGCGATTCAGCATGGGCTCGGTGGATGGCGATGAGGCGGTGGGCGGTGACGCGGTTGATCCTACCGAGTCGGGGGAGCCAGACGCGGCGGAGCAGCCGGGGGCCGTGGCTTTGGATGATGCCGAGCCTGCCGATGGGCCCGGTGCGGATCAGCCGCGGCCCGGGGCGCTGGTCGATGCCGCGCCCGAGACGCTGGCCCAGCCGCAGTACTACGTGGTGCGCTTTGAGCAGGAGGTGCGGGTCCGGCCCGCGGACGGCACGTCGTGGATGATGGGCGATGCGCTGGAGGTGGCGTTTGCGCTGGACGGCGGCGGGGACGACGAGCCATCGGCAGACGCCCGGGCGACCTCTGCCCCGGTGGCCCCGGTTGCCCAGGCGGGAGGGCAAAGCTCCCGCCGGGTTGGCGACGCTCGCGGCCTGCGGCTGGGCGGGAGCCTCGCCCTCCCGAAGCGTGTCCCGACTCGCAACTCGAAACAGGCCACCGCCCCCGCTGCCGTCCCGCTGGCTGAACCCGCCCCCGCTGCGGCCATGACCCAACCCCGTGATCCGCGGAGCCTGATGACCAACCGGCCCGACGACCTGATCATCTCCTGGACCGGCCCGATGACCCTTCGGCCGTTGGCCGCCCGCCCCCCCGAGATGGCGGGCCCTGACGACCTGCGGGTCGCCATGACCGGCCGGCCCGTTCACGCCGGGACCCGCGAGGGCGACCGGCTGACCGGCTCGATGGCTCAGTACCTGCAGTCGGCATCACGCGTCTCGGCACAGGGCAGCCCGGCCGCCCCGCTGCGGGTGACCTCCCCGACCCGCGGCGTGCTGACCGGCACGCAGCTGCAGCTGGACGCCTCGGCGGCGAGCGGCTACGTCATCGGCCCCGGCGAGCTGCGGCTGGTCGATGCTCCGGCGGCGGACCGTCGACGGCTCGGCGATGTACAGCCGGACCTCACGCTGGGTTGGACACAGCGGCTGGACCTGGGCTTCTACACATCCGGCGACGCCCGGACCGATTCGGCCGCCGCTCTGCAGGGCCTGCAGAGCGCCAGCTTCCGCGGCGAGGTGGAGGCCCGCAACGAGCGGTTCACTCTCGACGCCGATCGGCTGGACCTGACGTTCGACCCCCCAGACGCCGCGGAACCGCCGGACGCCCCGGAAGCGGACGACGCCGTAGCGGCGGGCGATGCCTCCGATGACGCCACGGTTGGCGGCGACCCGCGGCGGATCGAGGCGTTCGGCCAAGTCGCGGTTCAGACGCTGGGCGATCCGCGCGGGCAGGACGTGGCCATTGATACGCAGTTTCTTCGGCTGGAGTTGGATCACGCCGACGACGGCAGGCTGTACCCGTCGTCGCTGCTGGCGCTGCGGGACGTGCACGCCCGGCGGGCGGACTTTGATCTGTGGAGCCAGCGGCTGGACCTGGCGATGCTGCCCGCCGACCCCGAGGCGGACCCGGCCGAGCTGACGCCGCTGCCGTTGGCGGTGGACGACCTGCCGGACGCGGCGCCGGATGCGGCCACGGTCGATCTGCAGCGCTGGCGGGCGTCGCGGCTGGTCGAGGCACCGCTCGGGGTGCCCGCAGCGGCCGACGAGCAGCCCGCGGATGACGATGATCTGGCCGATGTCACCGTGGCGTCGCTGGTCGCGCAGACGCAGGTGCGGGTGGTGCTGCACGATCGGCAGGTCGAGGCGCGGGCGACGCAGCTGGTCGCCGATGCCCAGGCGGATCGGCTGACGCTGCTGGGTTCGCCGGCGGTCTTGAGCCAGCCGGACGCCGAGCTCCGCGGTGAGCACCTGCTGCTGGATCAGACCAGCCGGACCGTCGACGCCCTGGGCTCCGGGACGCTGTTGCTGGGCGTGGCTTCTGAGGCCGAGGCGGGCGAGCCGAACGCTGACGATGAAGAGCCCGCCGACGAAGGCACGGACCTGCGGGTCACTTGGAACCAGCGCATGGCCCTCAACGATGCCGGCGGCACCGCGGACTTCTACGGCGACGTGTCCGCCACCACCGACGCCCCCGGCGAGGCCACGCACCTGGACGCCGACTCGCTGCACCTGCGGTTCCTGCCCCCCGCCCCCCCGGAAGAGCAGGCCGGTGATGCTGAGGCTGTGGGGAACGCGGACGACGCGGACGGCGATGACCCGCTGTCCGGCGGCGACGGGCGTCGGCTGCGGGAGGCCACCGCGGTCGGATCACCGGCCACGCTCAACGCCCGCACCTTCGAGCCCGGCGGCGATCGGCCGCTGACTCGGCTGCGGCTGATCGGCGACCGCATCGTCTTCGAGAACCTCGATGAGGCTGGCGAGCCCCTCGAGCAGGTCCGCGTGCCCGTGCCCGGCCGAATGCTCATCGAGGACTACCGCCCGCTGCCCGATGGCGAGCCCGCACCCTCGGGCGATGACGATGGGATCGCCTTCTCCGGCCGTGGGGCGACGCTGTTCCTCTGGCAGGACCGGTTCGTGCTCGACGCGCAGGACAACGACTTCCAGCTCGACGGGGATGTCCAGATGGTGCACCGCCCGATCGATCCGGCGGCCCCGACTACGCCCAGCGACGACCCGGAGCAGGTGGTGCAGCTGGACGCCCAGCGGCTGGTCGCGGACCTGCACGAGACCGGCGGCCTGTCGGTGTGGCTGGGTGACGACCCCCCGGCCGCCCGGCTGCGGCAGATCATCGCCGACCGGGATGTGCGGATCATCCAGGCCCAGCGGACCGTCCGGACCGACCGCATGCGGTACCTCGAGACCGAGCAGATGGTAACGCTCCAGGCCGACGAGGGTCAGCTGAGCACGGTGCGGCAGCAGGGGCAGTCGACCGACCTGCGGGCCCGCGTGCTGCGGTGGGACCTCACGCGGGACCGGTTCGAGGCGCTGGACCCGTCGGGCGGGGCAATCCCGGTGCCCGCGCGGTGAGCCGCGGCCCGCGGCCAGCGCTGCGGGTGGCACCCGGGAATCGCCGGGGGCAGCTGCGCTGCACCCGCTAAACGGCGGTGGGGATGCGGCGGGTGTTGTGGATCACGTTGAGCGGTTGCACCGCAGGTGCACCCGCCGGGCCGCGGGGCGACGCCGGTCGACGACGGCTTAGTCATGCGGCGAATCGCCCGGGCGTCGTAGAGTGTGGCGATGGAGTTGGTCGAGCCTGCGTGGTGGAAGGTGGTGCTGCTGGAGAGCCCGTGGCCGGTGGTGATCGTGCTGGTGGCGCTGGCGGTGATCCTGCGGCTGGTGGGTCGTCGGCGGGCGGACCAGCGGATGGGGGTGGTGAGCGTGGTGCTGCTGGCGGTGGCGGTCGGGGTGGTGTTGCTGGCGCACTTCGTCGACACCTCGCGGGAGCGGCTGGTGGCGGCGATGGAGGAGCTGGCCGAGGCGGCCCAGCTGGCGGACGCGTCGGCGGACAGCGTGCTGGATCGGCGGGTCGACCCGGAGGCTGAAATACTTGACGCGGACGGCAATCTGGTGCTGCGTTGGCCGCAGGTGCGGGGCGTGTTGGAGCGCAACAGCGGGTCGGAGCACGAGCTGATGGCGATGCAGGCGGGGCTGGTGCGGGGCGGGGCGGAGCGGGGGGTCACGGTCCTGCGGGTGCGGAGCCGGTTGGGCGACATGGGCGGCCAGCCGGTGGGTAGCGAGTGGGCGGTGCTGTGGTCGCCGACGGGGCCTGATGGGGCATGGCGGGCCGATGAATTTCGATGGCTGAGCGTGGCGGGCGGGCCGGTGAGCAATGTGCGGGAGGTGTTGCCGTGATGGACTTTCACCACATGTTGGCCGCGTCACCGTCGGCTTCCCCTCCTTCACAGGGAGGGGCCGGGGGAGGGTGGGGTGATCCGTCGCCGATGCGCTCGGGCCTGTGCTGGGAGCTGACGACCCTCACCCCAACCCTCTCCCTGAGAGGGAGAGGGGGCCGGAGCGTGGCGCTGCTGGCGGCGCTGCTCCTGCTCCTGCTGCCGACGCTGCCGGCCGCCGCGCAAGAAGCTGGCGAGACCGTTGACCTCACGCCGGGCTTCGTCGAGGGCCAGGCCACGCGGTACAGCATGTGGAGCCGCTGGGAGCAGCAGAGCACGCTGCGGTTCGGCCCGTCGTCCCAGCAGACCACCGGCCAGGTGCACAGCGAGGGCGAGCTGGTCTGGACCGTCGTGCAGGTCCACGGCGACGGCGGGGCGACGTGCGAACTGGCCTACGACTGGCTGCGGCTGACCTTCGAGTCCGAGGGCGAGGAGGCGGTTGCTGATACCCGACGCGGCCCGGGGGATGCGGCGTTGATCCACGCGTTTCTCGAGGCGCTGGTGGATCACCCGATCCGGTACCGGCTGGCGGCCGACGGCGAGGTCGAGTCGGTGCAGGGGGCCGACGCGCTGCGGCGGGCGATGGAAGTCGAGCAGATGCACCCGGAGGATCGCGACCTGATCGAGTCGGCGGTCGAGGCGGCGTACCTGCCCGGGGCCCCGGCCGAGCTGTCGGTGGGCGGGTCTTGGGATCGTCGCTACACGTGGTCGATCGAGGATGCGCTGCCGGAGGTGCCGACCGTGGCGAACGAGCGGTGGACCTACACGCTCAGCGACACCGGCGAGCTGGCCGGCGTGCCGGTGGCCACCATCGACGCCGAGGCCGACCTGCGGCTGCAGGTCCAGCCGGACGCCGACCTCCCCGAGGGCGTGGGACCGATCCGACTGGCGAACGCCCGCGGCGAGGCGACCGAGCAGATCATCTTCGACCTGGACCGCGGCGAGGTCGCCAGCCGGCACATGACCGGCAGCCTCGGCTACACCGCGAGCGTCACCCTGCCCAACGGCATCACGCTGCAGCGCGAGAGCCGGCAGTCGCGGGTCGAGCAGTTGCTGCGATTGGGCGCGGAATAAGCAGCCTGAGATTCAGCGTGCCTTGTCCGAGCCGGACGCGTCAGCGGGGGACGCGGCGCGAGCCGCATAGGGGGACCCGGCTCCGCCGGGACACGCGGGAAAAGGCCCGCGGCTAAACGGGTGCCTGCGGCTGTCGCCGCACCCTTGGTCACGCGGCGGGCTCGGACGAGGCGCGATGAACCCGCGGAACCTTCACTTGCGCTTTCACAGCTCTTCCCGCAGCCCGCTTGGCTGCCCGGAATCTTCCTCATCGTGCCCGCTCACGCTGTCGGCCAGGCCGGTGTCCGCGAGCACCGGGTTTTCCTGGACGAAGTCGTCCTGCGGCTGGTAGCCCAGCAGTTGCTGGGTGTGGCGGATGTCCATGCGGGTGAACCGGTTGTTGGACAGGCCGTGGACGATCGCGAACCGCACGGCGGTGTCGTCGACGCAGCGCTGGATGAGCTGGCACAGGTCGCGCTGGCTGACGAAGGCGTCGAGCATCGCGAGCCGGTCGGGGTCTTGGGCCGACTCGAGCGGCTGGAACGCCCCGATGCGGATCGCGATGACCGACAGGTCCTGCTGCGTGGCCATGTACCGGCCCATCGCCTCGCCGAAGCACTTGGTCACGCCGTAGAGGTCGCCGGGGTTGACCGGATCGTCTTCGTGGACCTGCATCTTCTCGTCGTGGCCGGAGATCGCGTGGATCGAACTGGCGTAGACCACCCGCCGGCAGCCTGCGGCCTTGGCCGCGACCATCACGTGGTAGGTCCCGACGATGTTGTCCTGCAGGGCCGAGGACCAGGCGGTGGCGGGGGACGGGTTGGCCGCGAGGTGCACCACGGTGTCGACGCCCTCGCACAGCGCCTTGAGCCGGTCCAGGTCGCCCAGCTGCATCGGCTCGATCCGGCCGGCGGCGGCGAGGTCGCTGTTGGCTTTGGCGTCGTCCAACTCGTCGGGGTGCACGCCGAGCACCAGGTCGTAGCGGTCGGCGGAGTGGGTGGCGAAGTACGAGCCGATGTTGCCTGCCCCGCCGGTGACCAGGACGCGGCGCTTGCCGCCGGGGGCGGGCGGGTCCGGGACGTGGCCGATGGTCTGGCCGGGCATGAGGTCGAAGCTGTTCATGCGTTGAAGGCTACGGCGACCCGGGCTAGACCGTGGTGGGTAGACGGGCCGCGGACGGTCGAGGCGGGCCGTGGCGGCGGCTTCCGGGGGATATGATGAAGCGATGGCCGAGCCCTCCGACCCGACCGATCGGCGAGACGATCCCTCCGCGCCGTCCGCTTCGGACGCTTCCGCGGGCGGGGGCAATGACGCGGACACGTACGAACTGGCGATCGACGAGGACGAGCTCGCCGCCCAAGACGCCGCCGCCGCGGCCAAGCCGGTGCTTCGGCCGGAGCTGGACGCCGGGCCGGGCGAGGCGGGTGGCGGCGCCGCCCCTGCGGGTTCGTCGCCGCCGGCGACGAACCCCTCGACCACCCCGCCGGGCCAGCGCGACGCCCCCAAGTCCAGCGTCTACACCCCGTCAGGCGACGAGCCCGAGTACGTCGATGAAGCGGTGAAGAACCGTCGGCGGGAGGAGCTGCGCGTCCAGCGGGCGCAGGAAGAAGCCATCGCCGACGCCCGCCGCAAGAAGCGGGTGATGCTGGCCGTGATCGCAGTGGTGGCGGTTGCGGCGGTGATCCTGCTCTACGTGATCCTGTTCTAAGTCCACCCCTGCCGAGCCCCGCCATGTCCCATGCCGACCCGCCGGAACACCCCCGCCCCGCCGACGCCCCGGAGAGCGACACGGCCCCCGCCGCCGACGATGCCCCGCAGTCGGTCGACCCCGGCGACGCTCAGGAACAGCCCACCGGCTACACCGACCGCCAGCCGCAGTCCAAGGCCGACGCCCAGGACCCGCAGACCCACCCCGGCAAGCACGTGGACTGACCCCCGGTTGCGCCCCGGTCGCCTCCGCGGAAGCCGAGGTCTGAGCGAGTCCGCGAGCGACGCCCCGGATCAGCCCGCCGCCCCCCCTCCCAATCGCCGCGCAACGAGCCGGACTCTGTTAGCCCGGATCCGGCATCACAGACGCCGGCTCGCTGACGCTCAGCCGCCCATCTGCTCCAGAAACTCATCCGCCTCCGCGATTGCCGCCCGCATCTCGCTCACCAGCGACGCCACATCCTGCTCGATCTCCTGCGACACGCCCTCCAGCGACCCGATCGCCTGCGCGTTCCGCTCGTGCCGAAGCCGCAGCACGTAGTCCTGGAACACCTCCAGCACCGGCTCCATCGAGCCCTCCGCCCGACGCATCGACGACATCAACTGGGCGTACCGCTCACGCGTCAGCTCCAGCTGCCGCTCGCTGTCCCTGCGAAGCTCCGACGACTGATATTCCTCCAGCTCGTCCTCCCACTCCTCGAACAAATCCTCCGCCACCGACTCGACATCCGCGATCTTGGTCCGCACCGCCTCGGCCCGCTCGACCGACCGCTCGTACTGACGCTCCAGCGCGTCCGCCCGGTCCGCCAGCTCGCCGCCCTCGGCCCCCGTCAACTCCACGAACCGCTCATATGTGTCCTGGATCTCCTCCGACGCATCGGACTGGGCATCGCGGGCGTCCTCCACCCGGTCCACCAGCAGGTCTCGCTTCTCCAATCCCAGCCGCTCCCAGAAACCGTAATACGCCGACCGGCAACCGCTCAGCGGCAACACCATCAACCCGACCAGCAGCAGCAGCGGGAACATTCGCGACCGTGTCATGATTCCATCCTTCGTAAAGCCCACGCCTTCAGGCGTGGGACGGCGCCCGCGAGCACCAAGTCGGGCCCGCAACAAGAACAGACGATCATACCGCCGCTTCGTGACACCAAGGACCCACTCCACAATGCCTGAGATCAACACCAAGCAAGTCACCGACCGCCGCGAGCTGCATTTCGACACGCTGCAGCAGATCCTCGACGACGCCCAAACCGTCACAGCCGGCGGCGACCCTGACGCCGTCCGCTGCCTGGGCAACTGGTCCGCCGCCCAGAACATCCACCACGTGGCCCAGACTATCCGGATGTCTCGCGAGGGCTTTGGCGACGTCACCGTGCCGCTGCCCATGAAGCTCATTGGCAACGTCCTGCGGATCACCGGCCGAACCGCCAAGCCGTTCCCCGCCGGCATCAAGCCCCCGCCCAAGGTTGCAGCGAGCTTCGCCCCGCCCGATGACATCGATCTGCCCGCCGCCCTGCAGCTCTTGGCGGACCAGGTGCGCCTGGCGACGCCCGGCAGCCTCACCGCCAAGTCGCCCCTCTTTGGCCGGCTCAGCGACGCCCAGTGGCGCGAACTGCACTGCCGCCACGGTGAGTTGCACCTGTCGTTTCTGATCTCAGCCGACGGTCCGAACGTGTGATTAACGGGTGTTGAGTTGGGCCATGCCTTTCACTCCCAACCCATTGTGTCTGCCGTGATCACAAGTGAACGTTGGGGCACATCGGGTGGCGGCAATAGCCGGAGCGTTCAGGTTCACGTTCCACGTCACGCTGCGGTCTGAAGCAACCTGCGCAGGGCCCGGCTATCACTTCAAACCGGCGTCGGGTGCATGATTCTCCGGCCTTTGGGTGAAGATGTCATGCTGCTCGGATGGGTGACGTGGCTCTGACTTGGCAGGGTGGGGCAACGCTGGCGCTGGTGGGGGTGATGTCTGCGGCGCTGGTGAAGGGGATCGGGCCGCCGGACCTGATCCTGCTGGGGACGCTGGCGGCGCTGGTGGCGATCGGGGCGCTGGACCCGGGTGCGGCGGCGGTGGGGTTTGGTAACCCGGGGCTGGTCGCGGTGGGGTTGTTGTTCGTGGTGGTGGCGGGGCTGACGCAGACGGGTGCGATGCAGATGATCTCCGGCAGGCTGCTGGGCTCGCCGCGGCGGGTGCTCACGGCGCAGGCGCGGCTGATGTTCCCGGTGGCGGTGATGTCGGGGTTCCTCAACAACACGCCGCTGGTCGCGGCGTTCTTGCCGGTGGTCGGGGACTGGTCGCGTCGGCTGGGTCACAGCGCGTCGCGGCTGTACCTGCCGCTGTCGTACGCCTCGATCCTCGGCGGGACGTGCACCATGTTGGGCACGAGCACGAACCTGGTCGTGGGCGGGCTGGTGCTGGCGGACCTGGCTGCCCCCGGACCGGGCGGTGCCCCGGCGGGGCTGCACGGCCTGGGGTTTTTCGAGCCGGCGTGGGTGGGGCTACCGGCGGCGGTGGTGGGTCTGGGGTACTGCCTGGTGATGGGCCGGTGGCTGCTGCCGGACCGCAAGCCGGCGATGACGCTGGATGATCAGGCGAGGCGGTACACGACGCGGATGCGGGTTCTTGAGGGCGGGCCGCTGGTGGGCAAGTCGATCGAGTCGGCGGGGCTGCGTCGGCTGCCGGGGCTGTACCTGCACGAGGTGCAGCGGGGCGAGGAGCTGCTGCCGGCGGTGGGCCCGCAGCAGACGCTGCTGGGCGGGGACGTGCTGGTGTTTGCCGGGCTGGTGGAGTCGGTGGTGGACCTGCGGAAGGTCCGCGGGCTGGCGGCGGCGAGTGACCAGTCGGGCAAGCTCGCGGGCGCGGCGATGCACCGCACGCTGATCGAGGCGGTGGTCAGCGACCGCAACGCCATGCTCGGCCGGTCGATCCGTGAAGGGCGGTTCCGCAGCATCTACGACGCAGCGGTCATCGCGGTCTCGCGGGGCGGGGAGACGATCCAGAAGCGGATCGGCGACATCGTGCTGGAGGCGGGCGATGTGCTGCTGCTGGAGGCGACGCCGGACTTCGTGAAGCGCAATCGCAACCGGCGGGACTTCTTCCTGGTCAGCGGGGTGGAGGGCTCGGCCCCGACGCGGCACGAGCGGGCGTGGCTGGCGATCACGCTGCTGGTGGGGCTGGTGGCGCTGGCGACGTTTTCGCCGATGGGCATGATGGGGGCGGCGCTGGTCGTGGCGGCGGCGATGGTGGTGACGCGGTGCTGCACCGGGCGGGAGGCGCGGCAGGCGGTGGACTGGTCGGTGCTGCTGGTGATCGGCTCGGCGCTGGGCGTCGCGGCGGCGATGGAGCAGACCGGGGCGGCGGCGTTCGTGGCCCACGGGCTGATCGCGGTGGCGGGGGACCGGCCGATGGCGGTGCTGGCGGCGGTCTACCTCGCGACGATGCTGTTCACGGGATTCATCACCAACAATGCGGCGGCGGTGCTGATGTACCCGATCGCGGCGGCGGCGGCGGGCGAGGCCGGGGTGTCATTCATGCCGTTTGTGCTGGCGATCATGTTCGCGGCCAGCAACGACTTCGCGACGCCGATCGGGTACCAGACCAACCTGATGGTTTACGGGCCGGGGGGGTACCGGTTCACGGATTACCTGCGGTTTGGCGGGCCGTTGAACCTGCTGATGTTCGCGGTGTTTATGGCGATCGCGCCGTGGGTGTGGCCGCTGTGAGTTGACCCCGCGGGTTTGAGGTAGGGCGATCCGCCTCAGGCGGTTCGGCGAGCCGCGGGGGCCAGCGACTTGAGGCTCGCCGGTCCGGCTGGGATCAATCGCCTTCCGGGGCCGCGGTTCGCAGCAGGGTCGGCTCGAACCACGCGGCGCGGTCGCCCACGTGCTGGTTGTTCCCGAAATCGACCCGCAGCATCAGCCGCTGCACCCCCGTCAGATCGACCTCGATCGGCACCAGCCCGTCGCTCGCCTTGATGCTGTCCCGCGCCCAGAGCACCGCGTCGTCGCCGAGGACGCTGACCGCCACATCGCCCAACGCACCGGTCGGGTCCAGCAGGCCAAAGCCGCTACGCAGCCGCTCGAACTCGCCGTCGAGCGGGTACGCCAGCTCGGTCCGACTTGCCACGCTGATGCCGTGCTCGGCCTGGCGGCCCGCGACGACGATCGGCTCGCCATCGGCGGTCGTGTTGAACCCGGGCTCGATGGTCAGCGAAAAGTAGGGCACGACCCGCTGGTCGCTCGGCCGGACATCGACCAGCCGAATCAGCCGGCCATCGCGGACGCGGACCGCGGCGACCCGATCGGCGGGCAGCTCCAGGACCTGATCCCACGCCGTGCGGAACTGCAGCGTGTCGTTCGTGATCGACTCCAGCCGACCCGGCAGCGACGCGGCGACGCTGAGCTCCAGCACGTGCGGCGCGGCCCCGGCTGGCGGCTCACCGCCGACCGTCTGGGCCAGCTCGATCGCGCGGACGCGGGAGAAGTTGATCCCCCGCTCCCGGCCGCTGTAGCTCAGCCGAAGCTGCGGCTCCCCCCCGCCCCCGGAAGTGGCCTCGCCCCCGGAAGCACCCCCGTCCTCCGTCGCGGGCGACAGCCCCTCGACCAACAGCACCGTCGCCGACAGTTCTCGCAGTTCACCCTCGGCCTGCACCCAGACCCGGTCGCTCGCGGTTCGCACCGCCGGCCCCGCCGCGACGGGCCACGGATCGGCCGGCGGATCGTCGGCATCCCACAGCGTCGCGACCCGGCCCAGCGGCACGGTCAGCTCCATCGCCTCCTCGCCCAGCGGAAGCGTGAGTACCAGCGCCTCGCCGTCCAGCCGCCGCAGCTCGCCGACGATCCGCCCGCCGCCGCGGAACTGCATGGCCCACCGCCGGGCCGGCTGCTCGTCGGGCACCGCCTCACGATCCGCGCCGCTGGTCAGCCATTCGGGCATCGCCCCGAGGTACAGCCGGGCCCCGTCGTCGCTGGTGAGGTGGAACTGGTACAGGCCGTCCTCGGCCACGCGCAGGTAGCCATCAAACAGCAGCCCGAAGCGGTCGGCCCGGCCGGCGACGCGGAGGTCCGGCTGGGCGGCGGTGCCGCGACGTTGCGGCACGAGATGATCAAACGCGTCCAGCCCCCGCCACGGCAACGGGCGGTCGGAGGTGAGGTATGTGTACCGCAGCCGCGGCCGGACCGACTCGGGATCTTCGGGCAGGCGGTGGTCCTGTGGGTCCCAGCCGGCCGCTGGCGGGTGCTCGACGTCTTCGGCCACGTGGTAAAGGTCCGCCCAGTCGATCGCGCTGCGGCGGCCGTCCGGGCCGGTCATCTGCAGCTGCAGCCGCCGGGGGCCCTCGCCCTGCCAGTAAGCCACGCCGATGCGGTGCAGGCCCGCCCGCAGCAACGCCTCGCCGTCGCCGGTCATCGACGGGCTGTCCTGCCTGGCGTTGTCGATCAGCAGCGAGCGGTCGCCCGCCATCGCATTGCCGCCACCCAGCTCGATCCGCTGCACGTCGGCCAGTCGCACCGCCGCTTCACCGACGCGCACGTGGTCCTCGCCGGCGGTCAGCTCGACCTCGCCCTGCAGCGGCTCGCCCTCGACGCGGTGGACGGTGCCGGCGTGGACGAGTGGCACGACCACGCAAAAAGCGACCATCGCCACGACAAGCGGACCAGCCCGAGAGACAGTGCGGGAGGGCGATCCGCCTGAGGCGGACTGCCGAGCCGTGCGTTGCCGGTGGCCCTGCGGCGCGCCGGGAGACTCGCCCTGCCAACCCAAGCTCGCCGCTCGCGGTGCAGCGGATGCTCTAAGGCAACTCATCGGGCAGCGCCTCTTCGCCCGCCAGGGCCCGGTAATACTCGGCCAGCACGTCGTCGAACCCTTCCGGAAAACCCTCTTCGGTGGCCCGCAGGACCTGTTCCCGCTGGTGCGGCGGCAGGTCGGCCCAATCCCGGCCGCCCGCCCGCACGTCGATCAGTTCACCCGATCCGCCGGGGCCGCCCGCCAGCGTCGAATCGCTTGCCGGGTTGGTCGGCGAGCCGCTTGCCTGGCCCGGCCCCTGACCCGGACCGTGGCCCTGACCGCCCCCCCCGCCGCTGGCGGACTGCTGCATCTGCTCGACCAGCGCAATCAACTCGTCCAGGTTGTCCACCACCCGCTGCTGCTCGGTCTGCACCGGCTCGTCGGTCTGCTGCTCGGCCAGTTCATCCACAATCTCGCCCATCTGACCCATCAGGTGGCCCAACGGGTCTTCCTGCAGCCAGTCGGCCTGTCCCTCGCCCGCCTCATCAGCGTCGGGCTGCGTCAGTTCGGCGGCCGCCTCGATCTGCTCACGCAGCGTCATCGGCCGCTCGGCCTCCAGCAACAGCTCACGCAAGCCGGTTGCAGGCTCCGCGGGCTGCGCCACAGCCACACTCGACCAGACCAGCAGCAGCGGTACCAGCGTCAGCAGGGCGACGCGATGCAGATTGACGATCATCCGGACCTCCATGGGGCGGGTTGCGCAGGTTCAGACGCATCAGCCCGCCGGGAGGTTCCAGGATACCCGATGCCCGACCCGAACCGGCCCGATCAGGGGAAGGGGTACGGCGACAGGTGCATGTTGTCGTCGAGCAGCAGGATGTTGGCCAGATCGTCCCACGCGGTCCGCGTGTAGTTGTCGATGATCCGGGCGTTGCGGTTGGCCACCTGCTGGTCAGTGAGCGCCGCACTGTCCAGCGCGGGCGTCATGTTTCGGCGAACTTCGCCGGCGGAGATGGTGTTGCAACCGGTGGTCAGCACCACGGCGGAAAGGGCCGCTGCGGACAGCAGCGACAGGCGGGACGATGAGCGCATCAGGCAGTTCCTTCAACCACTTGGGAAGATCCCAGTATCCACCGGCCGGGTCATCGTGTCAACGCTGCGGTTCAACTGGCGGCTGCCGCTCACGGTTTGACACGTTCGTCAAACGGCCCCGATAAGCCGCAATCGGCTTAGGGACTCGCCTCGGGCTGATCCTCGCTCACCACCTCGAGGATGACGGTGACCGGCGTCCCGAGCTCGGGGATCTCGTCGGTGATCGCGTCCAGCGCCTGGTCATCGCTGCGATCGGTCAACGAGGTGTCTCGCGCTAGTACGTCGTCGCCGAAGTTGACCAGCGAGATGATCGTGCCGTTGAGGTCGGCCATGTACAGCCGCTCGCCTCGGTGCTCGTGCAGCTGCGAGCCGGTGAACAGCCAGCGGTCGCCCTGAAGCGGGCCATCCTCAACGCGGTTGAGAACCCACTCGTTGGCCGGCCGGGTGATCTGCTCGCCGTCCTGCTCGTAGCGGACCGACACGCGGATTGGCTGCCCGCGGGGCGGGGTTGACTGGAACTCGCCGTCGATCATCCGGCCCAGGAACGGCTGGCCGGGCTCGGCCCCGGCGAGCAACAGCGCCAGGTGCAGGTGGCTGGGCTGGACCGCGCTGGCGAGGATCGACTCGTGTTCGCGGGTTCCGGGGGTGCACAGCAGCAGCTCCAACCACTCGCCATCACGTAGCACCACACGAGACTCGACCTCAACGACGCCGGCCTCGCGATCGATCGTCAGATGCGGCAGCTCGCCGGTCGCGGCCTGTGTCGCGGCGGCCTCGAGCGGGCCTTGCGGGGCCGCCGGCGGCGGCGTCGGAGCGGGCGGGCCACCGGCCGGCTGCGTCGCCGGCTGAGCACGGCAGCCCGCGGCGGGCAGCAGCACGAAGGCGAGGGTGCAGGTCAGCAACGTCTGGAGCAGGGTGTGTCGCGGCATCCGGGGCATGATATAGATGCCGGCGCTGGTGATGCTTCACCTCCGCGGACGCTTGACGCCGACGATGTAGGCGATCCACGACGCGTCACTGGGGGCCGAATCAACCGGCTCCCAGTCGCCGGTCTCATCGCCGTCATCGGTGGTGACTTCCCAATACACCTTCGCGTCGTCGAAGCCCGCCTCGTACAGAAGCTCGCAGACCTCGGGGATCGTCCAGAACCGCCAGTGGTAGTGAAAGCATCTTTCGAGCGCACTGCCGTCTTTAAAGCGAAAGGAAATATAGAAGTCGGCCCGGTTGGTCACAGGGTTGAAGCGGTGCTGCTCCCAGACGTAGTCCATCTTCTTGCTAATGGTCCGCACGTCCTCGTGCTCCTCGACATAACATTCGCCGCCGCCCATCATGTCCATGACCATCACGCCCTTTTCGGCCAGGTGATCGTGGGCGCGTTCGAGGTAGGTCAGCAGCTCGGGGCGGGTCCTAAATACCCAGAATGAGAAATTCTGTGCGGCCAGCACATCCGCCTTTGCCAGGCCCCGCGGCTGCGGGTCGCGGACGTCCCCCTGCATCAGCGTCAGCTTCTTCCGCTGGGCGGCGGTGAGCTTCGCAGCCAGGTGCTGCCGGCCCCAATCCAGCGGTTCGGCGTCGAGGTCCACGGCCACAGCCGAGCAGCCGCGACGCTTGACCCACCCGCAGCTCACGGCGGCGGTGCCGCAGAAGTCTTCCCGCAGCACCTTGGGCTTGCCGCCGTGGGCATCGCGATACGCCTGGTCGAAGAAGTCCAGCTCGTGCTCGGGTTCCTGGACCGACTTGAGGTAGCACGCGTAGCGGTCGGCCTTCTGGGCGAGGGTGGGTTTGTCCTTCCGCTTGGGCTTCTTGGGCATGCGTGGCACCCTAAGGCTTTGCATGCGGGTCGCCTGCGGGCGCGGCTTCGCCGCAGCCGCTAAACGTGGTGCACCAAGGGTTCAGAAGTTAAAGATGCCTTCCAGCACCCGCGTCAGGATGCCCTTGCGGCTGGACCGACGGACCTCGCCCTCGCTGTTCTGGACCACGTGCAGGTCGTACAGCTGCGTCGAGAGGATCGTGTTGTCCACCGCGACGTCCTCGACCCGGCAGGTGCCGGTGAGCACCACGGTCTGCGACTCACCGTCGGCCGCGACGTGCTTGCGGGCCTCGAGCACCAGCGTGCCGTTGGGCCGGACATCCAGCACGCGGGCGGTCAGTCGGCCGGACATCTCGTCGCGCCGGTCGAACTGGCCGCCGGACTCGTACTCGCTGTCGAAGCCGACGTCCAGGCGGATCGGGCTGCTCGAGAGGTCATCGTTAGGTCGGACGGTGAGGTCCAGCAGGTCCGAGATGTTCAGCCGGGGAAACTCGGTGATGTCGCCGCCGATGTCCAGGCCGCGCTCGGTCTCGAGCTCGGCGTCCATGCGGGCGGTGTGCGACTCGCGGATGATGATGGTGACCAGGTCGTTTTGCGTGAACCGCCGGGGCTCGGGCATCGATACGCTGGTCAGCGCCATCTGCGCGATCGCCGGGTTCAGGCGGTTGGCCGCCGCGTTGGCGGGCCGCTGGATGCCGCCGTAACGCTCCGCGGCCAGCGCCGACTGGTCCGACGAGAGGTACAACGAAGAGCTCTGGGCGCTGGCGTGGCCCATCGCGACCAGGGCGGCCAGGAGCATGATGATTTTGATGAACTTCATGGGTTGCTTTCTTTAGTCCCGGGCTCTACCCGAGGTTCTGAGTTTGTTTACAAGGCCACCCCGGGCAAAGCCCGGGGCTCATGGTCAATCGCCGACGGCTTGCGCCGCCCGCACCCCGGTCACCACCGCCGCGAAGCTGCGACGCGTACGCTCGTCCCGCAGTTGGATCACCTCGTCCAGCCCGCCGTCCTCGGCCGCCCTCGCCTGCGTGCTGACCTGCAGCCCCCCCACCACCGCCCGAACCGCGACCAGCTCGCCCCGCCGCACCAGCCGAGGCGCCTGCACGTGCTCGGCCAGCACGGTGGCGCCCGGCCGAAGCTGCGTCGCCGCCAGTTGCCCCACCACCAGCGACGCGTCGCCGATCGTTTCCCGGCCGTCCCGCTCCAGCGTGACCTCCCGCAGCTCGACTGCCGCCGCCTCAATCAACCGGCCGCGGGTGATCGTCTGCGTCGCCACGACCGCCTGCACCGTCCGCCGCACCGTCGCCGAGACCAGCAGCGTCTCGTCGGCCCGGCCGTGCTCGTCCAGCCACGAGACCCGCACCGGCACCCGGCCCAGCGAGCCGGTCGTCTGCGGCTCGACCGTCAGCCGATCCGCAGCCACCGGCCGATCCAGCCGAGCATCGTCGCTTCGCAACAGCTCGATCTGCAGGCCGTCCGGATCACCTGCTCGCTCGTGTAGCAGCGCCATCAGGGCATCACGTGCCGTGGTCTGTTCCGCCGTCGTCGCCATTAAGTGCACCGGCGTCACCGGTCCAGCCGACCCTTCGGTGTCCGGCTCTAGTCCGACCACCGGCTGCTCGATCGTCCGCGTCACCTCACACCGCGTGTAGCCACGCAGGCTCAGTCGGCCCCAGTGCACATCGTGCTCATCCAGGGTGGCCCGCACCTCGGCGGCATCCAGCGTCACACGCTCGGCACCGGCGGGCATCTGGAGCAGCGTCACGCCAGCCAATGCATCGGCCGCTTCGCCATCGAGCCGGGCAACGTCGCCGAGCGTGATTGTCGAACTGCTGGTCGTCGCGGAGCGCCGCAGCTCGATGCTGTCGGCACCGGCCTGTGCGGCGGTGAGGCCTAGCCACACCAGAACCCCGGTGAGCCCGATCCACCACACCCACCCCACCGGCTCGCGCCGGGTCCGCTGCGTTTCGTGATCGTCCATGATCAGCGTGTCCTTATCGGTCTTTCGGTCACCGCGGCCCGGTCACTAGAACCGGCGGAGGTTGCCCACGACCTGCATGATCTGGTCGGCGGCCTGGATCGTCTGGCTGTTGAGCTCGAACGCCCGCTGGCTCTTGATCAGCGAGACGAGCTCTTTGACCGGATCGACGTTGGACGACTCGACAAAGCCCTGCAGGATCGTGCCGAACTGGCCCTCGCCCGGGGTCCCGGTGATGGCCGGCCCGGAGGCGACGGTCTCGACGTAGACGTTGCCGCCGATGGCCGAGAGGCCCGACGGGTTGACGAACGTGGCCAGCTCGATCTGGCCCACTTCCTGCGGATCGACCGCATCGGGCAGCATCACCGAGACGATGCCCGAGCTGTTGATCGACACGGACGAGGCGTCGGGCGGGATGGTGATGCCCGGTTCGACGCGGGGGCCATCGGAGTTGCCGAGCACGAGCTCGCCCTCGCCGTTGGTGAACAGGTTGCCCGCGCGGGTGTAGCCGATGCCAGTGCCCTGTTCTTCGAGGATGTCGACCTGGAGGAAGCCGTTGCCCTCGATGGTGATGTCCAGCTCCCGGCCGGTGGCGTTGGGGCTGCCCTGCTCGAGGTTGAGTTGCGTATTGGACACGCGGGTGCCCAGGCCGACCTGCAGGCCGGCGGGCCGCTGATCGCCGTTGGCGTTTTCGAGCCCCGGTTGCTCGCGGTGTTGATAGATCAGGTCTTCGAAATTCACGCGTGAGCCCTTGAAGCCCACGGTGTTGACGTTCGCGAGGTTGTTGGCCACCACGTCGATCTCGGTCGACAAGGCGTTGAGGCCGGTAGCGGCGGAATGCAGGGCGAGGACGGCCATGGGTGTCGGGTTCCGGGGATCGGGTGTTGGGTATCGAGGGAAACGCGTCGCGAGCGACGCGGCTAAATGTTCCGGCTAACGGCTAAACGCCAACGGCTAACCGCTAGATACGGCCGAGCGTGTTGATCGACTTGTCCATCATCATGTCGTGGTACTGGATCATTTTGGCGTTGCCGGTGGCGGACTTGGTGGCGTTGATGACCTGCATCAGGGCGGACATCGCGTTGACGCCGGACGCCTCGACGTGGCCGGGCATGACCTGGACCTCGGCCAGCGGGGTGCGGGTCGCACCGGGGTCGAGGCTCAGCAGGGTGCCGCCCGCCGGGCGGATGGCGGCGTCGGGGGCGGTGGCGACCTGCAACCGGGCCACGACATCGCCGTCCTGGGCGATCTCGCCGGCGGCGGTGATCTCGGCGGGCAGCTCGGGGTCCAGGCGGATCGGCTGATCGCGGTCGTCGAGTACCGGGTGGCCGCCGGAGACGGTGACGAGTCGGCCATCGGCGTCGAGGCTGAACCGTCCGTCGCGGGTGAGCATCACGTCGGTCGCGCCGGTGTCGGCATCGGTGCGGCCGATCGCGAAGTACCGCCCGGCCTCGGGCAGGGCGACGTCCAGCGGGTTGCCGGTCTGCTGCATAGCCCCGGCGGAAAGGTTGAGGCGGTGATCTTGACCCAGCACGCCGCCGCCGAGGCGGTCCAGCAGGGCATGGTGGTCGTGCATCGGCAGGTTGTTCTCCGACGCCTCGGGGGCCCGCTGCTGCAGCGCCGCCAGCACGGGCTTGAAGCCGGTGGTGTTGACGTTCGCCAGGTTGTTGGAGGCGACGTCGACGCGGTGGCTGTGGACCAGGGCGCCGGATGCCGAGAGGTAAAGGCCGTAGTTCACCGGTGTACTCCTTACATCCGGATGAGAGCGAATGGGTCGCGGGGTCCGACAAGGCCCCCTCCCGGGGGCCGGGGGTCAGGCGGCGGGGCGGAGGACGTCCATGTCCAGCAGGGCCCGGGCCTGGGTGCGGGTGAGGTCGATGGATGGCGGGGCCGCGGGTGGCGCGGGGGCCGCCGGGGGCGCGGCGGGTTCGAGCTGCCGCAGGTGCTCCTCGGCGGCGAGTGCGGCGAGCCGCTCGATGGCCTGGCCCAGCGGCCGGTCGCCGATCAGGTCGGTCCAGCGGGCGGGGGCATCGGCGTGGGCGGGCGGCGTGGGCATCACCGGGATAGATGCAACGGCGGTGCCAGGGGGATTTGGCGGGTGCGCGGGCGTGCGGGGGGTGTCGGGGTGCGGGATGCTGCGCGGTCGGAGGCGGTGCAGCGCAAGAGGTGCGCTTTGGCTGCGACCGGTTTGGGAGGGCGAGGTTCCCGCCGAGCCGTCGGCCGCCCGCGTCTGTGGCTCGCCGGCTGCCTGAGGCGGGCTACTTCGGAACCGGGCTCGCAGAGCCCGGCTCGCTAAGATCAATCCAGCAAGTCCCGCCGCTGGCGCAGCAGCTTGGCCAGCCGATCCCGCAGCGGCGGCTTGTCATCGGCGTCGAGCATTGAAGGCAGGGCGGCGAGCAGGTCGACCAGGCCCAGGTAGTCGTCGATGCCGATGATCTCGCGGGCGATCTGCGGGTCCGAGTGGGGCGGGTCCTGATCGAGGCCGGTCATGTTGTGGTAGTGGCCCAGCGGCAGGCAGACGCAGGTGGCGGTGTAGCCGTGGGCGCTGAACGCGGTGGCCTCGCAGGTCCCGCCGGGCATGAGGCGGCGCTGCCAGTCCAAGCCGCCTTCGCCCTCGGCCAGCCGCTCGCAGACGCGGGCGACCGCCCCGGTGAGGTCGGGGTCGAACGTGCTGGACCGGTCGCCGACCCGCACGATCGGGCCCCCGCCAATGGGCGACTCCGCGTAACTACGGCTGTTCTCCAGGCACACCAGCCGGGCGTTTGCCGGCACACTGCCCGCCTCCGCCGCCGCGAGCGCCCCGATGAACCCGACCTCCTCGGCCCGCGTCAGCAGCAGCCGCAGCCCGCCGGTCCCCGCGTCCAACACCCGCTGCGCCGCCGCGATCGCCGCCGCCACCGCCGCCAGGTCATCGCACACCGGGGCATGCAACCGCCCGTCGATCACCTCCGGCCCCGGCAGGTCCCACGTGGCCACGTCACCTGCACTTGCACCGGCTCGGTCGTCACCCAGCTCCAGGTCCACCTCCCGGAACCGCCGCCCCACCGACTCGTCGATCCCGCGGAACGCCGTGACCTGCCCCGCCACCGACCCGCCCTCGCCCTCGCCGCCGGTCCACACCCGCACCGCTGCCCCGGGAAAGTACGCGTCGTCCACCCCGCCCCGAAACTCGGCCGTCGCCCTCACCCCATCCACCGACGTGAGCACATACGCCGGGTGGTCCAGATGCCCGGTCACCCACACCGGCCGCTCGGCATCCGCCGGGCAGTCGCCCACGAGCAGCCGCAGGTTCCCCGCCGTATCCCGGTCCAGCGTGACGCGGTCCCGCCCCGCCGCCCACCGCTGAATCCACGCGATCACCCGGTCCTCCCGCCCCGCCGCGGTCGGCAGCCCGGTCAGCTCCAGCAACACCGCAAGCTCTGCATCCATGCCACAGGTTTAGCCGGTGGCGCCCGCCGCCGCTTGCACCCGCGCGGCAAACGCGGCGTGCTCATCGCTGTCCAAGCCCCGCTCCAGCGTCTGCAACACCGCGGCCAGGTCCCGCCGACCCGCCGCCGCCACGTCCAGCCACAGCCCCGGCAGCACCCGCGACTTGAGCAACCCCTGCTCGGCCTCCATCGCGACGTACCGCCCCTCCTCCAGCACGAACCAGTCGACCACCTCATCCACCGGCCGCCACACCAGATACTCCGGCACCCCGTTCCGACGGTACGCCTCGCGCTTGTCGTGCAGGTCGATGCTGCTGCTGCTGGCCGCGATCTCGATCAGCAGCTCCGGCCGACCCCGCAGGTAACCGTCATCATCGACGCTCGACCCACCGCCGGCCGCTTCGGTGATCCGGCCGACCACGTCCGGCTGCGGGACGTTGCTGCCGTCCAGCCGCAGCGTGGCTTCCGGAACCGACTCGACCCCAGGCGTCTTTAACGCGAACGTCCCGAGCCACATCGACATCATGTGCTGCGGCATTGCGTGCTGCGTGTATCTGACCGGCGAGGGCATGTAAACCACCCCTTCCACCAATTGCACGTGACTGAGACCCGGCAACCGCTCATACCGCCGCATGAACCGCTCGGCCGACATCCGGTCGCCGTTCTCGAACGGCATCGCCGGTGCCGCGTCTGCCGCATCGCCCGCCGATCGTGGTTGTGCCACCGCCGTGGTCATTGCTGAATGATACGCCGCTGCGGACCGTCCACTCACTCACGCTTCGTGCTCAGATGCTCAACGCTTGCGCTTGGTCCGCAGCCGGCTGCCCAGGGTCCGCCGGGGGGCGGACTTGGGGACGATGCCGCCGGGGAACATCTTGGCCTTTTCCTCGTCGCTGAGGTGGGCGAACTCGTCGACCGGGTTGCCGCGCGACCGGTCGGCGGGCGGGGCCTTGGCCTTCTCGACCCGCTTGCGGTCGGCGTGTCGCTGCTCGCGGATGTCAGCCGGCGGTTCGCCGGGGACGAAGTCGGGGAACTCCATCTTCTCGATCATCGCCCCGACCAGCTTTTCGATCTCGGTCAGCAGCTGGCCCTGCTCGGGCGTCACGAACGACCACGCCTGGCCCCGCCGGCCGGCCCGCGCCGTCCGGCCGATGCGGTGGATGTAAATCTCCGGGTCCTCGGGCAGGTCGTAGTTGATCACGTGCGTGATGTGGTCCACGTCCAGCCCGCGGGCCGCCAGGTCCGAGGCGATGACCACGTCGACCTGCTGGTCCCGCAGCGATTGCATCACCTTGGTCCGCTTGCGCTGGTCCAGGTCGCCGTGGATCTCCTTGACCGAGAGGCCCTTGTCGCGGAGGTACTCGGTGGTCTTGCGAACGGTGTGCTTGGTCCGGCAAAACACCAGCGTGGTGTCGGGCTTCTCGGTCTTGAGCAGCTTCAGCAGCAGCGCCCGCTTGTCCCACGGCTCGACAGGCAGGTGTTTTTGATCGACCTGCGAGACGGTCAGCGACCCGGCGACGACGTTGACCTTCTCGGCGTCCTTCTTCATAAAGGAACGGGCGAGTCGTTCGATCGCCTCGTCGACGGTCGCGGAGACGAAGATCGTCTGGCGGTCGGGGTTGGGGATGTCGCTGAGGATCTTGCGGATGTCGTCGCGGAAGCCGATGTCGAGCATCCGGTCCACCTCGTCGAGGCAGACGTAGCGGATGTTGCGGAACGACAGCTGGCCCCGGCCGTGCAGGTCCATGACCCGGCCGGGCGTGCCGACGACGATGTGGGCACCGTCTTCCAGCTCGCGGGCCTGCTGCCGCATCGATTCGCCGCCGATGATCGAGCTGGTGCGGATCGGGGTGGACCGGCCAAGATCGTCCAGTTCCTTGGCGATCTGCACGGCCAGCTCGCGCGTCGGCGCGAGGATCAGGGCCTGCTGGGGCACGTCCTTTTCGCAGGCGTGCAGCAGGGGCAGGCCGAAGGCGGCGGTTTTGCCGGTGCCGGTCTTGGCCTGACCCAGCACATCCTTGCCCAGCAGGATGCGGGGGATCAGCTGGGCCTGGATCGGTGTGGGGTGTTTAAAACCCGCGGCGTCGAGGCCCTTGAGCACGCTGTTGCGCAGGCCCAGGTCGGCGAAGGTGACCTCGCTGAAGACCTTGTTGCCCGCGGCGTCGGTGGTGTTGGGGTCGATCTGGGTGTTGGCCTGCGGAGAGACCCCGGAAGGCGTCGAGGATTCGTTTTCAGGGGCGGCGTCAGCGTGTTCTTGTTCAGACATCAGCGGTTGTGCAGCGGGTCAGGGGTGGGATGCGGGCGGGTTAGCGGCGGGTGTAGCGGGATTCTAGACCGGAAACAGGATTGACGTCGTCGGGCTTTGGTGGCATGAGCGTCCCACCTGTGGTTCGGCTTCCCCAGTGGCACAGGCGTCCCGCCTGTGGTTCGACCGAAGGTCGATGCAGACTGCTTCGCTGCTAGCGCAGCGACACACAGGCGGGACGCCTGTGCCACCAGCAAGCCGGCGACGACGGGGCGGGCGGGTCAGGCTTGGGCGACGGCGGCCCGGCGTATCGTGATGATGTCATGGCATCGACCGGCGTGAGCACGAGGATGAGCCATCGCGGCCGACGGCGGGCCGGGGCGTGGCTGGAGGTCGATCTCGGGGCGGTGGAGCACAATGCCGGTGTGCTGCGGTCGATGTGTGGCCCATCGGTGAAGCTGTGCGGCGTGGTGAAGAAGGACGCGTACGGCACGGGCGGGGTGCAGGTGGCCCACCGGCTGGCGCGGTCGGGCTGCGAGATGCTGTGTGTCTGGTCGGCCGATGAGGCGCGTCGGCTGGTGGAGGGGTCGGTGGTGGTGCCGATCCTGGTGCTCGCGCCGGTGCGGAGCCTAGAGCGGACCGACGCGCTGTACCGGGCGGCAGTGGCGGACCGGCTGCACCTGTGCATCCAAGATCCGGTGCAGCTTCAGGACCTCGAGCAGGTCGGGCGGACCTTCGGCATCAAGCTGCCGGTGCACCTGTCGCTGGACACGGGCATGACGCGGATGGGTCTGACCCGCGAGCAGTTTGACGCGGCGGTTCAGGCCTCCGCCGATTGGAAGTATTTGCGGCTCGCCGGGGTGTACAGCCACCTGGCGACGGCCGACGAGGACCCGGCGTTCGCCGAGCAGCAACGGCGGGAGTTTGACGCCGCCCTCACGGATCACGCGCAGCGGCTGGACCGGGAAGTCATCCGCCACCTGGCCAACAGCTTCGGCGTGATGCGCGGCCCGGCGATGCACTACGACATGGTGCGGCCGGGGTTGTCGCTGCTGGGCTACGGGCCGACGCTCATGCACGACCCGCCGGCGGACGCCCCGGCGCTGAAGCACGCGGTGCGTTGGTTCACGCGGCTGATCCACGTGCAGCGGTGGCCCGCGGGTCGGCCGGTGGGCTACGGCTCGACGCACACGCTGGGGCGCAACAGCCTGCTGGGCGTGGCCAGCGTGGGCTACGGCGACGGGTACCCGGCGGCGCTGGGCCGCGGCATGCCGGTCCGCGTCGCCGAGCCCGGCGGCGACCCGGCCGACGCTGCGGACCGCTCGCGGCGGTGGCACACGTGCCCGGTGCTGGGGCGGGTCAACATGGACCAGCTGGTAATCGATCTGACCGAGGTGCCCACCGACGCGGCGGACGACCGGGCGTGGGTGCAGACGCCGGTGGAGCTGTTCGGGACCGATCCAGACGCGGGCACCAACGTCCCGGCGCTGGCCCGGGGGGCGGGCACGCACCCGTACGACCTGCTGTGCCGCGTGAACGCAGCGCTGCCGCGGCGGTACGTGGGCTGAGTCGGGCTCCCGGCGGGCGGCGGACCGCCGAGCGGGGTCGCCGACCCCGGCGGTTAGGCCCGGCGTCGCCGGCGGAAGGCGGCGATGCCGAGCATCGCCATGCCGGCCATCGCGGCGCTGGGGGTGGGCACGGCGTTGGGGACCATCGTGGGGCCGCCGGAGACCTTGGCGCTGCCGCCGCCGGCGATGCCCTGGATGTGCATCTGGTTGTAGTACGGGTTGGTCCCGCCGTTGCGGCGATCGACCAGCACCGAAAAGCTGGAGCTGTCGAAGTCGCTGTCGGACGACTCGATGAGGAACGACAGGCTGTCGCCCTGGGTAAACCGCTTGACCCCGCCGCGGGAGTTGCTGGTGGCGAAGTCCAGTTCGATGTCGTACCGGCTGCCTTGGATGCCGTTGTGGTCGTTGAGGTCGACATCCACGTCGGGCAGTTCGAACATGCCGGACGTCGAGTAGGACCCGAGCGAGAGGCTCGAGACCGACACGAGCGGGTCGATGCTGAACAGCAGCTCGCTGATGAACTCGCTGGCGGCCAGGCCGGTGGCTTGGAACTGGCCGGACACCTGGCCCGCGCCGACGTCGGTGAAGGTCATGGTGGCGTAGGGGGCGGGGCCGCCGGGGGTGTCGCCGCTGATGACGGTGTCGAGTTCGAACACGACGGTGCCGGCCGAGGCTGGGACCGCGAGGGCGGCGACGGCGAGGGCGGCAAGGCGGGTGGTGTGGCGGGTGGGGTTCATCGTGGGTGGCCTCCGAGGGGGGTGGTGCCGCAGCGGAAGTGAGTGCGGTCAGCCAAGTCACCGATTGCCAGCCGTGAGAAGCAAATCGATTGGCAGGAGCATCTGAAAATGCGGCGGCACAACCGGACCAGGCGTTACCACCCGAAGCGTCCGGGCGGGTCGGGGGTACGCTGACGGGTCGATGCCCACGTTCGAGAAAAGCTCGTCGCTGCCGGCCGACCGCCAGCGGCTGTGGGACTGGCACGCCGGGCCCGCGGCGCTGCAGCGGCTCGAGCCGCCGTTCGCGCCGGCAACGGTGCTGCAGGCCCAGCCGCTGGCGCCGGGGAGCCGGACGGTGCTGCGGGTCAAGGCGCCGTGGCCGCGGAAGTGGGTGGCGATGCACCCGACGGTCGAGCCGCCCGAGCGGTTCGTCGACACGCAGATGCACGGGCCGATGCGGCGTTGGCGTCACGAGCACCGCTTCGAAATCGTCGATGCGGACACCACCCGCCTCACCGACGCGATCGACTACACCCCGCCCGGCGGGCCGCTGTCGGCGGTCGTCGACGCGCTGGCAGTGCGGCCGATGCTGCGGCAAATGTTCCACTTCCGCCACCGCCTGCTGCACGACGACCTCCAGCTGCAGCAGGCCCATCCCAGCGCACCGCTTACCGTCGCGGTCAGCGGCGCGTCCGGTCTGGTCGGGGGGCACCTCGTGCCGCTGCTGCGGTCCGCGGGCCACCACGTCAAGCGGCTGGTCCGCCGGGCCGAGCAGGCGGTCGACGCGGACCACGTGCTGTGGGACTTGGACGCTGGGCAGGTCGAGCGAGCAAAGCTCGACGGGATCGATGCGGTGGTGCACTTGGCCGGCGAGAATTTGTTCGGGCGGTGGACTGAGGGAAAGAAGCGGCGGATCTGGTCCAGTCGGGTTGATGGCACACAGCTGCTGGCCGAGTCGCTGGCGTCGCTGGATCGGCCTCCGGGCGTGCTGGTCAGCGCCTCGGCGATCGGGGTCTACGGCGACCGTGGCGACGACCGGCTGGCTGAGGACGCGCGGGCCGGCGACGGCTTCCTGGCGCGTCTGACCGTGGCGTGGGAGCGGGCGACTGAGCCCGCGTCGGCGGCGGGGGTCCGCGTGGTGCTGCCGCGGATCAGCGTGGTCCTGGACCCGCGGGGCGGGGCGCTGAAGCTGATGCTCCCGGCATTCAAGTTCGGCCTGGGCGGGTGGGTCGGCAGCGGCACGCAGTGGATGCCCTGGATCACGCTCGAAGACCTGACCGCCCTGATCTACCGGTGCGTTGTCGATTCCGAGGCCCGCGGCCCGCTCAACGCCGCCGCGCCGGAGCAGGTCACAAACAAGCAGCTCTCACGCACGCTGGGCAAGGTCCTGCGACGGCCGGTGGTGTTGCCTGCCCCGGCATTTGCGCTGCGGGCGGTGGCCGGCGAGCTGGCTGATGAGGCGCTGCTCAGCTCGGCGCGGGTCGAGCCGGAGGCGGCGCAGGCGCTGGGCTATGCGTACCGCCACCCGACGCTGGAGCCGGCGCTGCGGGCGCTGCTGGGGAAGGTGCGGCTGGGCGATGAGGGGGACCGGTGATGAGTGAGCAGCGAGAATCGAAAGCTCGCCGCTCCGGGCGGGCGAGGCTCCTGCCGAGCCGGGTGCCGCCGATGCCCGCGGCTCGCCGGGAGGCTCGCCCTCCCGTGGCGGACCTGTGTGCTGTGGGGGGACCAATCCTTTGACCGCCAAACCCGTGCTCATCGTCGGTGCCGGGCTCGCGGGCCTGTGCTGCGCCAAGCGGCTGGTGCAACGGGGCCGACCGGTGCAGGTGCTCGAGGCGAGCGACCGGGTCGGCGGACGGGTGGCGTCCGACGAGCACGAAGGCTTTTGCCTGGACCGCGGGTTCCAGGTGCTGCTCACCGCCTACCCCCACTGCCGGCGGATGCTGGACTACCCGGCCCTGCAACTGGGCCACTTCACCCCGGGCGCGGTCATCCGCAGCCACGGCAAGTGGCGGCCGCTGATCGACCCGCTGCGTCGGCCAGCCGCCCTGGGCTCGGCGATTTTCAGCCGTGCCATCGGCCCGCTGGACAAGCTCCGCCTGCTGCGGATGCGATGGGACCTCGCACGCCGACCGCTCGACGAACTCTGGGACGGCCCGGCCGTCTCCACGCTCCACGCCCTGCAGCGCCGCGGCTTCTCCGAGCACGCCATCGATCAGTTCTTCCGGCCGTTCCTGGGCGGCGTTTTCCTGGACCGGTCGCTGCAGACCTCCAGCCGGATGCTCGACTTCGTCTACCGCATGTTCGGCAGCGGCACCGCGGCCCTGCCCGCCGGGGGCATGTCGGCGGTCCCGAATCAGCTCGCCCACGGCCTGCCGCAGGGCAGCGTTCGTCTGGGGACTTCGGTCGCCGCCGTCACAGACCTCAGCGTCACACTTGCCACCGGCCACACCCTGGGCGCTTCGGCAGTCGTGGTCGCGGCCGACCCGGAGTCCGCCGCCCGGCTGCTGCGGACCGCCTCGGCCCCGGCGATGTGCGGCACCACCTGCCTCTACTTCGACGCCCCCGAACCGCCGATCCGCACGCCCACCCTTATGCTCAGCGCCGAGCCCGGGCCCATCAACCAGCTCGCGGTCCTCTCCAACGTCGCCCCCGGCTACGCCCCCGACGGCCGACACCTCGTCAGCGTCTCGCTGCTGGGCACGCCGCAAGAAGAACGCGCCACGTCTGAGCAAGCCGTGCGGCAGCAGCTGTCCACATGGTTCGGTGGCCCGACCGTCGACCGTTGGCGAACGCTGCGAACCTACCGAATCCCCGATGGCCTGCCCGACCAGCACGTGGGCCAGCTCAACCCGCCCCGCCGGCCCGTACAGGTCGACGGTGGGCTGTTCGTCTGCGGCGACCACCGCGACAACGCCTCGATCGACGGGGCGATGCAGTCGGGCCTCCGCTGCGGCGACGCGGTCGATGAGGCGGTGCGGGAGCGGGAAGGGCCCGGGGTCGTCGGAGAAGGACCGGCGTCGTGATCGGGCCGCCGTGGTCGGTCGCGCTGCTGCTGGTGCACCTGGCGGCGACGTGGTTCATGGTCGGTCTGATCTGGCTGGTGCAGGTGGTGCACTACCCCCTGCTCGCCGGCGCCGACCCGGCCCGCTACACCGAGCACCAGCAACAGCACATGCGGCGCATCGGCTGGATCGTCGGCCCGGCGATGCTCGTGGAGGCGCTCACCGCGGTGGGCCTGCTGATCAGCGAAGCCCCTTGGATGCCGACCTGGTTGGCGTGGACCAACTTGGCCCTGCTCGCGGCAATCTGGCTATCGACCGCGCTGGTGCAGGTGCCTTGCCACGGCCGGCTGTTGGACGGCTTCGACGCCGCGTGCCACGACCGGCTGGTCCGGACCAACTGGCTGCGGACGGGGCTGTGGTCGGTGCGGGGGCTGCTGCTGCTGGGCGCGATGGGGCTTTGGCTGCCGTGATCTGCTGTCCCATTGCCAGGCCGCTTCGAAACCTGCGGATGCCGCATACGCACCACCCGCCGCGTGAGTTTCGCTAGCCGCGGGTGCATACCCGCGGCAGCCCAAGCATCTGGCACCGTCTCCACCGCAGCCCCCGCCGCCAGTCGCTGGGCTCCACTCGCACCTCGTGCATGCCTTGGCTTTCGCTTTCGCTTTCGTGCGGCTCGCTTTGCGCCCACCGGCCATGCCGCCGCAGCCCGGTAGCGTGTCCGCCATGGCCGGCCCGACGACCACCCCCGGAAACCTTGCCCCCCCCACCGCCGATCCGGGCGGCGCGGTCGCGTGGGCGCTGAACGCCGGGCTGCTGCGGGCCGATCAGCCGGTCGCGGTTGGCCGGGCACCCGGCCGGCTGGACGTGATGGGCGGCATCGCGGACTACACCGGGGCGACCGTCTGCGAATGGCCGCTGGCCGACGCGGCGACCGCAGCGGTGCAGCGGCGCGACGACGGGCGGGTCTTAGCCGTGTCCCACCAGGCCCAGGCCCGCGTCGATCTGCCGATGCGCGAGGTCGCGGGGGCCGAGGTTTCGGCGTTGCGGGAGGCGCTGAATCAGCAGCGGTCCTGGGGCCGGTACGTCGTGGGATGCGTGTGGTGGCTTAGCGAGCAATACGCCGATCGACTCGACGGCGGGGTGAGCCTGGCGGTGGACTCGCGCGTGCCGTGGGGGGCGGGGGTCAGCAGCAGTGCGGCGCTGGAGGTGGCGACGATGGCGGCGTTGGTCCGGCTGCTGGACGTGCCGCTGACGGGGCTGGACCTCGCGGTGGCGTGTCAGCAGGTGGAGCACCGGATCGCCGGGGCAGCCTGCGGCCTCATGGACCAGGCCACCAGCGTGCTGGGCCGCCAAGACCGGCTGCTGCTGCTGGACTGTCGGCCGGCGGGCGACGTGCCGGCCCACGTGGTCGATCACCTGCCGCTGCCCGGCGGTGTGGCCGTGGCCGGGATCGACAGCGGCGTGTGCCACGACGTGGCCGGCGATCCGTACACCGATACACGGACCGCGGCATTCATGGCCCAGCGGATGCTCGGGCTGGACGAGAAGCCGCTGGCCGAGGTCGACCCGGCCCACTACGACCGGTCGCTACGGCAGCAGTTGGCCGAGTCGATCGGAGGCGGCGACTTCCTCGCCCGCTTCCGCGGCATCGCCGACCCGATCACCACCGTCGCGCCCGGCAAGACCTACCGCCCCCGAGCCGCCGCGGACCACCACGTGCACGAGGCCGACCGCGTCCGGCGGTTTATCGACCACCTTCGCGGCGGCTCGCCCAGCGATCTGACGCGAGCCGGCGACCTCATGCACCAGAGCCATCGCAGCTACGGCGACAACGCCGGCCTGGGCCACCGCATGACCGACCGGCTCGTCGCGTTGCTGCAGCAATGCGGCTCGTCTCGCGGCATCTACGGCGCGAAGATCACCGGCGGCGGCAGCGGCGGGACCGTCGCCGTGCTGCTCCGCGACGACCCCGACGCCTGGGCCGCCCTCAATGAGGTCCGCAAGGCTTACTGCAGCGAGACCGGCCGCGAGGCCCGGCTGCTCACCGGCAGCAGCGACGGGGCGGCGGCCCACGGCACCACGTGGCACGACCGAGCTGACCAGACCGACGGAGCCGACACCTGATGCCCGACACGCCCCCGATTACGGCGAGCCGGTGGCGCGACCTGCTGGTGCAGCTGGGTGTCCATGTCCGCGATCAGGTGACCATCGCCCGCCGCAGCGGCGAGGACCTGGCCCGGCCCGTCGCCCAGGAAGGCGGCGACACGATCTTCGCCATCGACCGCCACGTCGAGCCGGCGATGCTTGACGTGATCGGCGGGTGGCCGGCCGAGTGCTTCCCGCTGCTGCTGGTCGCCGAGGGCATGGGGGCCGACGGACGCGTGGGCTTCGCGTCGCCAGGCGAGCAGGTGGCCGCCGACGCGGTCGACGCCCGGTGGGTGGTCATCATTGATCCGATCGACGGGACGCGGAACCTGATGTACGACAAGCGGGCCGCGTGGTTCCTCGCCGCCGCCGCGCCGATCACGCCCGACCAGCCGACGCCCGGCGTCGCCGACGCGATCGCCTCGGCCCTGGTCGAGCTGCCGGTGAGCAAGGCCGGCTTCGCCGACACGTTCGGCCACGCCGCCGGCGAGCCGCTGCAGGCCATGCGCCACCCGCTCCTGTCGCCCGGCGAGCCGACCGACCTGCCCGTCGCCGCGAGCACCGCGACGACGCTGGACCAGGGCTTCGCCCAGGTGTCCAACTTCTTCCCCGGGACCAAGACCCTCGCCGCCGAGCTGATGGAGCGGATCGTCCGCGAGACGCTCGGCGAGGTCGAGGTCGGCGGCGCGGCAGTGTTCGACGACCAGTACATCAGCACTGGCGGCCAGTTCGTCGAGCTCATGTGCGGCCGGGACCGGTTCTGCTGCGACCTGCGGCCGCTGCTGTATCGGGCCCTGGGTGTGGCCGATGATCAGGCAGGGCTCGCGTGTCACCCGTACGACGTGGCCGGCATGACCGCCGTCCAGTCCGCCGGCGTCGCGCTGACCGATGGGCTGGGGGGCCCGCTCAACCCGCCGATGGACGTGCACCACCCGGTGCACTGGTGCGGCTACGCCAACGAAAGTCTCCGCCGGCAGATCGAGCCGGTGATCCTCAACTTTTTCGATCAATACGGAGTCGCCCGATGAGCCCCGACGCCCGACCGGTCCGCAAGGCCGTCATCACCGCCGCCGGCCGCGGCACCCGCCAGTACCCCGCCAGCTCGGCGGTGCAGAAAGAAATGTTCCCGATGGTCGACCGCGACGGCTTGGCCAAGCCGGTCGTCCAGATCATCGGCGAAGAGGCCATCGCCGCCGGCGTGACCGACATCTGCATCGTCACCCAGCCCGGCGAAGAGAAGCAGTACCGCAACTACTTCCAGCGCCTCAGCTCCGACACGCTCCAGGCGTTCAAGGGCAAGGACTGGGCACTGCGGGCCTCCGAAAAGCTCCAGGTCTTCGGCGAACACCTGCACTTCGTCGCCCAGGACAAGCCCGATGGCTACGGCCACGCCGTGCACCAGGCCCGCGACTTCGTCGGCGACGAGCCGTTCCTGCTCATGCTCGGCGACCACATTTACGTCGCCGCGGATGATAGGAACTGTGCCGGCCAACTCATCGATCAGTACGCACGCTCCGGGCTCGATGCCATGTCCGCCGTCCAGCCCACGCCGGCCGACAAGCTCCACCTGTTCGGGACCGTCAAGGGTGATCCGCTGGAGGACGACCCCGACATCTATCGCGTCACCGCCATCCAGGAAAAACCCACGCCCGAGTACGCCAAGCAGCACCTGCGGACCCCCGGCCTGCCCGCGAACCAGTACCTGTGTCACTTTGGGATGAATATCTTCCCGCCGGACATCTTCGAGTCCCTGCAGTATCACATTGACCACGACATCCGTGAGGGCGGCGAGATCCAGCTGACCAACGCCCAGGATTACATGCGAACTGAACTGCTGGGCGGCAGCTACGGGGCCTGCCTCATCGCCGGCAAACGCTACGACACCGGCATCCCCTACGGGTTGATGGAGTCGCAGATCGCCCTGGCGCTCTCGGGCGTGCACCAGCAGGAGATCACCCAGGCCATCGCCAAGCTGCTCGCCGAACCCGTCGCAGCGGGCGGCGGGGCTTAGGCCGCCGTGCCCGGCTCATCGTCGGCGTAGCTCCAGCCGCATTCGCCGCAGGTGTCCTGTTCTTCTTCCATCGCGGTGCCGCAAGCCAGGCACGAAAGGCCCGGATGCTGTGCCGCGAGCTGCCGCGAAGCCTCTCGGCGATCGTCCATCGCGGCGAGCAGTTCGGCCGCAACCTCCCGGTGCTCCTCGGGGACCTGCAACGCGATCGTGCCCATCAGGTGACCGGGCATGAAGTCCATGTCCGCCATCATCCGGTTGTCCAGGTAATGATCGATACCCGCGTCGTCGAGCACCGCCGCCGCCAGGTCTGCCTCCCTCGCGTCGGTGTATTTGCGGATCGTGACGAAGCCGGACATCACCTGAGGGTACGCCCGTGGCTGGCTCGCAAGCCACTAGACTCGCCGCCCCATGGCGATCTTCCGCTCGATCGGCAAGCTCCGCGACGCCCTGTCCAAGACCCGCGAGGCGTCCACCGGGACGCTGCGCAACCTGCTCGTCGGCAAGCCGCTCTCGCCGGCGCTGATCAAGCAGATCGAGAAGCTGCTCATCCAGGCCGACGTCGGGATCCGCACCGCGATCGAGCTGCGTAAGGACGTCGAGGCCGGCTACGACCGCGGCGAGCTGACCACCGGCGACGAGGCGTGGGTGTTCCTCAAGGACCAGCTGGTCGCGTACTTCCCCGAGCAGGACCGGTCGCTGAACCTGGGCCTGCGGGGGTCCGGGCCGACGGTGATCCTCGTGTGCGGCATCAACGGCGCGGGCAAGACGACGAGCATCGCCAAGCTGTGCAAGACGCTTAAGGACCAGGGGTACACGGTGCTGCTCGGGGCGTGCGACACGTTCCGCGCCGCGGCCGTCGAGCAACTGGAAACCTGGGCCGGCCGGCTGGGTGTGCCCGTGGTCAAGGGCCAGCAGGGCGGGGACCCCGCGGCCGTCGCGTTCGACGCCGCCGACGCCGCGGCGGCCCGCAACGTCGACGTGCTCATCCTCGACACCGCCGGGCGACTGCACACGCAAGAACCGCTGATGCGCCAGCTCGAGAAGATCAAGTCCGTCGTCGGCAAGAAGATCGACGGCGCCCCGCACGAAACCCTGCTGGTCATCGACGCCACCACCGGCCAGAACGGCGTCAACCAGGCCAAGGTCTTCGCCCAGGCGACCGACGTCACCGGCATCTTCCTGAGCAAACTCGACGGCAGCGCCCGCGGCGGCATCGTCATCGCCATCCGCGAGGCGCTGAACCTGCCGGTCAAGCTCGTGGGCATCGGCGAAACCCCCGCCGACGTCGAGCCGTTCGAACCCGAACGCTTCGTCGAGGCGATGTTCAGCGGGTGACCTCGTTTAGCGGTTGCACCGAAGGTGCACCCGCCGGGGGGACGGGCGTCTGGCCCGTCGTCGAGCGCCAGCTTGGAGCGCCAGCTTGATCTGCACAACGCTTGCGGCTGCGCCGCAATAACGGGCGAGACGCCCGTCCTACGAATCAAACGGGTTCGCCGAAGAGCGCCAGCGTCGCCGCCGATGTGACCCGGACCGAGACGACCTGACCGATCAGCGACGCGTCGCCATCGAGCAGGACGATCAGGTCGCTGTCCGTCCGGCCTGAGAGCTGCGTGGTGCCGGCATCCGACTCGCCCTTGGTGCTCACGCGTTCGACGAACACGTCGACGGTCCGGCCGACGTACCGCTGATGCACCGCTTTGCTCGCGTCGGCCTGGGCGGCGAGCAGCTGGGCATTGCGTCGACGCTTGATGTCTTCTGGGACGTCGTCGGGAAGGCGGTCCATCGCGGCGGTGCCGGGCCGGGGGCTGTACTTGAAGATGAAGGCGTTCTTGAACTGCACTTCGCGGAGCAGCTGCAGCGTTGCGGCGTGGTCGGCGTCGGTTTCGCCGGGGAAGCCGGTGATGATGTCGGTCGCCAGTTCAACCCCCGGCAGCTGGGCGCGGGCGCGGTCGACCAGGTCGCGGTACTGGGCGATGCGGTAGCCGCGGTTCATGCGGGCCAGGACACGGTCGGACCCGGATTGCACGGGCAGGTGCAGGTACCGGCAGATGCGGGGGCTGTCGCGGATGACCTGGAGGATGTCGTCGCCGAAGTCGCGGGGGAAGCTGGTGACGAAGCGTAGCCGCTGGATCGCCGGGACCTCGTCGTGGATGCGGTGCAGCAGGTCGGCGAAGCTGGTCACGGCTTTGCCGAAGCGCGGGCTGGGCCCGCCGGTGCCGCGATTGGGGCTGAGGTGTTCGCCGACCTGCGGCTGGGTCAGGCCGGCCACGGTGGTCGCGGCGCCGTGATCGAAGTGGTAGTGGTTGACCGTCTGGCCCAGCAGCGTGACCTCAATCACGCCGGCATCGGCGAGCCGGCGGCACTCCTGGACGATGTGGTCCGGCGGCCGATGCACCTCGGGCCCCCGCGTTTGGGGCACCACGCAATAAGTGCACCGCTTGTTGCACCCGCGCGTGATCCGCACGTACGCCGAGCGGTTCACCGCAGCCTCGGCATCGATCACCCCGCCGGCGAAAGCGGTCGCGACGTCGGCGGGCTCGAAGCTCCGCGACAGGTCGATCAGCTCCAAGCGATCCCCCGGGTCGCCCGCCGCGTCGAGCGTCGCGCTGCGTCGCGTCGCCTGCCCGTAGCCCTGCAGTGCGACCCCCGCCTCACGCAGCCCACCCAGCTGACCCGCGTCCCGCCCCACCGCCGCCTTCTGGGCGTTGTCCAGCAGCAGCGGGACCTTGTCCAGCTCCGCCGGGCCGACCAGCACGTCCACCTGCGGATGACGACGCACCAGGTCCCGACCGTCCCGCTCGGCCATGCACCCGATCACGCCCAACACCACGTCCGGCCGGTCCCGCTTGTGCCGGCCGACGTGCCCGATCCGGCTGTACACCTTGTTCTCCGCCTGCTCGCGGATCGAACACGTGTTGTAAAGCACGATGTCCGCCGACTTCCAATCATCGGTGAACCGGTACCCCAAGCCCCGCAGCTGCGACGTGACCAGCTGGCTGTCCAGCACGTTCATCTGGCAGCCAAAGGTTTCGAGGTACACGCTCGGGCCCCCGGAAGCACCCCCGCCCCCGGAAGGGGCATCCGCGGCATGCACATGCGACGGCTGCTCCTCCGTCGCGCAGCCACCACCCCCGGTTCCCCCGGCGGGTTCGGTCAACAACGGCAGCGGCACGGCAGCAGGCATCGAACCGACCATCGTACCGCCTGCCTCCAACGAACCGCGACCGTGAGAAAGCGGGCGATGGCGAACGCCATCGTCGGGTTCCGGGCGCGACCCAGGGCACACGCGACGCTGCTTGATCGACCGCTGACGCGGCCCGCTCCCTCACGGTCGCGGCTCGTCAGACCGCCGCCAGCACGTCGCCCGCCCGCACCGGCGTGCCACGCACGAACTCGTCCCACCCCATCACCCGCCCCCCGGGCTTCTGCAACGCCAACAACTCGACCACGCCCTGCCCGCACACCACCGCCCCACCCTCAAGCACCCCGCCCGGCTCCGGACGCTCTCCTCGATCCACCGGTGCGTCGCTGCGGTCCGCCACCCGGTGCAACGTCAACACCCCCTGCTGCTGCCCCTCCCGTGTCCACCGCACCCGACACCCCGGCCACGGCGTCAGCCCGTGCACCCGCGCCCGGACCTCGGCCGCCGGCATGTCGAAGCCCGTCGTCCCGTCCGCCTTGCTCAGCTTGGGCGCCCGCGTCGCCCGGCTGTGGTCCTGTGGCATCGGCTGCAACCGCCCTGCCTCCAGCTGCTCCAGCACCCGCTCCACCGCGGCCGGCCCGAGCCCGGCCAGCCGGTCGTGCAACTCCCCCGCCGTCTCCCGCGGATCGATGTCCACCGCCTCGGTCGCGTACACCGCCCCCGCGTCCATCCGCTGGGCCAGCCCGATCACGCTCACGCCGGTGCGGGCCTCGCCGTGGATCATCGCCCAGTTGATCGGCGCCGCCCCGCGATAGACCGGCAGCAGCGACGCGTGCAGGTTCACCGCCAGCCGCCCCATCGCCTCAATGAGCGCCGGCCCGAGCTTCTGCCCAAACGCGATCACCACCGACGCCTCCGCCTCCAGCGCCGCCACCTGCTCCACAAACGCCCGCCGGTTCACATCCCCCTCCCGCAGCAGCGGCAGCCCCCGCTCCAGGGCCCACGCCGCCACCGGCGTCGGCGTCAGCACCCGCTTACGCCCCGCCGGCCGGTCCGGCTGACTCACCACCGCCACCACCTCATGCCGCTCATGCAACCACCCCAGCGTCGGCAACCCGAACTCGCCCGAACCAAAGAACATCACACGCATGCGATCACCGTAGCTCCGCGATCCACCACACCCTCGGGCCAGCCCACTTGGCCCCCAGCGAGTCGCCGGGGGCCGGGCCGCCGATGCATCAAGGCCGCGCAAGACGCGGCCGCACCCGCAACACCGCCCCGCAACACCGCGCCAACCGGCCCCGGGCGGCCCGCCCGGGGCTAACGATCAAGCCGATTCGCGACCTGCTCGGCGGTCGTTCGCACGAGTGGCGGCTCGTCCGGGTCGTCGCGCAGATGCGCGATGCGTTGGCGTAGCTCGTCCGCAGCCGTCCCTGCTGTGCCCGCGGCCAGGGCGTTGCCGGCGGCGATGAGGGCGTTGCGTTTCCACATGGGCAGCTTGATCCGCTTGAGGGCGGAGCCTTGGACCGCGGCCCGGCGGTCGTCTTCGGTCCAGTCCAAGACCTGCAGCAGCGCCACCCGTGGGCCGGGGGGTCGGGGGCGGTAGCGCAGCGGCACGGGCAGCGGCCGGCGGGTCGCGGCCTCGTTGAACGGGCAGACCTCTTGGCAGATGTCGCAGCCGGCGATCCAGTCGCCCATCGCCGAGTGCAGCGACGGGTCGATGACGTCGCGGTGTTCGATGGTGAGGTAGCTGATGCACCGCCTGGCGTCGAGGCTGCGGACGCCGTCGATGTCCGCGTCGTGGATGCAGCCGGTCGGGCAGGCGTCGATACATTTGCGGCAGTGGCCGCAGTGGTCGGTCGGCGGGCCGAGCGGCCCGGGCCAGCCCTGGGCGAGTGAGGTGGTAAGGTCGGCGGTGGTGACGATCGCCCCGAGCAGCAGGTACGAGCCGTGGCGGGGGTGGATGAGCATCGTGTTCTTGCCGGTCCAGCCCAGGCCCGCGGCGGCGGCGTGCTCGCGCTCGAGGATCGGCGCGGTGTCGACGCACGCCCGGAACGTCTCGCCCGGCAACCGGTCGATCAGCAGATCGCACAGGCGGTGCAGCCGCTTCTTGAGGACCTTGTGATAATCGTCGCCCCAGGCGTAGCGGGCGATTCGGCCGCCGGCCAGCTGCTGCGTCTCATCCGCACGATGCGGCAGGCTCTGCGGGTACGCGTCGGCCACACACACGATCGACCTCGCCTCACCCACGAGCCGACGCGGGTCCAGCCGAACAGCGGCGTGGTCCGCGAGGTAAAGCATCTGTCCATGTCGGCCCTCCGCCAGCCACCGGACCACGTGTTCGCCGCGCGTCGAAGGGCCAGCCGGTGCGATACCGAGTAGGCCAAACATCAGCGGGTCCGCCAGGTCCCACAGTTGCCGCAGGGTCAGCATCGGCATCCTTCCTACCGAAGATGGCGTTTCGGTGCATCGAGCACCGGCATGTTGGCGCATGGCGTGTGTGTACCGCGGCTGCCGTGCAGCGCCCTATGCCTCGTGCTGAGTCAGCGCCGGCCCGCCGCCCGCGCCCATACACTCAACGCATGCCCGCTACCGCCCCGCTTCCCACCCCGCCTCTAGCCGACACGCCCCTGCAGACCCAGCCCGACAAACGCGGCCGGTTCGGGGGATTTGGCGGATCATTCATCCCAGAGACGCTGCACAAGGCCATCGAGCAGCTCGCCGACGCCTACGCCGAGGCTCAAAATGACCCGCGGTTCGTCGAGCAGCTCGAGTCGCTGCTCAAGCAGTACGTCGGCCGGCCGGTCCCGTTGCAGTTTGCCCAGCGGCTGACCGAGAAGGTCCGCGGGGACGCCGACACCCCCGACGGCCGCGGCGCCGCGATCTGGCTTAAACGCGAAGACCTCGCCCACACCGGCGCCCACAAGATCAACAACGCCCTGGGCCAGGCCTTGCTGACCGTCCGCATGGGCAAGTCCCGCGTCATCGCCGAGACCGGGGCCGGCCAGCACGGCGTCGCCACCGCCACCGCCGCCGCCCGTTTCGGCCTCAAGTGCGACGTCTTCATGGGCACCGAGGACATGCGGCGTCAACGGCCCAACGTGCTCCGCATGCGGCTGATGGGCGCCAACGTCGTCCCCGTCGAGTCGGGCAGCAAGACCCTCAAGGACGCCACCAACGCCGCGATGCGCGACTGGATGGGCTCCTCCGACGACACCCACTACATCATCGGCAGCGTCGTCGGGCCCCACCCGTTCCCCATGATCGTCCGCGACTTCCAATCCGTCATCGGCACCGAAACCCGCGAGCAATGCCTCGCCCAGCTGGGCAAGCTCCCGGATCACGTCATCGCCTGCGTCGGCGGCGGGTCTAACGCCGCAGGAATCTTCTACCCGTTCATCACCGATGAGACGGTCCAGCTCCACGGCGTCGAAGCCGGCGGCCGCTCCGGCGACCTCGGCGACCACGCCGCCCCACTCACCTTCGGCCAGCCCGGCGTGCTCCACGGCTCCCTGTCCTACGTCCTGCAGGACCCCGACGGCCAGACCGCCACCGTCCACTCCTGCTCGGCCGGCCTGGACTACCCCGGCGTGGGCCCCGAGCACTCGCACTGGCGCGACGCCCGCCGCGTCCAGTACACCGCCTGCACCGACACCCAGGCCCTGGACGCCCTGCAACTCATGACCCGCCTCGAAGGCATCCTGCCCGCCCTCGAATCCGCCCACGCCGTGCATCGGGCTATGCAAATCGCCCCCGAGCTGCCCACCGACCACACCATCGTCATCAACGTCAGCGGCCGCGGCGACAAGGACCTGGACGAGATCATCCGGTTGCTGGGGATGGAGTGAGCGGCTGCATCTGTATTTTTGTGACGCCACGTTCAGTCGAAGGGGACCCGGGGCCGAATCTTGTCTGGTTCGCAGAGCCCGTAGTCCTCCGGCAATTTGCCGGGCTCTTTCACAATCAAGTTGAGACGCAGCGACTGGACCTTCCGTGGCACAGCCCAGATGCCAGCATCAAGCGGCTGGATCTTCAGATTGTCGAGAAGGATCTACCACTTCAGATCTCGGCGCGTAATCTGACAATCCACCTCAGCTTGACCTCGTGGCGACGAATAGCGGAGGCCCTGCGGATCGTGAGCCACAGACCGGGCTGGCTCTACGCCGATGAGAAGATCGATCCGCGGCTGATGTCAGAACTCAACTGGATCATTCACTCGGACGCGAATGGACTTCCGGGGCTTCCGCTACCACACCCCGAGTGACTCCATCTGCCGCGCCGCCTGCGGCCCCCAGCCCTTGTTCCCCTGCGGGCTCGCCGGGCTCGGGTGCAGGACCCGCCCGACCTCCATCTCCAGCCCCGCCGACGCGACTACCCGCGTCGCCTGCTTTTCGGCGAACGCCCCGATCCCGATCAGCCACCTCGGCCGCAGCGCCCGCAGCACCGCGACCAAGTGTTCGTCGCACGCCGCGGCCAGCGGCGCCCGCTCGGCCCTGGGCAGCTTCTCGGGCACGCGGTTCCGCCCGGTCTGGCCCTCCATGAACACCAGCGGGCAGTAGTTGCACACGAAGTGCCCCCGGAAGAAATCCTCAGCACTGCCGAACCGCTCCGCCATCAGACCCCACAGCCGCTTGCCGCTGACCTCGCTGCGGGGACAGCCCAGCCCGAGGATCGGCCGCTTCGGATGCTCCACCGCCGGCTTGCCCACCTCCAGATCATCAAAACCAAACCACTCCCGCACCGTCCCGATCTCGCCAAAGGGCACGCCCGTCTGCGCCATCCCCCACGGCCCGGGGTTCATTCCCAGCAACACCACCCCCCCGGAAGCCGCGTCCGCGCTCCAGTGGGCGCCCGCCAACTCGCAATACCGCCGATACCCGTCCCACGCGTAACGCAGCGGGTTGTACACGTGCGTCACCGGCTCGCCAAACCGCATCGCATCACACGCGTCCCGCAACCGATCCGCGGCATCCAGCAACTCCATCGGCTCAAGGTAGCTCGACGACTCGGCGCCCCGCATCAGCTCACCCCCCGCGTTCGCCGCCTTCGGCACCGGGGTGGGCCTCGAGGATCTGCCCCAACTCCGCCGCGCCCGGCGTGTGTCCCGGATAAGCCCTCAGCAGCGCCCGGTACCGACGGACCGCCAGCGGCACATCCCGCATCAGGTATGCCGACTGCGCCCGCAGGTGCAGAACGTCGGCTCCCGCACCCTGCCCCGGCGGGATCAACCCCATCGCCTCGTCCAGCAGCGCCTCGCCCTCCCGCGCCCGACCGGCCCGCAGCGCCCGCACCGCCAGCTCCGTCGCCGCCGCCCGCCGCTGGTCCCGCG
>CAZVBW010000024.1:0-48857 GCA_964625505.1 uncultured Phycisphaeraceae bacterium
CATGTAGGAGCCGCCAGCGTAGCGCAACGCCAAGACTTTTGCAGCGTCCTGTTAGTGCCACTCGCATCTTGTTCTGGCCCCTCTCCCTTCCAGGGAGAGGGCCGGGGTGAGGGTGATAGCCGCCGATGCACGACCCACAGCACCAATGATCCGTACTCCCCACCCTCCCCCTGCCCCTCCCTCAGAGGGAGGGTGGCAGAAGTTGACGCCAGGGGCACCCGGGTGGTCAGTTGCTTTCACGCCGCCTTGCGGGCCGCGACCAGCGGGGCGAGATCGACTTGGCCCGCGACGTCGCCAAGTTCGCACATTTCGCCGGCCCGCTTGATGTGGTGGACCCGCAGGTGCCCGGGTCGGTGCAGCACCGCCCAGGGCTTGGCCGGCCAGGCGAAGGCGCCGGTGTTGATGATGGTCTTAGGTCCATCGGGCGTCTCGACCCGCCACTGCCCCTGCCGATGGGTGTGGCCGATGACGGCGACTTCGGCGTCCGGGGCGAAGCGGTGCACCAGGTCGGCGGTCCAACGCGGGGTCCGCAGCCAAGCCCAGGCCACAGCGGCCAGCCGCCAGGGCCGCAGCAGCAGGTGCTTGCTCGAGCCGTTGGCCTTGAGCGTGTCGGGCCGAAGAAACTCGCTGTGGCCCACGTGCCGGGCCAGGTCGAGCCGATGCGTCAGGTCGGCCCGGTCCTGAATCGGCATCCGGTCCGACGCCTCGGCCGTCAGCCGCGCCCGCTCGGCACCGCCGTGGGACCACGGGGAGACCGCGGGGTGGATCGCGTCGCCGTGGGTGATCAGGACCCGCCCGGCATCCAGCAGCAGGTGCCGGCGGTCGCTGATAAACGCGTCGTGGTTACCCGAAAGCAGCACCAGCTCGACACCGTCATCGTCGCAAAGCCGCTGGAGTTCAAGCACGGCTTCGGCCGCCGCGACCCGGCAGGTATTCAGCTGAAGCTCGGCGGCGTCACCGTTGACCACCACACGATCACAGCCCGCCCAGAGCGGCCGAAGCATCGCTGGGGTCAGCCACCCGCCGGGCCGGCCCAGGTGCAGGTCCGAGAGGACCAGCGTCGTTTGTGTTGATCCGCCCACGACCTGTGCATCGGTCGCTGGGGCTCGCGGGTTGAGCGTCGAGCCGCCCGCGACCGAGCGGCAACTCTTGGCGCGAGGTGGGCTGGCAATGACCGGGGTGGGATTCGAACCCACAACCAGCGGCTTAAAAGGCCGATGCTCTAACCGTTGAGCTACCCGGTCCGGGTGGGACGGCCCATCGTACGCATCCGGGGGCGTCTCGCGTCAAGCGGGACTATCGGGTCAGCCACGCCGGTCGAAGCAGCGGGACCGGACGGTGGTGCCGCCGAAGGCGGGCGTGCAAGCCGCCGCCTCCGGGTCGCGGTGTCTTTGTTCGTAGATGGGTCGGCTCCTCCGATTCGGCCGTAGCGTCCAACGTCCGGAGCGGGCGTTGACCGGAAGGCGACATCACCCATGAGCTCTCTAGCATGGCCGCATGTCGGAGACGCAGCAGCAGACGGACGAGCGGGTCACGATCCGCGAGGTCCGCCGATGGGTCAGACAGGGCCAGGCGTTCGCGGTGCTGACGTGCTACGACGCGACGACCGCGCGGTGGCTGTGGCGGGGCGGGCTGCGGGTTATGTTGGTGGGCGATTCGGCGGCGCAGGTGGTGCTGGGCTACGAGCACACGCTGCAGATCACGCTGGCGGACGTGTTGACGATGTCGGCGGCGGTGCGTCGGGGGGCACCCGGGTCTTACGTGATGGCCGACCTGCCGTACGCCAGCGGGCTGGGGGGCGAGCGGCAGTTGATGGCCGACGCGGGCCGGTTGCTGATGGACGGCGGGGCGGACGCGGTGAAGCTGGAGGCGGGGCCATCGCGGTTGTCGGTGGTCCAGGCGATCGCCGATGCGGGTACGCCGGTGGTGGTGCATCTGGGTTGGCGTCCGCAGCAGACCGGTCGGACGGGGGTGCCGCAGGTCGCGGGCAAATCGGTGGCGACGACCGACGAGTTGGTGTCGCTGGCCCAGCAGATGGAGCGGGCCGGGGCGGTGATGCTGCTGCTGGAGGCGTGCACGGCCGAGGCGGCGAAGGCGGTGGTCGATGCGGTGCGGCTGCCGGTGATCGGCTGCGGGGCCGGCCCGGCGTGTCATGGGCAGGTGCTGGTGCTGCACGACTGGCTGGGGCTGAGCGACTGGCAGCCGAGCTTCGCGACGCCGGGGGCGGCGATGGGCGAGTCGCTGCGGGACGCGGCGGCGGCGTGGGTCGAGCGGGTCGAGGCGGGGGAGCATCTGGCCGATGGGGGGCCGTACCGGCAAGCCGGAGCTTGAAGCCGGAAGCCGGAAGCCGGAAGCTTGAAGCCGGTGGCCGGTGGGATGGGGCTTGTAGCCTTAGCTGCAACCCGCAACCCGCAACCCGCAACCCGCAACCCGGCCCCCGGCACCCGCGACTACGATGAAGGTGCCCGATGCCTGAGCCGCCGCAGCATCCCGAGATGGCCGACCTGCCGGTGCGGCTGCCCGGCCAGCCGGCCGTCGAGCCGCCGCCACGTCGGATCGAGCCGACGGTGCGTTGGTACGGGCCGAGCCTGGTGCTGCTGGCGACGGTGCTGGTGGTGATGTTGGCGGGGCCGGAGTTGATCCGGCAGGTGGCGGCGGCTCGGACCGAGGCGCGGCTGACGCAGATCAGCAACGAGCTGGCGGAGGATCAGGAGCTGCAGAGCTTTTCGCGGTCGTTTACGCAGATCGCCGAGTTCGTCGAGCCCAGCGTGGTGCACATCCAGGTCGGCGCAGCCAGTCAGGACGGCAGCCGGCTCTACAGCGGCAACGGCTCGGGCTGGGTGTACGACGACGCGGGGCACATCATTACGAACCATCACGTCGTGCGAATGGCCGACCGCATCAGCGTGCGGTTCGCCGACGGCGCCGAGCTTCGGGCCCGCGTGGTCGGTAGTGACGAGCGGACCGACATCGCGGTGTTGAAGGTCGAGGCCGGTGAGCTGTTCCCGGCTCGCCGCGGGGCGGATCCGCTGCGTCAAGGGGACATCGTGTTCGCCTTCGGATCGCCGCTGCGGTTCGAGTTCTCGATGAGCCAGGGCATCGTCAGCGCCCAAGGCCGACGTCTGGACCTGCTGGGTCAGGGGGGGTACGAGAACTTCATCCAGACCGACGCGGCGATCAACCCGGGCAACTCCGGCGGCCCGCTGACCAACATCCGCGGCGAAGTCATTGGGATGAACACGGCCATCGCCAACGATCAATTGCCCGACGAGGCGCACCCGGGGGCCCGCGGGTTCATGGGTCTGGGCTTCGCAATACCGATCGGGATGATCGAGCATGTCGCGGACCAGCTGATCGAAGAGGGCGAGGTCCGTCGGGGCTTTCTCGGGGTGAGCCTGCCGGCGCGGGACATGGACGCGGCGATGGCCGAATCGTTTGGCTTCGACGGGCGCGGCGTGGTGGTGGAGGGGGTGGTCCGCGGCGGGCCGGCCGATCGCGCGGGCCTGCAGCGTGGCGACATCATCACGGGCATCGCCGGCCGGGCCACGCCGACGATTGAGTCGCTGCGTCGCCGGGTGGCCCAGCAGCAGCCGGGCACGAGCGTCCGCATCCGCTTTTTCCGTGACGGGCGGGAGCAGGAAGTGGATGTGGACCTTGTCGAACTGCCCCAGCAGGGCGCGGCCCTGCCGTGGGATCGGCTTGAGGATGCGTCGTCGCTGCCGGGGGTCGAACGGCTGCGGCGGTTGGGGCTCACGGGGCTGTCCACGCTGACGCCGGAGATGGCGAGGCAGCGGGAGATGGAGCCGATCGCGGGGGTGCTGATCCGAGCGGTCCGCCGAAGCTCGCCGGCGGACCGGGCGTCGGGGACCTTGGCACCGGGGCTGGTCATTACGCGGGTCCTCGACGAGCCGGTGGCCGACCTGCAGCAGCTCGCCGCGGAGGTCGAGAAGCTCGACGCCGGTGAGCCGATCCGGTTGAGTGTCTCGGTGTGGAACCCGGTGCAGCGGGTGCACGAGCAGCGGTTCGTCCTGATCGAGCCTTAGCCGGGGGTGCGGATGGACCCTGCCGGTATCGGACGCAGATTACCGATCCACATGTCGCGTCCCACCCGCGGCCGATAGCGCGTCGATGTATACCTTCGGCGCCGACCTGCTGCGTCCGCCCGCTGCCGAACCCGCCCGCCGCCTGGCCCACCTGCTGGACCGCCCCGTGACCTATCCGTCGCCCCAGCCCGAGCCGACCGCGGGCGTTGCTTCGCCCTCGCGGGGCCACCTGCTGACCGAGCGGAGACTCGCGGCTGCGGCGGCGATCGACGCGCTGTCGGTGCCGCAGATGCTGGGGCTGATGAACACGCAGGACCTCGAAGCGCCGCGGGCGGTCCGCGACGCCCTGCCGGGCATCGCCGCGGTCGTCGAGGCCGCGGTCGAGGGCATGCGACGGGGCGGCCGGCTGGTCTATCTGGGGGCGGGCACGTCGGGCCGGTTGGGCGTCCTGGACGCGAGCGAGGCACCGCCGACATTTCAGGCCCCGCCCGCCGGCGAGCCGGGCAGCGTCGTCGGCATCATCGCCGGCGGCGATGTCAGCCTCCGCAAGTCCAGCGAGGGTGCCGAAGACGATCCGCACGGCCCGGTCGATGCACTGGACGCACTTACGCTCGGCGACGCCGACACCGTGATCGGCATCGCCGCGGGCGGCACGACGCCGTGGGTCTGGGGCGGGCTGGGTCACGCCAAGGCCCGCGGCGCGAGGGTGGCGATGATGTGCTGCGTCCGGATCAAGAGCCTGCAGAGCCGCGACCGGGCCAAGGTGGTCCCGCCGAACCAGCCGCTGCACACGCCGGCCACGCCGACGCTGCCGGTGCAGCTGGACCATGTGATCGAGCTGCTGGTCGGGCCCGAAATTGTCACCGGTTCGACACGGCTCAAGGCCGGCACCGCCACGAAGCTCGCGCTGAACATGATCAGCACCGCCGCGATGGTGCAGCTGGGCAAGACCTGGGGCAACCTGATGGTCGACCTGCGGGCCAGCAACGCCAAGCTGCGTGACCGGGCGCTGCGGATCCTCACCGAGCAGCTGCAGGTCGATCGTGCCGTGGCCAGGGACTTGCTCGACGAAGCCGACGGCCAGGTGAAGGTCGCGCTGGTGATGCACCGGCTGGGCCTGGACGCCGCGGAGGCGCAGCTCCGCATCGACGAGCACGGCGGGCGACTGCGGCCGCTGCTCGGGGCGCCGCGGTCTTGAAACCGAGAGGCGTTCACGCAGCGGCGGCGGGCTGATCGATCTGGCGGAAGACGGTGCCGACCGTTTGCAGGTAAGTGATATCGCCCGCTTCAGCTCGCTGGCCCACTTCATCAAGGAACCTTGCGGTGCGGGCCTCGAAAGCGGGGTGATCCGGGGCATCACCGAGATATACCACGTCGACCTCCAACTCGACCACAAGATTCCCGCGCCGGACCCAATGCCTGATCCGACCACGCCGGTCGCTTTCTGTGGTGATGTCCGGGAAGTCATCCATGGTGTGGCTACGCCCAGTATACGGTGATTAGAAGCACGGCATCGTGACGCGGCAGCCACGCCCAGACGGGCTCCACATCGCCAGTCGGCAAGCTGTGTCGCAGCACGACCCGGGCCTGCGGCCGACCATGGGGAACGAGCCGGACCAACCGAGCCTCGTGTGCCGAGGCGGCTACTTGCCACGGAGTGATGCCACGTTGCTCACATTGAGCTTCAGCGTGAATGCTGAAGCCAGAGCGATTCGCCTCGATGCACTCCCGTACCTGCCGCTCCAGCCGAGTCATGCGCGCAGGCTACATGACAGCAAACACCCACCCGAGGGCCAGCCATCGCTTGCCTAGTTTGATCGACGCGAGCCTGAAACTATGCCGACTCGAACGCTTTAGATATTCGCTTCGGTCACCCGCAGCACCTCATCGACCGTGGTCACGCCCTTGGCGACCTTGTCGAAGCCGTCCTGACGCAGGGTGATCATGCCGCCTTCGATGCACATGCGGCGGAACTCGGTGACGTTCGGGTTGCCCGCGACCCGATCGCGCAGCTGATCGTTGAGGATCAGCATCTCGTACAGGCCGACGCGGCCGGCGTAGCCGGTGTTGCGGCACTTGTCGCAGCCCTCGCCGACACAGACCTCGGCCAGTGAGATGCCCTGCATCGCGAGGTGCTCGGCGACCTGCGGCTCGGGCTCCTGGTGGGTTCGGCAGTGCTCGCAGATGCGGCGGACCAGCCGCTGGGCCATGCAGGCGTTGAGGGCCGATCCGATGAGGTACGGCTCGACGCCGATGTTGATCAGCCGGGTCACGCTGGACGGCGCATCATTCGTATGCAGCGTGCTGAGTACGAGGTGGCCGGTTAGCGAAGCCTGGATAGCGGTCTTGGCGGTCTCCGTGTCGCGGATCTCGCCGACCATGATCACGTCCGGGTCCTGCCGCAGCAAGGCCCGCAGGGCCCCGGCGAAGGTCATCCCGATCTTCTCGTGGACCTGCGTCTGGTTGATGCCGTTGAGGTGGTATTCCACCGGGTCTTCGACAGTTGAGATATTAAGCTTCTGCCGGTCCATCTGGCCCAGCGAGCTATAGAGTGTGGTGGTCTTACCCGAGCCGGTGGGCCCGGTGACCAGCAGGATGCCGTGCGGGTTGCGGATCTGGTTCTTCCACATCGTGAGCATGTCGTACGACATGCCCAGGTCGTCCAGTTCGACCTGGATGCTTCGGGTGTCGAGGATGCGCAGCACGACCTTTTCGCCCTGCACCATGGGCAGTGTCGACACCCGCAGGTCCAGCTTTCGGCCGTGGACCATGGCGCGGATCCGGCCGTCCTGCGGGACCCGCCGTTCGGCGATGTCGAGGTTGGCCATGATCTTGAGACGGCTGACGATCGCGGCCTTCATGTGCGACGGCGGGTTCATCGCCTCGAACATCACGCCGTCGATCCGGTATCGAACCTGCAGCTTCTTTTCCTGCGGCTCGATGTGTATATCGCTGGCACCCTCTTTGACCGCGTTGAAGATCAGGTAGTTCACGAAGCGGATGACCGGGCTCTCACCGGCCATCTTCTCGAGGTCCAGGTCCTCCTCGTCCTGCTCGACGACTTCGACGTCGTCTTCCTCGATGCCGCGGATAATGTCGTCAACCGCGGCATCGTCGGCCACGCCGGCGGTCTCGCGGATCGCCTCGACGGCGGCACGCAGCTGGCCCGGGCAGATGACCACCGGCTTGATGCACGTCCCGAGCCGGTGCCGCAGCTCGTCGAGCACGACCACCTCGGACGGGTCGGTCAGCCCCACGATCAGCCGGCCGTCGTCGTGCCGCCGCAGCGGCAGCACGCCGCGCTCGATGCAGAAGTCGACGCCCAGCTTTTCGATGTCCTTGATCGCATCGACCTGGCTGGTGTCTTCGAGCGACTCGAAAGGCAGCGAGATGTCGTGGGCCACCTGCCCCTGCACCGACCGCTCGTCGATGCCCATCTGCAGCAGCACCTGAGCCAGCGACTGGCCCGGGGTGTTCTGCAGGACGCCGCGGGCGCTGGTCAGCTGTTCGCTAGTCAGCTCGCCGGACGCGATCAGGGCCGCGCCCATGCGGTCGACGGTGCTCAGCGCCGTCTCGACGTTCTGCGCGTCGTCGGCGGCCTCGCTTCGGTCTTCGGGTTCAAACAGCTCGGTCAGCATTGCCCTGGTCCAGCCCCCCCCCGGAAGTAGAAAGTGGGTATCCGTCTTGGTGGTTGGTTAGTCGATCACGAGCTCGAAGCTCGTGCCCTCGGCGGCCAGCTCGACCCGCAGCGGCTCGATGGCCGTGATGGTGAAGCTGCCCAGCTGCGAGCCCACGCGGAAGAACTCGTTGTCGATCACGGCGACGGCGCGGCCGCCGTTGGCCCCGGCGATCGACTGCAGGTTCAGCCGAACGAGTTCGGATTCGAGCCGGCGCAGCCGCTCGGCCCGCTGCCGCTCGGCGATCGCCGAGTTGTCGGGGGCGGCCTCCTGGGCCCGGGTGATCTGCAGCTCGAAGGGGTCCTTCTGAACCTGCTCGAGCGGCACCTGGTGTTCGGTCTGGTTGGCTGAGAAGACGGCGACGACGTGTGCGGTGTCCTCGAACAGGTCGCGCACGCCCTCGGGGCTGATCGGGTCGCCGGGCTTCACCGCGCCGGGCGTGGTCAGCTGGGCGATGCGTGTCTCGACCTCGGCCATCGCCTGCGTGGTCGCGGCGTCGGTGGTTTGGATGCCACCTTGGGTGAGCCGCATCCCGGCGAGCACCGCCACACCCACGAGGGCGACGACGCCCACCGCCATCAGGTGCTGCATCTTGGACTTGTCCTGGCGGACGCCGGCTTCGACGCCCACGGCGTCCATCGCGTCGGCACCGCCGACCCCGCCCAGCAGGGAGAGGGTGGTCGCGGCTTGGTCCTGCTCGTCGCCGGTGTCCAGGGTGTCGCTGTTGAAGTTGTTGTCGGTCACGGGTAGGTCTCGGCTCGTAAGGGAAGGGGGCGGGGCGGGCGGGCGGCCGGCGGACTTCAGGAGGGGTCGGGCTGGGCGGCGGCCTCGCCCTCGAAAAAGATGCTCAGCACCACGTCGGCCTCCATCAGGCCTTCCTGGTCGCCGGTCAACCGGGTCAGTTCCATGCGGGGCACCTGGGTGATCCGCGGCAGCCGTTCGAGTTCCTGGAGAAACTGATAGAAGCCGCTCCAGCCGCCGACGATCGTCATGCGGATGGGCAGCTCGGCGTACTCGGCGGCGGGCACGATCCGGTCGGGCCGGACCTGGCGGACGGTCAGCCGGTTGCTGGCGGCGAGCTCGGCGACCGTGTTGACGATCACGTAAGTCTCGCGGCCGGCGGGCAGCTTCTCCTGGAACAGCGCGACGGCCCGGGTGAGCTCGTCGATCTGGTTGCCCAGGTTGGAGAACCCGGCGGTCGCCGTGTCCAGCTGCGCAAGGCGGGCCTGCTTGGCGGCGATGTCGTCGCGGGCCTCGGCGATCTGGGAGTTGCGGGGCTCGAAGACGAAGAAGTACGCGGCTACGGGCATGGCCAGCAGCACGAGCAGGAACAGGCTTTCACGGATGCCGAATCGCATGGGTTACTCGGGGATCGGGTGTCGGGGATCGGGTTCGGGCTTGCGGCTTGCAGCTTCCGGCTTGGAGCTACTCGGTCGGCACGGCGCCCAGCTGCTCCGGCGGCGGGGCGGTCTGGCCATCGGGGCTCAGGTGCACCTGGTCGGCCATCGGGTCCTGCGGGGCGTCGGCGACGCGAAGCTCGTCCAGCTGGTCCAGCTCCACGTCCTGCCGGACGCGGGTGGACAGGCGGAACTGCCGCATCGAGACCTGCTCGATCTGCACCTCGTCGATGAGCAGGAGCTCGGCCTCGTCGAACATCGGGTGGTTGCTCAGCCGGCCCATGAAGGTCGAGACCTCGCGGTCGTCCGGGGCCACGCCGGCAATCTGCAGGTTGATCTCACGCGGCGCGATCTGCGGCGAGTCGGACGCCTGCTGATTCTGCCGCTCGCGCTCCAGCGCGGTGCGGGGGCGCTGCGTGGGCTGGACCAAGCTGGTTTCGAGGCTCAGTTCGGTGAGGGTGAGCGAGGCGGGCATGGCGTTGACGAGCTCGGCGAGCAGGTTGGACCGTGGCACGCGTTCGACCAGCATCGCGGTGATGCGGGCCTTGTCGAGCATGTGCTGCTTTTGTTCCTGCAGCCGCTCGATCTGGGCCAGCTGCTGGGCCCGGGATTGGAACTCGTTGTTGACCTGCTGCAACTCAGCTCGGACCTCGCTGCGCTGGCGGTCGGTGACGTAGAACGCCCCGACCACGCCGACGAGTACGACGGCGAACAGGCTGATGCACAGCAGGTTGGTCCGCTGGGCGACGCGGCGCTGCAGGTAATCCTCGGGCAGGAAGCTGTTCTGGCTCATGGCGGTTCTACGGGGTGTATCGGCAGGATCGGCTTAGGCCTGTGTCGGGCTCAGGCAAAGTCCCAGTGGTACGGCCCAGCCGGGCTGGGGCTCCTCGGGCTTGAGGCCGTGGTACGCGGTCGGGTCGCCGGCGACGCTCACGAGCGGGTCGGCCCGGCAGGTGGTCAGCCGAAGGGAGGTCCCGAGCAGTCGGGCGGTCATCGGCTGCATGGCTTCGCCGCCGAGCAGGACCAGCCGGCGGACCGGGCGGTCGGCGTGGACTCGGCGGTGGTAGGCGAGCATCACCCGCAGCTCGTCGAGCAGGCGGGGGGTCAGCGGGTCGTCGTCGGCCGGGGCGAAAGCAGGTGCGGCCGAAGGCGGTGCGACCGTCGCAGGCAGGGTTTGAGTGTCAGGCTCGTCGTCGAGCAGGTCGCCCAGGATGCCGCGGGGCTCGCTCGCCGCGGCGGCGGCCGTTGCTGCGGCGGGGCTGTGATCGTGGATGGCGGCGGTCTGACGTCGCATCTGCCGGGCGGCGGAGAAGTTGACCGACTGTTGCCGGGCGACCAGCCGGATCGCGGCGTCGCTGCCGGCGTGGATTGACTTGGCGAGCAGCATCTGCCCGTCGGCGACGATCATCGCCTGGGTCTGCACCGCACCGATGTCGACCACGAGGCTCACGCCGTCGGCGGGCACACCGCTGGCCGCGGCCTGCAGCAGGCAAGTGGGTTCGGCGTGCATGCCGGCGACTTCGAGCTTGGCGTGCTGGGCCAGGTCGACGTACCGCATCACCGCGTCGCGGGCGGCGGCCAAGACCACGACGACCCGCCGCCGGTGTCCATCGCGGAAGATCTCGCCCACCGGCCAATGGCGGACCACCATCCGGGTCGGTTCCAGGGCGAGCCGCTCTCGCATGTGCAGCTGGACGGCGTTTTCAAGTTGGCTGTCGTCGGTGGCGGCAAGCTCGATGATGTGCTGCACCGTCTGGCTGGCGGGGATCGCCAGGGCGACGCGTCGGCCCCGGAAGGGGGCGGCGTCCAGCAGCGGCTTGAGCTTTTGGCCGTAGAACGTGAGGCGGGCGTGCGGGTCTTCGCGGGAGTCTTCGGGCAGCGGCGCGGCGGCCGCGGCGATGACCCGCGGGGAGGCGTCGCCCGAGAGCTGCAGCAGCTTGAGCGTGTCGCCGCCGAAGTCGATGCCGATCGGCGACGTGCGTGATTTAGAAATCCCGAATGCCACCCGAGCGCTCCCATCGTGGCCGCCCGGACGGAGGGTCCGTGGCTGGCCGGTATGGGGCTCATCGGCAGGATGTGGTGGCCGGTGTAGTGGAGGTCGGTGGAGTCATACCCCGCCGGTCCTCCAGTCTGCACCGGTTATTCGGACGCGGGGGCGTCATCCGGGGACTGCTTGGCCTCGCGGTTGGCGGCGGCTTCCTTGCGGTCCCGGCCGGCCTTGTCGGGGGCGAGCACCATGGTCATGCGCCGGCCCATCCGCTTGGGCGGGGCCTCGACCTTGCTGACGTCTTCGAGCGTCTCGATGACGCCACGCATGTGGTCGAAGGCGATGTCCATGTGGGCCATCTGCCGGCCGCGGAAGAGCATCACGAACTGGACCTTGTCGCCGTCTTCGAGGAATTCGCGGGCCTTGTTGACCTTGATCGACAGGTCGTGGTCGTCGATGTTGGGCCGAAGCCGCATGCCCTTGAGCTCGGACTTCTTGGCGTGAGCCTTGGCCTTCTGCTCTTTCTTCTGCTGGGCGTATTTCCACTTGCCGTAGTCCATGATGCGGCACACGGGCGGGCGGCTGGCACCGGACACCTCGACCAGGTCGAGGCCGGCATCCGTGGCCATACGCTTGGCCTCTTCGGTCTCGACAACACCCACCTGGTTGTTGTCCTCATCGATGAGGCGGACGGGGCTGATGCGGATCTGGTCGTTGACACGCAGGCGCTTGCCCGTGTCGCGCTGCGGGGGGCGGAATCGTCGTCTGGCGATGGTCGTGGTCTCCTCGGGAGCAGGGCGGGTCAGCGGGAGAACATCCCCCGCCGCGGCACAATAGACGGGCCGCAGGACCAGCTGGGTACAGCCTATCCCGCTCGGCTTGCCCGGGCAATATCGGAACATCCCGGTCGTCGGCTGAATCTGCCGGGCCTCCTTCGCTGGCCGGTCGCTCGCGCCCCGCCTACGGTAGGAGCATCCCACGGGTTACGGGCAGCGGATCGGCTCAATGAACAGCACTCCTCGCATCGCCGTGATCGGTGCCGGCCCCGGCGGGCTGGCGGCCGCGGTGCTGCTCGCGGCCCGGGGCGTGGACGTGACCGTCTTCGAGGCGCGGGAGGGCATCGGCGGCCGGACCTCCCGGATTCAGCTGGGGGCGTACGGGTTTGACCGCGGGCCGACGTTCTTCCTGATGCCCCACGTGCTGGACGAAGTCTTCCGGTCGGCCGGGCAGCGGTTGGACGATTGCTGCGACCTGACCCGGCTTGACCCGATGTACCGGCTGGTCATCGGGCAGAAGGACGGCGGCGAGGATGTGGTCATCGATGCGACGCAGGACCTGCCGGAGATGGCCCGGCGGATCGCGGCGGTGCATGGCCCGGACGGCGCGGCGTTCGAGCGGTTCATCGCGGACAACCGCCGGAAGCTCGCCGCCGCCGAGCCGATCTTGCGTCGGCCGATCCGCTCGCCGCTGGACCTGGTTCGTCCGGACTCGATGCTGGCTGCGCCGCACATCAAGCCGTGGCACACGGTGCACTCGCTGTCGAGCCGGTATTTCGAGCACCCCGCGGTGCGGCTGGCGGTGGGCTTTCAGAGCAAGTACCTGGGCATGAGCCCGATGGACTGCCCGAGCCTGTTCACGATTCTGCCGTTCATCGAGTACGCCTACGGCGTCTGGCACCCACGCGGCGGCTGCAACGCGCTGATGTCGGCGATGGGCGACGTGCTCGAGAAGCTCGGCGGCCGGCTGCAATTCAGCTCGCCGGTGCGGTCGCTGCGGATGGAAGGCCGGCGGGTCACCGGTGTCCAGCTCGACGGCGGCGAGGCGGAGGACTTCGACCACCTGGTCATCAACGCCGACGCCGGGTGGGCGATCAAGCGGCTGTTCCCCGAGGCGATCCGCGGTCGACACACGGACGATCAGGTGGACCGGCGGAAGTACAGCTGCTCGACGTACATGCTCTACCTCGGCGTCGAGGGCGAACTGGACCTGCCGCACCACACGATCCGCACCAGCCCTGACTACGAGCAGAACCTCGAGGACATCGGCCGCGACCACGGCAGGGCGGGCAGCCTCACCGACGACCCGTCGTTTTACGTGTGCAACCCGAGCGTGACCGACTCGACGCTCGCCCCGCCGGGGCACAGCAGCGTGTACGTCCTGCAGCCCACGCCGAATGCCCAGGCCCCCATTGACTGGGCCGCCGAGGCCCCGCGGGTCCGGGACAACCTGCTGCGGCGGATGCGGGACGTGCTGGGCATCGACCTGGACGGACGCATCCGCGAGCAGATGCAACTGACTCCCGACGATTGGCGGGCGGCGAACATCAACCACGGCGCGACGTTCAACCTCGCCCACGGGCTGGACCAGATGCTGCACCGCCGGCCGCAGCACCGCGTGCCCTACTGCGACGGGGCGTGGATGGTCGGCGGCGGGACGCATCCCGGATCGGGGTTGCCGGTGATCTTCCTGTCCAGCCAGATCACCGCGGGGCTGATCCTCAAAGAGCTCGGGATGGAGCCGGCGGGGCAGCGGACCGCTTCGGGCGACCCGGCGGTCGAAGCGCATTGGCTGCAGCATGGTGCGGTGGAGCGTGCCGCGTGACCCTGATCGAGCAGCTGCTGCAACAGACCAGCCGGACCTTTGCGCTGTCGATCCCGCTGCTGCCCGAGCCGCTTCGGCGTCAGGTCGGCTTGGCGTACCTGCTGTTTCGCATCGCCGACACGATCGAGGACGAGCCGGGGTGGGATGACGACCAGCGTCAGGCGGCGTTGCGGCTGATGATGGCGACGCTTGACGACCCGGACTTTTCGACGGCCGTGCCCGAACCGCCGGATGACCTAGAGCACGACGGATATCGGCTGCTGTTGCGGCACGGGGCGGAGGTGGTGGCGGCGTACCGGGCGCTTCGGCCGGAGGCTCGCGAGGTGATCCGTCGCCACCTGGGGCGGACCGTGGATGGCATGGTGCGGTCGGTGGCCGCGCCGGTGTCGCCGACGGACATGCAGGCACTGCGGGACTATTGCTACGCGGTCGCGGGGATCGTGGGCGAGCTGTGCACGGAGCTGTTCGTGCTCCGCGAGCCGCGGCTGGGGCCGGTGCGGGATGAGTTGATGGAGCTGGCGCCGTGCTTCGGGGAGGGGCTGCAGCTGGTGAACATCCTGCGGGACGAGCCGGCCGACGACGCAGCGGGCCGGCGGTTTTTGCCACGGACGCTGGAGCGGGACGCGGTGATGCGGCAGGCCGAGCAGGACCTTCGGGAGGCGGGGCGGTACGTGCAGTTGCTGGAGGACCGCGGGGCGTCGGCGGGCGTGGTGGGGTTCAACCGGCTGAACCTGTCGCTGGCGGAGCAGACGCTGGCGTTGATGAAGTCCGAGGGGGCGGGGGTGAAGTTATCGCGCGAACGGGTCGCGGCGATGGTGGCCCAGGCAAGTGGGGCGGTGGTGGTATCGGGTTGATGCGGGGATCTGACGGGGCAGCTTCGCTGCACCTGCTAAACACGCGGTGGGGCAACTTCACCGAACGGGATTGGTGTAGCGGTTGTCTTTGCGTTGGGACTCGCGGTAGCGGCCATAGACGCCGACGGCGGTGTGGCGGGCGGCGGTGAGGACTTTCTGGACGTGGGGGTCGTCGGGGTATTCGGCGTCGAGGGCGTCCAGGGCCTGCTCGAACAGGCCGTACTGGCTGGCCCCGCGGTGGAACAGCCGGCGGTAGCAGTCCTTGAGTCGCTCGACCGATTCGGGGGGCAGGTTGCGGCGGCGGACGCCGACGGAGTTGATGCCGCGGAGGCGGGCGGGGTTGCCCTCGGCGACCATGTAGGGCGGGATGTCCTGCACGATGCGGGTCATGCCGCCGATGAACGCGCACGTGCCGATGGTGACCAGGTGATGCACGGCGGTGGCGCCGCCGAGGATGGCGTGGTCCTCGACCAGGACGTGGCCGGCGAGCTGGACGGCGTTGGCCATCACCACGTGGTCACCGATCACGCAGTCGTGGGCAATGTGGCCGTAAGCCATGATGAGGTTGTGGCTGCCGATGGTGGTGACGCCGCGGTCGTTGTCTGTGCCTTTGTGGACGGTGACGCACTCGCGGAACTCGTTGCCGTCGCCGATCTGCAGGGCGGAGTCTTCGCCGGTGAATTTGAGGTCCTGCGGGTCGCCGCCGAGCACGGCGTGGGGCCAGACGACGTTGCCGCTGCCCAGGTTGGTCCGGCCGGTGACGGTGCAGTGGCCCTTAAGCTCGGTGCCCGAGCCCAGGCGGACCTGCGAGCCGACGTGGCAGAACGGCCCGACGGTGACGTTGTCCGCCAACTCGGCTCCGGGGTCGACGACGGCGGTGGGGTGGATGGTGGGCAAAGCGGGATCAGGCGGCGGCCGGCGTCACGGGCGGGTGCTCGGTTTCCGCGAGGATTTGATCGACTGTCTCGCCGACCGACAACATCGCGGCAAAGCCCCAGAAGGCGTTGTCTCGGCAGCACCGGACCGCCTCGGCGGGCGTCTGGCCGTGTGCGAACAAGTTTGGCAGTCCGGCCACGCGAGCCAAATACTTCTCGGACGGTCGTCGCTCCACCGTGACACGAACAAACGCTGCTAAATCTGCTGCAGGCTGCATCGCGTTCTGGGTAAAGGGTGGTTCAGCTTTCGGGATGTTCGAGGTGGTCCAGAAGGGTCCTGAAGTCGTCATGACTGACCTTCCCTTTCGCATTCAAGTTGATGCTGATTGTATGTCGCCTCAGTCGTCGTCCGAACCTGATGTACACCAGCTTGCCGGCGGGTGATGCGAAGAACTTCCAGCCACGCTCGATCATCAGGCGGTCCAGTTCCGCGGGCTCTACGTCAGCATCCGGACCTTCCATCCCCGCTCACTCCTGATTGTCGTCCACCAGCATGAACTTCACCTCGGCCTCGGCAGCCAGCTCATCGGAGACGTACGCCCGGCAGCGCATGTGGGCGATGCGGCTGCGGACCTTCACCGACTCGGCCTCCATCATCAGCTGGTCGCCGGGCGTCACGGGCTTGCGGAGCTTGACGCGGTCCAGGCTCAGCAGCACCGGCAGCTTGCCGACCTGCTCGATGCTCTGGCCGATGAGCACGCCCGACAGCTGGGCCATCGCCTCGACGACCAGCACGCCGGGCATGATCGGCGTGCCCGGGTAGTGGCCCTGGAAGAACGGCTCGTTGATGGTCACGTTCTTGATGCCGACCGCCCGCTGGTCGCCGTCGATTTCGACCACGCGGTCGACCAGCAGCATCGGGTAGCGGTGGGGCATCATCCGGAACAGCCGGCGGATGTCCAAGACGTTGCGGTGCAGGGCCAGGTGCTTGTGGCCGATCGCTTCGTGCTGGGCGATGAGCCGGCGGACCAGCAGGTGGTTCAGTGCGTGGCCGGACTTGTAAGCGACGACGCGGCCCTGGACCGGGGCACCGAGCAGGTACAGGTCGCCGATGAGGTCCAGCAGCTTGTGCCGGACCGGCTCGTTGTCGAAGCGGAAGCTGTTGGTCCCAAGCGGGCTGCCGTCGTCGCCGACGACCAGCGCATCGTCGGGGGTCAGGTGCGGGAACAGGCCCGCGGCCTTGGCCGCCTCGGCCTCTTCGCGGAGCGAGAAGGTTCGCGACGGGGCGATCTGCTTGCGGTAATCCGAGTCGTTGGAGTTGAAGGCCTGCAGCTGCCGGCCCAGCGGCCCGTCGCCGTAGTCCAACTCGTACACCAGCTGCGTGCCCGGCTCGTCACTCGGGATTGCCGCGACGACCGCATCGTTCTGCCGGACGACCACGGGCTCCTTGACCACCAGCCGGCGGCGCGTCTCGGCCTGTTCGGCGATTCCCGCGGACTGCAGCGCGTCGAAAAACTGCTCGGCGGACCCGTCCATGGCCGGCACCTCGGGGCCGTCCAGGTCGATCGCGAGATTGTCCACCTGCAGGCCGGCGATGGCCGAGAGGCAGTGCTCGCAGGTGTCGACGGTGGCCTCGCCGTACTTCAGGGCGGTGCGGCGTTGGCGTTTGACCACGTAGTGGACCAGCGCCGGCACTGGGGCGTTGCCCATGTCGGTGCGGTAGAAGACGATGCCGTGGTTGGCCGGGGCGGGCCGGAAGGTGACTCGGGCGGGCTCGCCGCTGAACAGGCCAAGGCCCTCCAGCGTCGTTTCGTCCGAGATGGTGTGTTGCCGTTCCATGGCTTGAACCGGATTCTAAAGAAAGTGACGGCATCCCGACGCGGGGTGTGGTCGGCGGCGAGGCGATCAGTCCATCTGCTTGGTCCACTTGCGGGCCTGACGCAGCAGGTCGGGCAGCTTCTGGATCGCGAGCTCTTCGCGGGCCGCCCGCTTGAGCGGCTTGCCCGGCACGCCCGCCCAGGTCTCGCCATCGGGCATGTCGTGCATCAGCGCAGCGCGGCCGGCGATCTTGCACTGGCTGCCGACGTTGAGGTGGTCCGCGATCGACGCCATCCCGCCAATCTGGGTGTAGTCGCCGACGGTGACCGACCCGGCGAGCATGGTGCCGCCGGCGATGACGACGTGCTTGCCGACACGGCAGTTGTGGCCGATCTGGACCAGGTTGTCCAGCTTCGTGCCCTCGCCAATGATCGTGGCGGCGTACTTGCCGCGGTCGACGCAGGCGTTGGCCCCGATCTCGACGCGCTCGCCGATCCGGACGGTACCGATGTGCGGGATCTTGCGGAGCGACCCGGTCGACTTGTCGAACCGATAGCCAAAACCGTCCGCCCCGATCACCACGCCCGGCCAAAGCACACAGTCCGACCCGACCTCACAACGGTCCATCACCACCACATTCGCGTGCAGCACGGCACCCGCCCCGATCGCAGCGCCCGGCCCGATATAGCACCCCGGGCCGATGCTCACGCCCGCACCCAGCTGCGCGTCCTCGGCCACGCGGGCTGACGGGTGCACGCCCCGGGTGGTCCGCACCGGTTGAGCAGCGAACATCTCCAGGACTGTCGCCATCGCCAGGTCCGGCTCGTCGACCCGCACCACCGCTCGCCCGTCGCCGGGCGCGAGATCCAGCCCCTCGGCCGCCAGACACGCCGACGCGGCGCTCTGGTTCCACGGCTCGACGAACCGCTCGGCCCCGACAACGCTCAACTCACCGGCCTGGGCGTACCGCAGGTCGGCCAGACCGGTGATGCTCAGCGATGCGTCGCCCTCGATGCGGCCGCCGACCGCCTCGGCGATATGCGTAAGCGACACCGCGGGCTCGGCCCCGGACGATGATCCGTTGCCGTCAGCCATTGAACTGGTTGTTCATCCGCTGGATGATCTGTTGGGTGATGTCGATCTGCGGGCTGTGGTACAGCACCTTGCGGTTCTGGATCAGCTCCCGCAGCTGCTCGGCGGCCTGAATCTGATTGAAGTCCGGGTCGGCCGAGTCGAACATCACCAGGGCGTACCCGTTGGCCTGAGCAACATCGCTGATCGCCTGCATCGACGAGCGGTACAAGCCCACGACGTGCACCTGCTCCTGCCGCAGGATCCGGCGCTGCTCGAACTGGAGCCACGTCTGCAGCTCGATCGCAGCCGCGGCGAGCTCGTCCTCTTTGGCGGTGTACGCGTCGGTGCCCGGCTGGAGCAGGTCCAGGTCGGCCTGCAGACCCTCGATGGTCTGTTGCCGCTGGGTCTGCTGCTGCTGCAGCTCGGTGCGCCGCTGCTGCAGCTGCGCCTGGTGCTGCTGCTGGGCCGATAGCCCGGCGAAGACCGCCTGCAGGTCCACGGTCGCGACCCGCGTCGGGCCCGCGGCACCCTGGTCCTGAGCCGTGGCGGTGAGGTAGCCGCCCAGCAGCACGACGGCCGCGAGGGTCAACAGGCCGAGGTTGGTTCGACGCATGTGGGGTTCCTTAGTGGAGGAGGGACGCCGCCGCCCGGCTGCGGCTGATGCATGTTCTAACACGGGCGGGCGGTGGGGGCCAGTGGCTTGAAGCCGGAAGCTGGAAGCGGGAAGCCAAAAATGCAGTATCTGACGGTTGCTGGTCTGGCTTCTGGCTTCAAGCTTCTCGCTTCGGGCTTCGAGCCCGCTGCACCGCTCGCCGCGGCTGGCATAATGCCGTCAATGCTCCCGCTCTCGCCGCAGTTCTTCGTCAGCCTGCTCACCGGCCTGATCGTCGTGCACGTCATCCTCGGGGCGACCGCGTACCTGATCTTTCTCGAGCGGAAGGTCGCCGCGTGGACGCAGGACCGCACCGGGCCCAACCGGACCAACTTCAGCTTCGGCCTCCTGCCGTTCAAGGGCAAACACTTCGGCCTGGGCCAGGCGCTGGCCGACGGGCTCAAACTGCTCGTCAAAGAGGAGTACAACCCGCCGAACGTCGACCGCCTCCTGTTCCTGCTGGCGCCCGCGATGGTCGTGATCCCCGCGATCATCGGCTGGGCGGTCATCCCCTGGGGCGGGTCGTGGCTGTTTCCAGGCTTCGAGATCGGTGACACGCTGCTTGTCGCCCCGGGCATCGTCAGCGTCGCGGTCGCGCCCGTCAGCGTCGGCGTGGTCTACATCCTCGCCATCGGCTCACTGGCGGTCTACGGCGTGGTCGTCGGGGCGTACGCGTCCAACAACAAGTACAGCTTCCTCGGCGGCCTGCGGGCCACCGCCCAGATGCTCAGCTACGAGATCCCGATGGGCCTGTGCGTGCTCATCATGATCATCGTCTTCGCCACCACCGACGCGGGCCTGATGGTCAACCTGCAGGGCCAGACCGGGCTGGTCGACGGGGCGTGGGGCATCTTCTACCACCCGCTGCTGGCGATCATCTTCTTTATCTGCGTGCTCGCCGAGTGCAACCGCGCCCCGTTTGACCTCGCCGAGGCCGAGCAGGAGCTGGTCGGCGGGTTCCACACCGAGTATTCCTCGATGAAGTGGGCCCTGTTCTTCCTGGGCGAGTACATGCACATGATCACCGGCAGCGCGTTCTTCGTCGTGCTGTTCCTGGGCGGGTGGGACCTGTCGCCGTTCTTCGGGGTCATGCCGATCCTGGCCGAGGACGCCGGGGGCATCCTGATCGTGCTGGCCAAGGCGGCGATCTTCGCGGCCAAGGTTGGCCTGCTGCTGTTCATCATGATGTGGATCCGCTGGACGTTGCCGCGGTTCCGGTTTGACCAGCTGATGAAACTCGCGTGGCGGGGCATGATCCCGCTGACGCTGGTGATGCTTATCGCCGTGGCGCTGATGACGGCGATCGGGCTGCGGGCGTGGTGGTGGCACCTGATCGTCGATGTGACCGTCATGGTGACGGCGGCGCTGGTCAGCCCGCTGCTGCCGCAGGGCCCGGCGGTGAACCGGCGGGTGCCGCTGGAGGGCTCGCGGTTCAGCCCCGCGACGACTTGAGCCCGCAGCCGCAGCAGCTACCTTGCGCGGAAATCATCTCCGGGAGCACCGATGATCAAGTTCAACTGCGAGCACTGCGGCCAGAAGCTGGGCGTGCCCGACGAGCACGCGGGCAAGCGAGTCCGTTGCACCAGTTGCAAGGAACCGGCCCGGGCGCCGGAACTTGAAGCTCCCGAAGACGATCCCTACGCACTTGATGACGGCGGCTTCGACGCAGACGACACGACGCAGACGTCGGGCCTGGACGACGCCCTGGCCAGCCTCGGGGACCCCGCATCCGATGACCCGCTCGGCGGCAAGACCTGCCCGGGTTGTGGCAAGTCATGCGGCGACGCGGCGAAGATCTGCCTCGGCTGCGGCCACCGCTTCGACGGTCGCGGTCCCGTGAAGACGAAGGTCAAGGAAGCGAAAGAAACGCCCGCGGCCCTCGCCGCCGGAGCCGGCGCAGCCAAGGCGGTTGGGGCACCGGTGATGGTGCTTGTGGCCGGCGGCATCGCGGCCCTGGCGGGCGGACTGGTCTGGGCGGCGATCGACCGGTACCTGCAGATGGAGGTCGGCTGGATCGCCATCGGGCTCGGTGCCATCGTGGGCTGGGCCGTCTCGCTGGCCGCGGGCAAGCCGAACGTGATGCACGGTGTGATCGCAGCGGGGCTCGCGACCGTGGGGCTGGCATTTGGCAAGGTGCTCGCCATTTCGTGGATCCTCAGCAGCGGCGCGGCCCTGGAAGAACTCGCTCAGGACGAGGCGCTCGTCCACGACGCGGTGGTCTACCAGCTGATCCAGAACGACGAGGCGAGCGACGACTTGGAGCCCTGGCTCCTCGACCAGACCAGCCCCGAAGTGCCCCCGGACCTCGAGATGCGGTGGGCGGTGGCTTCGGCGTTGGCTCAGGACCGCATGGCCGGCATGTCCGAAGATCAACAGCACGCCGCCCTGGGCGATTTCGTGAATGCGATCTATGGGGACATCTCGTTCACAGACAAGCTGAAGGCGACGCTGGGCCCGTACGACTTCCTGTGGTTCGGGTTGGCGGTGTTCGTCGCCTTCGGAGCCGGCAGCAAGAACATCTTCGGCGAAGACTAGCTCCCGCGTCCTGCATCTGCTCGACGTGAAGGGGTCCCCGGTCGTGCCGATCGGTCTGTCTGTGACGGCTGCGGGATGCCTGTGATTCAAGCGTGCGCGACTTTTGCCGGCCTGCCGGTTTCAGGCGCGGCAGTGTTTCACTGATCGCCCGCCGACAAGCGGCGTGGCACCAGAGAGGCGTGCAATCGTGAAGGTAGTCATCTTCTGTGGCGGACTGGGCACACGGCTTCGTGAGCCGGGCGGCCGCAACCTACCCAAGCCGCTGGTCCAGATCGGGTACCGGCCGATCCTCTGGCACGTGATGAAGTACTACGCCCACTTCGGGCACACCGACTTCATCCTCTGCCTCGGTTACGCCGCCGACCTCATCAAACAGTACTTCCTCAACTACGACGAGTGGGTCAGCAACAACTTCACCCTCTCCAACGGCGGCCGCGACGTCCATCTCGAGGGCCGCGACATCTCCGACTGGCGGATTCAGTTCGTCGATACCGGGATGCGGTCCAACATCGGCCAGCGACTCAAGGCCGTGCAGCCGTACCTCGAGGGCGAGGAGCTGTTCCTGGCCAACTACGCCGACGGTCTGACGGACATGGACCTCAACGACCAGATCGAGACCTTCCGCGACAGCGGCAAGACCGCGTGCTTCCTGGCAGCCAAGCCGTCCTACAGCTTCCACGTCGTCCGCTACGGCGAGCAGAACCTCGTGCACGACATCCGTTCGGTCCGCGACGCCAATGTGATCATCAACGGCGGATACTTCGTGTTCCGCCAGTCGATCTTCGACCACATGCACGAAGGCGAAGAGCTGGTCGCCGAGCCGTTCTCGCGGCTGATCGAGCAGCAGCAGCTACTGGCCTATCCGTACGAAAACTTCTGGTGCATGGACACCTTCAAAGAGCAGGCCGAGCTGACCGAGATGTATGAGAGCGGCAGCCCGCCGTGGGCGGTATGGGACTGTCCGGTGGCGAGCGGATCAGGGCGATGAGTAGCGACACCGCCCAGATGCCGGACTGCCGCTTCTGCGGCGAGTCGCTATGCGACCGGTTTGTGGACCTGGGCATGTCGCCGCTGTGTCAGCGGCACGTGACGCCGGACAAGCTCAACGCGATGGAGCCGTTCTATCCGCTGCACACCTGGGTCTGCCGGGCGTGCCTGCTGGTGCAGCTGGAGCAGTACGTCGCCCCGGCGGACATCTTCGACGACTACGCGTACTTCTCCTCGTTCTCCGACAGCTGGGTCGACCACGCCCGACGGTACTGCGAGATGGCAATCGACCGCTTTGGCCTGACCGGCGACTCGAAGGTGATGGAGGTCGCGAGCAACGACGGGTACCTGCTGCAGCACTTCGTCGATCGCGGCGTGCCGTGCCTGGGCATCGAACCGGCCGCCAACGTCGCGAAGGCCGCGATCGACAAGGGCATCCCGACCGCGGTCCACTTCCTCGGCCAGCAGACCGCCGAGCAGATTACTGCCGAGCACGGCCGGGCCGACCTGGTGCTGGGCAATAACGTCCTGGCCCACGTGCCGGACCTCAACGACTTCGTCGGCGGGCTTCGCGCGTTGCTCAAACCGACCGGTGTGCTCACGATGGAGTTCCCGCACCTGCACCAGCTGGTCGCGAACAAACAGTTCGACACGATCTACCACGAGCACTTCTCGTACTTCTCCCTGCTCACCGTCGAGAAGGTCTTCGCGGCCCACGGCCTGACGCTCTTCGACGTGCAGGAGCTGCCAACCCACGGCGGATCGCTCCGGGTCTTCGCCCGGCCCACCGAAGCCGATGAGCCGGCAACGGGCGACGCCGTGGATGCACTGCGGCAACGCGAGATCGACCTCGGCTACCGGGACATGGCCACGTACGCCGCCTTCGCCGAGCAGGTCCGCGAAACCAAGCGGAAGCTGCTCGCCTTCCTCATCGACGCCAAGCGGGCAGGCAAGCAGATCGTTGGCTACGGCGCCCCGGGCAAGGGCAACACCCTGCTGAACTACTGCGGCGTCGGCACCGACTTTCTTGACTACACCGTCGACCGCAACCCGCACAAGCAGGGCAACTACCTGCCCGGCACGCACATCCCGATCCACCCCCCGGACCGGATCGACCAGACCCGGCCGGACTACATCCTCATCCTGCCGTGGAACCTCAAGGACGAGATCGCCCGCCAGATGCAACACGTCCGGCAGTGGGGCGGGCAGTTTGTTGTCCCCATCCCCGAAGTCGAAGTGATATGACGGCGGTGAGAAAAAGACGCCGAACACGAAGCAACGCCATGAAGATTCTCATCACCGGAACCGAGGGCTACATCGGCTGCATGATGGCCCCCGCACTGATGCGGGTGGGCCATGATGTGCTCGGCGTGGACACCGGGTTCTACCGCGAAGGCTGGCTGTTCCACGGGACGCGACTTGCCCCGCGGACGCTCGTCAAGGACATCCGACACCTCACCGTCGAGGATCTGGCCGGGATCGAGGCGGTCGTGCACGCCGGCGAGCTGAGCAACGACCCCGCCGGGGAGCTGTCACCGGACATCACGTACGACATCAATCACAAGGCCTCGATCCGGCTCGCGAAGCTGGCGAAAGACGCTGGCGTCAATCGATTCGTCTATATGTCCTCGTGCAGCGTCTACGGCCTGGGCTCAGGCGACGACTTCGTCGACGAAACCTCGCCGCTGGACCCGCAGACGACATACGCCAAGTGCAAGACCCTCGTCGAGCGCGACCTTGCAGAAATGGCCGACGAAAGCTTCTGCACAACGTACCTCCGCAACGCCACGGCGTTCGGCGCGTCGCCGCGGATGCGGTTCGACATCGTGCTCAACAACCTCGCCGCCCTGGCTTGGACCACGAAGCAGATCGCGATGACCAGCGACGGGACGCCGTGGCGGCCGATCGTGCACTTGCTGGACATCACCAAGGCGATTCGCTGCGTGCTCGAGGCCCCGCGGGACGTGGTGCAGAACCAGGCGTTCAACGTCGGCTCGACCCAGCAGAACTACCGGGTCCGCGAGATCGCGCAGACGGTGGCCGAGGCGTTCCCGGGCTGCTCGCTGAGCTTCGGCGATCCGGGTGCGGACAACCGCAGCTACCGCGTGTCTTTTGAGAAGATCCACCGGGCTTTGCCGGCCTTTGGTTGCGACTGGCCGCCCGAGCGGGGGGCGAAGCAGTTGCACGACGTGTTCGCCGCGATCAGGATGAGCGGCGAGACTTTCGGGTTCCGCGCGTTCACCCGGCTGGAGCAGCTGAAGCATCTGATCGCCACCGAGCAGATCGACGGCGACTTCTTCTGGACCGCCTCCGCGGCCGGGACCGACGAAGAGGAGCGGTAGCCGATGCGTTTCACCCCGACCCGCATCGCCGGGGCATTCATCATCGACCTCGAGCCGCACCACGACGATCGCGGCTTTTTCGCCCGCAGTTACTGCGACGCCGAGTTCGAGGCCCGCGGCTTGGCACCGGTCGGCGCGCAGTGCAACCTGTCGTTCAACGCCCAGCGGGGCACCGTGCGGGGCGTGCATTACTCCGTGCCGCCCGCCGCCGAGGCCAAGCTGGTCCGCTGCACCCGCGGCGGCATCTGGGACGTCATCGTGGACCTGCGGGCCGATTCGCCGAGCTTCCGCAAACAAGTGTCAGTTGAGCTGACTGCGGAGAACCGCCGGGCGATCTATATCCCCGAGGGCGTCGGCCACGGCTTCCAGACGCTCGCCGATGATGCCGAGGTGTTCTATCACATGAGCGTGGCCTATCAGCCCGAGGCACAGCGAGGCATTCGATACGACGATGAGGCGTTAGGCATCGGTTGGCCTCTCGCGGTGACACGGGTGTCGGACAAGGACGCCGCCGCCCCCTGTTTGGACGAGCAGCCGTGAGCATCGCCGACCTGGTGGAGCAAGTCGATCGGCAGGCCGTGGGGGCGTCGATGCATGCGCTGATCCGCGAGCTGCAGCCGATCTGCCGCAGCATGACCGGCGACGGGGTCCGCCAGACGTTGCGTCGGATTGCACGGGAAGTTGACCTGCAGGTCCACGAGGTGCCCAGCGGCACGCCGGTGCTGGACTGGACGGTGCCGAAGGAATGGACCATTCGCGACGCGTGGGTGAAGAACGCCGCCGGGCAGCGGGTGATCGACTTCCAGAAGTCGAACCTGCACGTGGTCAGCCACAGCCAGCCGGTGCACCGGAAGATGAGCCTCGCCGAGCTTCGGCCGCACCTGCACACGCTGCCGGAGCATCCGGACTGGGTCCCATACAAGGCGTCGCACTATTCGGACGGCTGGGGATTCTGCCTGGCGGACCGCCAGCTGCAGCAGCTGCCCGATGGTGAGTACGAGGTCTGCGTCGACGCGACACTCGATGACGGGCACCTGACCTACGGCGAACTGGTCCTGCCCGGAGACACGCCGCAGGAAGTGCTGATCTCCAGCCACATCTGTCACCCGTCGCTGTGCAACGACAACCTCTCGGGCATCGCGGTGGCTACGACGCTCGCCCGAATGCTCGCGGGCATCCGCCGGCGGTACACCTACCGCTTCGTCTTCGCCCCGGGCACGATCGGGGCCATCACCTGGCTCGCGCAGCACCGCGAGCAGGTCGATCGCATCCGGCACGGGCTGGTGCTCACCTGCGTGGGCGACCCCGGCGGCGTGACCTACAAGCGGTCGGCCCGCGGGGACGCGGTGATCGACCGCGCGGTGCAGCACGTATTGCAACAACGGGGCGGGCCGCACGAGCTGCGCGAGTTTTCGCCGTATGGGTATGACGAACGGCAGTACAACTCGCCGGGCTTCAAGCTGCCGGTCGGCTGCCTGATGCGGACGCCGCACGGCGAGTTTCCGCAGTACCACACGTCGGCAGACAACGCGGACTTTGTGACCGCCCAGGCCCTGGCCGACACGCTGGAGGTTCTGCTGCGGACGGTGGAGGTGCTGGAGCGCAACCGCCGGTGCGTGAACCTCAAGCCGCACGGCGAGCCGCGGCTGGGCCCCCGGGGCGTGGCCGACCTGCACGGGGGCGACCGCGTCGGCGACGCCCGCATGGCCTGCCTCTGGGTGCTCAACCAGAGCAATGGCGAGCACGACCTGTTGCAGATCGCCGAGCGGGCCGATATCGCCTTTCCGACCATCGCGTTCGCCGCCGACCGATTGCTGCAGACCGACTTGCTGCGCGACGTTTAGACCGTTGCAGCCACGAACCTACGCCAAACAAATCTTCGAGCCGACCCATGCCAGACCCCACTCACGATCCAAGCTCTGCCACTTGCGCGATGTGCGGTTCGCCGCGGGTGCGGGTCCTGCTCGAGCTGCGGGACATGCCGGCGCAGGACGGCGTGGTGTTCGACAGCGCGCAAGAGGCCGCCGAGGCGCCGGTGGGCGATGTGCGTCTGGCTCGCTGCCCGGAGTGCGGCTACGTCGGCAACACCGCGTTCGACCCCAAGAAGATCGGGTTCACCGAATACCGCTACGCCCAGCACCACTCGCCGAAGTACCAGCAGCACCTGTTGGCGGTGCTGTCGATGCTGGTGGAGGACTACGGCATCCGCGAGAAGTTGGTGCTCGACGCCGGCTGCGGCGAGGGGTACTTCCTGCATCGGCTCTGCGAGGCCGGGCGCAACCGCGGGATCGGTGTGGACCCGAGCGTAAGTCTCGATGAGGCGGGGGGGGCAGACGCCGACGATGACAGCGACGGCATCACGCTGATCCGTGACTACTTCTCGGCGGACCACACGGGCCACGCCGCCGACCTGGTGTCATGCCGGCACGTGATCGACGAACTGCCCGAGCCTCGGCCATTCGTGGAGCTGCTGGGTCGCGCGGCGGCCGATCGGCCTGATGCGTACGTCTATATCGAAGTGCCCAACGCGATGCGGACGTTCGAGCAGAAGCTCGTCTGGAACCTCGGCTACGCCAAGCGGTCGTGGTTCACGTCCACGTCGATCCGCTGCATGTTCGCGCTCTGCGGCCTGGAGACGGTGGCGGTGCACGAGATGTTCGATGGGGAATACCTGGGGGCGGTGGGGCGTCGCGCGGCGGCCGACCGTGAGGCCCGTCCCCCGGATGCGGCGGGTGACGCGGATGCCGATGCGATGCAGTCGCTGGAGCATCATGTGCGGGACGCGATCGTGCACTGGACCGACCAGCTCGGGCAGTGGCGGGCCGGGGGTCGACGGGTCGCGATGTGGGGTGCGGGGATGCGGGGGATCAACTTCCTGAGCCGATTCGCCGACAGCGGGGCGGTGCAGCAGGTGGTCGACATCAACCCCGGCCGGCAGGGCATCTACCTGCCGGTGTCGGCGGCCCGGGTCCAGGCGCCCGAGTCGCTCATCCAGCTGCGGCCGGACGTGGTGATCCTGTCCAACCCGGGTTATGAACAGGAGATTCGCGAGCAGCTGTCGGGCCTGGGTCTCGATGCCGAGATCCAGCGGCTGTAGCGGCGCGGCTACTGCGGTACTTGCGTGATCTCGATCGCCGGGTGTTGCTGGGCCCCGCGGACGATGGTCATGTACCGCCGGCGGAGTTCGCCGAGCACCGGGCCCTGGGCGTCCATCTCGTAGCCGTCGATCTCACTGACCGGGACCATCTCGCTGAGCGTGCCGCACTCGCACAACTCGTCGGCGATATAGAGCTCGGTCCGGTCGACCGGCCGACGGATGAACGGCACGTCCATCGACTTGGCGATCGCTTCGGCGCAGCGGGTCGTGATGCTCGGCAGTACGCCCTCGGTGTCGCTGGGCGTGAAGATCGCCCCGTCGCGGACCAGCAGCAGCGCCGAGCCGGTCATCTCCGCGACCCGGCCCTGCCGGTTGAGCAGCACCATGTCGTCACAGCCGCGGCGCCGGCCTTCAATGCGGGCCATCCGGCCGACCTGGTAGTTCGCCGCCGACTTCACACGGTAGGGCAGGGCGTTGTCGGCGCTGCGTTGCCAGGTGCTCACGCCGATCCGGATCGGCGCGGCCGGTTCCTTAGACTGGTGGTAAGCGGTCATGAACAGGTCGGCCCGGGTCTGCTCGCCCCAGTGGCCCTCGACCACGAACAACGTGGTGCGGACCCACATGTCGCGGTCCGGGTCGGCCAGCGCCCCGATGAGGCGAACCAGGCCGGCCTCGTACTGCTCGTAGCTCCAGGGGCAGGGGATGTGCAACAGCCGGGCGGACCGCAGCAGCCGCTCGTAGTGGGCTCGGACCTGCACCAGTCCGAAGACGCCATCGGCCGACCAATACCCTTTGAGCCCCTCGAAGACGCTGAGCCCGCGGTTGACCGCCTCGGTGCCGATGTGGAGCGTGGCGTCGTCCCACGGGATCAGTTCCCCGTTGCGGAGGGCGAACTCGGGCGTCTGGAGCTTGGCCATCGCCGGAGTGTAAAGCGTTGAATCGCCGAGTGATGATGCCGATAGAGACCATGAGGCGGCGTGTGGCCGGACCCGACGCATGAGATTCACCCCGACCAAGATCCGCCGGCGCTTGGTCAAGTCGGTCGCTCAAAAGGGCGTGCTGAAGACGGCGGTCGGCTGCGCCGTGTGGCCGGCGTCTTACGTGGGCTGGAAGATCATCGACGGCTCGCCGTTCGAGCGGCAGCGGCGGGCCGAAGGCCGGGCGTTCGACCGCGATCACGACGTCGACACCGAGCGGGACCGGGCGAGCGAGTGGTCGGCGGACGTGCCAAGCGAACACTGGGCCCAGGGCACGGGCTACCACCCGACGCCGCCGGGCACGGTGCGGCGGGCGATCGAGTCGCTCGGGGTGGCGCTGGAGTCTTACACGTTTATCGATGTCGGTTCGGGCAAGTGCCGGGTGCCGATGGTCGCTGCCGAATACCCGTTCACGCAGTGCCTGGGCGTCGAGTACGACCCGGGCCTGCACCAGACCGCCGAGGCCAACATCCGGGCCTACCGCAACGATCGGCAGCGTTGCCCGGATGTGCGATCCCTCTGCGTCGATGCGACAAAGCTCACGCTGCCCGACACGCCGTTGGTGCTGTTCTTCCACGACCCGTTCAGCGAAGAGGTGCTGGGCAAGTTCCTGGCCAACCTGCGGCGCGGCCTCGAGCAGCACCCGCGGGACGTGCGGATCATCGAGTACGACCCGGTGTACCGCGCGTTGCTCAAGTCGCACGGGTTTGTCGAGTACGCGGCCGCCGACCTGGACTCTTCGAGCTTCTATCCTGCGGCGGTGTACAAGCTTCGCTGGTTCGACACCAACACCTTCCGCAACCGACTCGGTCAGGAATTTGTCATCTACCGGGCCGGCGAAGTGCAAGGCCCGAACTGATGCTCCTGACGCTCCCGAGCAAGGTCCGCCGGCGGATTCAGAAGGCCGTGATGCAGCACGGCGTGCTGAAGACCGCGGGGATGTGTGCGTTGTGGCCCGCGTTTTTCATCACGTGGAAGGTGATGGAGCGGACCCCGTTCGAACGTGGCCGACGGCGTGCGGGCGAGGCGTACGACCGGGAGCACGATGTCCAGACGGTCCGCCACCGGGGCACCGAGTGGGCCGCCGACGTGGACAGCGACAACTGGGCGGTGGGCACGGGCTATGCCGCGACGCCGCCGGACACGGTGCGGCGGGCGGTCGAGCAGCTGCCGATCGACCCGTCCGACTTCGTGTTCATCGACCTGGGCTCGGGGAAGTGCCGAGTGCCGATGGTCGCTACGGAGTATCCGTTCAAGAAGTCGATCGGTGTGGAATACGCCCCGGACCTGCACGCCGTGGCGGTGAAGAACCTCGCGTCGTTCCGCAGCGATCGCCGACGGTGTCATGAGCTAGAAGCGCACTGCGCTGACGCGGCCGCGTGGGAGCTGCCCCGCGAACCGCTGGTGCTGTTTTTCGCCCACCCGTTTGGGGGCGACGTGCTGGCGGGGTTTCTGGACAACCTGCGGCAGAGCATCGAGCAGACGCCGCGGGAGGTCTATGTGGTGTACTACGACCCGATCGGGCTGGACCAGTGGCTGGACGCGGGGTTTGCCCAGATCGGCGGGCACGACCTGCCACGCATCAACCGCTTCCATAACCGGCTGGGCAAGGAGTTTGTGCTGCTCCGGTACGGGCCGCCCGCCGCTCGCGAGGCGGCGGGCTGATGGCGGCCCATGAGCAGGCTGAACCGGCGGGGGCCCACTACGACGCGGTGGTCATCGGGACCAGCCCGCTGGTGCTGATCGAGGCGCTGTTCCTGGCGTACCAGGGGCATCGGGTGGTGCTGGTGGAGCAGCGGGACCGGGTCGGCGGGGCGTGGTACACGATGCCGCTGTGGGAGTTCGAGTCGGTCCAGCCGGGGTGTCACTACATCGAGCGGCGTCCCAAGGCGTATGCGTTTCTGGAGCAGACGCTGGGCCTGGAGCTGGTGCCGCAGACCTTCGATGCGGTGTGGTACGACATGGACCGATCGGGTCGTAAGAGGCAGCGGCGACCGAGCCGGCCGGTGTGGTGGCTGCGTCAGCGTCTGCTGCACGCGAAGTTTTTGTCCGATGACGGGTGGGGGATGATCAAGGCGATCCGCCGGCGGGATGTCAGCAAGTTCGGCCGGGCGGTCAGGCGGAAGCTCACCGCACCGCCGTACCGCTACCCGGCGGGTGGCTCGCGGGCGATGCTCGACGCGTTGATGCGGCGGGTGGAGGCGAGCTCGATCGACCTGCGGCTCGGCACGCGGGTGGGGGATGTGGAGCTCGGCGACGGCGAGCGGCTCACGCGATGCAACATCGGCGGCAAGCCCTGCCAGACTCGCAAGCTCGTCGTCGGGCGGCATGTCGTGCCGCTGCTGCCGATCGCCGGGCAGGCTCCGCCGGCCGAGCCGGAGTACCTCGTCAACGTCGTGCTGCGCATCGCCGGGCGCAAGTCGACGCCCTTCGACTACATCGAAATACATCGCGATGAACTGATCAACCGGGTGCACGACATCACGGGCTTCGCGGTGCCCCGACCGGCCGAGTCCGAGCTGCTGATCTGCTGCAATCTCACCGGGCCCGGTCCGATCGACCTGCCGGTCGATCCGCAGGCCGTGGTCGACCACCTGATCCGCTGCGGGCTGCTGAGTGCCGACGCCCGGCTGACAGCGTCGCAGGTCGAGCGGTACCCGAATCCGCGGACCTCTCGGACCCGGTCCACGGATGCGTTGACGATCGTCGATACCTACGACCTGGGCGTGACGATGCACCGCAACGCCGACCGCTGGCGGCCATACTTCGAGCGTTAGCCCGCGTGCTGTTGCTCGGTACGGGCGTTGATGTTGGGGCCCGGCTCGGGACTGAACACACGCTGCTTGAAGGCTTCGGCCTTGGATAAAAACCCGGGGAAGAAGAGCGAAACCACGTCCACGGCAACGCGGGCGGTGTTCCAGTTGACGAACCACCACTTGAGCAGATGACGCCTGCACGCCCGGCGTTCGCGGGGGTCGGTGACCTGGTCGCGGACCATGCGGCGGTAATCGCGGTACATCTCCCAGGTGCCGATGACCTTCTGGCCTGCGCGGGAGCTGTCGTAGGTGGCCAGCCGGGCGTCGGGCGTGGTCTGGGCCCGGCGGAAGCGGCTGGGGTGCTCCCGCGTGAGGAACAGCGGCTCGTCCAGACGGATGAACGGCCCGACCAGCGAGATCTCGGTCAACAAGGCCCGGTCGGCCCCGGGGAAACTGCCGTACAGGGCGGTTCGGCCGAGCATCTCCCGGGGCATGACGCCGTCGCACTCGAGGCACTGGTGGGGCTTGAGGATCATCTCACCAAACCGCACGGACTGCCGCGGGTCGGTCTGGCGGTGCATGCCCGTGTCGTACAGCTCGATGGTCTGGTCGTGGTGGTCGATCAGGTGGACCGTCGAGTGCACGAGCATCGCTCGGCTGTCGTGCCGCAGCGCGGCGATCGACTTCTCGAAGCACGTGGACTCGATGGCGTCGTCGTGCGTGATCCATTTGAAGAACTCGCCGGTCGATTCGCGGAAGGCGCGGTTGAAGTTTGGCGAGACACCAAGGTTTTTCTCGTTTCGGAGGTATTGAACGCGTGGGTCACGTTCGACATACGAACGGCAGATCGCTTCGGTCGCGTCGGTTGACGCGTTGTCGCAGATGATCAGCTCCAGGTCGGTCACCGTCTGGGCGAGTACGGAGTCGATGGCTTTGGCGATGAAGTCCTCGCCGTTGTAGACCGGCAGGCCCACGCTGATCAACGGCGTGCGTGTGTGGCCGGGCGTGGCGGGTTCGCTGGACATCAGAAGACCTCCGACGGGGCGGTGACGCCGAGTGCTGCCGCCTGCTGGCGGATCTCGTCGGCGAAGGCCGAGTTGCTGATCAGCAGCAAGTCCGGGTCGAACGCCTTGAGCCGGTCGGGCGGGTCGATGCGGTGGCCCACATGGGCCAGGTACATGTCCTGGCGGGTCGGGTTGATGTCCACCAGCATCCCGATGTGCTCGGCCTCGGGGATGGCGTTGATGAACAGCAGCGCACGGGCGCCGGCGCCCCAGATCGCGACACGCTTCTGATCGTCCCGCAGCCTCGCGAGCCGGCCGCTCCAGTGTTCGATCTGAGCGTCGACGCTTTGGGCGAAGCGCTCCAGCCGCTGCTTGACGGCCGTGACGGCCGCCTGGGGTGCCCGGGCGTCGGGGTCCGGCTCGGCGAGCCGCAGTTCGATGCCCAGGTACTCGTCGCCCCAGCAGGGCCCGACGTCGAGCACCTCGAAGCCCGCCCGTCGGCAGAGCACGCTGAACGAGGCCTCGTTGAACCACGAGTGGTGCTCGTAGGCGACGTTCCAGCCGATGTCGTGGCCGAAGGTCTGGTCGGCGTGGGGCACTTCCAGGTAGAAGGCGGCATCGCCGCGGGCCACCGCTCGGATCTGGCGCAGCAGCCCCAACGGGTCGGGCATCGAGTTGAGCACGTGCCGGCAGCAGAGCAGGTCGGCGTCGAAGCCGGCGTGGCGGGGCTCGAGCAGACCGCGCTCGAAGCTGACGACGCCGCGCTCGCGCTGCTCGGTGGCGGCGTCGATGCTCGGGTCGATCCCCAGCCCGGTGATCCGGACGCGGTCGGCGAAGTCGCGCAGCAGGTCGCCGCTGCCGCAGCCGACATCGAGCACCTTGCCGTCGGTGAGGCCGAAGCGGTCGGTGAGCCGGTCGATGAGCTTGTCGATGAACGCGTCGAAGGCGGGCGAGTGGTGCAGCGAGAAGTGGTACTTCTCGTAGCTGAGGCGGGCGGGGTCGAAGCTGGCGTTGCCGATCCAGCCGCAGGTTTCGCACAGGCGGATGGTGACATCGCCGGTGGGGCAGCGGTCGGCTTCTTCGAGCGTGTCACAGACGGCCCCGTCGAGCGTGGGTACGCCGTGCATCTGGAAGTAGGCTGGTCCGAGCTCGCCGCGGCAGATGGGGCACTGGCTGGTCATGGTCTGGGTCTGATAATGAGCCTCAAGGGGCGGCCGGGCGGGTTTGGAGGCGCTTGGTGCAAGCCTGCATCCAGCCAGGCGGATGTCAAGGCGAATGCGGAAATTTCCGATGAGGCTAGAGATGCATCGGCGGGCTGGGCAGGCTGCGCCTGCGTGCATCGGAGGTGCGGTCCAGTCGATGCTTCAGCTCAACCTCGGCGACGACCTGCGGACGGTGCTGTGCCTGGGATGTCACGCGGACGATATCGAGATCGGCTGCGGCGGGACGCTGCTGCGTCTGCTGGCCGAGCGGCCCGGGTTGACGGTGCACTGGGTGGTGCTCAGCGCCGAGGGTGAGCGGGCCGGTGAGGCCACGCGGAGCGCCGAGGCGATGCTGTCCGAGGCAGGGGCCAGGCACGTGGTGATTCAACAGTTCCGCGACAGCTACTTTCCGTACCAGGGCGAGCAGGTCAAGTCGTACCTGCACGCGTTGGCGGCCGAGGTGTCGCCGGACCTGATTTTCACGCATCGGCGGGACGACGCGCACCAGGACCATCGGCTGGTAGGCGAGTTGACCCGCTGCGCGTTCCGCGACCACCTGATCCTCGAGTACGAGATCCCCAAGACCGACGCGGACCTGGGTCGGCCGCAGCTGTACGTGCCGCTGGACGAGGCGGTCTGCCGGCGGAAGATCGACACGCTCACGAGCAGCTTTGTGTCCCAGCAGGCCAAGTCGTGGTTCAGCGACGACACGTTCTGGTCGCTGCTGCGTCTCCGCGGGCTGGAGTGTCAATCCGAGAGTCGTTTTGCCGAGGCGATGCACTGTCCCAAGTTCTCCCTCTAGTCACTCGGCTGGTGCACGGTCAGGACCTGCGGCTGGTGCTTCGCGGCGCGGCGTTGATGCTGCTGATGCAGGTGGCGGCGGCGGCGTTGAACTACGGCTCGCAGGTCCTGCTGGCCCGGTGGATGGGCGTCTTTGAGTTTGGGCTGTATGCCGTCGCCTGGAGCCTGGTGCCGCCGGCGGCGGCGGTAGCGGCGATCGGGCTGCCCGGCGCGTCGCTGCGGTTTGTGCCGCAGTACCTGACCCGCGGCGACCGGGGGCAGCTGCACGGGCTGATCCGGCAGAGCGTGCTGCTGGTGCTTGTGGTGGGACTGGTCGCGGTGGCGGCGGGTTGGGGGATCCTCAAGCTGATCGACCCTTGGATGGCGGAGCACTACGTGCAGCCGATCCGGGTGGCGCTGTTTTGCGTGCCGTTCCTGACGCTGATTGCGCTGGTCTCGGACATGTCTCGCGGGTTTGGCTGGGCGGGGCTGGCGTACGCGCCGCAGTGGCTGCTGCTGCCGGGGCTGCTGATTGTTGGCGTCGCGGTGCACTGGGTGTGGCTGGGCCAGCCCTCGGCGGTGCGGGTACTGCAACTCGCGCTGGCGGCGTGCGTGGTCACGGCCGGCCTGCACCTGCTGTTTTTTCGGACGCTGATGTCCGACGAGGTGTTCAAGACGCCGCCGGAATACGACACGCGATTCTGGCTGCGGGTCGCGATCCCGCTGCTGTTTTCCGATGGGGTCTTCCTGCTGCTGTGGAGCTGCGACGAGGTGATGCTGGGCGTGATGACCCACCCGGAAGAGGTCGCGGTATATCACGCCTGCGTCAAGACCGCGGGGCTGACGCTGATCTTCTTCAACGCGATCGCGGCGTTCGCCTCGCCTCGGTTCGCCGCTCAGCTGATCTCCGCCGACCGGGTGCAGCTGCAGCGGTTCGCCCGTTCGGTCTCGCGGTGGATGTTCTATCCATCTTCGGTGGTGGCGGCGGGGCTGATCGTCACCGGGCCGTTTGTACTCAGCGTGTTCGGCGAGGACTTTGTCCGGGGCCACATGGTGCTGACGGTCCTGACGGTGGGCTACCTCGTGCGGGCTGTGACCGGGCCGGTCGCCGCGTACCTCGCGGTCAGTGACAACCAGGACCAGGTCGTGCTGGTGACGGCCTGCTCGGCGCTAGCGAACATCGGGCTCAACCTGCTGCTGATCCCGGAGTGGGGGGCTTTGGGCGCGGCTTGGGGCTCGATCGGATCGATCGCGCTGTGCCAGCTGTGGATGTATGTCCTGGTGCGTCGCCGGCTGAAGATCGACACGTCGATCTTTGCCCGGGTGCCGGCATCGGGCGAGTGATGCGCCGAGGCGGCCGAATGAGCTCGCCTCAGTCGGCCGCAGGCTTGTCGGCGATCAGCGGCGCACCGAGTACGGCATACCCGGCCAAGGCGACGTAGGACATCACCGTCAGGTCGACCCACTCGCCGCGGGGCAACAGCGACGCGACGGCAAAGCACACGATCAACAGCCCGATCGCCGCGGCGACAGCTCGTCGGGGGTAGCGGCCATCGATCAGCCAGAGCGTGGCAAGCCCGATCGCGAGCCCGGCCAACGGCAGCAGGGGCTTGCCCTGGCCGGGTTCCAGGGCGGCGGTCGCGCAGCCGAAGCCGCACGCGGCCGTCAGGGCCCACTGGGTCCACCGGGCGTGTCGCGGCGCGGTGAGGGCCGGCCGGAGTGCGGCGACGCCGGCGAGGAAGAAGATCGCCGCTGCGGGCCAGACGGCGGGCAGGCCGTGGTTCCACTGGTTCTTCTGCAGCCCCGTGGTCCACCAGGCGATCAGTGGCGTGAGCACCAGCCCGCCGACGAGCACCGGCCAGCGCCAGCGGTGGACCGCTTCGAGCACTGGGAATCGCACCTTGCCCGGTGGCGAGAGCAGGCCTTGCGTGTTGTGCATCGACGCGATGAGGATGAGCGTCATGCCCAGCAGCTCGGTGCCTTCTTCGATGGCGGCGCGGAGCGGCTTGAGCCCGCCGGGCCAGTTGAGCCGCCACTCCAACTCCTCTTGCAGTGCGACGAGCAGGAACAGCACAAAGCCGGAGAACATCAGCAGCGCCGGCCGGCGATATCGCTCGCTGCGGAGCAGGTGGAACACGGCGTAGAGCCCCATGGCCACGAACATCAGCGCGAACGGCAGGACCCAGAGCCAGTACTGGCCGTGGCTGTCGGCGGGCAGCCGCTCGTGCAGCGAGCCGACCTCGTCGAACGACAGCAGCACGAACACCAGGCAGACCACCGCCCAGGCCCGGGCCAGCGGCGGCTGGTCCCGGCGGTTGGCGGCGACCCCGTCGTAGGCGTGCAGAGCGATCAGCAGCAGCAGCAGGCCGGAGAACAGCGCCGCGAGGTTGTTCTCGTCCCGCAGGTTCAGCGGCGCGACCCCGAGAATCGTCGAGGCCAGCAGCACCAGGCTGATGGCGATCACGCCGGTGATCCAGAGGATCGGGAGGTTGCGGCTGTGGGTCATCATCAGGGTCTGCTGCGAAACTTGCGTGGCCGCGCCTGGTGAAACCTGCGGGCGGCGGCGTCGAGGGTGAGCTACGTCCCGCCCAGGGCGACCCGCGGCTGAGACCGGGGCAGGCGGGCGGCGCGGCGGGGCAGTCTGCCGGTCAAGCGGCTGAGTTGGCTCTTGAACCGGCTGATCCCGATCGTCTCGCCCAGCCACGGCCCGTGAGCCCGGCGGGGCAGCACCAGCAGCATGCCGTAAGCCACGCCGGCCAATCCCTTCTGCGGCCAGCTATAGAGATCGTCGGCGAGGATCGACCGCATCAGCCCGGCGTACCCGCGGATGCCGCCTCGCCTCCCCCAGAGCCGCGCGAGCACGAAGGCCTGGGCCCGCAGCTGCAGGTGCCGTCGGCTGTCCAGCGGCCGGCCCATCCCCTGGGCGTCGAGCCGCTGATTGGTGCCCTTGATCGCCTTGCGGACCGAGTGCAGGTCATGCCACACCCAGCTTGCGGTCAAGCGTGTAAAGCCCGGGTCGCCCTGCCGACGGACCCGGTACCGCGCCAGCGGCTGGGCCAGCGACGACACGGGCGTCATCATCGGCCCGGCGTAGAACAGCAGGCTGTCGGCCCACGGGCCAAACCACGAGACGTCCATCGGGAACAGCGGCTCGGCAATCTCACGCCGCACACACAACCCGGTCGTGGGCAGAAAACGCCATCGGCCGCCGCGGCGGATCAGGCGGTCGGCGATGAAGCCGTGCTCCATCCGCGTCATATACGGGATCAGCTGCACGGGCTTTCCGCTGCCGGAGATGACCTGCAGCCGGTGCACGATCAGCCCGACCTCCGGCTGGCGGGCGAACGCATCGACCACGGACTGCAGCTTGTGCGGCTCGTAGAGGCTGTCGCTGTCCAGCAGACACAGCAGCTCGCCGCGGGCGTGGGGCCACAGGGTGTTCCACGCCGCGGCTTGGCCGCCGCGGTCGGTCTGGAACACGCGAACCCGCGGGTCTGAGCCGGCCGCCTCGCGGATCGCGTCCAGCGAGTCGTCGGTCGACCCGTCGTCGCAGATCAGCAGCTCCCAGCGGTCATACGTCTGGTCCAGCACGCTGCGGATCGCGTCGCCGACAAACTGCCCGTGGTTGTGGTTGGCCATCATCACCGTGACGCGCGGCCGGTCCGGCAGCGGGGCCAACGGCGTGGGCCGGGGCGTGCCCGCATCCGGATCGGCCATCGCCAGGGCGTTGTCGTACAGGCCGCGGTACTCCGAGCCGACGCGGTCCCAGTGGAACCGCTGCACCCGCTGCAGCGCCAGCTCGCTGCGACGCCGGACCTCGGCCGGGTTGTCGATCAGGCCCTGCAGCGCGGCCCGCAGCTGGGGCACGTTGCCCGACGCGGTGGTCAGCCCGGCCTCGCCGACAACCTCGGCGCAGCCGTTGCCCCGGGAGGTGATGACCGCCAGGCCCGCGGCCATGGCTTCGAGCAGCACCACCGGGAAGTTGTCGCTGGACGAGGGCAGGGCGAACACGCGGGCCGAGTGGTAAAGCCGCAGCAGCTCGGGCCCCTGGACGTAGCCGCGGAAGTCGGCGTCCAGCCCGGCGGCGGCGGCCTGGGCCTTGAGCGTCGGCAGGTAGGGGCCGTCGCCGACGATGCAAAGCTTCCAGTGCGTGTCGATGCCGGCCATGGCCTGGATGACGTGCTGGACCCCCTTGCGTTCGAACATCCGCGAGACGACCAGCACGCGGTCCCGGCGGTCGGTGCGCGGGCCCGGCGGGGCGGTGAAGCCGTAGGGGATGACCTGCGTGGGCACGTTGACCTGTTTGAGCAGCAGGTCGCGGAGGTACTGCGACGGCGTGTTGACCAGCTGGGCCTCGGACATGATCGACCGCCAGGTGGGGCCGATGAGCTTGTGGACCAGGTTGAATCGGTCGGGGTTGTAGCCGGGGATGTCCGAGCCGTGGGCGGTGATGACGTACGGGATGCCGGTCTTGCGGGACAGGGCCCGGGCGACCAGGCCCGAGGGCACGGCGAAGTGGCAGTGGATGAGGTCGTAGTCGCTTTGGCGGGTGAGCTTCAGGGCCCGGCGGTAGGCCGGGACCAGCCCGGAGAGCAGCTCGGCGGTGTTGGAGTAGTGGCGGTGCCGGCGCCAGCCGCTGGTGCGGTGGATGACCACGCCGCGTCGCTCTTCGAGCCGGGGCAGATCGGACATCGCGCTGGTGACCACGTCGACGTGATGCCCTTGACGGACCATCGACTCGCAGATGCCCTGGCAGGCCGGTGCCCCGCCGCCGCCGACGGGCGGGTACTCGTAACAGACCACCAGCACCTTCAGCCGGCGGACCTGCGGGTCGGTGCGTGGGCCGGGCGGCTCGGCTCCGGTCGACAAGTCGAGGGCGAGATCGTGCGCGGTCGGCGGCTCGTGGGGCCGAGCGAAAGCATGGGCCGGGCGCGGCTTGTGTCGACGTTCGCGGGTGATCTGCGTTTGTGCTACCGGTGCCACATTCCCCTCCAAGGGAAGCAAGCTTGCTCTTGATGTCCCACCGCTCAGGTCAAACAGCCGGCAACAGCCGGAAACTTCCGCGGGCGGCGGATCGCGTGCCGTGCTGGCCCCCGGCCAAGCCTCCTCGCGATGGCGTTGCAAGACCCGACAAGGCTTGGCAGTCTCGATTCGCTGAATCAAAGGTACCACCTCAACGAGGGATGGGGAAGGTGTCAATGTCGGAGTTTTGCCTCGCAAATCGGCCCGAGACGCACGTCAGGGCCGCTGTTTGTAGGGTTTGCGTGGGCGTGGTGGTCGGGGCAAGCTGCGCAAGTTGCCTATCTTCACATTGCGAAGCCAAGCCACGCCCGACGTGCGGTTTGAGCAGGCACCCGGCCGATCATGTGCCGCATCGGACCCAATTTGACTGGATGCTTTCCCGCGACGCCCCATGCTCCTGGCGGAGGCATCGATGGCGGTGATGAACAAACACACCTCACAAGCCCCGGGGAGCGACGCCGATCGTCGGCCGCCGAGCGAACCCCTGATGCGCGATGCCGAGGACGGATCGCAAAGACTCACCCGCCCGGTGGTCGCCGCACTGGTGCTGATCCTCGCCGCCGCGGCCGGCTTGCGGTTCTATCACCTGGGCAGTGAGAGCCTCTGGTACGACGAGCTGATCATGGCCACGCTGACCAGCGGGCCTTGGACCGAGGTCTGGCGGGAGACGCTCGAAGCCCGCCCGCCGGCCTACCCGATCCTCTCCTGGCTCTGGACCCACATCGCCGGCACCAGCGAGGCGGGCCTGCGATCCCTCTCGGCGGTGCTGGGCACCGCGTCGGTCGCAATGATCTTCATCGTCGGCCGACGCTTCTTCGACACACGGGTCGCGATCGTCGCCGCGCTGCTGATGGCCTTTTCGCCGTACCAGATCCGATACAGCCAGGAGCATCGGTATTACGCGCTGGTCGTACTCGCATCGCTGCTGTTGCTCTGGCTGTTGCACAAAGGCCTTCGCTCGGGTCGGCCGGTCTGGTTCTTCGGCTTCGCCGCGGCCGGGGCGCTGCTGCTGTTCAGCCAATACATGAACCTGCTCATCTTCCTCGCGGTCGTCGTCGCCGTGGCCTTGACGCGCCGGCAGTGGGGCCGACCGTTGTCGCGGGCGTTCTGGCTCTGCGTGCCCCTGGCGTTGCTCGCGGCGCTGGTCCCGATGCTGAGTCAGTTGATGGGGCTGTTCGCGAGGGCCGGCTACCTGGACAACCCGCAGGTCAAGTACGTCTGGTGGGCCAAGCCGCCGGACCTGGTCTCGCCGATCCGCACCGTGGGCAACTACATGTTCCTGAGTTTCGGCTCCCTGCAGCCGGTGGCCGTTGCGGCCGGCGGTCTGCTCATCCTGACGGGCATCGCCGTCGCATTCATCTGCGACCGCGCGTCCCTGCGACGCCGCCTCGTCCAAACCTGGCAGCGGGCCACGGCCGGCCGGCTCCCCGAGACCCAGCTGCTGCTGGCGGCGTTTGGGCTCCCGATCATCGGCCTGCTGGCCGTGTCGTGGTTGATCCAGCCAATATACGTCGACCGCTACCTCATCGCCAGCACCTCGCCGCTCTACCTGCTGGTGGCCGCCGCGGTCGTGGCCGCTCGCCCACTGATCCGCCCGGTGTTCGCCACCGCCGCCATCCTGGTCGTGATGCTCGGATCGGCCTGGCACTACTACGCCCAGCCCAGCAAGGGCGACTGGCGCGGGGTCGCCGCTTTTCTCGACTCACGGCTGCAACCGGGCGACCGCCTGCTGCACACCTCCGAGCGGGGCGATACCTGGGAAAATTATTACGTCGGCGTCGGCATCCACTGGTACCTCCAGCAGGAGCCCGAAGGCGTCGCCGTCGACGTCGCCCAGCCCGCGGATGCACTGCTCGATGAACTCGCCGCTGTGATCAGCCCGCAGGCGAGGACGTGGCTGGTGATGTGGGACGACCCCGAGCGCGACCGGCCGGTCCGCGAGCACCTCCAACAAGCCCCCGCCACCGCCCTGCAGCTGGCCGCCGTGCACGAGTTTGAAGTCCTGACGGTGTTCGAACTCACGCCGCCGACGCCAGCCCCCTCGGCCGCCGTCGATCGCTGAGCGACGGGGTGCCCAACGACACCCCGCGACATCGCGGTGCAGCGATCGCGATCGACCTCATCGAACGCCGCACGGCAGGACCAGCAAGCAAAAGCGGAGAGGGCGGGATTCGAACCCCCCCCTCTTATTTACCCGTTAAATCACCTGAAAAGCAACGCAACTGGCTTGAGTGACTGGATTTACGCGATAGCGAAGATTTGTCAAAGCTGTTCAGCAATGCCTAGCTTTGACGCCCCGTTTGGCACGATGTGCCAAGCACTGGAGGCGGGTTTCTCCACCTTTTGGAGAAGCCCGTGGAATACCACAAGGCTCATAACGATTCAGCCGGTGAACCGGCTTCCCCTTCCCCCCGCAGCACCGCCGACGTCGAGGAGGCCCGGCCGCGCGGCGACCGACGCGAGCAATCTCGCCGACGCGGACTTGCGGTGGCGGAGAACTTGAAGAAGCTCGCGTGCGTCTGGTTGGACCAGGCGCACGAACTGTACCCCGGCCAAGTCGCAGCCGGGCTCGTTCCGCCCAATAGCAACCAGGCGGCTGAAGAGTTGGCGTGTGAGTTCGAGCGGCGTTTCGTTGGCCTAGAAGGTCCGGCACCGGGCGTCCAGGCGAAGCGGGACGGCTGCCTCGCGATCGCCTACCTGCGGTACAGCGACGAGAACAGCAACCCTCGCTCGCTGGATGACCAGCTGATTCAGGTGATGCAGCGGGCCGCGGCGAACGGGCGGTTTGCGCCTTGGTCGCTGGTCTTTGCCGACGCGGGCGTCTCGGGCCGCAGTTCGAGGCGGCAGGGTTTCCAGCAGGCGAAGCAAGCTGCCGAAGCCGGTGCGATCCGCGGCGTCGATCATTTCTATGTGGACGATTGCAGTCGGCTGGCGCGCAGTGCGATGGACACGCTACGGCTGGCCAGTCACTTGGCGAAGCATCGCATCCGACTGATCGGGGTCTCCGACGGATTCGACTCCAAGAACGTCGGTTCGGACCTCCAACTTTCCATCTTCGGTGCTCTGAACGAGCACTTCAGCAGGAGCCTTGCAGCCAAGGTCCTTCGTGGTATGAAAGGCGCTGCCCGCCGGGGTACTTCGGTGGGGCTGCTTCCTTTCGGATTCCGACTCGAGCCGCAACTGGATGACGCCGGCCAGCCTCGCCTGTCACCAGCGGACGGAAGCGTCATCAACATCCCGGCCGTCGATCCTGACGCGATGGAACAGGTGATCCAGGCGGCCAAATGGCTTATCGACGAGAGGGTTTCGTACAAGGAGATCGCGCGGCGTTTCAACGCCTCCAAGGTCAAAGACCATGAGCGATGGACCGGGCCCGGCATCAGGCAGCTTCTGTCGAACCCGCTGTTCGACGGCCGACTCATCTACAACCGGAGCCGCACCATCATCGACCCGGAGACGGGCAGGCGGGAAAGGCAACCCAACCCAAAAGATGAGTGGACTCAAACAAACCTGCCGCACCTCAGACGTTGGCCTGATGGGCTGTGGGACCGGGTGCAGAAACGCATCGAGGAGGTTCGCGCGGCGGCCCCGAACACGGGCAGCAAGCGGCCGCCGAGGGTGAGGGTCAATGAACTCTACCCAACGACCATCTTCGACAATTTGCTGATCTGCGGATCCTGTGGCCGGCCGCTGCGGCTGACCCGATCCGTCGGCGATTCCAAACAGATCGGCTGTCCCAGCGGCTCCTCCGGGCTGCATGGCTGCAAGCTCAAGAGCAGCAAGTCGATCCGCCACATCAGCGCCGGCCTGCTCGGTTATGTGCGGGATCAGGTCTTGACGCCCGGCATGGTCAAGACGTTGGTGCGTCAGGCGAACGCGGTTTTGATGGAGGAACGTGGAAGACCGCTGATCAACATCAAGCCACTTAGTGACCGGGTGACCGGACTGCAACGCCAGCGCGACAAGATCGTCGACCTGGCCGTTGAGCACGCGGACCACCACGATGTGGAGTTGCTGCTGACCAAAAGCGACAAGCTGCGACAGCAGATTGAGCAGGTCCAGCGGCAGCTACGCGAAGCCGAGGCGGCCAACGCCAAGCCTCCGCCGCCCCTGGACGAGCAGGGCGTCCTTGAACAGCTCGAGGACCTTCGCGGCCTGCTGGAGCAGGAGGTCGGACCATCGGCAGCTGCGCTCAAAGCGTTGCTGGGCGAGGTGGTTGTCCACGAGCAAGCCGTAGAAGGCCGAAAGCGCAAGCTCTGGATCGGCCAGGTCCGCGGTGATCTGGTGCCGTTCATGGCCAACGCCGCGCGACTTCTTGAAACTCCAGATTCGGATACATGGGAGTTCCTCTGTACCCGGATCTGGAAGATGCCCCTGGAGGCGGAAGTCCCGCTGGAAAAGCCGCCCAGTTACGTGACGCGGGCCGCCGAGTTCAAGCAGCTCCACGACCGCGGCGTGAGCTTGGAGCTGATCGCCCGGCAGAGCGGCGTGGCGTACACCACGGTCGAAGCGGCGGTCCGCTATGCCGAGACCGGGCGGCGGCCCGACGTTCCGTCACGACCTGGGCGAACCGAGCGGGGTACGTCGCCTCGGGTATACGACCAGATCCTCGACGACGTCGTCCGACTCAGACGCCAGGGCATGTCAGCACCGAAGATCGTGACCTGGCTCCAAGAGCACCGCGACCTGCGTGTCAGCGCGAGCACGGTCCGCCGAGCATGGGACCACGCCAATCCGGACGTCATCGAGCAGGCCGTCAAGACGCAGCAGATCCCCGCCGAGCGTGGCCGATACCGGCACCTGTCGCAGGAGGTCGAGGACAAGATTGCCGACGGTCTGCAGCAGGGCCTCCCGGCCGCCGAAGTGGCAAGGCGGGCGGGCTGCAGCGTCAGCACGGTCAATCGGCGAAAGCGGTAGCCAGCGGAAGGTCCACGTGGCGGGACGTGCAAAGCAACGCTTCGCACGAGAAGGTCGCCGTGACGTAACTCGGCAAGGTGGGGGAACAGGGTCTGACCCAACGGGTACGTGATCCGCATGAGGCCGCTGGGACCTGAGCTGCGGAGGCGATGAGACCTGCCTTGTCAATCGCTCGCTGGCGTCCAGCGGACTCCTGACGCCCATCACTCCCCTGCTCGCTTGCGTCTGGCAGTGCGTGTAGATCATCGTGGTCTGCACGTTGGAATGCCCCAACAGCGTCTGGATCGTGCGGATGTCGTACCCGAGTTCTGGCAGGTGCGTCGCGAAACTGTGACGCAGCGTATGGCTTGTCACGCGCTTGGTCAGCCCCACGTCTTCTGCCGCACGCTTGATCGCCGACTGAACTGTGGTTTCGAAGATGTGCCAACGCCTGGACTGGCCGGTATCGGGGTGGTGCGAGAGCTTGTGGGACGCGAAGAGATACGGCCACGGCAACGACCAAGCCGCCCGCGGGGCCTTTCGCTCAAGCGCGTCGGGAAGCTCTACCCATCCCTCACCCTGCGCGCGATCCGCCTCGTGCAGATCGGCCCGCCAGGCGATCTGTCGCTTAAGAGCCGCGACCAGCGACGCGGGCACCAGTGTCACGCGGTCCTTCGCCCCTTCGCGTCGGCGGATCGTCACTTGCAGTCGCTCAAGATCAACATCTTTGACTTTCATGGCACATGCTTCGCCCACATTAGTCCTCCGCCGTACATTGCCTGCGAGATGAGCCGCTATGGCGGCCGCATCTGGCCAGGAGCAAACCGGTCTCGGCCTGCGTCAGCACCCGTCGGCACGTTTCGCGACCGCTTGGCACGTGTGGCCTGGAAGTCGTCCAAGTCCATCTCCAGCACCTGCTTGTACAAGAACACCACGGCGTTCAGTGCCTGGTTCTGCGTCGCTGCCGCCACCCGTCGCTCGACCGCCAGGTAGGTCAGGAAGGCTTCAACGTCAGACCCACGCACGTCACGGGGATGCACGAATCGGCCCATGCGACGCCGATGGAACAGCAGGTAATCCCGTATCCAGGCGCGGTAGGCCTTCGCCGTCTTCCGGGCGAAATGCCTGTTACGGCAGGTATTCACGACCTGATCGAGGAGCCGTGGCCTGCAATCCGGCTGTGAATGCGATCTTCTTCCCGAATCAGCCGGAGCCGATTATCATCTGGCCGGAGGGCAGCTAACCAGCGGCTGCAGTCGATCGGGGCCGGCTACCACGAGGCCGGCTGCTCAGATGTTTAGACGCGGTGCTCTCACCAATCCACGCACCCGCGGGGGGCGACTTACCGGTAAGTCGATTCAGCGACGCCGACGAAAGATTCTATCCACGCCCCCGCGTGGGAGGCGACGTTGCCGTGTATTGACAATTGCGGGGGCAGGATTCGATCTGACTGACCTGTGGCAGCGTCGGAAGAGGTTCAGCTATCGGTGAGCAAGGCCCGTGTCATACCAAGGCATATAGGACTCCGGCAGGCAGGTCCTAACCCCATCTTCACGACCCCGTGACATGAAGAGCAAAATCGCAACGTAGCGTCGTCGTTCGGGTGGAGGCGAGGCCCGCATGACGCCAACTCAGCAGCCTTGGGAAGGTCGGGTGATCTGCCAGTATCGGCTTGTCCGAGAGATCGGCCGTGGCGGCATGGCGATCGTTTACTGCGCCGAGGATATGTCGCTGAAGCGCCGTGTCGCCCTGAAGCTTTTCCCCGAGCGGGTCGAGCGTGGGGGGGACACCGTCGCACTGGATCGGTACGTTCACGAAGCCCGATCCGCTGCCGCGCTGGACCACGAGAATATTGTCCGGATCTACGAGATCGGGCATCACGATCAATGGCACTTCATTGCCATGGAGTTCGTGCCCGGTTCGGACTTGGCCTCGCTGCTGGAATCGGTTGACTCGATCGACGTCCGCCGAGCTTGCGGGATCGGCGCCGAGGTGGCCCAGGCGCTCGCTTACGCCCACCGGATGGGTGTGGTGCATCGGGACATCAAGCCGGCCAACCTGATCCTCGGCCGCAACGGGATGTGCAAAGTCACCGACTTTGGGTTGGCGGAACGGGTCGATGAACCGGAAGCCGCGATGGGGCAGATTGTGGGAACCCCCTGCTACATGGCGCCCGAAGTGGCACGGGGCAATGGGGCCACTTCCGCCTCGGACATTTACAGCCTGGGCGCGACGTTGTGGCATCTGCTGGCGGGCCAGCCCGTTTTCAAGGCGCCCAGCGTTCGGCAGCTCGTGATGAAGCACATCCGCGAGCCGCCGCCCAATCTTCTGTCGGTTCGCCCGGACGTGGGCGAGGAACTCGCCACGGTGCTGGAGCGGGCGTTGGCCAAACGCCCTCAGGAGCGATGGAGCGCCGAGCAGTTTTCGCATGCCCTGTGGGGCTTGACCGTTCCGGTCACCTCGTCGGGCGCGACGGAGGGCTTGCCCGAGGGCCTCGCGGCTTCATCCACCAATCGCCGCCGGGCCCGACGCGAATCGTTCATCCCGCTGCTGGCGCTGGTGCTGGGCCTGCTCGTGGCCGTCGGAGCGATTTACGCCGCCACGGTCAGCTGGATGCACCCCGCCCGGCGGGAACTGGCCTTGCGTGACACGCTCGTGGGTGCCGAGCCCACGGCCCCGACCGTTGGAACCGCTGATGATGCGGCGCCGCGCGGATCGGAGGTGGAAGGCTTGCTGGTCCGGGGGCGAGATGCCGCCCCAGACGCCCACGCCGTGGTTCACGTCGATGACGAGATGCAGATCCGCCTGATCCTGGAAGAAGAGCCGGAGCGTCGGCACGCGGTGGTGGGACGGGTGACCGCCGCCGGGGTTTCCTCGACCGGCCGATCATTCCGAATCCATTTCTCCGCGCCGGACCAACGCGAAGGGTTCTACGCGGTCGCCTTCCCCGACTTGTATGACGAGTTGAACCGATCGTTCAACGGGGACCCGTCCACCTACCTGCAGGATCGGGAGGTGGCCATCGTGGGCGTGCTGTCCAGCTACCGCGGCCGGCCGCAGATCGTGATCGATCAGACGAGCCAGGTCCGGCTGCTCGATGAGCAGGCGACCCCGCCGACGATCAGCTCACAGGGTGTCGAACCGACGGAGGGCTAGCCATGGTTGCCGCGATGATGCGTTCGGGGTTTATCTCTTGGGTCGCGCGGACACTGATCGTCTCCGGTGACGACGCGTGCCTCGTCCTTCTGAGTGACGCGATGAAGGGCACCGGCTTTGACCTGACTCAGGCCACCAACATCGACCAGGCCGTCGGCGTCGTCCGTGACCAGCTGCTGGACCTGGTGATCATGGACTACAACACGGACCCCGACGGCACCCTCGCGTTCTGCCGCAAGATGCGGCGTGACCCGCAAACCTGTGGCGTCACGATCGTGATGATCGGCTCGGTCCAAGACGATCGCGAGGTGGTCAACAGCCTCTGGGTGGGTGCCGACGGGTTTATCGAACAGCCCGTCACCGACGAAATGCTCGTGGCGCAAGTCAAGTGCCTGCTCCGGCGCTACGCCGCGTCGGCTTGCTCGCCCAGAGCAGGCGGCAGCCAGGAACCGTCAGCCGTTCAGGTGGGCGATCTTCTCGTCGATCCGCGGCAGTACGAGGCCTACCTCGGCGGCCATCGGCTGGGCCTGACCGTCAGCGAATTCCGCATCCTGTACCTGCTCGCAAGCCGCCCGGGCCGCACACTCACCCGCGATGACATCCTGCAATCCATGCATGGAACCGCAACCGAAGTGAGCGACCGGACGGTCGATAGTCGGGTCCACAGCCTCCGCCGCAAGCTCGGAGACGACCAGAAGTACATCGAGACGGTCCGCAGCGTGGGCTACCGCATGGCCTCGCAGTTTTAGAACGAAGCCACGAGAGGCGGAGCGCGTACCGCGCCACGGTCACTCGTTGGCCGTGCTCAGACCCAGGCGACCTCACGGGACGGCCAGTCCGCCTTGGCGCCAGTCCGCTCGAAACCGCTGAGCGTTTCGTTGGTCTCATCAGAAGAACACGCGAATTAACGCGATCTTCAAGCAATCGGAAAACGGCTGTGAGATAGCGTCTTTAACCTTTTGGACAGGTCGAACGTGGAACCCACCGCACCGTCCCGTTCAGGAGCCAACGAAGATGCAACGGCAAGGCGACAGCGAAAATCGCGACAGCGCGTCACGCTCAGCAAGCTCCGCTTTCAGCTATGTAGAAGATTGTCAACCCTCACCGGGTTGTTGGCCATCGACG
>CAZVBW010000025.1:0-48734 GCA_964625505.1 uncultured Phycisphaeraceae bacterium
CCGCCCGCGTAGCTCAGTTGGATAGAGCACGGCTTTCCTAAAGCTGAGGTCGCAGGTTCGAACCCTGCCGCGGGCACTGGACCCCCGGTCCCGGTAGCTCAGTCGGATAGAGCAGCGGACTTCTAATCCGCAGGTCGGTGGTTCGAATCCACCCCGGGACATTCGGCTAGCCTTCGTCGATGCTGCTGCTGGGCCAGGCCGACGCCGCCTCTTCCGATACCGCCCAGCCGGTCTGGCAGGTCCTGCTGGACAACGGCCTGCTGCTGGTGCTGCTGTTCATCTTCCTGACCGCCATCATCGGCGTGGTCGTCAAGATCTGGCAGCGGGACAAGTGCCTCAAGCTGTTCCGCAAGTACCACACGAGCTACCTCACCACCGACGGCCGATGCTTCTGGGGCGACCTGACCGTCTACAGCGCCGGGCTCGAGCTGCGCTTCGATCAGCCGTACACCAACAGCCGCGGGCTGGTGAAGTCCTCGGCGATGGTCTACCAGCCCGAGCTGGAGGCGACCGGCCTGGTGATCTGCCGGGTGGCCGCGGCGCAGGATCAGAACCAGCGCCGGTGCCGGCAGAAGCAGGCCCGCAAGCTGCACCGGCCGGGGCTTTGGCGGCGGCTGGTCCGCAAGTTCCGCAACCTGATCAACACGCTGCGGGATGCGTTCTCCAAGGCCATCTCGGCGATCGTCGGGGCGGTGGCCAAGTCCCGGCCCGGCAGCGCCGTGCTCAACCAGCAGCAGGGGGCGGTCAGCGACATCGGCACGACCCTGCTGGGCGCGGCGGGCAACGCCTACGAGCCGATCCTCGAGGCCCACATCGGCCGGCCGGTCGTGGTGCAGGTCGCCGGGGCCGGGGAGGGCACGCCGGCGGTCGAGCTGCCGGGCTTCCTCGCCGAGTACACCGACAAGTTCCTGGCCATCATGAACCTCGAGCATGACGAGGACCTGCAGCGCGATCCGCTGACCGTGACCCAGACCACCGACACCGACCGGTACACGGTGACGCTGGACAGTGAGTCGGTGAAGATCACCAACAAGTCGCCGGACGTGCTGGTCGTCAAGGACCTGCAAAGCGGCGGCCGGCGGTACGACCTGGCGGTGCCGTTGATCCGCGGTGGGACGCTGACGCTGCACCGGCCCAAGGACCAGCCGGTCGAGCTGGCGGTCGCGTTTACGCGCGGCGTCGATGTGGTGGTGCCCCGGGCCCGGGCGACGATCCACTTCGGCGGCGACGAACCCCGGCCCGCGAGCCGCTGGTCCTGGCGGCAGGGCATCGCCCCGATCTTCGCCAGCGAAGAGGCGGCCGACGAAACGGACCCCGAGCAGGTCGAGCCCAAGCCGGCGTAGATCACTTCGCAGCAGTGTCGAACCCACAGATCATCCGCTCACCCCGCTTGATGTCTGCAACGGCGGCCAGCAGGTACTGATGCATCCATCGAGGGGCGCAATAGCCGGGCCGCTACGCGGCCCTGGCGCGACGTTCAGGATCCCGCGAACTGGGACGCTGCCGCGCACCGCAAGCTTCGCCAGGGCCGCGTAGCGGCCCGGCTATTACGAGGTGGCTCAAATTGGCGGGACTGTCTGGCAGGTGCTCAAGGAGGTGGCTTCACGCCGCGGCGTCGCGGGTGACCTGCACCCGCAGGGGCGAGAGCGTGTCCAGGTGCACGTCCCGCTGCGGGTACGCGATCGTGATGCCCGCCTCGGCGAAGTCCTTGTCAATGCGGAACCGCACGTCGCTCTGCACCCGCTTGAGGTCCATCGGCCGCGAGACGTTGGTCCAGAAGTACACCACGAACATCAACGCGTCGGAGCCGAAGTCCTCGAACACCACGGTCGGCTCGGGGTCTTTGAGCACGCGGGGATGCTCGGCGGTGGCTTGCTGCAGCAGGTCCGCCACCCGGCGGGCGTCCGAGCCGTAGGCCACGCCGATCGTGACGGTCCCGCGGATCTTGTCGTCGAAGAGTGTCCAGTTGATGACCTCGTTCTCGAGGATCTTGCCGTTGGGCACCAGCACGTCGATGCCGTCAAAGCGCCGCAGCCGGGTGCAGCGGTTGCCGATCTCCTCCACGCGCCCCTCGGTGTCGGCCAGCTGGACGATGTCGCCCAGGCGGATCGGCCGCTCGACCATGATGATCACGCCGCTGATGAGATTGGCGAAAAACGTCTGGGCACCAAAGCCCACGCCGATCGCGACCGCGCCGCCCAGGACGGTAAAGATCGTGATCGGGATGCCGGCGATCGGCAGGGCGACTAGGACCGCGATGGCCGCCAGGGCGTAGAACACGACCCGCTGAATCACCGCCGCGGCGTTGGGGTCCACGCGCTGCATCCGCGTCAGCCGATGCCGCACCAGCCGGGCGAGCCGCTTGGCCAGCCACAGGCCCAGCAGCAGCAGCAGGCCGGCGATGACCAGCTGGTTGAGGCGGATGTCCGCGTCGCCGGCGTTGAACAGCGTCGCGTGCCAGACGGTCCGGGCGACGGTCGGCAGGTGCTCCAGGTCCCAGACCAGGGTCTGCTCAGCGAGCTCCTCGGCCGTGAGCTCCTGGGCCGCCGCGCTGCCGACCGACAGCAGCACACCCGCCGCCACCCCGCCGCGCGAGCCGACCCGCCACGCCACATCCCTGAGCATCCTGAGGATCACCGCAGGTCTATCGGCGATTAAGTCCCCGCCGCGGTCAACATGCGGACGTTGCCCGGCAGATCAGCACCCGCCGATCGGTGACGACGCGCTGCATCGGCCGGTCGTGCTCGGCGTGGGGCAGCTCCGCGACGACCTGCGACTCGAAGGCGAGGCCGATCGCGACGGTGCTTGGCTGGCTGGCCAGGTACCGGTCGTAAAAGCCGCCGCCGTGGCCGAGACGGAAGCCCTCTGGCGTGAAGGCGATCCCGGGGGTCAGCGTGACATCAGGCGGCTCTTCAAGCGGCCGGCCGGACGTCGGTTCGTCGATGCCGTACATGCCCGGCCGAACCTGCTGCAGCGACACCAGCCGATGGGCCAGCATCACCCCGCCGGAGCGGTTGCCCGCCTGCTCGACCCCGCCGCCGCGGATCACCGGGGAGCCGACCACCACGCCGCGGTCCAGCAGTTCGCCGGCGATCAGGCGGGTCCCGACCTCGCTGCCCGAATCCAGGTACAGGAACACGCTGCGTGCGCTGACCAGCTCCGGCAGGTCCAGCGTCCGCTGGGCGATTCGGCGGGACAGCTCACGCCGGCGATCGGCGGGCAGCCGGTCCCGGACCTTCCGCATCCGGCGTCGCATCGCGCTTTTGGACGGCGTGAGCATCTTGACCTCAGAATACCCGCGGTTGCCGATATCGAGGCCCCCCGGAGCGGCAGCTATGATGGGAACCCTTCCCGCGGAGCCGTTCATGATCCCCGTTGACCTGCACGAGATCGCCAAGCCGACCCAGTACCCCGCCGACGCGTTCGACTTTGTCCGACGTGGCCTGGACTACACGGTCCGCCAGATTCACGGCGAAGAAGAACCGGCCCTGCCGATGACCGACGAAGAGGTCATGGATGAGGCGCAGTCGTCGCGACACGTCTCGGGTCAGCAGCTGTGCCGCGGCCTGCGGGACTACGCGGTGAGCGAGTACGGCCTGCTGGCCAAGGCGGTCCTGGATCGGTGGAACGTCCGGCAGTGCACCGACTTTGGCCAGATCGTCTACGCGATGGTCGACTCGGGCCTGCTGCGGAAAAACGACGGCGACTCACTGCGCGATTTCGAGGGCGTGTTCGACTTCCAGACGGCGTTTCATTACCCGAAGCCGTTGCTGGAAGAGTCGGATGTGTAGGGCGCATCGCGTTTAGCGGGTGCAGCGCAGCTGCCCCCGGCGGCGGCCTGCGGGCGCGGCTTCGCCGCAGCCGCTAAACCGGTGTCGGCGGGGCAGTTCGGGACTCTTGGGTCCACATGCCGATACAGGGCGTATGGAACCTGCGCCCCCTGTTCGCGCTGATGAGACCTTGACCCAGCCGCCGGTGTGGCAGCGGCGGTGGTTCCAGGTGATGGTCGGGGTGGCGGTGACGCTGGTGGTGCTGTCGCTGGTGCTGCCCGCGGTGTTCGGGCTGCTGTACGCGGTGCGGTCGGTGCTCACGCCGGTGCTGGTGGGGCTGGCGCTGGCGTACGTGTTTAACCCGGTGGTGTCGCTGATGCAGAAGCGCGGGTTGCCGCGGCCGTGGGGGGCGCTGGTGCTGGTGGCGGCGGCGACGCTGACGATGGCGGGGTTGCTGGCGTACCTGATCCCGCTGCTGGTGCAGCAGGCGGTGCAGCTGGCCGAGGCGATGCCGGGGTACGTGCGGGTGATCGTCGGGTGGGCAGGCCACGACGTGGAAGACCTGCGGGCGAGGCTGCGGGACTGGATGGAGTCGTTCGACGCTGCGGCGATCGACTTCGGGGCGGTGTTCCGGGCGGTGGGGCGGCTGTTCGACGTGGGCGGCGGGCTGCTGACCGGGGCGCTGGGCTGGGCGAGCTACCTGCTGATCGCGGCGGTGGTGGTGGTGTTCTGCTTCTTCTTTTTCGTGTGGAAGTGGGACGCGCTGGTCACGTGGTTTTTGCCCTACATCCCGGCGAGCCGGCGGGCGCGGGTGGTCGAGGTGGTCGGCAAGATGGACGCGTCGGTCTCGGCGTTCATCCGCGGGCGGCTGGTGCAGTCGGTGGTTGTGGCGATCGTGCTGAGCGTCGGTTGGGCGGTGACGGACGTGCCGTACTGGCTGCTGCTGGGGCTGGCGGGGGCGGCGCTGAACCTGGTGCCGTATGCGGCGATGGCGGTCTGGCCGGTGGCGGTGCTGCTGGCGACGGTGGACGGGTACGCGGAGAACGACTTCAGCCTGTGGTGGGACGTGATCGGGGCATCGGTGGTGTACTTGATCGCCCAGTCGCTGGACGCGTACGTGGTCGAGCCGGTGGTGCAGGGCAAGGCGACGAACCTGGACCCGCTGACGGTGCTGCTGGTGGTCTTGGTCGGCGGGTCGCTGGCGGGGCTGATGGGGATGCTGCTGGCGATCCCGATCGCGGCGTGCGTGCGGATCGTGGCGCGGGAGCTGGTGCTGCCGAAGATGCGGCAGTGGGCGGCGGAGCATTGACCGCCCCCCCCGGAAGATTGAGGCGGCGCGATGTGGAGCGACGGGGGCCTGCCCACGCCTGAAGGCGTGGGCTTTATGAGTTGAGGTTGGGCAGGGGGAACTCGTCACCGGTGCGGTCGATCCAGTCGGCGAGCAGGGTGTGCAGGCGGGTGCGGTGGTGGCGGAAGGCGGTGTTGTGGGCGAGGTTGCGCTGCTCGTAGGGGTCGGTGCTGAGGTCGAACAGCAGCCAGGGCTGGTGCTCGAGGCAGGCGTACTTCCAGCCGTCGCGGGTAACCACGCCGCGCCAGGGGCGATCGATGCTGTGGCCGTGGCCGGTCGGGGCGACCAGCTGGAGGAAGGCGGATTCGGGGGGCTCGCCGGGCATGTCGCGGTCTTTCAAGCGGGCGCCGCTGTAGTCGAAGCCGCGCATCCAGTCGGGCGGGTCGATGCCGCACAGGCCCAGGGAGGTGGGGGCGAGGTCGACGTGGTTGATGAGCAGGTCGCGTTGGCCGGTGTGGCCGCCGTAACGGGGGTTGGTGCCGCCGAAGATCATCGGGACCCGCATCGCCTCTTCCCAGGGGGAGGTCTTCTTGAACTGGCCGTGGCTGCCGTGCATATCGCCGTGGTCGGAGAAGAAGATCAGGTGGGTCTGCTCGATGAGGTCCAGCTTCCAGAGCGCGTCGCGGATTCGGCCGAGGTTGGCGTCGAGGTTTTCGATCATGGCGTAGTAGCCCGCCAGCTCGCGCGAGGCCTGTTGCCGGACCGCGTCGATGCGGGGCACGTTGGGCCGGTATCGGATCCGGCCGGGCGTGTGCCGCTGCATCCACTCGGCGGGGGCGACGTACGGGTCGTGCGGCGGCTGGACACTGCAGGCGACGAAGAACGGCTGGCCGTCCTGGGCGCGGCGAGCCAGGTAATCCAGCAGCAGATCGACCAAGGCGTCGGTCTCGTAGCCGGGCAGTCGGTAGTGCTCGACCTCGTCGCCCGCCTCGTCGTGGCCGTGAAGGAAGGCGTCCCACTGGCTGTTGTTGTTCTCGTAGCCCAGCCAGAGCTGAAAGCCCCCGCGGCGGTCCCGGGGCACGTAGGCGAAGGCATTCCGGCCGTCGCGCTCCTTGTCGCCGTTGACGTGCCACTTGCCCAGCCAGGCGGTGTGGTAGCCCGCGTCGTTGAACGGCTCGGCGAGCGTGGGCATCCCATCGGGCAGCGGGTGTTCGTGGCCGGGCACCGCCTCGTGGGGGTACCGACTGGTCAGCAGCGACCCGCGGTACGGGCAGCACAGCGGGCAACCCGACACGCCCTGCAGCGAGAGCCCCTCGCTGGCGAGCCGGTCGATCTCGGGGGTGTGGACGTTCGGGTCGCCGGCGCAGCCCAGGGCCTGGGCCCGGTGCTGATCGCCGAAGAGCCAGATGACGTTGCGCTGGCGGTCGCCGGGGGGGTCGCTTGGTCTGGACATCGTGCCGAGATTAACCGGCACCTCCACAGAGCGATCCAACCCGCACCACCGGCACATCCGGCCCCGTCCACGCCGCGTGGCCGTCAACATCGTGCTCACACTTGCGGGCTCCGGCGAACCTGCCAAACTAGAGAGCCCGCGATCGCCGATTCAGGCGGTGCGGGTCGAACCGTTTACGCCGGCTCGGCGTAACACCGCTCATCGGGGGCCGCGGGGGCGGTCTATCTGTCGCCCCCTCGATCCGGACCCGTCTGCCTCGCTTGCCTGCTGACGCCGAATGACCCGCTCACCCGCCAACCCGGTCGCCGCCCCCGCCGCCGTAGCCTCGGCGAGCCGGCCGCCGACCGCGACCGACGCGGGCCTGCTACCCGAAGACCACTGGCTGCGATCGGTCCGCGGGATGGTCTGGATCGGGGTGCTGTCGCTGCTGTTCGTGGCCCTGTTTTGGGAGTTTTTCCACTTCACCTGGCGGGCGAGCAAAGACCCCAACTGGTCTCACACGATTGTTATCCCGTTCATCAGCGCGTTCTACATCTTCCAGCACCGCCAGCGGCTGCTGGCCACGCCCCGCCGGGTCTGCTGGTGGGGCTTGCCGCTGTTTTTCTTTGGGCTGCTGTCCTACGCCTGGTGGATCTACCCGGGCCGGAACGACATGTTCCGCGGCTACGCGATGATCCTCAGCCTCGCGGGCCTGCTGCTGCTGCTGCTCGGGCCACGCATCATGCGGGTCCTGGCCTTCCCGGTCGCGTTCCTGGTCTTCGCGGTCAAGATCCCCGACGCCATCTGGCAGCAGGTCGCCTTCAAGCTGCAGGTCATCGCGTCGCACGGTTCGGCGTTTGTGCTGCAGGTGATCTCGCTGTTCATGGACTACGAAGTCGACCACGCCGGCTCGACGCTGCACATGAGCTTTCGCAACGCGGCGGGGGTGATGACGACCGAGTCGCTCAATATCGCCGAGGCCTGCTCGGGCCTGCGGATGCTCATGGCGTTCCTGGCGCTGGGCGTGGCGCTGGCGTTCCTGTTCGACCGGCTTTGGTGGCAGCGGCTGATCATGGTCCTGCTGGCGGTGCCGATCGCGATCGCGGTGAACATCGGGCGGGTCACCGCGCTGGGCCTGCTGACGCTTTACGACCCGGAGATGGCCCAGGGCAGCTTCCACACGATGGTGGGCATGCTGATGCTGATCCCGGCGATGGGCCTGTTCCTCGCGCTGGGCTGGGTGCTGGACAAGATGGTCATCCGTGAGGGCCCCGCCGAGGCCGATGAGCCCGCGGCGAGCCCGACCGACGACCCGGGTGCGGACGCCGGTCCTGCCCGCCGGGGCTTGAACTGGCCGGCGATCGCCCGGGGCCTCGCCATCGGGGTGGGCGTCACGCTGGCCGTCGGCCTTCTGTACACCGTGAGCCTCGACGCCGCGTCGGGCCAGGAGATCCTGCCGGCGATGCCCACGGCGGTGCTGTGGGTCCTCGCGGCGTTGCTGGCGGTGGGCGTGGTGGCGATGTTCGCGCTGCTGCCGCGGATGCTGCCCGGGACCGGCCGGCTGCCGGTGATGCTGGCGCTGTGCGCCGGGGTGCTGGGTACAGCGGCGGTGGGCAAGGCCGGCGTGGTCTCGCTGACCGAGCTTGCGCTGCTCAAGCTGCCCATCGAGCCGCGGCACAGCTTCGAGATGCTGCCCCGCGACGTGGGCCCGTGGCAAATGCACAGCCAGGAAGACCGCCTGCCGCCCGAGATCATCGAGGCCCTGGGCACCACGACCTACATCACACGCACCTACGTGGACACCCGCCACAACGTCGACGGCGAGGCCTCCTTCGCCGCGGGCCACGTCGTGCGGCTGCACATCGCCTACTACACCGGCACCGTCGATACGGTCCCCCACGTGCCCGAACGCTGCTTCGTGGCCGGCGGCCTGGAGCAGATCAACAGCGGCAGCACCCGGCTGACGCTCGATGCCTCGCCGTACAGCGTTGATACGGACCTGGGCCAGTACACCTTCGACACGCAGATCAACGACCCCGCCCGGCCCGACGCCGCCACGCTCGTGCCGGAGCTGAACATCGACGCGAGCCGCTTCGTCTTCGGCAGCACCACCGACGTGCTCAACACCCAGCGGCACAGCGTGATCTACTTCTTTGCCGCCAACGGCCGGTACCTCGCCTCGCCCAATCTGGTCCGCCTCAGCGGCTTCGACCCCACCGACCGCTACAGCTACTACTGCAAGATCGAGGTCATGGTCCCGGGCATCGGCGACGCCGACCGGGCCACGGCCGTCACCAGCGACTTCCTTACCCACATGCTCCCGGAGATCATGGCGACCCTGCCGGACTGGACCCAGGTCCAGAGCGGTGCCTACCCCGCCGATGATCCTTCGTAAGCCCCCTGTTCCGATTGAGTTCTGAGCCCATGGCCACTCGCATCAACGTCAAAGTCGTCCTGATTGTCTGCAGCGTGGTCGTCCTGGTGCTCGGGGCCATCGGCGCGTTCTTCATCGTCGACCGCCTGGCCCGTCCGGAGCGGGACCGCGTGGCCGGCGAGGAGTTCATCGCCCAGGCTCAGCAGCACCTGGAGCAGGGCGAGTTCGAGGAATATCACGAGGCGATGCAGCAGGGCCTGCGGCACTGGGAGCGGTCCCTGGGGCGGCGGCAGGATCAGCACAACCTGCGGATCGCGATGATCGAGGCGCTGGGCGAGCAGCAGCCCCAGCATCAGGCCGAGGCCACCGAGCTGACCCGCAAGGCCCTGGGCAACGCGGCGTACCTCGTGTCCCAGCGGCCCGGCGACGCCCAGTCGGCGCAGCTGTACTACGAGCTGCTGGTCGACCGGGCCCGCCGGCTGAGCCCCGCGTTCTACGACAACCTGATGCAGGCCGCCGACGAGGCGCTGCAGCGCAACGCTGCCGACGTGCTCGCCCGCAAATACCGCGGCATCGGCCAGGTGCACCGGCTGACGCTGCAGTCCACGCCCGGCGAGCGGCAGCAGACGCTGGACGACCTCAACGCCGCCGCCGAGGCGATGCCCGACGACGCCGAGGTCCAGTCCGCCCTGGCCCGCTGGTACCAGCTCGAAGCGGCCCGGCAGGAGCAGCAGAACGAGCAGGAGGCCGCCGACGCGGCACGCGAGCAGGCGTTCGCCCACAGCCGGCGTTCTGTCGAGCTGGCCCCCGAAGACCCGACCCGCCTGCTGCAGCACGCGACCACGCTGCTTTCGGGCGACGAGGCGCAGCAGGACATCGCCCGCCAGCACGTCCGGCAGGCCGAGCAGCAGCTCGCCGCCGACCCGTCCGACGGCGTCGCCCTGATGCAGACCCTGGGCCTGCTGATGGTGCTGGATCGTGAGCCGACCCCGGCGACCGATGACGCCGCGACCGCCACCCTCGGCCTGCAGCGGGCGGAGCAGCTGGCGATGGCGTCGCTCCGCGAGGACCCGTACGACTTGGCGATGGGGCTGCGGCTCGGGCAGATCCGAGCCGACCAGGGCCGGCTCGAGGAAGCCATCGCGGCGTTCGAGCAGGTGGAGCAGGCGACGGTCCGCGCCGACGCGGTGGACTTCACCCGATACAACCAGGCCAAGTCACAGGCGACGTATCAGCTGGCCCGGCTGCTGATCGAACAGGCCCGGCGAAACCCCTCGCAGCGCGACGCCCTGCTGACTCAGGCCCGCGAGGCGATGGATCGTCTGGCGACCTCGATGGGCAGCGAGGACACGCCGGAGATGCAGGAGCTGCGCGGCCGGCTGGCCGTGGTCCGCTCCCGATGGGCCGAGGCGCTGCAGCACCTCACGCGAGCCAGCGAAGCCCGGGGCCACGGCGACGCTTCGTTGCTGGCGCTGGCCGCGGATGCCGCCCGCCGATCCGGCCAAACCGGCGAGGCGGTCCAGCTGCTCGAGCGACTGGTCGCCGCCCGACCGGGCCTCACCCAGCAGCGGCTGCAGCTGGTGGAGCTGCTGATCAACACCGACAACTTGCAAGCCGCCAACGCCCAGCTGCAGGCGATGGTTCAGGACGGTATCGAGCACCCGGCGATGCCGGTGCTGCAGGCCCAGATCGCAGCTTCGTCCGGTCAGCCCGAGCAGGCGCTGGCCATGCTGGACCAGCTGCCCCTGGAGCAGATGCCCGCCGCTAACCGGCTGCACGCCGAGCTGCTGTTCCGCACCGGCCAGGCCGAGCAGGCCCGCGAGCAGTACGTCACGATGGTCCAGTCCAACCCGGCGGACGTGAACCTGCTGGCCCGTTTGCTGGCCATCACGCCCGACCCCGCCGAGCGCCGCGAGTTGCTGGCCAATGCCCGCGAGGCCGGGCTGCCCGAGGCCCAGGCCCAGCGGCTGGCCGTACGGCTGGACGTGGCCGAGGGCTCGGCCGATGTGGCCGCCGTCGTGCAGTCCGAGCTGGACCAGATCGACGACCCGATCGTCCGCATGCTCGCGGAGATGCGCTTCGAGCGGCAGCAGGGCAACGAGCAGCGGGCCGAAGAGCTGTTCGCCGAGGCCACCCGCCAGCAGGCCGACCACCCCCTGGTGATCGAGACCGGCTTTAACCAGGCGCTGGCGGACGAGAACTGGCAGCGGGCCAACGGCTACATCCGGCAGGGGGCTTATGAGAACATCGACTTGGCCGGCGGCGATTTCATGCGCGGCCGGCTCGCCCTGGCCCAAGGCGAGCCCGCCCAGGCCGTGACGCACCTGCGGCGGGCGCTGCAGCAGCGGCAGGTCTTCGGCGAAGGCTGGCGGCTGCTGGCCACCGCCCAGGTCGCAGCGGGCGACGAGAACGGCGCACTCGAGTCGTTGCGGACCGCGCTTCGGCAGCAGCCCGACGACCGCTCGGCCCGGCGGCAGCTGGTCGCTCTGCTGGACCGCCGCGGCGAGACCAGCGAGGCCCTGCTGATGCTCCGGGCCATGGTCCGTTCGGGGCAGGTCGACGCGGCGCTGCGTGAGCAGTACCTCCGCTACGAGCAGCAGTACGGCAGCGCCGCCAGGGCGATGCAGCAGCGGCGAGAGCTCGCCGAGCAACAGCCCGGCAACCGCGACAATATTCGCGCACTCGCGCTGCTCCAGGCCCAGCAGGGCGACGCCGCCGCCATTCAGACGCTCGACGGGCTGGTCCAGGATGAAGGCCTGACCCGGCAGAACGCCATGGTCCTGGCCAACGCCCACCAGGCGCTGGACCAGGGCGACCAGGCGATCGCCGTGATGCGTCAGTACATCGACGCCCAGGACCCCGCGACGCTGGAGGATCGGCTCGTGTGGGCCCAGTTCCTGATCACCGCCGGCCGCGACGCCGACGGGCTCCGGGTGCTCGCCGAGCTCCGCGAAGACGAAGACCCCGACCGGCGGCTGGCCACGCGGCTGATGGCCGATCGGCTGTTCGACTTGGGTCAGCACGAGGCGGCCGCGGGGCTCTACGGCGAGCTGCACCAGCAGTTTCCCGAGGACCAGCCCGTGCTCATCCGGCTGATCGAGTCGCACCTGCGGCAGGACCGGCTGGAGTACGCCCGGCGGTTCATCGACCGGTTGGCCGAGCCCGCCCAGGCGGCGCAGCTGCGGGCCCAGATCGCGCTGCTCGAGAACGACCGCGAGACAGCGATTGAACAACTGAATGTGGCGGTCGACGCCGGCGGCGCGGGCGATATGCCCGGTGTGCTGATGCGTCGGGCCCAAGTGCTCGCGCAGGACCCGGCCCAGCGTGACGCGGCGCTGGGGGACGTGCAGACCGCGCTGCAGAGCCGTCCGGGCAGCCCCGCGGGTCAGGTGCTGCGGGCCAATCTGCTCACCGCCGCCGGGCGGCTGGACGAGGCCATCGCCGCGTTGCAGGGAGCGGTCAACCTGATGCCCGAGCAGCCATCGGTGCGGCGTCAGCTGGGCCAGCTTCTCGCGCAGCGGGGCGACATCGCCGGGGCGTTGACGGTGGTGCAGGAGGGTGTGCGGCGGTTCCCGAATGACCTGAACTGGATCGCGCAGCGGGCGGGGCTGCGTGAGGCCAGCGGTGACCACGCCGGTGCCATCGCCGATCGCCGGACGATCGTGGAGGCGCAGCCACAGCTTCAGACGGTGGGCCCGCTGGTGCGGTTGCTGCTGGCCAACGGCCGGCCGGCCGAGGCGCTGGACCTGCTCGGCGAGCACCCGGACGTGCTCAACGAATCCGCGGCGCTGCAGGCGGCCCGGGGTCAGGCGCTGTGGCAGACCGGCGACCAGGAGTCGGCCCAGCAGGTCTTTGCCCGCGTGCTGGAGCGGATCCAAGACCCGCAGCGGCTGGCGGTCGTGCTCGGGCCGCTGGTCCAATCGGTGGGTCTGGAGCAGACGGTGGCGATGCTCGAGCAGCACGCGAGCGGGGTCGCGCCGGTGCAGGTGCAGCTGGTGGCCGCCCGGCTGGAGGGTCAGCGCGGCCGACACGACGCGGTGGTCCGCCGCCTGGAGGGCCTGTCCGGCCAGCTGGAGCAGCTGGACCCGGCGCAGCAGGTCCAGGCGCACCAGCTGCTGGGCGTTTCGCACCAAGAGATGCGGCAGCACCAGCAGGCCCGCGAGGCTTACGAGCGGGTGCTGGCGATCCGCGACGATGACGTGCAGTCTTTGAACAACCTCGCGTTCCTGCTGGTCAGCGACCTCGACGAGCCGCAGACCGCGGTGCCCTACGCCCGCCGGGCGGTGGAGCTTGCGCCTCGCAGCGCGGCGGTGCTGGACACGCTGGGCTGGGCGCTGCACCGCAGCGGCGAGCACGACGAGGCCCGCCGTGTCCTGCAGCAGGCGCTGCAGGTCCAGCCGCTGGCGGTTTCGCAGTACCACCTGGCCCAGGTGTTCATGGCACAGGACGAGCCAGACCGCGCCCGGGCCGCGTTGTACGAGGCCATGCGGCTGGCCAACAGCCAGCAAGACGAAGACACACGCCGGCAGGCCGAAGCCATGCTGCAGCAGATCAGCGATTCCTGATCCGAGGGATTCCCTCCGGTCGCAAGTCCCGGGGGGCGGAGAACCAAGCCATGACATCCAACCCCATGTCCACCATCCCGCCGATCGGCCCCACGACCGGGGCGCTGCCCGCGCCCGCATCCGGCAAGCTCAAGGCGATCGACCCGATGCGGGTGCTCCGCCAGTACGCGTGGTTGCTGGTCACCACCGCGGTCATCGCGACGCTCATCGGCGTCGGGCTGTACCTGGTCCTCCGCATGGAGGCGCCGCGGTACACGTCCACCGCCGCCGCCGCGTTGCAGTCGCGGATGGGCAACCCGATGAGCGCGACCGACGGCGGCATCCAGAACGCCGACGAGGTCGAGCGGTTCCTCGCCAACCAGCAAGCGCTGCTGCAGTCCGAAGCGATCCTGCTCGCGGCGATCCGCCGGGACGAGTCGGACCGGCAGATGAACGGCGACCAGGTGCTCAGCGACAGCCGCACGCAGTGGGTCCGCCAGTTCAACGGTGACCACGCCGCCGCGCTGGAGAGCCTGCAGGACGACGTCCTGTCCGTGGGGGTCCCACGTGGCTCCGCGCTGCTGCGGCTCCAGGCGTCCACCAGCGAGTCCGACGACGCCCCGAAGATCCTCAACCACGTGCTGGCTATCTATCGTCAGTGGCTTGAGGGGCAGCGGCAAGACTCGGACCGGAGCCTCAGGTCCGCGTTCACCAACGAACTGACGGACGCGCAAGACCAATTGTCCCGCATCAACGCCCAGTTGCGGACGTTCGTCGAAACCTTCGGAGTCACCGACGCTGATGATGGCCGCCTCGAAGAGGCAACAATCAACTTCCAAGAGATGTCAATGCAGCGTCTGGCCCTGGAGCAGGCGATCCAGCAGGCCCGGGCGGGGCTCGCGTCGCTCGAGCAACCCAGCGAAGAAATGTCGTCGCGCGAGCTCGCGCAGTACGACATGATGCCGCGGGTGCAGATGCTGCGGAATCGGCTGGTGATGCTGCGAGAGGAGCGGCAGGAACTCACCGAAGCTCGCAACTACGGCCCGCAGCACAACATGGTCCGCGCGGTTGATCAACGGATCGCAGAGGTTCAGCGGACACTCGATCAGACCTACCTCGAGGCTCGCCAAGGGCAGCTCGAAGGTGCTCAGACCAACCTCGACTCGCTCATGGCGCAGTATCAAGAGCTGATGCCGCGGCTGCAGCAAGAATCGCAGCGGATGACCGATCTCGAAAGCCGCACCACGCGATACCGGCAACTGTCCGCGGAGGCTGATGCTGCCAGGGAGCGTGTATCGCGTGCCCAACAGTCGCTCGCCGAGCTGCGGGTCGCTTCGGACCACCCGCTCGCCGAGCGGATCATCGTCCAGTCCTGGCCCGACCAGGCGAAGCTCACCTTCCCCCAGCCGCACATCGTCATCGGTGGGACGATCGTGCTGATGCTCGGTGCCGTGGGTGGGCTTGTGTTTCTCAAGGAGCTGGTGGACCAGCGGGTCAGCAGCCCGTCGGATGTGCAACTGCTGCCGGACGTGTCACTGCTGGGCATGGTGCCTGATACCTGCGAAGACCCCAGCGGCCCGTGCGCGGTCGAAGGCGTCGTGCTCCGCGAGCCCACCGGGCTGCTGGCCGAGTCGTACCGACAGGTCCGCACGGCGGTGCTGTCGAAGATGGACCGCCGCGGGTACAAGACGCTGGTCTGCGTCTCGGCTAAGCCCGAGTCGGGCGTGTCGACGCTGGTCCACAACCTCGCCGGGAGCATCACGCTCAACGGCCGAAGCGTGCTGATCGTCGACGCGAACTTCCGCATGCCCGTGCAGGCGGAGCTCAACGACGTCGCCCACGCCCCGGGGCTGGTCGACGTGCTCCGCGATGAAGCGAAGCTCGACGACGCGATCCGCACGCTGGACAACGGCATCAGCGTGCTGCCCGCCGGTGCCGACGCGACCGACTCGCCGCCGGAGCTGCTGGAGGGCACGGCGTTCCGCCTGCTGCTGGGCGACCTGGAGGCGAAGTACGACTTCATCCTGATCGACGCCCCGCCTGCGCTCTTGACCAGCGAGTCGCGGCTGCTGGCCCGTCACGCCGACGCGTTGGTGGTGGTCGTCCGCGCCGGCCGGGACCAGCGGGGCATGGTCAACCGGATGCTCAGCCAGCTGGACGGCCAGCGGGCGGACGTGCTGGGTGTGGTGCTCAACCGCGTGCGGACCTCGGCCGGCGGGTACTTCCGCAAGAGCTACGAGGAGTTTTACAAGTACCAGCGAGAGGGCCGGCTGCGTTCGGCGTCGATGGACCGCGCGCCGCGAGACGAGCCCGGACTCCGCCGGCTGACGACCGAGCAATCGACCAACGGCAGCGCCAACGGCCACGCCGAGCCCGCCGCTGCCCCGCAGCCGGCCGCAGCGGCGGCCGCCGACGAGGACTTCGACGTCTTTGCCGACGCGTCTGACGCCGCCCCCGATGACGCCGACGGCTCGGACGCGGACCTGCTGCTGGACGATGACACGGACAACGACCGGGACGCGGAGTCGCCCCGCGCTTGACCCGCTCCGCCGACCAGCACGCCATCATCACCGGCGGTGCAGGCTTCATCGGCTCGCACCTCGCCCAGCGCGTGGTGGCCCGGGGCGGCTCGGTGCTCCTGGTCGACGACCTGTCCACCGGCGACCGGGCGAACGTCGACGCACTTCTCCAAGCGCACCCCGATCGGACGCGGCTGATCGTCGGCCGGGCCGCCGAGGTGCTCCAGCAGCCCGATACCTGGCGAGATGCAACGCACCTGTTCCACCTCGCGGCGACGGTGGGCGTCAAGCGCGTGGTCCAGGACCCGCCGGCCATGATCCGCACCAACGTCGCCGACGCGGCGGCGTGCCTGACCGCGGCCGCGGACGCCGGTGTCAAAACCGTCCTCGCTTCGTCGTCAGAGGTCTACGGCAAGTGCCCCGTGCTGCCGCTGCGGGAAGACATGGAGCTGGTCTACGGCCCAACCACCGCCTCGCGGTGGGCGTACGGCCTGACCAAAGCGCTGGACGAGCACCTCGCGCTGGACCTGCATCGCCGGAGCGGCCTGCGGGTCGTGTGCACGCGGTTTTTCAACACGATCGGCCCGCGGCAGGTCGGGCGATACGGCATGGTCGTGCCACGGTTTGTCGAGCGGGCGGTGCGGGGCGAGCCGCTGGAGGTTTACGGCAATGGCGAACAAACTCGGGCGTTTGCCGATGTGGCGGACGTGGTCGCTGCGGTGCTGACGCTCGTGGACGAGCCCGCGGCGTGGGGCAAGGTGGTCAACGTGGGCTCGGATCAGGCGGTGACGGTGAATCGGTTGGCCCAGATGGTGATCGAGCTCACCGATGGCCGCTCCAAGCTGGTGCACGTGCCTTACGAACGGGTGTACGGCGAGGGTTTTGAGGACCCGCCGCACCGTCTGCCGGACGTGAAGCGGTTGGTGGAACTGACCGGCGGGCGGCTGGACACGCCGCTGCGGCACACCCTGGAGAGGCTGGTGGTCGACGCGCAGCGGGCGCGGCTGGTAAGCTCTGCCTTGCCGAAAGCGGGTGGGACGTGGGCTGAGTCGGTCACCGTGAGTGCGTCCGGGCCGGAGAGCGAGCGTTGAGTGAGCTGCTCGCCCAACAGCGGGTTGAGGACCTGACAGCAGGGGGGCTGTGGGAGCAACTATGGCCGTATGCGCCAGCGGCGGCGGTGGCGGTGGTCGTCTCATTGATCGCGACGCCGGTGATGCGGCGGATCGCACTGACGTACGGCATCGTCGACTGGCCGGACCTGAAGCGCAAGAATCACAAGCGGCCGGTGGCCTACCTGGGCGGGCTGGCGATTTTCTTGGGCTGGCTGGTGGCGGTGCTCTACTGCCTGGCCGCGGGCATCCGCTCGGACGACGCGTTGCCGATGCCGTTCGTCGAGTTTCCGATCGGGATCGTGCTCGGCGCGGCGGCGATCACCATCACCGGCGTCATCGACGACGTCTACGGCATCCGGGCCCGCGTCAAGGTCGGGGGCCAGCTGTTCGCCGCCGCCGCCTTGGCCCTCGAGGACGTGGGCCCGCAGCTGACGGCTAACGCGATCGCGGTCCTGGGCCTGCAGGCACCCGACCCGCTGGCCTACTTCCTGGGCACACTGATTATCGCGTTCTTCGTCGTCGGCGGGTGCAACGCGATGAACCTGCTCGACGGCTTGGATGGCCTCGCGGCGGGGGTCACGACCATCGCGATGTTGGGCTTTCTGGGCATCTCGCTGCTGGTCGCGGCGCGGTATCCGGGTATCGCCGACGGCAGCCGGATCGTGATGTGCTTGGCGACCGTGGGGGCGGCACTGGGATTCCTGGTGTTCAACTTCAACCCGGCCAGAATCTTCATGGGCGACGCCGGGTCGCTGTTGCTGGGCTTTTTGTGCGCGGCCACCATGCTGATGTTCACCGACACCGGGTCCAAGGCGCTGCTGTTGACCACGGCCTGCCTGATCGTCTTTGCACTGCCGATCGTGGACTCGTCGCTGGCGATCGTGCGGCGTAAGGCCGCGGGGATGCCGATCCTTGCCCCAGACAACCAGCACCTGCACCACCTGCTGCGTCGTGCCGGGCTGTCGGTGAAGCAGTCGGTGGGTGTGATGTACGCCCTGGCGACGCTGTTCGCGGTTCTGGGCGTGACGATGGTGCTCGGCGAGGTGCGTTGGCGGTACGTCCTGGCGGTGACATTGGCGTTGTACGTGAGCCTCTTCGGCATCGGTTTCTGGGCGGCGCGGGCCCAGCGTCGCCAGCCGACGGCTCAGGCGCTGCCGGAGGTGCCCACTTCCTGGCTGGAGCGCCGCCAGAGAACCCCGGCCGCGGAGCTGATCGGGCAGGCAACCGGCGCGCCGCTTCGACGGCGGGAGGGCGACCCGGACCCCGGCAGCCCGCCGGCTGTGAGCCCGCCAAGCAGCGGCGGCTGAGCTGGCCGGGTTGCGGCGGCGGGCCTCGCCGGTCATGCTCCGCCCGATGCCCCAGACCCCCGCCGCCGACGCCCGCCCGCACGACCAGCTGCGGCCGACCACCATCGAGCCGTTCCCGACCGCCGCGGCGGCCGGGGTGCTCATCACCGCCGGTCAGACCCGGGTGCTGTGCACCGCTTCGATCGCCAGCGAGCCGCCCCGGTGGATCCCCCGCGATGAGGACGGCAACCCCGAGCGGGGCTGGGTTACCGCCGAATACAACATGCTGCCCGGCTCGACCCCCGACCGCAAGCGACGCGGCCCGGACTCCCGCGGCACCGAGATCCAGCGGCTCATCGGCCGATCCCTGCGGGCCGCGGTCGACCTGACCAAGATGCCCGGCTTGGCCATCACCTGCGACTGCGACGTCCTGCACGCCGACGGCGGCACCCGGACCGCCAGCATCACCGGGGCCTGGGTCGCCCTCGCCGCCGCCCTGCACCGCTCGGATGTCCCCGGCGTCGCCGACGCCCTGCTCGGCCCGGTCACCGCGGTCAGCGTCGGCGTCTGCGACGGCCGGCCGACGCTCGACCTGGACTACCCGCTGGACTCGACCGCCGACGTGGACCTCAACGTGGTGATGAACCACGACGACCGCCTCGTCGAACTTCAGGGGACCGGCGAGAACGCCACGTTCGCACGAAATGAGTTGGACGCGCTGCTGGACCTGGCCACCGCGGGCATCCGATCCCTCCGCGGGACGCAGGTTGCTGCACTGGGCACGCTGCAGTAGAAGCGGCCCGAGACCATCACGTTGCCTCACAATTCACGATGCCAATCGCGCGAACGGCTTCGCGCTGACGTCACGGCCTGCGCCTTTTGCCACCATCGGCCGCTTCCGCTACACTCCGCGGCTCGACCTGACGGACTAGACGTAGGCCCGGGCGGCGGCAGACAAGAGCCTCGCCCATCATGGAAACCAAGAAAATGAGCATCACCGCAGATCGCAAGCGGGAGGTGATCGACCAGTACAAGCAAGGCGAAGCCGATAGTGGCTCGCCCGAGGTGCAGGTGGCGATCATGACCGACCGCATCAAAGCCCTGACCGAGCATTCGAAGCAGCACCGGCACGACTTCGCCTCGCGACGCGGCCTGCTGCAGCTGGTGTCGAAGCGGAACCGGCTGCTGAGCTACCTCAAGCGGATCGACCGCCAGCGGTACCTGGACCTGATCGGGTCGCTGGGCCTGCGGAAGTAAACGCAGCTGGGTGTCAGTTGGCGCACCTCTGCGTTAGCCCCTGGGCAATGACGCCCGGGGGCAGACACCCACACCTCCACGGCAACGCCCGGCTGTCCCGCCGGCGCGGCCGTTCTATATCACCGAATCAATAAACGCACGCACGCAAGAGAAGAGAAAGCAAGACAGATCATGGCAATGCAACGAGTGGAAATGGAACTGGGCGGACGCACTCTCACCCTCGAGACCGGCCGGCTCGCCAAGCAGGCCGACGGCGCCGTGCTGGTGACCTACGGCGAGACCGTCGTGCTGGGCACCGCCGTCCACAGCGACCCGCGGCCCGGCATCGACTTCTTCCCGCTGACCGTCGATTACCGCGAGAAGCTGTCGGCCGCGGGCAAGTTCCCCGGCGGCTTCCGCAAGCGTGAGGGCGCTCCCAACCAGAAGGAGATTCTGACCATGCGGAACATCGACCGGCCCATCCGGCCGCTGTTCCCCAAGGGCTACATGGACGAGGTCCAAGTCCAGTGCTGGGTCCTCGCCGCCGACGGCCAGAACGAGCCGGACGTGCTCGCGGGCATCGCCGCCTCTGCCGCCCTGGCCATCAGCCCCATCCCGTTCCAGGGCCCCGTGGGCAACATCCGCCTGGGCCGCGTTGACGATCAGTGGGTCCTGATGCCCACCGCCGCCCAGGACGCTTACAGCGATCTGGACATGCTGATGTGCGGCCACGAGGACGGCCTGAACATGATCGAGGTCGGCGCGTACGAGCTGCCCGAGGACCAGATGCTCGAAGCCATCTCGGTCGGCCACGAGCAGGTCAAGCGCGTCGTCGGGCTGATCAAGGAACTGCAGGACAAGGCCGGCAAGCCCAAAGAGGGCGGCCCCGTCGAGCCGCCGCAGGAAATCACCGACCTGGTCCAGCGTGAGCTGACCGACAAGCTTCGTTCGGCCAAGACCGCCGAGGGCACCAAGCTCGACCGGCAGGACGCGGTCAAGCAGGCCAAGCGTGACTTCATCGCCGAGCACTTCGCCGCCCCCGGCCAGGACGCGACCTACCACCAGGTTGAGCAGCACCGCGAGTCGGTCAAGCAGGCGAAGATCGCGATGCACGATCTCGAGGAAGACCTGACCCGCGAAATCATCCGCAGCGGCAGCCGTACCGACGGCCGCGCCGCCGAGGACCTGCGGCAGATCGACTGCGAAGTCGGCGTGCTGCCCCGCGTCCACGGCACCGGCCTGTTCACCCGCGGCGAGACCCAGGCCCTGGTCACCGCCACCCTCGGCAGCGGCAAGGACGAGCAGATCGTCGACGGTCTGGGCGAGGAATATTCCGAGAAGTTCTACCTGCACTACAACTTCCCGCCGTTCTCCGTCGGCGAAGCCAAGCGGATCACCGGCCCGTCCCGCCGCGACATCGGCCACGGCAAGCTCGCCGAAAAGGCCCTGCTGCCGATCCTTCCGGCCGTCGAAGACTTCCCCTACACCATCCGCCTGGTCTCGGACATCCTCGAGTCCAACGGCAGCTCGTCCATGGCCTCGGCCTGCGGCGGCACGCTCGCCCTGATGGACGCCGGCGTGCCGATCCACGCCCCGGTCGGCGGCATCTCCGTCGGCATGATCCAGGCCGACGAAGACGGCCAGGAAGATGTCTACCTCGTCGACATCCAGGGTGAAGAGGACCACTTCGGCGACATGGACTTCAAGGTCACCGGCACCCGCGAGGGCATCACCGCCATCCAGCTGGACCTCAAGATCCGCGGCCTGACCCACGAGCAGATCACCAAGACGCTCGAGATCGCCCGCAGCGCCCGGCACAAGATCATCGACCTGATCGAGCAGGCCATCCCCGAGCCCCGCAAGGAGCTCTCGCCCCACGCCCCGCGGATGCTCACCACCCGCATCCACCCGGACAAGATCGGCAAGCTCATCGGCCCGGGCGGCAAGACCATCCGTGGCCTGGAAGAGGACACCGGCGCGAAGATCGAGATCGAAGAGGACGGCCGGATCAACATCTCCGCCGTCGGCGCCGGCGCCGCCGAGGCCGCCCTGGAAGAGGTCGAGAAGATCGCCGCCGAGGTCAAGGAAGGCGCGCTCTACAACGGCACCGTCACCAGCATCAAGGACTTCGGCGCGTTCATCGAGGTCATCCCCGGCCAGGACGGCCTGTGCCACATCTCCGAACTCGAGGAAGGCCGCACCGAACGCGTGTCCGACGTCCTCAAGGTCGGCGAGAAGGTCCGCGTCAAGGTCATCCTCATCGACGAACAAGGCCGTGTGAAGCTGTCCCGCCGCGCCGCGATGGCCGAAGAGGGTGGGCAATAAAGCTCAATTTAAGAGAGTCAGCAAGCGACATCTTCGGTAGCGTCACGACGCTGCCGAAGATGTCGCTTCTTTCGCGTCCCGGCATGCGATGATTATGTGCCTGTGAGCTGATCTGCCGTGGGAAGCTTCGCAGCACCTGCTCAGTCAGTCGGTAGTGCGTCAACGTCGCCAATGGCGACCTCGGCCCGATGCAGGCCGCCCAATCCCACGGAGGTCTCGAACCTGATGCCGACGAGCCGGTGTGACTCGTAGTCGTGAATCCTGACTTGCGACACGAACGCGTGCGGGTGTTCGATTGCGAACCAGATAGAGAACCCGTCTGCCCGGCCGGCAATGGTTCGGGAGGCGATCCTCGACCGCTCTCCGTCCGCATCGAGGATCTCAATGTCACGGATCAGCGGGAATCGCTCTTCGGGCATGGCAACTTCAAGCCCCCACAGTTCGCCCTGTCCGCCGACCCGCCGTCGGTCCCAACGGAGAGTCGCGGGCACTCCACCCACTTGGATTGATACCGGTTCGGTGCTGAGAAGATCGAACGTCTGCGTCTTCGGCTCGACCCCGATGACGACGACCGCCACGGCATCGATCGTCAGATCGTGGATCGGCGTGAGTGGGGCGGGCTGGCCACTGATCTCCACGAACATGTGATCCGGACCGGTGTAGCCGACAATCGAGGTCGGGTGGATGATCTCCGCGTTGACGGGTCGCAGGTAGTTGCGACCACTCGAATCAGACATCGCGCGGACGCTGCTCAGCCCGCTGTCCACGCCCTCGGGCACGTGGGCATCCGGCAACGACAAAGTGAGGCGGATATGCGTCCGGACAAACGACTCGACCTGTGGTTCATCGTTGCCGCCATCGATGACCAGGCGCTGCACCTCTGCAGAGTCCACAACAACATCCGCTGCGTTCGGCGGCTCAGCCTGAGCCGAGGCAGCCACCACCCAAACAGTGAACCAGGCCCCGAGGGCATAATGAGCAATCTGCCGCATCAGAATGACTCTATCGCTCATCGATCCGTCGGGGGTCTTCCGCGAGGGTCAGCAATTTAACGCATCGATGCATCGTGACGTGACGCGAGACCGTCAAGTCCTCCCGAAGCTCGTCCAATTCCACGTTCCTCGCGATCCGTTCAGGAGTTCCGCAGCACCGCCTCGACCTCCGCCGCGCGGCTGGCGTACGTGTGGTTGCGGAGGACCCGCTCATGGGCGGCTCGGCCGATCGCCTGGGCCCGCTCGGGGGTGAGGGTCTGGAGGTGGTGGGCGACCCCGTCGCCATCGGCGGCCGCGAGCACCTCGCTACCGGGGGCGAGGAACTGGTCCAGCCCGGTCCAGGCGTCGGTGATGAGGCAGGCCCCGGCGGCGGCGGCTTCGAAGACGCGGGTCGCGGGGCTGTAGCCGGTGTCGGCCATCGACTGCCGGCTGATGTTCAGCACGGTCAGCGGCGTGGCGTTCATCGCGTTGTGGTCGTCGGTGTAGACGTGCCCGAGGTAGGTCACGTTGGCCGGCATCGGCCGATCGTCCCAGCCACTGCCGCCGATGAGGAAGTTCCGGTCTGGCAGCAGCTCGGCGGCCCGGAAGAAGAACGCATCGACGCGCGCCTCGCGGTCCGGAAGCCGGTTGCCCATGAACGCGAGATCGCCCCGGAACCGGGCCGCGGGCTCGACCGGGTGGTGCGTATCAGGGTCGTGGGCGTTATAGATCGGAACGCACCGTTGGGCCCCGCGGGATGTATAGCGCTCGATCACCGGCGGGCCGCCGCCGTAGGTGAAGACCAGGTCGAACGCCGGGACCAAGTCGCGCAGCACATCGTCCGGATCGTCCTGCATCTGCTGCAGCGTCGCGGGGGCGTCAACGTCCCAGAGGATGCGGATTGGGCCGGTCATCTTCGTTACGGCGTCGGCGAGCAGGTCGTCCATCACGCCAACGCCGCTGCACTTGATGACCGCATCGGCGTCGCTCGCCGCCTCATCAAGGTAGCGCCGGGCCGCAGCCGGGTCGTTCTCGTAGACCACACTGCGGGCGTAGGGCGGGTCGCCAGCGATGTCGCGGTGCTGCTGCCGGTCGTAGGCATCGGGCTCGTAGAAGCTGATGCGGTGGCCGCGGGCGTGCAGGGCCTTGATGACGCCGCGGTAGTACGTGGCGGCGCCGTTCCAGTAGGCCGAGACGAGTGAGCTGCCGAAGAAGGCCAGGTGCATGGGCGGAAGTAAGAAGTGAAAAGTGAGAAGTCAGACGTCAAAGATTACACGCAGCAGGTCGTTTATAGCGAGCCGGATTCTGTCAATCCGGATCCGGGCTCGCAGAGCCCGGCTCGCTGAGGTCAGGCATCAAGGTTCATTCGCGGCGTGGTTACGCCCAACTCCTCGACGATCTCCAGCAACTGCACCGCCCGGTGTTGACAAGTGTGATGATCGCGGATGGTCTGCAGCGCCTTGTCGGCTTGAGCCGCGGCCATCTCCGGGTGGTCGAGCAGGTCGCTGAGATGTTGCTGCATCTCGTGGCCGTCCGCGGCGGTCCGGTAGTCGCTGGGGTGGAACAGCCCCTCGGCGTCATCCCACGGCGAGCAGACCAGCGGCACCCCACACGCCATCGCCTCAAACGGCCGAATCGTCGGGATCCCCGGCAGCGCCTCGACGTACGGCCGACGCGGCACGTGCACCGTCAGCCGCGCCTCGGCCAGCGCGTCGGGTGCCCGATGGTTGGGCAGGTAGCCGCCGTAGGTGATACCCGCCTGCTGCAGCGCGGCCTTGGCGTGGTGGGGATAGCGGACGCCGTGCACCTTCACCCGTAGGCCCAGCCGACTCGCCGGCTCGAGCAGAAACTCGTGCAGCTCCGCCGTCCGCTCGTCGTCGCCCCAGTTGCCGACCCACACCAGGTCCCACGGCTTGTCACCCCACGCCGGGGAGTCCGGCAGCGGGTGGAAGGTCACGGTGTCCGCCGCCTCGTGCCACGTCCAGGCCCGGTCGGTCAGCCCGGCGTCGCGGTAGCGTTCCGCCAGCACATCGCCAAAGGCCAGCACCCCGTCATAGTGAGCCAGGTCATACTGTTGGATCTCGTTGGGCTTGGTGATCAGCCGGTGGTGCGTGTCGTGGAACAGGCAAGCCCGACCGCCCGCGGGCCGCGGATGCCCGGCGTGCCATCGACCGATCTGTCCGCACAGCCGCGGGTCGTTCCACTCGTGGAAGAGGATGAGGTTCGCCCCGGCGAGCAACTTGTCCAGCAGCGAGGGGCACATCGGATCGGCCGTGTCATCTTCCGCATCGGCGAGCCGGTACGTTTCGCTGCTCAGCTCCGGATATGCCTCGCGATACGCATCGACGGCAGCCTCGCCGTGGTCCTGCCGAAGGTTTTGCACCGACCAGTTGTTGGCCCGTTCGAGGATGCGGAGCGTGCAACCCAGCCGCTTCAGCTGCCGGGCCACGCCGCGGACAAAGTGGGCGTTGCCGTGGTTCCAGTCGCTGACCAGGGAGTGGGTGAACAGGACGACGTGCACAAGAAGCACCGTACGTCAGCATCTACCGCGTACGGCGGGGCCGCCCCTGCAGCAGCCGGTCATATAGGTCCATGTACCGGCTCACCATCGCCTCCGGTGTATACCGCTTCGCCCGCGCCTGCGCCGCCGCCGCCCGCTCGGCCCGCAGCACCGGGTCGCGCAGCAGCCGGTTGCACGCCGCCGCCAACGCGTCCGGGTCCCGCGGATCGACGAAGTCCGCGGCGTCGGCCCAAACCTCCCGTTGCGTCGGGATGTCACCCAGTACCAACGCACAGCCCGCCAAGGCCGCTTCCACCGGCGAGAGCCCGAACGGCTCGTACAACACCGGCAAGGCATACACCGCCGCCCCCCGCATCGCCGACTGCAGGTCCGCTGCGGCCAGCGGGCCTAGCGCCTCGGCATGCCGCAGCGTCGCCCGCTGCCCGTCGTGCTGCAGCGCCCCGGCGATCCGCACCGGGCCATCGATGCTCGGCGTCGCCGCGTCGAGGGCCGCGAGATTCTTCGCCGGGTCCCAACCCCGACCCGCCGCCAGCACCCCCGCCCGCGGCGTGTCGACGTTAGACAACCACCCATCCGCCGCCCGCCCGTTGTGGATCGCCTCCCACGAAGAAGCCGACTCCTGAGCCGCAGGCGAAGGGTCGGATTGGCCCCCCACGTACGCCCCGCGCATCGCCTCGAGCTGCGCCCGCGTCACCGACACCACCGCGTCCGCCGCCGCCAGCCCCGCCGAAACCCGCCGCCGATACTCGGCCCACCCCGGGGGTTGCGGGGGCGGGTCCTCCCCGTGCACCGCCCGCCACCACGTCACCACATCGCTGTGCCCGACCACCACCACCGGCCTGTCGCCAAAGTCACACACCCCATGGCAGAACCCATTCACATGCACCACATCCGCGTCCACCTCCCGCGCCAACCCCTCCAGCCACGCTCCCGCCGCGTCCACATCGGCCCACGGCCGGTCCTGCCACTCCAGCTTGCAGTCCCGCCACCGAAGGTCACCCTCCGCGACCCCCGCCTCCCGCGCCGCCGCCCGCTGCCCCGCATCGGGCCCCGGCCCCATCCCCGCCACCCCCCCCCCCCCCCCGCCCCCGGAAGTGCCCCCGGCGTCGCTCCCGCGGGTCTCCGCATCACCCCCCCCCAACCCCCGCACCATCTCCAGCACATACCCCCACACCCCACCCACCGCATCCGCCGTCATCAACACCGTCGGCATACCACTCACTCACTCGCCCGCTGCCGCCGCCTCATCACCCGTCGCAGGCCAAAGCCGCACCGCATTCCACGAGTGGCTCGTGATTCGCGACCATCGATCGCCTTCACGCCCGGTTGGGTGTAGCCAGATCTGGTTGCGCGGCCCGACATTGCGCGCCACCAACATGCCGGGGTCGTACGTCCGCGGGTTCCAAGGTTCGTGATCTTCAGCACCGTCCCCCTGAACCGGCATGTCGCTCGCGGTGACCAGTCCCGCCGGCCAACGCACATCGATCATGGCGCCCGTCGGGTTGATCAGCAGCACCCGCACACGCCCCGGCTGCCTTCGATCAACGGTCGCAGTCGCCCACACGTCGCGGCCGGCGTCGCAGGCGACAACGACGTCGGCGTCACGCAGGTGCCTCGCAAAAGCGCGGAACGCCCACCCCGTCGCCGTCAGCTCGTTCCGCTCATCCAGCAGGTCGTACGCCCGCACGTTCCCCGCGTCGTCCGGGAACCACCGCGTGTTCCAGATCATCACGCCGCCGATCTCCGGCCGGTGCAGCCACTGCTGCAGCATCCGCGCCTGCATGATCGCGTGGCCCATGTCGTTCGTATTCGCCCACACCGTCGCCTGATCCTCACCCTCCCGCCCGACCGCGAAGTCGATCGGGCCCGCCTCGGTGATCAGCATCGGCCGGTCTGCCTGCTGTGCGACCCGCACCAACCCGCCCCCGAGCGCCTCCTCGTTCGCCAGCCGCTGCACCTGATGCTCGTAGCTCCGCGCCTGCCAGAACGGGTACTCGTGCAACGCGATCCAGTCCACCGCCTCGCCCGCCTGGTCCATGACACTCGGCCACCACGCGGGGCCAGCTTCAGCTTCGACCCGCGACCGATCGCCCCAGCGGTTCGGCCCGTTCGCCCCGATCTGCACGTCCGGGTCCACCGCCCGCATCGCCGCGGCCATGTCCGTCAGCAGCGACGCGTACTGCTCGGCGGTCGCCGTGCCGCCGTAGCTGTCGTAGTAGCTCTCGTTGCCCAGTTCCCAGCGGGTGACGCCGTGGTCGTTCGTCACGTTCGCGTACCGCACCCAGGCCGCGGCGTGGTCGATGATCTGCTGCCGGCTCGGCCCGCCGGCCACAAACGCGCCGTCCAGCGGCACGACGACCACCGGCTCGGCCTCGACCGCCCGGCACAGTTCGATGAAGTCGTCGTAGCTCAAGACCGGCTGCAGGAACGTCACCCCGTCCTCGGCCACCAGCCGGCGGTCGCTCGACGGCCAGGCGTCGGGACCTACGCGGTTGAGCGTCGGCTGGGCTTCGGTGATCTGCCGATCAAACGGCGGCGGGGCGAACCACGTCACGTCCGACTTCTCGCCGCCCGGATACCGCAGGTAGCCCGGTCCCAGCTCCCGTAGCGCCTCGACCAGCGGCCGGGCCTCCGCCGGGCGACGGGCGTCGTGGTCCAGCAGGTAGTTGACGTTCAGCCCCAGCCACGGCCCGTGCAGCTCGCGGACCACCTGCTCGGTATCGATCACCAGCTGCACCGGCGGCGGGTCGGCTGAGGTCGTGGAAGCCATGACGAGGGACATGATCACGATGCCGACGAGTCGCCCGGTCATGGCCGCAGCGTAAGCGTGAGTCGCCTCGCCTCCAACAGTCGGCTCGCGGCCATGCGCTTCCAGGGCCGCGTCGCGCCCCGGCTATTGGCACGGATCATGGCCCAGCTGCGTCGAGTAGCTTGCCACGATGGCTGAAAGTGAAACCCCGCCGCCCGCCGAGCAGCTGGACCACCTCCGCGTCCGCATCGATCAGCTGGACCGTCAGCTTGTCGACCTGCTCAACGAGCGGGCCAAGGTCGTCGTCGAGGTCGGCAAGGTCAAGCAGGCCGACGCGTCGCTGCCGATCTACGCCCCGGACCGCGAGCAGCGGGTGCTGCAGCAGGTGCGGTCCTTCAACGACGGCCCGCTACCCGACTCGTGCGTCGAAGCCATCTGGCGTGAACTGATGTCCGGCAGCTTCGCCCTGGAGCGGCCGCTGCGGATCGGCTACCTCGGGCCGCCGGGATCGTTCAGCCACCTCGCCGCTCGCCGAAAGTTCGGCGCGTCGGTGCAATACGACGACCTGGACGCCATCGCCGCCGTCTTCGAGGAGATCAGCCGGGGCCACATCGACCTGGGCCTGGTGCCGATCGAGAACTCCGCCATCGGCGGCATCGGCGAGACGCTCGACGCGCTGCTCGAGACCGACCTGCAGGTCTGCGCCGAGGTGCTGATCCACATCCACCATCAGCTGCTGTCTAACAGCGAGCCGGACCGGATCACGAAGATCTACTCCAAGCCCGAGGCGCTGGCGCAGTGCCGAAAGTGGCTCAGCGTGCAGCTGCGGGACACGCAGAAGGTCCCCGCGGCGAGCACGAGTAAGGCCGCCGAGCTTGCATCGAACGAGGACGGTGCCGCCGCGATTGGCTCGAGCCTGGCGGGTGATGTTTACGGGCTCAAGACACAGTTCGCCAACATCGAGGACAACCCGAATAACACCACGCGGTTCTTCGTCATCGGCCGACACGCCGCCAAACGCACCGGCGACGACAAGACCGCCCTGATGTTCACCACCGAGCACCGCCCCGGTGCCCTGACCGATGTGCTGGACGTCTTCCGTGACCACGGCCTGAACCTCACGCACCTGGACAAACGCCCCAGCCAGAAGGCCAACTGGGAGTACGTGTTCTTCGTCGACCTGCTCGCCCACCGCGACGACGAACCGTTCCAGAAAGCCATCACCGAGGCCCGGACGCATTGCCTGCAGCTGACGGTTTTGGGCAGCTTTCCGCGAGCGCGGGAGATCATCTGACGCCAAGTGGTTCCGCTGTGTAGTAGCCGGGCCGCTACGCGGCCCTGGCGCAGCTCACGAGCCGCGGCGGTTCGCTCCTCTTTGCAGCGTTCCGGGGCCGCGTAGCGGCCCGGCTATGGGTTGGTATCAACACATCTGGTCGCGGCACCTGATAATGCCGCAGCATGCCCGACGCGATCTATTTCGATGAGAGGATGACGGGGCACGTGGTGCCCGAGGGGTTTCCGGAGCGGCCCGAGCGGTTGGCTGCGGTGGTCGAGGGGTTGTGGGAGGCGGGGGCGTGGGACGCGGCGGAGCATCCGAGTGTCGAGCCGGCGACCGTCGAGCAGTTGGGGGCGTTGCACGAGCCGGGGTATGTGCGGCGGGCGCTGGCGGCGGGGCAGGGGGCGGATGGGTTCTTCGGGTCGCCGGACGTGCCGGTGGGGCCGGGCACGGCAATGGCGGCGCGGCTGGCGGCGGGGGCGTGCCTGCAGGCGGCGGCGGACGTGGCGGCGGGGCGGTTCGAGCGGGCGTTGTGTCTGGTCCGGCCGCCGGGGCATCACGCCGAAGCGGACCGGGCGATGGGGTTCTGCCTCTTCGCCAACGCGGCGCTGGCAGCCGACGCATTGGCGCGGGACCACGGGATGCAGCGGGTGGCGCTGCTGGACCTGGACGTGCATCACGGCAACGGCTCGCAGCACCTGCTGCAGCGGCGGGCGGACGTGCTCTTTGTGTCGCTTCACGAGGACCCGCGGGTGCAGTACCCCGGCACAGGTTTCGCTCACGAGGTCGGCGACGGACCGGGTGCGGGCTACACGCTCAACTTGCCGATGGCCCCCGGAAGCGGGGATGATGACTATCTGCAATTGCTGCGTGAACGAGTTGGCCCGCGGCTGGCCGAGTATCGGCCGGAGGTGTTGCTGGTCAGCCTTGGACTGGACACGGCCGATGCCGACCCGCTGGGCCACATGCGGGTCAGTCAAGATGGCTATGCGGCAATGGGGCGGTGGTGTGGGGAGCAGGCGGACCGGCTCTGCGGCGGGCGGTGCATCGTGATCCTGGAGGGCGGTTATGACCTGCCATCGCTGGCCGCGGGCGTGGCGTCGTTTTGGGCCGGCCTGAGCGAGTTCGACGCGATGTGATGCCGTATGGTGCCGCGCATGCAGGATCCCCCCGCCGTGCCGACAATCCCGACCCGCGCCTTGGCCGGGACACCCGTGACCGAGATCGGCCTGGGCTGCTGGCAGCTCGGCGGCGACTGGGGCGAGGTGCCGGAGGACCGCGCAATCGCAATCCTGCGGTCGGCTTACGAGTCGGGCGTGCGGATGCTCGACACCGCCGAAGGCTACGGCGGCGGCCGCAGCGAATCGCTTATCGGGAAGTTTCTCGCCGACCTGCCCGCCGCGGATCGGGCGTTTGTCGCGACCAAGATTGGTCGGGGCAACGTGAAGGGACCCGATGGCCCGGCTCACATCCGCCAAGCCACGGAGAAGTCGCTGGACCGCTTGGGCCTGCAGACGCTCGGGCTGACGCAGCTGCACTGCGTGCCCCCGGAAGACATGCAGCGTGATGAGGTCTGGGCAACGCTGCGGGGGCTGCGGGATGACGGTCTGGTCCAGCACATCGGGGCTAGCGTCGAGACGGTCGATGACGCCCGGCTATGTATCGAACGTGGTGCCGAATCGCTGCAGATCATTTTCAACATCCTCCGGCAGAAACCCCTGGTCGCCGGCCTGCTCGAGGACGCCGCGAAAGCTGGCGTGGCCCTGATCGTCCGCCTGCCGCTGGCCAGCGGCCTGCTGGCTGGCAAGATGACCAAGCAGACCACGTTCGCCGAGTCGGACCACCGGCACTACAACCGCGACGGCGACGCGTTCAACGTCGGCGAAACCCTCGCGGGCCTGGGCCTCGACGCGGGCGTCGACGCCGCCCAGCAGGTGCTGGACGTCTTGAATGACCACAAGGCCGAAGGCGTCACGTGGCCCCAGCTCGCGATCCGCTGGGTCCTGGACCACCCGCAGGTCACCACCGTCATCCCCGGTGCTTCCCGCCCCGAGCAGGCGGCCGACAATGCCGCCGCCGCGTCACTCGAGCCGCTGCCGCGGGACGTGCACCAGCGGCTGACCGACCTGTGGAAGGCCGACATCGACCCGCGGATCCGCGGCCGGCGATGACGTGGTCACGTGTCAGTGTTGCCGGGTCGATGCGGCTCCGGGCCCAAAGATCAGCCGCCGCGGCGCATCGACCGTCAATGCCTCGACCCGCTCGGCTCCGTACATCTGCTCGGCGAGTTCGAGCCCGTGCAGGCGTTGGGGCAGCGTGTCCGGCTCGTGCATGTCCAACCCGAGCAGCGCGTAGTCTCCGCGCTGCATGAGCCGCTCGGACCACCGCCGGTTCCGCTCGCCCTCCAGACCCGTCATCGGCAGGAAGTTGCCCTGCAGCAGCACGCCGCGGTCCCGCAGCGCGTCCAGGTGTGCTGCGAAACCCTCCTCGGACCGGCTGACCGATCGCTCGGGGTGCGCCAGGACCGGCTGGTAGTCCCGCTCCAGCAGCCAATCGGCAACCTCGTCGACCTCCGTCGGCCACGTCGGCGACCAGAAGTCGCACAGCACCACGCGCGAGTCCGCGAGCGTCGGCACCCCGTCCCGCTCAAACCCGCGGATCGTCCGGTCGCTGATGTACACCTCCGCACCGGGCCAGATCCGGTAGTCCAGGCCCTGCTCGGCGAGCTGCCGGGCCAGGTCGTCGACCCACCCGGCGATGGCCGAGGGATCGGTGGCCTCGAACGCCGGGTGGTACGTGTGCGGCGTGCAGACGCTGCCGACGTACCCCGCGCGCAGGAGCATCTGCACCGCCACGATCGACTCTTGGATCGAGGCGCAACCGTCGTCCACGCCCGGCAGCAGGTGCGAGTGGACATCGATTCGGCCGTGTGGGGGCGGGGATGGGGTCTGCGGCATGGTCGCGAGTCTAGCGCGGCGGCACCGATGCCGACGGCGGGCCGCTCTGGGCTGCGTTAGGCTTCGGCGAATGACCGCTCCCGTCGAAAAAGAAGCCATCGAGAAAGCCGCCGCCCTCGTCGAGGCCCACGCCTACATCCGCCGCTTTGCCGGCAAGATCGTCGTGGTCAAGATCGGCGGCTCGATCATGGACGATCCCGAGACGCTCGCCGCGCTGGTGCAGGACGTGTGCTTCATGGCCACGCTGGGGATGCGGCCGATCCTCGTGCACGGCGGGGGCAAGGCCATCAGCGAGGCGATGGCCGAGGCCGGGATCGAAGCCCACTTCGTGCAGGGCCGGCGGTACACCGATGAGCGGACGCTGGCCATCGCCGAGCATGTGCTGGTCAAGCGGATCAACGCCGACCTGGAGCAGCAGATCGCCGCGGGCGGTCAGCGGGGGATGGGCTTGCACTCGCTGAGCAGCTGTGTCGTGTTCGGCAAGCGGCTGTTCCTCTCCGAGCCCGGCGACGACGGCCAGACCCGCCGGATCGACATTGGCCACGTCGGCCAGGTCGAGCACGTCAACGCCGCGCTGCTGCTTGCGCTCACCAGCGCCGGCGTGGTGCCGGTCATCGCCCCCATCGCCCGCGACCCGGCCGGCGGCAAGCTCAACATCAACGCCGACTCGGTCGCCGGCCACGTCGCCGCCGCCGTCCAGGCCGAGAAGCTCGTGCTCGTCTCCGACACCCACGGCATCCGCCGATCCCACGACCCCGCCGACCTCGCGACCCACCTGACCCGCAGCGAGATCGACCAGCTCATCGAGACCGGCATCATCACCGCCGGCATGCTGCCCAAGGTCGAGTCGTCGATCACCGCCCTGACCGGCGGCGTGCAGAAGGCCCACATCATCGACGGCCGCACCCCCCATGCCCTGCTGCTGGAGATCTACACCGACGCGGGCATCGGGACCGAGATCGTGCTCTAAATGTATGAAGGTGTGAAGGTGCGAAAGTTTGAAAGCACAAGACATTGTTCACGCCTTCACACTTTCGCACCTTCATACATTTGTGCCGATCACCTCACGCCCATTCAGATACGGCCGCAGCGCCTCGGGCACCCGCACCGTCCCCTCCGCCGTCTGATGACATTCCAGCAGCGGGATCAACACACGTGGGCTGGCGATCACGGTGTTATTGAGCGTGTGGCACAGCCGGGTTTTGCCCTCCGCGTCCTTGTACTTCAGGTCCAGCCGGCGGGCCTGGAAGTCGTAGAACCGGCTGGCCGAGTGTGTCTCCCCATAGCTCTGCCGTGAGGGCATCCAGGTCTCGATGTCGTACTTTGCCGCCTGGCCCTGACCCAGGTCGCCAGTGCACACGTAGACCACCCGGTAGGGCAGCTCCAGCGCCTGCAGCACGTCTTCGGCGTTCTGCAGGATCTTGTCGTGCCACCGCCGACTTTCTTCCGCATCGTTCTTGCACACGACCACCTGCTCGACCTTGTCGAACTGGTGGATCCGGTACAGCCCGGCCGTGTCCTTGCCGTAGGTGCCCGCCTCCCGGCGGAAGCAGGGGCTGGTCGCCACGTACAGCCGGGGCAAGTCGGCCTCGTCGAGTGTCTCGCCCATGTGGTAAGCCGTGAGCGACACCTCCGCCGTGCCGACCAGAAAGACCGGCGGCTGCTCGTCGGGCATGGCGTAGCTCTGCTCTCGGCCCAGCGGGAAGTAGCCGGTGCCCTGCATCGCCTGCTCCCGCACCAGCACCGGCACCTGCAGCGGCACAAACCCCCGGGCCACCATCAGGTCCTGCGCCAGCCGCAGCACCGCCTGGTGCAGCAGCGCCCCGTCGCCCTTCAGGAAGTAGCTCCGCGTCCCGGCCAGCTTCACGCCCCGCTCGACGTCAATCAGCCCGAGCTGTTCGCCCAGAGCCACGTGGTCCGTTGGCTCGAAGTCGAAGCTCGGCGGCTCGCCGTGGGTCCGCAGCTCGACGTTGTCCGCGTCGTCGCCACCAACGGGCACGTCCTGGTCCGCCGGCTGGGGCACCCGCATCACCAGCTCCTGCAGCGCCGGCTCGAGCTCCTGCAGCCGACGATCCAGCTCCTGCTCCTGCTGCTTGAGCAGCGTCGGCCGCTGCTGCAGCTGCTGCATCTGGTTCATCAGCGTCGCCTTATCGCCGCCATCGGCCTTCTTGAGCTGCCCGGCGATCTGCCCAATCTGCTTACCAATCTGGTTCTTTTCCGCCGCCAGCTGCTCCCGCCGCTGCTGCAGCCCGCGGTGCTCGACGTCCAGCTCGACCAGCCGGTCGATGTCCACGTCGATCCGCTTCCGCTCGGCGGCGAGGCGGTAACGCTCCGGGTCGGCCCTCAGATCACGCAGGTCGATCATGCCGCCGAGTCTAAAGCCCACGGCTTCACCCGTGGGCGGGCCGCGTCGCTTCGCATGGTGGGACAGGCGTCTCGCCTATGCCACCGGAGCCACGCGAACGCCACGCCGCTGCTGCAGCGAGCCGGATTCTGCGAGTCCGGACCCGGTGTCGCAGACACCGGCTCGCTAACGTTGCCCCTCATGAAATACCGCACCCTCGGCAACGCCGGCCTGCGCGTCAGCGTCGTCGGCATCGGGACCTGGCAGTTCGGCGGCGAGTGGGGCAAGGACTTCGACCAGGCCGAGGTCGACGCCATGTTCGCCCGCGGCCGGGGGCTGGGCATTAACCTCATCGACACCGCCGAGTGCTACGGCGACCACACCAGCGAAGCATTCATCGGCCGGGCCCTGCAGAACTCGTCCGCGGACCGGGACCAGTGGGTGCTGTGCAGCAAGTTCGGCCACAAGTTCCACAAGCCGTTTGACCGCAGCGAGCCCCGCGACCCGGCGGACGTCGTCGAGCAGACCGAGGCGTCGCTGCGTGCCCTGCAGACCGACTACCTCGACGTTCAGCAGTACCACTCGTGGGGCGATGACAAATTTTTCGATGACGATGTGCTCGCCGCCGTGCACAAGCTCAAGGACCAGGGCAAGGTCCGCCACGTGGCGAACAGCGTCGGCAGCAACGGCAACGTGAAGCAGGTCGCCGCCAGCGCCGACCGCGGCATCGAGGCCATCCAGATCATCTACAACCGGTTGGACCGCACCCCGGAGCAGGAGGTCTTCGAGGTGTGCCGGGAGCAGAACCTGGGGGTCCTCGCGCGGGTGCCGCTGGCCAGCGGGTACCTCTCGGGTAAGTACAAGCCGGGTCACGCGTTTGGTGAGGATGAGGTCCGCGGCAAGTGGCACAGCCGGGAGCGGACCGACAAGGCCTTGGCACAGGTGCAGCAGATCAAGGCCGACGAATACGCCCGGCAAGTCGACCCGCAGCAGGTGTCGATGGCCACGTGGGCGCTGGCGTGGGTGCTGCAGAACCCGGCGGTGACGTGCGTGATCCCCGGCTGCAAGACTGTCGCCCAGGTTGAGTCCAACGCCGCGGCCGCCGACTTGGACATGGTCCCCGACGACCACCCGCAGGCAGCTCCTGCCGTTTAGCCCGCGGCATCAGCCGCGGGGCGGCAACCAGTCTCGACAGACCCGCCACACCTGCTATATTGCTCGGCTCGCCGCACCGCACCGGCCGTGGCGTCCGCCCAGTACCACCCCAAGCAGCCTCACCATGAGCGACGCCATCCTTGCAGCCGTCCAGCAGTCCCAGCTCCGCGACGACGTGCCCCAGTTCGACGTCGGCGACACCGTCGATGTCCACACCCGGATCATCGAGGGGGCCAAGGAGCGGATCCAGGTGTTCAACGGCGTGGTGATCAAGACCCAGGGCGGCGGCCTGGAGCGGACCTTCACGGTCCGCCGGATCGTCGCCAACGAGGGAGTGGAGCGGACCTTCCCGCTGCACTCGCCCCGCGTGGCGAAGATCGAGGTCAAGCGGCAGGGCGATACCCGTCGGGCCAAGCTCTACTACCTCCGCGACCGGGTGGGCAAGAAGCGGCGCCTGCGAGACCGGCGCCGCGGGATGGAGCGGGCCGAGGCCAGCAACCAAGGCTAGCTTCGCTGCCGGGTTGCCAGTAGGCTGGGCCACGCCTGCCCAAGCCTCAGCACCGCGTTGCGGGAAGCCTGTCAGCGACGTGCTGGACCCGTGATGGCGTGCTTCCGGAGGGACACTTGATGTCGTTCAAGACGTGGATTTATCTCAAGCTCGGAGCGCTCGCGCTCGGCGGGATCTGGTTTCTCATCGCGAACGCGACGGGGGCCCCGGTTTCGGCTCGAGAGGCTCGTGAGCAGCGGCAGGCTCAGGAAGCTCAGCAGCGCCGAGAGCAGCAGGACGCAGCGATGGCCATGCATCGTCAGCGGTTCGACAGCCCGCGGCCACCGGCGCTTCGAACCCCGGCAATGCCGCCGAGCGTCGGCTTCTTCGACCGCCACGACGACGGCCTCGCCGAGCAGCGGCAGATCGAGCGCGAGCAGCGTCAACGCGACCAGCAGCAGATGCTTGCAGATGCCCGGGAGCGCGACCGCCAGTTGCAGGAGACCATCCGCCAGCAGCAGCAAAGGCAGCAGCAGCGGATGCAGCAGACCGCCCGGGCCAACACGCCGGACTTCTTCGGCGTGCCCAGCGGCGGTCACGCCGGTCCGCCGCGGCAGCCGCGGACCCCGCCGACCCACGACAACCGCCTCGACGCCGACGAACCCGGAGCATCACCCGCCACCCCGACGCCCACGGTACCCGCCGGCCCGGTTCGTCTAACGCCCAGCTCCACCTACCGGGCCATGCTCGGCGACCCGGTGCAGGTCAGCGGCCTGTCGATCAACCCGCCCGCCGAGCTGCGGCAGGACGCCGCGTCCAGCCGTGTCGTGCGATGGCGCGGCGTCGGGAATGTCTCCACCACCGCGTCGCTGGGCTTGGAGATGATGGTCCTGCCCCGCACCTCCCGCGACCCCGAGGGACTGCCGCAGCGGGAACACGCCACCGGTCAGACGCTCGTCCGCATCGCCAACCGCTGGACCCCCATCGAGCCGGACACGGTCAGTGAAACGCTCGTCGGCGACACCGAGATGCTCTGCGTCGAAGAGCCCCGGCCCGAGCACTCCGACATCCAGACGGTGCACTACAGCGGCTACCTGAACGACCGCCACGTCACGCTGACCCTCCGCTACGACAGCAACCGGCCGCAGCAACGCGACCTGCTCGAGGCGGCGGTGGCCACACTCGCCGGCGGCTGAGGCCGGCCGGTCGCGTCGAACCGCCCATCCGTCAACCATCCCCGGTCTCGTGCTTCCGGCGGCGTGTACGATCCCGCGTCGCATGGCCGATCCAGACCCCATCCCGCCCGCCGAATCCCCACCCACGCCGGAGCAGACCGACAAGCTGCTCGCCGACCGCCGCGCCAAGCTGGACCGGTTGCGGGAGGCAGGCGTCGATCCCTTCGGCGGCCCGATCCACGACATCTCGACCCTCGCCGACGCCCGAGCGGCCTACGACGCCGACGCCGACCGGCAATTCCAGGATGACCCCGACGCCGGCGACGACAGGGCCCGCACCATCGTCGGCGGCCGGGTGATCCAGCACCGGGTGATGGGCAACCTGATCTTCATGCATTTGCGAGACGCCACCGGCGATCTGCAGGTGGCCGTGTCGAAGAAGGCGGTCCCGCCCGACAGCTTCAAGCTCGCCAAGTCACTCATCGAGCGGGGCGACTGGGTCGTTGCCGGCGGCGCCCTGGGGAACACGACAAAGGGTGAGCTGTCCGTCTGGGCCGACCGCTTCGAGCTGGCCAGCAAGTCGCTGGCCCTGCCGCCCAACAAGTTCCAGGGCCTGCAGGACCCCGAGCAGCGGTACCGCCGGCGGTACGTCGACCTGTACGACAACCCCGACGTGATGACCACGATGCAGAAGCGCATCGCCATCATCGACGCGATCCGGGACTACTTCCGGGGGCGGGGCTTCGTGGAGGTCGAGACGCCGATGCTCCAGGCCATTCACGGCGGCGCCGCGGCCCGGCCGTTCCAGACCCACCACAACGCGCTGAACCTGCCGCTCTCGCTGCGGATTGCCCCCGAGCTGTATCTCAAGCGCCTGCTGGTCGGCGGGATGCCCAAGGTCTTCGAGATCAACCGCAACTTTCGCAACGAGGGCATCAGCCCGCGGCACAACCCCGAGTTCACGATGCTCGAGGCGTACGAGGCGTTCGGCTCGTGGGAGACGATGGCCCAGCTGGTCGAGGACATGATCTGCACCGTCGCGGAGGAGGTGTGCGGGGGGTTGGTGTTGGACCGCAGAGGCGCAGAGGACGCGGAGGAAGGCACGGCGGAGGACGCTTCAGCGTCCGGCTCGCCCACGATTGATCTGCGGGGGGACCAGAGCAAGCCGCGCGGGCAGCGGTGGCCGCGGGTGTCGATGGTGGATCTGGTGGAGGAGAAAACGGGATGGCGGTTCGACCCGCGTGATCCACCAACGGATTTAGCCGCGGTGCTTGCACCGGGCGTCGGTGACCGGACGCTTGACCTCGACGCCAAATCGCCGGCCGAACAGTTGGTGGAGGTCTACGAAAAACTGGTCGAGCCGACGTTGATCGATCCGGTGTTCGTGACGCACGTGCCAAGTCAGATTATCCCGCTGGCGAAGCGGAATGTGGACGATCCGTTCTTTGCGGATGTGTACGAGCTGGCGATCGGGGGGCTGGAGATCAGCCCGGGGTATAGCGAGCTGAACGACCCGGACGAGCAGGAGGCCCGGCTGGCCGAGCAGGTCGGCGACGACGCGGAGCGGCAGGCGGTGGACCCGGACTTCCTGGACGCCCTGCGCGTCGGCATGCCCCCGGCGGGCGGGATGGGCCTGGGCATCGACCGCCTGGTCATGCTGCTGACGGGTGCGGCGAGCATCCGGGATGTGATCTTCTTCCCGCTGATGCGGCCGAGGGGTGAGCAGTAATGGAACCGCCAAGACGCCAAGAGCGCCAAGAGCCGAAGATCAGGAGGGAGCCGGACGCGGAGCTGGATGCGTTGGCGCAGCGGGTGATTGGGGCGGCGATCGAGGTGCATCGGCATCTTGGGCCCGGGTATCTGGAAGCCGCCTACGCCAAGGCGTTGAGTATTGAGATGGCCGAGCGGGGTATTGAGCATCTGCGGGAGGCACCGATCCGGCTCCAGTACAAGGGGAGGGACCTCGGCGAGGGTCGCCTCGACTTTCTCGTAAGTGAACGGCTTGTGATCGAACTCAAGGCAGTCGACGCGCTGAACGATCTACACCGGGCGCAGGTGATGGCTTACCTTAAAGCCACCGGGCACCCGCTTGGCCTGCTGATCAACTTCAACGTCCCCCGCCTGGCGGACGGCATCCGCCGAATCATCTACTGGTAGCCTCCGCTTGCCTTCCTTGGCGCTCTTGGCGTCTTGGCGGTTAACCCATGTACCGCATCCTCCTCATCGCGCGATATCTCAGGCGAAAGCTTGCGCCGTTGTTTGCGGCGGTGGCGGTGACGATTTGTACGTTTATGGTGATCGTCGTGATTTCGGTGATGGGGGGGTTTCTGGATTTGCTGCGGGATTCGGCGCAGCGGTTGACGCCGCAGGTCATGGTGACGGGGGTCGGGGCGACGGGGTTTCCGCATTATGAGGATCTTATTGAGCGGCTGGAGGGGTTGCCGGAGGTGGCGTCGGCGACGCCGACGATCCAATCGTTCGGGCTGCTGAATCTGGGCGGGGCCACGATCCCGGTGCAGGTGCAGGGCATCCGGCCGGGTGAGCTGTCGGACATGGTGGACTACCGCGGGTCGCTGCTGTGGAGCGGTGAGGACCGGTTCGAGTACTTCCGGGAGTCGCTGCGGTTTGATTTGCCCGAGGAGCAGCGGCGGGTGGACCTGGAGTCGGCGGGGGTGACGCTTCGGCCGCCGGTGGAGCTGGTCGGTTCACAGGAGACGGCCGCACTGCCCGGGGCGGTGATCGGGGTGGAGGTCAACCCGTTCCACAGCCGGGATGAGCAGGGGCAATACAGCTTTGGCAACGCGTGGGTGGGTCACGACGCGACGCTGACGGTGGTGCCGCTGAGCGGGGCGGGTTCGCTGGGGGCGTACCAGCCGGCGAGGCGGTCGGTGGTGGTGGTCAATGAGTTCAAGAGCGGGTGGTTTGACCTGGATCAGCAGGCGGTGTTTGTGCCGTTTGACCTGCTGCAGCGGATGCTGCAAATGCAGCCCGAGCGGGTGGTGGGTGAGGGGGGGTTTGATCAGTTGACGGGTCGGCCGGTGGAGGGTGCGGTGCTGGAGGACCGGCCGGGCCGGGCGACATCGGTCGCGGTGCAGCCGGCTGCCGGGGTGTCGGCGGAGCAGCTTCGGGCGGCTGTGGACGCCGAGGCGGCGGCGTTCGCGGAGGGGGTGGGGCTGACGTATCCGCTCTACGTGCAGACTTGGGAACAGGTGCACGGCAGGCTGCTGGGGGCGGTGCAGAACGAGAAGGTGATGGTGACGTTCCTGTTCTCGATTATCAGCATCGTGGCGGTGGTGATGGTGGCAACGACGTTCTATATGATTGTGCTGGAGAAAACCCGGGATATCGGGGTGCTTCGGTCGATCGGGGCGTCGCGGCTGGGGATCATGCGGCTGTTTGTCGGCTACGGGCTGGTGGTGGGGGTGATCGGGTCGTTGGTTGGGGCGGGGGCGGCGTGGGCATTGGTGACGCATCTGAATGAGGTGCAGGCGTTTATCACGCAGTACACGGGCTGGCAGATGTGGGACCCGCAGACGTATCTGTTCGACCGGATCCCGGACCGGGTGGATCCGGCCGAGGCGGGGCTGATCGTGGTGGGGGCGATCGTGAGCAGCGTGGTGGGGGCGTTGGTGCCGGCGTGGCTGGCGGGGCGGCTGGACCCGGTGGAGGCGCTGAGACACGAATAGCAGGTGAGATGTCAGAAGTCAGAGGTGAGATGTTGAAGGCAGGGGACCAGCCGGTGTTGGAGGCGCGGGGGGTGGCGCGGACGTTTCGGATCGGGCGGGAGGATGTGCACGTCCTGCGGGGGGTGGACTTGGCGGTGCGGCGGGGCGAGTGGGTGGCGGTGCTGGGTCGGTCGGGGTCGGGCAAGAGCACGCTGCTGCACCTGCTGGGCGGGCTGGATCGGCCGGACGGGGGGGAGGTGTGGTTCGAGGGCCAGGCGGTGCATCGGATGCGGCGGTCGGCGGTGGACCGGTACCGAGCGAGCCGGGTGGGTTTTGTGTTTCAGTCGTATCACCTGTTGCCGGAGCTAACGGCGATGGACAACGTTCTGATCGCGGCGATGGTGCTGCACGGGCCGGTGGGCTGGCTGGGGGCGAGGTCGGCGGCGAAGGTGCGGGCGGGGGAGTTGCTGGAGCGGGTGGGTCTGGGCGGCCGGCTGCGGTCGCGGCCGGGCAAGCTCAGCGGCGGCGAGCGGCAACGGGTGGCGATCGCACGGGCATTGATGAATGAGCCGGCGGTGCTGTTGGCGGACGAGCCGACGGGCAATCTGGACGCGGCGACCGGTCGGTCGATTATGCAGCTGCTTCAGCAGCTGCACGCGGCGGGGCAGGCGATCGTGATGGTCACGCACGACGACGCGGTGGCGGCGGCGGCGGACCGGCGGGTGCGGTTGACGGCGGGGCTGCTCGAGACGCAGTAGGGCGGCTGGGAGTTGCAACTCGCGGGCCCGATGACTGACTCGGCGGGCGGTATATTGACGGTGCCTGCGGATGGCCGATCGGTGGACCGATTGGCCGGGTGAACTCAAAGAGAAGGGATGCTCGGGATGCCACGCAAGAAGGCCAAGGCTCAGGAACCGCCGACAGCGGCGAAGGCCACCACGAAGGCTCGCTCCAAGGCCGTCAGCAAGAAGCCCAAAGCCGCTGCCAAGAGCACGAAGACGGCGACCCCGTCCAAGGCCCCGAAGAAGGCGGCCAAGCCGAAGGTCGTGACGACGCTCACGCACGACCAGATCGCGGCGAAGGCGTACGAGGTGTGGGTCGCGAAGGGTCGGCCCGACGGGCAGGAGCAGACCAACTGGCGCGAAGCCGAGCGGCTGCTGCAGGGCCAGCCGTCGGATTGACTGACGGCGGTGCCGTCGTCTATCGAAAGATGGCCATGTCCTGCGGCCTGCACCTTGAGCGGGTCGGGCCGCGTCGGGGGTGCTCGCGATGGGCACCCGGATCGTCGGCTGCGCCTCGGCGTCTGCTTCAAGGCTTGGGGTCAGTCAGGTGTCATCGGCGTCCGCGTGGCCCTCGGCGTCGGTCGCGGTGAGCTCGGCGAGGCGATCCGCGGCATCGGGGTGGTCTTCGTCGATCACCTGCAGCTGCTCGGCGTCGTCGCGGAAAGCCAGGCCCAGTTGCGTGAGCGCCTCGAGGGCGGCCCGCTGCTCGGCTTCCTTCTTGTTGTTCGCCCACGCCGGGGCGAAGGTTCGGCCGCACAGCTGCACGCTGACCTCGAACGCCTTGGCGTGGTCCGGGCCCTTCTCGTCCAGCAGCACGTAGCTGGGGTTGCTGGGCAAGTGCCGCTGGGCCAGTTGCTGCAGGACCGACTTGTAGTTGTGCTGGTGGGCGTTGCCCGCGGCCTCATCGATAACCGGCTGCATCAACCGCAGCACCAGCGAGCGAGCCGCCTCCAGCCCGCCATCGAGGTAGACCGCGGCGACGAGCGACTCGAGCACCGCCGCGGCGACCGACGAGGGCACGCCCCGCCGGCCGGACATGCCCTTGCCCAAGTCGAGCATGTCGATCAGCTGGTGCTCGCGGCTGATCCGGGCGCACGTCCGCCGGGACACCACGGCCGACTTGATCTTGGTCAGGTCGCCCTCGGCCAGGCCCGGCAGGGTGCGGTACAGGTGTTCACAGATGACCAGGCCCAGCACGGCGTCGCCGAGAAACTCCATCCGCTCGTTAGATTCCAAACGGACGTTGGCTGACGACGCGTGGGTCATCGCCTCACGCAGGAGCGACGGCTCACGGAAGCTGTAGCCGGCGGCTTGTGCCGGGGACGGCGACGGCTCGGTCATGGGCGGCTCGGGGCGGGTCGGCGGCGGGTTGGCGGGCACTGGCCGTGCACGGCCTGAGCGGGTCCTAAGATGCCCGGCGAGTATCGAAACATGAAGCCAAGCTGTCAAAATGGAACGGTCTTTCGGCATGCCGCGCTGCTGGCCCTGCTCACCCTGCTGATGGTCAGCGGCTGCGGTCGAGCCCTGGCGGCTGATGCCCCGGTCGAGCAGGCCCAGCCGGCGGAGCCCCCGCAAGCCGCTGGCGTCGCGGCGCCCGCCGAGCCCGGGGCACCCCCGGCCGGTGAGGCCCCCGAGGGCTGGAGCGGCATCGCGGTGCCCGAGCAGGCAACGCCGATCATGCCGCTGGCGGATGTGCGGATCGGGATGCGGGGCTACGGGATGACGGTGTTCCGTGGTGCCCGGGTCGAGCCGTTCGCGATCGAGGTGATCGCGGTGGTCAACCATCAGCGGCCGGGGCGGGCGGTGATCTGGGTGCTGTGCGACGACGAGCGGCTGGATGTCAGCGGTCCGGTGCAGGGCATGTCCGGCTCGCCGATGTACCTCTGGCCCGAGGGTCAGGAAGGTCAGATCGGCGAGGGCGGCTTGCTGGTCGGGGCATTCGCGTTCGGCTACTCGCTGACGAAGGAGGCGCTGGTCGGGGTGCAGCCGATTGAGTACATGCGTCAGATCGCCGGCCGGGTTGCTGCGGCCCCGGAACGTGGCCCCGATGACGAGGCTCAGGCCCGCGGCACACCCGGCGGGCCCGACGCGGCCCGGACGCTGCGGCTGATCGCGCGGTCGGGGATGGCGGGGAACCACCCGGTGCTGCGGCATCGGCTGGAGGTGATGACCCGGCTGGTGGGCGGCGACCCGGCTGCGGATGCGGGACCTGTGCTGCGCGTCGGTGGCGGGGCGCATCCGCTGTCGGCGAACGCCGGGCTGCCGCGGCCGATGCGGTTGCCGCTGGGGCTCAGCAGCGAGTCGGCGGCCCGGGTGTTGCAGCCGGTGCTCGAGTCACTGGACCTGTCGGCGGGGGCGTCGATGATGGGCCCGCCGCGGGGCACGCTGCTGAGCGACGCCGCGGCCGGCGAGGGCGCGGCCCAGCCGGTCGGGCTGAACGACGGCGTGGGCGTGGCCCCGCCGGCGGGGATGGACGCCGACGACGTGCTGCTCGGGCCCGGCTCGGTGGTGACGCTGCCGCTGGCTTTCGGCGATGGGTTCCTGGCGGCGTCGGGCACGGTGACCGAGGTGCTGCCCGACGGCACGGTGCTGGCGTTCGGCCACGCGATGCTCGGCCAGGGCGAGGCCAACGTGCCGATGGCCACCGGCTTTGCTCACCACATCGTGTCGCTGCTGACCACGAGCTTCAGGCCCGCGGCGGGGCTTCGGCTGGTGGGCACACTCGTCCAGGACGAGGCCAGCGGCGTGGTGGGCGTGCGGCGGCAGAGCTTCGAGACCTCGCCGGTGACGCTGGACGTGCACCTGCCCAGTCAGCCGGCCCGGCGGTATGCGTGGCACGTGGTCCAGCACGAACAGCTCACACCCGCCATCGTCGCCACGGTGGTGGCCGAGTCGGCCGAGGCGGTGCAGGCCCTGCCCGCCCTGAGCACGGTGAGCCTGGATGTCGTGATGCGGTTCCAGGACGGGGAAGACCTTGCGTTTGATACGACGCTCGTCGGCGGGCAGGTCCCGGACATCGTTGCCACGGTGCTGCCGGTGGCGGTGTCGGTCATCCAGAGTCCGTTTGGGTACAGCCCGCTGGCGTCGATGCACGTGGACCTGCGGGTGCAGGATCGGCTGGACGTGCTCAGCGTGCTGGGCGCCCGGCTGGTGGACACGGAGGTCCGGCCCGGCGAGACGCTGCGGGCGGTTGTCCAAGTCCAGCCGTACGACCAGGCGGTCCGCCGGCGAACGGTGCAGCTGCCGCTGCCCGCGGACCTGCCGGCCGGGGACTACGTGCTGCACATCGGCGACGCGGTCAGCTACGCCCAAGCCACGCTCGCGGCCCGTCCGCACCTAGCACAGATCACCAGCCGCGATGAGCTGCTGCAGACGCTGCGGCTGGTGCTCGGCGTCGAGGACGAGGCGATGTACGTGTGGTTCGCCCGGCCCGAGGCGCAGGCGGCGGTGGGGCGTCAGGCGATGCCGGGGCTGCCGGACCATGTCGCGGGCCTTCTGGCCGGGGGCGGTTCGGCGTCGGGTCGCGGCGGACCCGCCGCGGTGGGCGGCCCCGGAGCAATGCTCGGCGGCGGCGGGGGTGCCGGGGGTTCGGGCGTGCAGCCGTATCAGCAGCTGGTGACCCGGCAGCTGCCACAGGACTCGGCGGTGTCGGGCGTCACGACGCTGCCGTTCACCGTCCGGGCGTGGTCGAATGAGTAGGGCCCACGCCGGCGAGTACCGCTCGACGATCGAGCCGCTCGACGCGGCGGGGTTGCTGCTGGGGGATCAACCCGAGCCGGAGGGCGAGCGTCCCGACCGTGGGGGGGTCGTCATCGTGACGCATGCCAAGCCTGACGGCGATGCCGCGGGATCGGTGATCGCGCTGCGGGAGGCGTTGCGGCTGGCGGGGCGGACGGCGGTGGGCGTGCTGGCCCCGCCGGTGACCGCGTCGTTGCAGCAGCTGGAGGGTGCCGGGGATTTGGTGATCTGGCAAGAGGGCTTGGAGCTGGACGAGCCTGAGCTGTTGGTGATTACTGACACCGGGGCCTGGTCGCAGGTCGGCCCGCTGCGGCCGTTCGTCGAGGCCCGGTTGGACAAGACGCTCATCATCGACCACCACCTGTCGGGTGACATCGAGGCGCGATGGAAGCTGATCGATCCGACGGCCGCGGCGGCGTGTGAATTGCTGACCGAGCTGATCGGACTGATGGCACACCTGCGCCCCCGGAAGTCTTCCCCGCAAGCCGGTGTGGGTCCGCACGCCCGGCCGGCCAGTCTGCTGAACACACGGGCCCGCGACGCCCTGTTCGCGGGGATCGCTTCGGACACCGGCTGGTTCCGCTTCTCGAACACCACTGCCCGGACGCACCGCCTCGCCGCCGAGCTGCTGGACGCCGGCACGGACCACGCCGCGCTCTACGCGCTGCTGGAACAGACCGACGCCCCGGAAAAGATGGGGCTGATTGCCCGGGCACTGGGGTCCATGGAGCTACTGGCCGACGGGGCCGCGGCCGTGATGGTCTTGCGCGACGCCGACTTCGCCGAGACGGGGGCCACGTCGGAAATGACCGAACGCCTGATTGACCTGCCCCAGCAGATCGCGTCGGTGCAGGTGGTGGCCTTGGTGACCGAGTCGCAGACCCCGCAAGGCGATCCACAGACCCGCATCAGCTTCCGCAGCAAGCCCGGCGACCAAGCTGTCAACGTCGCCGACCTCGCCGGCCACTTCGGCGGCGGCGGCCACGCCCGCGCCGCGGGGGCGAAGGTGGACAGGGAGGTGGATGTGGTGCTGCCGGAGGTGCGGGCGGCAGTCCAGACCGCCGCGGATTAGCCGCCGGGGCTCTCTCGGCTTTTCCGGGCCAGCGGGGCGGCTCACGGGTCAGGCGGCGTCCTGCCGGTACTCGCCGGACATGACGCGGTGCCACCAGGGCTGGTGGTCGGCGTACCAGCGGACGGCTGGGTGGCACACCTCGGCGTAGCCGATGTGTGGGCGTGGGGTGGTGAGGGCGTCGCGACAGCACACATCGCCTTCGGCGAGGTGTGGCACACGGGAGAGGCGGCTCGCGGATGCTACGACGACTGGCGATATTCCCCGGACATGACGCGGCACCACCAGGGTTCGTGGTCGGCGTACCACTTGACGGTAGCCTCCAAAGCTTCGGGCCAGGCGCTGCGGGTGGGTTGCCAGCCGAACTGGTCTTTCATCCTGGTGGCGTCGATGGCGTAGCGGCGGTCGTGGCCGAGGCGGTCGGTGACGGGCTCGATATAGCTTTCATCCTTGCCCATGATGTCGAGGATGGCGTGGGTGAGTTCGAGGTTGGAGCGTTCGTTGTTGCCGCCCAGGCAGTAGGTTTCGCCGGGGGTCCCCTGGTCGAGGACGGTGAGCACGCCGGTGTTGTGGTCGTCGACGTGGATCCAGTCGCGGACGTTCTTGCCGTCGCCGTAGAGGGGGACCTTCTTGTCTTGGAGGAGGTTGGTGACGAACAGGGGGATCACCTTCTCGGGGAACTGGTAGGGGCCGAAGTTGTTGGAGCAGTTGGTGGTGCAGGCGTTGACGCCGAAGGTGTGGAAGTACGCGCGGACCAACAGATCACTTGACGCCTTGGATGCCGAGTAGGGCGAGGACGGGTTGATCGGTGTGTCCTCGGTGAACTTGAGGTCTGGCTGGTCCAGGGGCAGGTCGCCGAAGACCTCGTCGGTGCTGACGTGGACGAAGCGCTTGGTGTTGTCGGGGTCGGCGGTGCGGAGCGCATCGAGCATCGTCATCGTGCCCAGGACGTTGGTGGTCACGAACGGCGTGGCGTCGGCGATGGAGCGGTCGACATGCGATTCGGCGGCCATGTGGACCACGGCGTCGGCCCGGCGGATGAGATCGGTGACCAGCGGCTTGTCGTTGATGTCCCCCCGGAAGAACTCGTAGCGCTTGCTGCCGGACGGCCCGTGCTCCTGCTCGATATCGGCAAGGTTGTCGGGGTTGCCGGAGTAGGTGAGTTTGTCGAGGTTGAGGATGGCGTGGTCGGTCTCGCGGAGGGCGAGTCGGACGAAGTTGGAGCCGATGAAGCCGGCGCCGCCGGTGATGAGGATGTTCATGGGGTTGGGGGGTTTCGGAGGTCTGGGTTTTTGGACAGGATTAACAGGATCAACTAGATACAAGACAGGCGGTACGGATTGGTTTTTGTCTGATCCTGTTCATCCTGTTGATCCTGTCTACTTCTCTTGCCGGTGGTGGGGTAACGTCCGCTGTCTGCGTTTGACTTGGACGCCGCGGGCGGGGCTGAAGTTGATGAGCAGGCCGATGTCTCTTCGGGTCGCAGCAAGGTAGTTGACGAGCTGGACTTCGTGTGCGGGGGTCGTCTGCTCGATGGCTTTAAGCTCCACAATGACGAGGTGCTCAACAAGCAGGTCCGCGGTGAAATCACCGACAAGCGTCTCCTTGTAATAGACCGGAACCTTTACCTGATGCTGCACGTCGAGGTTGGCCCGCCGCAGTTCCAAGCCGAGTGCCTTCTCATAGACGCTCTCGGCAAAGCCACCGCCAAGGGTGTTGTAGACTTCGTAGGCACACCCAATGATCTTGCCTGTCAGGTCCTGATCTTGCACCTTCTGATCCTGTCAATCCTGTTTATCCTGTCATCCCGTCTAAAACCAGACGCAGGTTGTCCCTCCAGTCCGGCAGCGGGCCGAGAAGGGATTCGGTCGTGGACAGGTCGAGGGTGGAGTAGGCGGGTCTTGGGGCGGGGCGGGGGAAGTCGGCGGTGGTGCAGGGTTGGACGTCGCAGGTGTGGCC
>CAZVBW010000026.1:0-24010 GCA_964625505.1 uncultured Phycisphaeraceae bacterium
TGTCCGCGAGCTGCGACACCGCCGCCGTGTCCCCCAGCAGCGCCCCGGCCACCGCCCGCAGCTCCGCGATCCGCCGCCGCTGGTCCGCCGCGTCCGGGTGCCCGTCCACATCCACCAGCAGCGCCCGCACCGCCGTGGGCCGACCGCCCGCCAGCTCGATCGCCGCCACCCGCAGCGTCGCCTCCAGCCCCGCCGCGGCCGCCCTGGCCGCGGCGGGATCGACGGTGACGCCCGAACCGTGCCGCCACATCCCGCAGCGCCTGCCGCTCATGACTCGCCTGCTCCAGCAGCCCCTGCGCCAGCGCCCCGTGCGTCCGCCGGTACGCCTCCAGCAGCCCCGGGTCCTCCAGCATCAGCCGCCGCACGACCAGCGCCGCGTCCGCGTAGCCGCCCGCCCCGTCGTCCAGCAGCCGGCCGCCAAAGTCGTCCAGGACCGACCCCAACCGCGCCGCCGCCTCGTCCAGCCGACCCGCCGCCGCCAGCCGCCGCGCCTCGCCCAGCCGCTCCTGCGCCTCCAGCGAATCGTCCACCCCGACCACCACCCCGGTCGTCCGCACCACCTGCGCCTGGGCCGCCGGCGTCCCGAGCGACGCCACCACGACCGCCGCCGCGACCCACCACCACCCGCGTTGTCTCACGCCACACCGCAACGCCCCATCCTACGCCACCGCGGCGTCAACCTCCCTCAACGAAGCATCGGATCAACCCCCCGCAGCTTCCGCCTGATGCCGATCAACTCACATCCGCCAACCCCAGCGCATCGCCGTACTGCTTGAGCAGCACCTTCTTGATCGCCGCGTGCTCGGGCTTTTGCAGCAGCGGGTCAGCGTCCACCAGCGCCTGCGCGTCCCGCCGGGCCAGTTGCAGCAGGTCCATGTCCGCCGGCAGACGCGCCAGCCGCAGCGGCGGCAGGCCGTGTTGCCGCGTGCCGAACAGCTCGCCCATGCCCCGGATCTCGAAGTCCATCTCGGCGATGCGGAACCCGTCGGTGGTCGACACGATCGCCTCCAAGCGGGCTTTCGCGTCGTCGGTGCTCGGCTCGCCGATGAACACGCACAGCGGCCGGGCCTTGGCCTCGCCCCGACCGACCCGGCCCCGCAGCTGGTGCAGCTGCGCCAGCCCAAACCGCTCCGCGTGCTCCACCACCATCACCGACGCGTTGGGCACGTCCACCCCGACCTCGATCACCGTCGTCGCCACCAGCAGCTGCACCAGGCCCCGCCGAAAACGGTCCATGATCCGCTCCCGCGTCTGCCGCTTGAGCCGGCCGTGCACCACCGCCACCTCCACGCCGGGCAGCCGACGCTTGAGCATCGCCGCGTGATCCCGCACGTTCTTGAGTGGTTGACCGTCCGCCCCGCCATCTTCGCCGTCGCCACTTCCGGGGCCGCCATCGATCAGCGGCAGCACCACGTACGCCTGCTCCCCCCGCGCCAGCCGCTGGCCCAGGTAATCGTACACCTTGTCCGCTTCGTCGGGCGGGACCAGCCGGTTCTGCACCTTGAGCCGCCCCGGCGGCAGCTCGTCGATCGTCGACACATCCAAATCGCCGAACACCGTCAGCGACAGCGTCCGCGGGATCGGCGTCGCCGTCATCACCAGGTGGTGCGGCGTCACCGCCCGCACCAACTCCGGCGACGGCAACAACTCCTCCGCCCCCGGCACCCCCGGCACCCCCGGAACCCCCGGAAGATTCGCCTGCGCGTTCCCCTGCGAGCCGGACTCTGTGAGTCCGGATTCCCCGTCCGGCGCCCCGCTCGCCGCCGCCTGCTTCCGCCCCTCCCGCAGCTCCGCCGGGTCGGCCCGCCGGAAGTGCGCTCGCTGCACCACGCCAAAGCGGTGCTGCTCGTCGATGACCGCCACCGCCAGGTCCCCGAACCGCACCGATTCGCCCATCAGCGCCTGGGTCCCGATCACCAGGTCCGCCTCCCCGGTCGCGATCCGCCGAAGCTGCGCCGACCGCTCCGGGCTGCCCGGCGGGCTCGCCGACGCCGTCATCAGCTCCACCCGCACCCCGCTGCCTTCCAGCAGCCGGCCGATGCTGCCGTGGTGCTGCTCGGCCAGCAGCTCCGTCGGCGCCAGCAGGGCCGCCTGCCGGCGGTCCGCCACCGCCATCAGCATCGCGTAGACGGCGACCACCGTCTTGCCCGACCCGACATCGCCCTGCAGCAGCCGGTTCATCGGCGTGGTCCGCTGCAGGTCGCCCGCGATCTGCCGCACGACCCGGTCCTGGGCCCCGGTCAGGGCAAACTCGAACCGCTCGCGGATGTGCCCGTCGATCGCCTCGGTCCACCGCAGCGCTGGGGCCTGCAGCCGCTGCTGCACGTACGCCCGCTTGACTGCCACCCCCAGCTGCAGCAGCAACAGCTCGTTGAACTTCAGCCGCCGTCGCGCCGCCGCCACCTCGTCCGCGTCCGCCGGCCGATGCACCATCCGGATCGCCCGGGCCAACTCCGGCATCCCGTGATGCTCCAGTAAGTCGGCCGGCAGCGGGTCGTCCAGTTGATCCAACACCCCCGGCAACACCCGCTTGATCAGCCGCGCAATCGACGCCGTCGCCAACCCCTCCGTCGCCGGATACACCGGCCGCAACGACGCCCCGGCATCCTCGCCCGCTTCGTCCGGCTCGGTCTCCTCTGCCTCTGCACCTTCGTCCTTCGTCCTTCCCCCTTCGCCCTTGCACTCTTCCCATTTCGGGTTGACCATCTGCTTGGTCTGGCGGTACGCCTTGACTTTGCCCTGGACGCGCAGCCGCATCCCCGCCGACAGCCGGTCCCGCAGGTAGTACGCGTTGAACCACACCAGCTCCAGCGTCCCGGTGTCGTCGCTGAGCGTCCCGACCATCCGGCCCTTGCCCCGCCCCCGGCCCGGGACCCACCGCACCGTCGCCAGGTCCCCGGTTGCCGCCCCGATCGTTTCGACCGCCAGGCCCGCGATCGTCGTCTGCGCCTCCAGCTGCTCGTACCGGCTCGGGTAGTGCCGCAGCAGCTGCGAGACCTGCACCAGCCCCAGCCGCTCGAGCCGCTGGGTCTGATCCCGCCGCACCCCCGGCACGTCCGCCAGCCGGGTGTGCAACTGCAACGGATTGCGAGATGTCCCCGTCTGGCTCATCGGGGCGGTGAGTGTAGGACCCGCCCGCCCCCAGGCCGACGGCGAGCGGTCCGGATCATGTGACGCCCCACGGCGGACAGGCATCAGCCCCGCTTTGCACATGGCGAAGCGAGATCGGGTGTTGCGGGCTGGCCACGGTCGGTCGGCGGGTCGTGGTGGCCGAACCCGGCTCGCGGTCAGGGGTAGGCGGAGACCGTGGCTTGGCCGAGGTTGGGGTCCGGGCCGTTGGGGCCGACCAGGTGGTAGACACCCGCGGGTTCGTCGCCGATCTGGGCTTGCTGAAACTCTGCTTGCGGCGAGCAGTCGCCGCCGCTGTAGTCGTAGACCACGACCGTCCAGGGGCCGCTGGACTGGGAACGGGTCAAGATCGCGTAGGTGAAGTCGCCGCCCGAGCCGGAGTAGAAGACGGGGCTGATCTTGGTGACCAGCTGATTGCCATCGCAGGGGCTCGAGACATTGATGCGGTAAGACAGGGCGGGCATGAGTTTCCTGACGTCGATGAGGCGGGCGCTGCCGGCGGCGGGGGAGGGCGGGGTACCCCCGGAATATACCCAGCCACCTCCCCGGTAGGCAATACGCACGATTGGGACGTACCCTGCGCATCAGATGGAACTTTTTTTCCCCGGCTCGGCGTGGCGAAGGCTCAGCATCTTGGTGCTCGCCGCGACATCGGCTGGCTGCCTGGCCGCCGGGGGCACCGCCGACGCGGCCAGTGGGCGGCTTGGCGTGGTGCTGGGGACCGAAGGGCCCTCGGACTTCAGCATCACCCAGGGCACGGCACCCCCGGTGGTCCAGGTGCCGCTGACGACCGGTACATTGGTCGAACCCGCGACGATCATCTTCGATGTACAAAGCGCTGCGGGCACCGATGCGGGGCCCTTGACCCTGGTGCTTCTGAACCTCACCCAGCAGCAGCTGGCCGGCATCCAGGTCCGGCTTAGCTCTCGCACCCAAGCCGGCGCGGCATCGGACCTGCAGAGCAACTTCCCGGCGACAGCCCCTTTCGTCAATCCGAGCCTCGTCGTCGACGATGTCATCCTGTCGGGACCCCGGCTGGACCTGAAACTGTCGGGTTTGTCGCCCAACGCGCCCGTGGTGGCCAACTTTGCCGGGCCCTCGGCCCTGGTGCTGCCCGACACCAGCTATCAACTGGCCGTCAGCTTCCAGAGCATCGTGCCCGAACCGGGCGTGGCCGCGCTGCTGGGTATCCCGCTGTTGCTGTGCACCGGCCGACGGTCAAGGCCCGTCGAGCAGCCAGTGCGGCGTGCCTGAGGCGTCGGTCGGCCCATCGGTTGCCAGCGCGTCGACGAGCTGCACGTGCGAGTCCGCAAAGGCGACCGCGGTGCGCTGGGCCGGGTGGTAGTACCCGATGTTCCATTGATCGGTGGGCACTGCCCCGAAGTAGCTGCGCGGCGACCAGTTCACCGGGCTGGCCACGACGATGAACGGGTCCAGGAGCCACGGGTACCGCGAAGGTCGGCCGATCGCGGACCACACCACGCCCTGGTTGTCCCCGGCGGGCTGGCCCGGCCGGAAGCGCGAATTCACCGCGTAGCCCACGGCGTCGTTGGGATACGCCGGGCCCTCGAATGCTCGCTCGATCGCCGGGCAGAGCATCACCCCCGACCGGGGCCTTCCGGTGCCCGGCGGGATGCTTGGCGTGGCCAGCGTCTCACGCAGCACGGTGTGCCACATCGGCTTACCGGGCGAGGGCAGGCCGATGGTGAGCGGGACCCGGTCATCGCGGTCGGCCAGTGCCACGTACCAGCCGCGCATCAGCTGTCCGAGGTTCGACGAGCAGTGGACCGTCCGTGCCGACTGCCTGGAACGCTGCAACACCGGGATCATGATGCTCGCGAGAAGCGCGATGATCCCGATCACGATCAGGGCCTCGATCAACGTGAAGCCACTTGGGTGATCTCGCCGCTGCTCCAAATCTGTGCTCCCAAATCGGTGCAGATCAACAGTTCGGCCCGAAGCGAATCCCAGTAAACATCGCTGACGATCCCCGGCAGATCGAACGGCAGGCTACACACAAGCTCGCCGGTCGCGGTATCCAGCACGTGCACCTCCGAGTCGTCGACGGCGAAGAGCCGCCGCTCGGACTCGCCGAGCACCAGCGCCGTCACCGGCTCACCCTCGCGGACCACCAGCCGATGACGCACCTGGCCGTCCGGGTTGTAGAGCCGCACTTCGCCGCTGCCCGTGGCCACCGCCGTGAGCCCGGTCGGGCCGTCACGATCCACACAGAGCGGAAGATTCGGCCGCTCGAAGCGGTCCTCAAGCACCACCGCCCCGTCGTGGCCGATCAGCTGAAGCCGGTAGTCCTCGGGTGTGTCGTCGACAGCAGCAAAATGCCCCTTCACCGATGGCGGCACCAGAACCAGACCGGCTCGGCCGTGAGACTCGGGTGGATCGCCCATCGCTGAACGGCTGAGGACCTCGCGATCCCGGCGGCTCCAGCTGAAAACGTCGCCCTGAGCTCCCAGCCAGACGACCGCGGGCTCATGACCGGCCCGGCCCGGGATCACGCGACGGGCCCCGGACGCGTCACGTTGCTCCACCCCGGCCGACGTGGCGAGCAGGACCCGGCCGTCGCCCAGCGCCCGGATGTCGCGCACCGCTTGTCCAACCTGGAACAGCGGGGCGTGCACCTCGCCGTCAAACCCAATGGAACGCACGTCGCCCGTGGGGGACGCCGTCAGCCACCGTCGGGCGGACACATCGATGCAGGACGCGCTGCTGCCTGTCGGGAAGCTCACGGAGCTCGTCGCCGGCGGTTGCGTCGCGGTCGTCCAAAGGTGACGCCACTCCCAACCGCGCTGCCCAGGGGGGACCGCTTCGAGTAGCCGAGTGGCCTCGTCCCAACGCTGCTGCTCGATCGCGTGGCCGATGGTCATCAGTGCGGCGGCCACGGGTGGATGCGACAGCCCGCGATCCGCCGCCGGCTGATCCCCGACGCCCCCCTGTGTCAGGCTCAGCACCGCTGCCCCGGCCGTCAGCGCCACGGCCACGGCAGCGCCGGCGGCCCACCGCCGCAACTTCAGCGGCCCGCCGGTTGGACCGTCGTCGGCCCCCAGGGCCGAGGCCAACTCGCCCACGCTCGGAAACCGGTCCGCTGGGTCCGTCGACGTGGCACGCTGCAAAGCGGCCCGCACGCGCTTGCGGCTGTGAGCACCGCCAGCTCGAGCGAGCGTTTCAAGCGTGCGGCCCAAGGCGTAGATGTCGCCGGCCCGTGTCGGCGTCCACCCGGGCTCGTCCGCGTACTCGGGCGCCGCGAAACCTGACGTCGCCCCCCTGGCCGTGTAGCCCGAGATGAATCCGAACTCCGCGTCGGTCGGGACCGACAGTCCAAAGTCGATCAACACCCCCGTCCCCGCCGGACGTACCAAAACGTTGGACGGCTTGCAATCGCCGTGAAGCCAACCCAGATCGTGCACGCGCTGCAGCGAGTCGCACAGGTCGATCATCAAGCGGATGGCCTCGTCGGCCGACAGCTGCCCCGCGTCCACCACCTCCGCGAGGCTGGGGCCCTCGACGTACTCCAGGACCAGGAAGTGCGAATGTCCCCGCCCACCCTGGCGGATCAGTCGCACGACGCCACCGCCGCCGACGGCGGCCAGCGCCCTGGCCTCGCGAGCCAGCATCGACTCCCCTCCGTCCCGGTCGACCCGCGCCACCTTGATCGCCACATCGCAACCGGTGTTGGCGTCCGTGCCACGCCACACTTCGGCGAGCCCGCCGCGGCCCAGCCGTCCCACCGGCTCGAAACCCGCCGCCCGGGCCGCCCGCAACGAGGCCGGCAGGTCCGCGTCCATCAAGTCCGATTCGGCCGAAGCGAGCGACAGCAAATCCGCGACCGCATCGTCCGACAGCCTCAACTCGCCGGGGTCTTCAGCCACGGGCCGGCCTCCCGCTCGCGCCGGTTGATGAGCGGGCACCAAAGACCGCAAACAGCTCACGTACCTCCTGGTCGACCTCCTCGGGCCGGTTGCAGTAGCCGTGCACCACCTCCCGCACATGTCGCCGAAGCATCCGCTTGGCGGTAATCAGCAGGTTCTCCAGCTGCTTGGCCGTCAGCGGGGTGCGGGCCGACATGTCCGCGTATGGCGTGGGCGCACCGCCATCGACCTGGGGCCGGATGACCCGTTGCTCGAAGACCCACCAGAGCAGGGGTTGGTTCTTCTGTTCGCACTCGCGGCGCGCCCGCTGGACCGCCTCGTTCACCACGTGCCGAGCCCACTGGCGATCAAACTGCCTCGCCGGGTCGGCGCCGCCGGCAGCGATCAAGGCCTGCGGGTCGTGGCTCAGCCGATGCATCGTGTCAAACTTCCGCGTGCATCGCAGCCGGGAGATGCTGTGGTGGGTCAAGCAGCTGCAAAGAAAGCCCCGCAGCCGCCCACGGTCTTTCTGGGCCCAGTCCAGGACCGACCGCTGGATCAGCTTGTCCGTGATGAAGTCCTGCAGCAGGTCATCGATGTCGTGCGACGACAGCCAGTCAAACCGCCAGGCGAGAAACGCGTGCATCGGCTCGGAATACCTGCGCAGGAACCGATCGGTCAACTCCGCCCGAGCGCCGCCGGCAGAGGACTCAAAGTCCGCAATGAACGACCAGTGGGTGGAGGGGAAGTCGCTCAAAGACAACCGGCCCGACACAGAGGGGGTTTGCGAGGCAGCAGCCCGATCGGCACCCCACCTTACAAAAAAGACGCCCGCCGCGACACGAGGTCGCGGCGGACGCTTCCGGGGGCAAACTTGATACAGCCGATCATGACACAATTGCTCGTGAACGTCAAGGCACGCCCATAGCGTCAACGCGAAGCCGCCCTGATCCTGAAAATGGCCGCTCGCAGAGTGGCTGCAAGACCCAGTCCGTCGTGACACCCAAAGATTGCAGCGACGGCCGCCGAGCTGCCGCTTGAGGCGCCCGCGTCGACGCTCCCCACACCGCCCGTCACCAGCTCTCATGGGGCGTCGAGGACCCAAGACTCATCAAAAAACCGCACCCCGGCACGATGCATCGCGCGAAGGTGCGGTCAGGTGATCGTGGGAGGACGCGAACCCCGCGATGTAAGTGCTTGGCACAACAGTAACTTAGGGAATCCACAAGCTGCCGGCGGCGCAGAATCCGGCGCATCGGGTGCAGGATCGGCCTTCACGCCTTCTGATGAGGTGCGGCCGACGGCCGAAGCGTTCGCCGCGACGATCCGCGGCTGGGACGCCCGGACGCGGGCGGAAGCCGTTCGCTGTCTCGGCCAGTTCGCCACGATGAACGACGACCAACGCGCTGCCGTGCTGACGGCGTTGGAGGGCGTGCTGGCCGAGGCGGCGGAGCGACCCGGCGGGGCATCGAGCAGGAGCTGACCGACCGCTAATCCGCGTGGCGCAGTAACGCAGCGGTCGGTAGCGTGCTCATCATGTGTCAGCTGCCATCGCACCTCTGGAACCTGATCGCCGAGAAATCGACCCTTCGGACGGACTGGGCGAGGTGGGCCTTCGCACTCGATGAAGAGCAGCGGGACACCGCCATGGAGCAGCAGGCGGACTGGATGCGGAAAGCCGGCTACTCCAACTCGGTCGTGGTGTCGTACCAGACCGTGCTTCCGTTGCTCTTGGAACATCAGGCGATCAGCCGGTTCAACAGCCAGACCGAGGCGCTGGAGCTCCGCGGTCCGCTGCCCGAGATTCTGGACGCGAACGAGGCCGTCCTGCTGATGAAGCGGGACCGTATGCTCAGCGAGCAGGATGAGAAGGACCTCCGGCGAATCATGACCTTCAAGCCGGACGGCGACGGCGAAGCGGAGCGGGTGCTGGCGATGTGGCCGATTCCCGAGCCCGTCCCTGATCACGAGCCAAGAACGTCCGCGAACTACGACAGGCAAAGCGTCTACAAGATGCTGCGGGATTTCGGTGCCGACCCCGCCGAAAGGGACGCGGATCGTCGGCGGCTGGTGGACCTGTTCAACGCAATGACGTTCGAGGAGCGGGATGATCTGCTGGTGCATGCTGCACTCGTGCTGATGCGACGCCGCTCAGTCAACAAGTGCCTGAATCAGTCTCCCGACCCGGCGGTCGATTGGCGGGACGAGCTCGCTTTAGACGCTCACGAGCGCGTTGCGAGCCAGTGGCCATCGACATGGCCCGGCAAGATCGACGTCGACCTGACCAACGTGGGCGATCCTTCGACCGTCGTGCCAGCGTGGTTTGAAGATGCCGCCGACGAGCTGCTTGGCACGACCCACCGCGACGGTTACCTCGCCGCCCATTGTGCGGATTTCTACATCGAGGATGCCCGCAATCAGGGCATGGGCGGGCTGCTGGACCCCCGCGGTGCCTACGACAACGACACCGTGATGTTTGAGAGCTTCCTCCCCCAGTTCGAGGGCTTTATCCGCCAGTGGCGACGCAACGTCATCGACGCCCTCAACAGCGACACGCCGATGCCCGAGCCGGCCCCGGCCGCTTCTCCCGACCACCCGGACCACCCGGATGCCCCGGACCCGTAAGCCCCCCGGCCCGGCGGTATCCTCATCCGCCCACCCTGTCACCGCCGCATCGACCCCACGACCGCCATGTTCGAGCAAGCCTTCCGCAACATCGACGACGCCCTCTGGAAGGACGCCGGGTGCTCGTCGGAACTGGACTACATCGAGCAGACCTCCTGGCTGCTGTTCCTCAAGTACCTCCACGACGCCGAGATCGAGCGGCGGCTGGACGCACAGGTCACCGGCGACCGCTACACGCCGCTGCTCGACGAGCCGTACCGCTGGGACGTCTGGGCCAAACCCGCCCAGGGCGTCGACCCGACCGGCGACGACCTCCGGGACTTCGTCGACGACCGGCTGTTCCCCTACCTCCAGTCGTTCCGCCAGTCCGCCGAGTCCCCCAGAACGCTCGAATACAAGATCGGCGAGATCTTCAGCGAGCTGCGCAACAAGGTCCAGTCCGGCTACACCCTCCGCGACGTCATCGACCACGTCGACGAGCTCCAGTTCGGCAGCCAGCAGCAGAAGCACGAGCTGTCCGAGCTGTACGAGGCCAAGATCAAGAACATGGGCAACGCCGGCCGCAACGGCGGCGAGTACTACACGCCCCGCCCGCTCATCCGCGCCATCGTCCGGGTCATCGACCCCAAGCCCGGCCAGACCCTCTACGACCCCGCCTGCGGCTCGGCGGGCTTCCTCTGCGAAGCCTTCGACCACCTCCGGCCGCAGGTCAAGAGCGTCGACCAGCTCCGCCACCTCCAGGAACACGCCCTGGTCGGCAAGGAGAAGAAGTCCCTCGCCTACGTCATCGGGATCATGAACCTGATCCTCCACGGCGTCGAGGCGCCCCACATCATCCACACCAACACCCTCGCCGAAAACCTCGCCGACGTGCAGGCCAAGGACCAGTTCGACATCGTCCTGGCCAACCCGCCGTTCGGCGGCAAGGAGCGGGCCGAAATCCGCCAGAACTTCCCCGTCTCCACCGGCGAGACCGCGTTCCTGTTCCTCCAACACTTCATCAAGCGCCTCAAGCCCGGCGGAAGAGCCGGCATCGTCATCAAGAACACCTTCCTCAGCAACGCCGACAACGCCAGCAAAGCCCTGCGCTACCAGCTCCTGACCGACTGCCACCTCCACACCATCCTCGACTGCCCCCCGGGCACGTTCCAGGGCGCCGGCGTCAAAACCGTCGTCCTCTTCTTCGAGAAGGGCCGACCAACTTCCGGGGGGGTGTGGTACTACCAGCTCGACCCCGGCCGGACGCTGGGCAAGACCAACCCGCTCCACGATGATGACCTGGCCGACTTCGTCGAGAAGCAAAAAACCTTCGCCGACTCGGATCAAAGCTGGTCCCTCGACGCCGCCGCCGTCATCGACGACAAAGCCGGCGGCCACGACCTGAGCGTCAAGAACCCCAACGCCCCCGAGGCCGAATCCCTCCGCGACCCCGCCGAGATCATCGCCGAGATCCAACAACTCGACGAGGAAACCGCCGCCATCCTCGAAGAGATCGGGGGGATGATTTGATGACTCAGATGGTCCCGCTTGGCGAAGTCCTTGATTTTCAGAACGGGCGAGCATTCAAAAAAACTGAATGGACTGACAGTGGGCTCCCCATCATCAGGATTCAGAACATCAACGATCCGGAGAAGCCGTTCAACTACTTCGAGGGCGAGTTCGACGATCGGATTCTTATTCGCAACGGGGATCTTCTATTTGCGTGGTCCGCGAGCCTTGGTCCTCATATCTGGGACCGTGGCGACGCGGTGCTGAATCAGCACATCTTTCTAGTTTCGCCTAAGCCGAATATTGACCAGCAGTACGCCTATTACGCACTTCTGTTCATTTCCGACGATCTGGAGAAGAAGACTAACGGAGCGATCTATGGGCACATCACCAAGACGCAGCTGTTAGCTCATCCCATCCCCCTCCCGCCGTTGTCGGAGCAGCGTCGGATCGTGTCGGTGCTGGACGCGGCCTTCGCGGGCCTCGCCACCGCCACCGCCCACACCCAAAAAAACCTCCAAAACGCACGCGAACTGTTTGAGACGCATTTACTGTTGACAATTAAGAGGGCTGTTGAACAGTGGGGACTATCCAAGGTTTCCGATGTGTGTAAAGTTACAAGCGGTGGAACCCCGTCAAAGAAAGAGCCTCGATATTGGAATGGCGATATACCTTGGGTCACAGCCAAAGATCTTAAAACAGATCGAATCAATACATCAATTGACAAGATTACAAAGCTTGGAGCGTCATCATCATCCACGAAGATTGCGCCCGTTGGTTCAGTTCTGATGCTTGTTCGAGGAATGGGGTTGGCGAATGGATTGCAGGTTGGTGAAGTCACTAGGGATGTTGCATTTAATCAAGATGTCCGTGCTCTAATTCCTGATGAGCGGCTAAGGCCTCGTTTTCTTTTCCATCAACTCAAAGCGACACCGACAGAAGCGTTGCTCTCCTCTGCAGCTCATGGAACGCTTAAAATCGATGCAGACAAACTTCGAGCGCTTCCTTTATCGCTACCTCCTGTAGATGAGCAAGATGCGATGCTTAAGTCGATTGATGCTGTTCAATCTCACTCAGCAAATTTAGTACGCAGTGCGACCCGCAAACTCGCCGCCCTCTCCGAACTCAAACAATCCCTCCTCCACCGCGCCTTCCGCGGCGAGCTTTCGGGCGGGGCAGCGGACGGCGTACTGACGGAGGCCACGGCGTGAGCCCCCCATTGCCCTACGCCAAGCTCCTCAACCCGCAGGACGCCCGCCTCTTTCGGATCACCCACATTGACAACGTGCCCTGGATGCTCGACCACGGCCTGCACTGCCGGTCGGCGGAGCGGTTCGACCCCGACTTCGTCTCCATCGGGGCCGAGGGCTTGATCGACAAGCGCAGCGGCCGCCGCGTGCCCCTGCCGCCGGGCGGGACGCTGTCGGACTACGTGCCGTTCTATTTCACGCCGTGGTCGATGATGCTGCTGAACATCAAGAGCGGACGCAACGGGGTCACCCAGCGCCCCAATCAGGACATCGTGATCGTCGGGGCCTTGCTGCCGCAGTTGCGGGATCAGGGTTGCCGGGTCCTGTTTACCGACGGGCACGCCTACATGGTGCAGACCCGATACTTTGACGATCCGGATCGCCTGGATCAGATCGACTGGCCGCTCCTGCAGCGCCGTGACTTCGCCAAGGACGAAAACGACATCGACAAGAGCCGACGGTATCAGGCCGAGGCCTTGATCCACGGCCACGTGCCCCTGGATGCGTTGGCGGCCATCGCGTGACATAATGATGCTCGGAGAGACGAGGTCCAGCGGCTGGTCGATGAGCGCGGCCTGTCCCTCAAAGTCATCACCCGTCGAGGCTGGTACTTCTAACATGATCCGCTACACCAACGGCAACCTTCTCGAAGCCGACGCCGAGGCACTGGTTAACACGGTCAACACTGTGGGGGTCATGGGCAAGGGTATTGCTCTGATGTTCAGGGAGCGCTTCCCCGACATCTTCAAGGCCTACAAGACCGCCTGCGAGCGCAAGGAGATCGAGACCGGCCGGATGTTCGTCACCCCGACCGGCGAACTGCAAGGCCCACGCTACGTCATCCACTTCCCGACCAAGCGGCACTGGCGGCCGCCCTCCAGGCTGGAGTGGGTCGACACGGGGCTGGCCGACCTGCGCCGCGTGCTGATTGAGAACGACATCAAGTCGGTGGCGATCCCGCCGCTTGGGGCGGGCAACGGCAAGCTCGACTGGTCCGACGTACGCCCGTTGATCGAGCAACACCTCGGGGACCTTGAGAACTTGGATGTTCTCGTCTTCGAGCCGACCAACGCCTATCAGAACGTAACCAAGACCACCGGCATCGAGAAATTGACGCCGGCACGTGCTCTGATGGCCGAGATCATCCGGCGGTACGAATTGCTCGGTCTCGACTGCTCGATTCTCGAAGTCCAGAAGCTCGCTTGGGTCTTGGAGCGGATCATTCGACGCCACAAGGTCAAAGATCCGTTGAAGCTGCACTTCGCTGCGGATCGATACGGTCCGTATTCCGACCGCCTCCGCCACCTGCTCAACAACCTCGACGGCAGCTACCTGCACTGTGACAAGCGACTGGCGGACGCCTCGCCATTGGACGTGATCCGCTTTGCTCCGACGCATGAAGAGAAGTTGCGGCGCTACTACGCCGGCTCAGAGTTCGGGCCTTACCGTGACATCGTGAACGAAGCGGACAACTTTATTGACGGGTTTCAATCCCCGCTGGGGATGGAAGCGTTGGCGACTGTCGGCTGGTTGATCGAGCGGGAAGGAGCCACGCCGACGCTCGACGGGATACGTCAAGGGATCGCCAACTGGCCTGCTGGTGAAGCCGCGGCGAAGCGTAAGCAGAAGCTCTTCTCCGATCACCTACTGAATGCATCGCTCGATCGGTTCAGGAGTGAGTAGTTCAACGAAGCCGAAACCCGAGCCGAGCTGATTGATCCGGCGCTCGCCGCTTCCGGGTGGGGGCCGGCGGGTTCCGTCGGCAGCGTGGCCGGGGCTTTTCCGGGGGCGCGGGCGCGGCGGGAAGTGATTGCGCCCGGGCGGCTCACCGGCGACGGGCGGCGGGAGCGGGATCAGTGGGCGGACTACGTGCTCACGTACCGGGATCAGAAGCTGGCCGTGATCGAGGCCAAAGCCCGTGACGCTCATGTCACCGAGGGGCTTGGGCAGGCGAAGGCGTACGCCGAGAAGCTGCAGACGCCGATGGCATTCTCGACCAACGGCCGCGAGCTGCACCGGGTGGACCGGCGGACCGGGGAGGAGGGGATGGTCGATCCTCTGGCATACCCGACGCCGGACCAGCTTTGGAGCGACATCTTCGGCGACCCGTCGGTGGCGAATCGGTGGCGCGAGAAGTTCGGCCAAACCCCCTTCGAAACGTCCGGCAAGTGGCAGCCGCGGTACTACCAGCACAACGCGATCAGCCAGGCCCTCGACGCCATCGCCAACCGTGATGACCGGCTCCTGCTGACGATGGCGACCGGCACGGGCAAGACCGCCGTGGCGTTTCAGATCGTCTGGAAGCTGTTCCAGTCCCGCTGGTGCCTGGCGAACCGCGACAACCCCGACGCGACGACGGGCCGGCCGCGGGTGCTGTTCCTTGCCGACCGCAACGGGCTGGCCGATCAGGCATTCAACGCGTTTGGGGCTTTCGAAGAGAAGGCCCTGATTCGCATCGATCCCAGGGCGATCCGCAAGAAGGGTGGCCTGCCGACCAACGGCAGCGTCTTCTTCACGATCTTCCAGACGTTCATGACGGTTACGGACGAGTATGGCGAGCCGAAGCCGGTCTTTGGCCAGGTGCCGCCGGACTTTTTCGACTTGGTCATTGTCGACGAGTGTCACCGCGGCGGGGCGAACGATGAGTCGAGTTGGCGGGGCATCCTTGAGTACTTCAGCCCGGCGGTGCAGCTGGGCCTGACCGCGACGCCGCGGCGGGACGTCAACGCCGACACATACGACTACTTCGGCGAGCCGGTCTACACCTACTCGCTCAAGGAGGGCATCAACGACGGCTTTCTGACGCCCTTCCGTGTCCGGCAGGCCAGCACGACCCTCGATGAGTACACGTTCGTCGGGGATGACGAGGTGCTGGAGGGCGAGGTCGACCACGGCCAGCATTTCACGGAAGCCGACTTCAACCGCGTCGTGGAGATCAAGCAGCGTGAGGCCAAGCGGGTTGAGCTGGCGATGAGCGCGATCGGGCCGCAGGAAAAGACGCTCGTGTTCTGCGCCACTGAAGATCACGCTCTGGCGGTTCGCGACCTGATCAACCAGAACAAGCCCGACGGGGTAACCAGCAGCGACTACTGCTGCCGGGTGACGTCCCGCGAGGGAGCGATCGGGGACAAGCACCTCAAGACGTTTCAGGACAACGAGAAGACGATCCCGACGGTGTTGACGACCAGCCGGAAGCTTTCGACGGGGGTCGATGCGCTCGGCGTGCGGCACATCGTGCTGCTGCGGCCGGTGAAGTCGATGATCGAGTTCAAGCAGATCATCGGTCGTGGCACCCGGCTTTACGAGGGTAAGGACTATTTCACGGTCCACGACTTCGTGAAGGCGTACGAGCACTTCAACGACGAGGAGTGGGACGGCGAGCCGCTGGAGCCGGTACCCGTGGACGCCGGTGACTCGGCGGACGAGACGCAGGCGGGGGAGCCGGTGCCGGCGGACGATGATGACGAGCGTGGTCCGCGGCCGCGGAAGATCAAGATCGCGCTGGCGCCGGGGAAGGATCGGCTGATTGACTCGATGGTGCAGACGAGCTTCTGGGACGCCAGCGGCCGGCCGATCTCGGCTGAGGCGTTTCTGGCGAAGCTATTTGGCGATCTGCCCGAGTTGTTCGAGGATGAGGGGGAACTTCGCCGGCTCTGGGGCGACCCGCAGACGCGGCAGGCGCTGCTGGAGGGGCTGGTGGAGAAGGGCTACACGGCGGGGCAGTTGCGGGACACCATGAAGCTGGTGAACGCCGAGCAGAGCGACCTCTACGACGTGCTGGCGTACCTGGCGTTTAACCAGCCGCCGACCACACGGCGGGAGCGGGTGGCGAGCCGGATCGAGCGGATCCTGGAGGGTCTTGACGCGACGCAGCAGACCTTCCTGCGGTTTGTGTTGGAGCACTACGTGGCCGCCGGGGTGGAAGAGCTGAGTCTGGACAAGCTTCCGCACCTGCTGGAGCTCAAGTACGGCAGCACCCGGGATGCGGCGGCCGTATTCGAGAGCAGTGGGGGCGTCGGACAGATCGGGAAGACGTTCCGTGGGTTCCAGCCGCGGTTATATGAATGAGCGAAACGGGATTCGTCACGATGTCCGAAGCGTCAGCACCACACGGCGGGGCCGAGAATCATGACACCGCTGGTCACGGCATGGGGAAGGCGTTGCTCGCCGAGGTGCGTCGGGTGGTGACGGCCCATCCGCAGCGGATGGCGGAAGCTGGGGCGTGGCTGGATGAGCACTACGGCTGGCCCGGACATGAGCGGCAGCGGGTGAGGCAGAAGCTGCGGAAGCATCGGCTGCGACGGGAGCGGCCTGAGTTGGATGTTCGGCCGCAGACGGCTGCGGGTCTTCGGCGGATGGCCGCGGGACCGTGGCGGGTCGGTCCGCCGCGGGATGAGCAAGGCCGACGTAAGGCGCCGACGAAGCTGGAGCGGCTGACGAAGGCGGTCCTGGAGCTGTTGGAGGGCGGGCCGCTGCATCAGCAGACGCGGGCCGAGGCCGACGCCGCCGCAGCAAGAATCGCCTATGTCGGCTGGCTCACCGGCGATCCGGATGCCACCGATCCGGCTAGCGAGCGAAGCCAGTTCGAGCGGTGGGCGTGGGATGAAGGGAAGTCGGCCGAGGACGAGGCTTGCTCCAGATGGTGGGTGGCGCCGGCGTTGTCGGTTCAATCCAGTGGCCGGACCGAGGCGTGGCACGCGCGGGTGCGTGAGGCGGCGGATTGGTTCGGAACGCAAGACCCGGCTGCAGCATTGAGCAAGGATCAGGCTACGCGGGGAGTAGCGACGGAGAAGCATGGGCAGGTTCAGCGATCGCGGTCAACTATTGAGGGCAGATGGACAACGCCCATGAGCAAATCGGAGATTGCACGCCGAATCTTGGGCCGACCTGACGCTCGGTGGCGGAAGGTGGAGAACATGTTCCCGCCCGGTCACATCCAGTCAGTGGATAAACAGGTCGTCGTCCGGTACGACCACCTGCCGAAGAGCTACTGGGGGAGGCTGGAAAACCCCGCTCGCGTCTAGCCATCTTTGGCCAAAGTTGGCCAAAGCTGGCCAGAGTTGCCACTTGCTTCTTTCAGGTGCGCTTTTGAGCTCCATGATCGAAGCATGGATGCTTTACTCACACCCGAAGAAGTGGAGCGGCTGCTTAGGCTGCCGCGTGGACGAGCCGAGAAGCTCACCCGACAAGGACGGCTACCGGCCGTGCGGTTGCCAAGTGGCGAACTGCGATATCGGCGAGGCGATATCGAAGCTGTGATGACCCCGGCAGACCAGCGGACGGGGGTGGCCGATGCGGGCTGACCTGCAAAAGCATGGGGCAACGCTGGCTTCTGCGGGGCGGTTGGCGTTGGATCACCGCGAGGCGGCGGCGGCGTTGGGCGTGGCCCAGAACACGCTGCGGGATTACGTCCAGCGGCACGGGCTGCCGGTGGTGCGGGTGGGGCGGCGGACGCTGTACCCGGTTCATGAACTGCGGCGGTGGCTCAGTGAGCAGGCCCACCGCGGGAGCGAAGACGCGGACGCGGGGACGGAGGTGTCGCGATGATCGGCACACCGTGCGATCCATTTCCGACCATTTTTAATGGACCCGACTCGCTGGCCGGCGGTGGGGGCCACGATCGTGATTACGCCGACTTCACGCCTGGGGGTGCCCAGTGAGCGGCACACCACTCACGGCGAATCGCGGGACGATTGATCAGCAGCGGGCGGATCGGTCGCTGCTGCTGGCCGAACTGGAGGCGGCGGGTGCGGACGTGTCGCGGCCGGGGTCGATCCGGTGTCCGTACCACGAGGATCGGCATCCAAGCGGCGGTGTGTACGAGCGTGGCGGCGTCTGGCGCTACCGGTGCCACGGCTGCGACGCCGGCGGTGACGTGTTCGATCTGCGGGCGGTCCGCCAGGGCACCGACGCGGCGGCGCAGCTACGGGAGGCGAGGGGAGATAGCCGCGAGCCGACCGTGTCGACGTCTAAACCGAACCCGAGCGGGAACCGCCACGGCACACGGCCAACTAGGCGTCCCGAAACCGACAGCAAGACGGTGGGTCTGCCGGCCATGCTGAAGCGGCTGCAAGACCAGCTGACCCCGGAGCGGTTGGGGATGTTGGCTGCGGCGACGGGGCTACCGGGCGAGGCGTGGGCCAAGCTGCGGCCCGGTTGGTGTACGGCCGACGACCTGCGGACGCTCAAGGCCGGCGGGTCGGGCTGGCGTGAGGATTACCCCGACGGCGCGTGGTGCGTGCCGGAGCACGATGGGCGTGGGACCCTGGTGGGGCTGGCGCTGCGGACCGCGGATGGTCGCAAGGGCTCGCCTTCGAAGTCGGCCACCGGCGGCGGGCGTGGCCTGGTGGTTCCGGATAGGCTGCAAGAGCAGGCGGACCGTCCGGTGCTGATCGTGGAGGGGGCGTCGGACGTCGCGGCGTGTGCGGCCGTCGGTGGCCGCAGTCGGGCGGCCGAGCAACGCAGCCGGTGCGTCGGACCTGGCCGACCTTCTGGACGGGCTGGACGTGCTGGTTGTCGGCGAGCGGGATGGCAAGCCCGGCGGTCGCTGGCCAGGCCGGGACGGGGCCAAAGCGGTGGCACGTCAACTGGCCGGGACCTGGGACGAGCCGGTGCATTGGACGCTGCCGGCCGCTCACGCCAAGGACATCCGGGCGTGGTTGACCGAGCACCCAGATGCGGACGGTGCGGCGCTGTACGCGTCGCTTGAGCCGGCGACGCGGCAGGCCAAGCCGACCAAGCGGAGCACCGCGGACCGGCTGGTGGAACTGGCGGAGGAGCGATACCGACTGGGGTTAACAGACTCAGGCGAGGCCTTCGCGGTGGGGCGGGACGGGCCGAGCGTGGCGATGCTGCTGCGGGGTGGTGCGTCGGCGCTGCGGGCGAATCTTGCGCGGATGTATCGGCAGGCCACGGGCAAGCCCCCAAACGCGACGGCGCTGGCCGACGCTGTGGTGGCACTTGAGGGCAAGGCCTTGGATGCCCAACGCGAACCGGTGGCCTTGCGGGTGGCCGGGGGCGAGGGCGGGGCTGGCGTGGTGCTGGACCTGGGCGAAGCTGACGGTGCAGCGGTCGTGGCATCCGGCGGTAGCTGGCGGTTGGCCAACCCTTCGCCGGTGCTGTTCCGCCGCACCGCCCTGACCGGCCCGCTGCCTGAGCCGGCGGAGAACGTCAGCGAGCCTGCGGCACTGTTGGAACTGCGGAACCTGCTAAACGTGACCGATGACGCGTGGCCGCTGGTGGTTGGTTGGCTGGTGGCGTCGATGCTGCCGGACATCCCGCACCCGGTGCTGATGCTGGGCGGCGAGCAGGGCACGGGCAAGAGCACGGCGGCCCGGCTGATCGTGGGATTGGTCGACCCATCGCCGGCCCTGCTGCGGAGCGAGCCCCGGGACCCGGAGGCGTGGGCGATGACTGCGGCGGGTAGCTGGTGCGTCGTCATTGACAACGTGAGCCGCATCCCCAGCTGGTGGTCCGACGCGATCTGCAAGGCCGTGACCGGCGACGGCTGGGTGCGGCGGAAGCTCTACACCGACTCGGACCTGGCGGTGCTGACGTACAAGCGGTGTGTGGTGCTCACCAGCATCGACGCGGGGGCACTGCGGGGCGACCTGGGCGACCGGCTGATGCTGGTGGACCTGGAGCGGATCGACGACGAGCGGCGGCGGACCGAGGCCGAGCTGGACCGAGCGTACACGGCAGCGAGGCCGCGGTTGCTGGCGGGGCTGCTCTCGGCGGTGGCTCGAACGTTGGTGGTGCTGCCGGAGGTCCAGTTGGACCAGATGCCGCGGATGGCGGACTTCGCCCGGGTGCTCGCGGCGGTGGATCGGGCGTGTCCAGAGCTGACCGGTGGCCGATCGTTGGAGCTGTTCGCGGGCCAGCGGAAGCGGATCGCCGCCGACGTGGTGGAAGCCGACGAGGTGGCCGCTGCGGTGGTGGGGCTGGTTGACAGCCGAGAAGGCCACTGGAACGGGACGGCCGGCGATCTGCTGCGAGACATCAGCCCCGACAACCCGCCCAAGGGCTGGCCTGCGAACGCCCGGGCAATGTCCGGCCGGCTCAAACGCGTCGGCCCGGCCCTCCGCCAAGTCGGCATTGAGCTGCACAAGGATGAGACCCGGAGCAGTCGCGGACAAACCTACCGGCTGGAGAAGGCCGGTCCGCAACCGTCACGACCGTCACCACCGTCACTCGATGCCGCTGGCGTCGCTGCAGGCCCGTTCGGGACCAACTCCGGTGTGACGGTCGGAGTGACGGTGGAGTCGCCGCGAGCCGCCCGACCGTCACGGGCGGACGTCGCTCATGAGCCGGTCGCCGCGATTAGTGACGGTGCTGACGGTCGTGACGGTACGCCGCAGCCTTCATCCAAGGGTGACAGGCCCCGCCGGAGCGTGCGGATATGAGCCGCACCCCCAGTGATTCCGCCGGCGAGGCCCGGGCCCTGCTAAATCGGTTGCGAGCCGCCGGCGTCACCCTCACCGCCGCAGTCGACCTCGACGGGCCGGCCGACGCCCTGGCCGACACCGATCTGGCCGCCGCCCGACGCCTCAAGCCGGCTCTACTGCGATTGCTGGTGAACCCGTACCGCGGCGTCTGCACCACCAACCCGCACCGGCAACAAGTGTGCGACCTGCTGGCTGACACTCACGACCGCGATCCGCTGCAGGCCGCAGAACTCTCACGGGCATGGCATCACGCCATCGACGACGCACGAGCCAAAGGCCGGCCCGATCCCGATGCCGCCGCATGGGACGAGCTGAATGCCCTGCAACTCGCGGGAACTCACCCGAACAACCAACTCCCCATGAATCACAAACGCGACCCCACCGCGAAGCTTGCAATAAAGCAAGTAGCACCGTAGAGTGCCCCAGCCGATGACCCCCGCCGCCCAGCAACTTCGCAACGCCATCACCCAGAGCGGCCAGAGCCGCTACGCCATCGCCAAGGCCACAGGCGTCGAGCAGTCCACCCTCTCCCGCTTCATGTCCGGCGAACGGACCGGCATGACGCTCGACACCGCCCACCTGCTGGCCCAGCACCTGGGTTACGACCTGACCCTCACCCCCAAGAAGCGCACCCGCAGCAAAGGCAGCTGAACCATGGCCTCACTCGCCAATGACCCCGCTGGTACTCGCCGCATCCTCTTCGTCGATCCGGATGGTCGGCGACGCACGATCCGGCTGGGCAAGCTCCCCAAGCGTGATGCTCAGGCCGTCCGCACTCGCGTGGAGGCGCTGCTGGCCGCCAAAATCGCTGGCCAGCCCATCGATCGCGACACCGCCCGCTGGCTCGGCAGCGTCGGCCAGACCCTGCACGACAAGCTCGCTGCCGCGAACCTGATCGATGGCCGGCAGTCTGCCACCATCGGTGACTGGACCCGCCGGTGGCTCGACCGTCGCGCTAAGGAGGTCAAGCCCGGTTCGCTGGTCCCCATGCGGCAGACCCGCCGGCTGCTGATCCAACACTTCGGCCACGACCGGCCGCTGGCTCAGGTCACCGTGAGCGACGTCGAGGACTTCGCTCACTGGATGCGGCATGAACGTACCCCCCGCCTCGGTGAAGCCACAGCTCGCAAGCGGTGCAGCATCGCCGCTCGCATCTTCGATCATGCCCGCAAGCGGAAGCTCATCGAGGCCAACCCGTTCGCCGACGCGGACATCACAACCGGCGGCGCCACCAACTCCGAACGCCAGCACTACGTGTCGGTTGATGACGCTCAGCGGACTCTTGAGCAATTGACCACCGTGCAGTGGCGGTTGCTGTTCGCCCTGGCCCGGTTCGCCGGCGTGCGTGTCCCCAGTGAGCCGCGACTGCTGACGTGGGCGGACGTGGACTGGTCCGCCAACAGCTTGCGTATCCGGTCCCCCAAGACCTCCCATCACCACGGCGGGGCCGAACGGTTCACGCCCATCACCCCGGCCCTGCTGCCTTACCTTCGTGATGCTTATGAAGCAGCCGACGAAGGACAGACGCTGGTGCTGCCGATGCTGCAGGGCCTGCGAGGGGCATCGCTCCGCAAGCCCCTGCTGACCGCCATCCGCCGGGCTGGCCTGCAGGCGTGGCCGCGACTGTGGAACAACTGCCGGGCCTCATGCGAAACCGACTGGCACGCTCACCATCCGCTGGCAAGCGTCTGCCGGTGGATCGGCAACAGCCCGACCACCGCTGCCCGCCACTACCTCACCGCCCGCGATGAGGACTTCGAGGCCGCCACCCGAGCCAGCTACGGGGTGGCGCAAAATGCGGCGCACCACTCACCCGCAGGGGGGTGCATCGGGGATCAGGAACCCACGCAAAACCGCACCCAAACGCATGGAGACGCGTTAGGGTGCGGTCAGGTGATCGCGGGAGGACTCGAACCCCCAACCTGCTGATCCGTAGTCAGCCGCTCTATCCAATTGAGCTACGCGATCGCGAGCCGGGCAGTGTATCGAGGTCGCGGCGGGGCGGCAACGCGGGGATCTTCACGAGCGCAGTTGATCCGACGCTTCGCTTCGCTCAGCTATCGGCTTCAGGGAGGCTTCGGAGACTGGGTCCTGACGTAGGGTGGGCGGATGCGGTGGTGGCATGCGGATGAGCGGCGGGGGGCGGGGGTGGTGGTGATCGCGGAGCTGGGGGTGAATCACGACGGGGATGTGGAGCGGGCGCTGCGGCTGGTGGACGCGGCGGCGGGGGCGGGGGCGGACGCGGTGAAGCTGCAGCAGTTTGACGCGTCGGCGTTGATGTCGGCCGACGCGCGGTTGGCGGGTTATCAGGCGGGGTCGGCCGAGGGGCCGGTGTCGATGCTCGAGGGGTTGATGCTGGGCGAGCGGGAGGTGGGGCGGGTGGTCGAGGCGGCGCGTTCGGCGGGGCTGGCGGTGGTGGTGACGCCGTTCTCGTTGGCGGATGTGGGGCGGCTGGGGGACCTGGGTGTCGATGCGGTGAAGGTGGCGTCGCCGGACGCTGTGAACGTGCCGCTGCTGGAGGCGGCGGCGGGGCTGGGGGTGCCGATGATCGTGAGCACGGGGACGTGTGAGCTGGACGAGCTGGGGCCGGCGGCGGCGGTGCTTCGGGGCTGCGGGCAGGCGGGGGCGATGCTGCAATGTGTGTCGAGCTATCCGACGCCGCCGGAAGAGGCGGGGTTGGGGGGGATCGGAGCGCTGCGGGCGTGGCTGGATGGGCGGGGTGGGGGGGAGATACCAGACGCTTCGTCGCCTTCGGCGTCTCAGCGTCGGCTTCCGGGCGTGGCGGTGGGGTACAGCGACCATACGGCCGGGGAAGCGACGGGGGGCTGGGCGGTGGCGGCGGGGGCGGCGGTGCTGGAGAAGCACCTGACGCTGGACCGGGGCGGGGCGGGTCCGGACCACGCGGCGTCGATCGAGCCGAAGGGGCTGGGGCGGTATGTGGCGAACGCGCGGGCGGCGGCGGCGGCGTTGGGGCCGGCGGCGAAGGTGGTGCGGGAGAGTGAGGCGGATGTGGCGGCGGTGAGTCGGCAGTCGCTGGTGGCGGCGGCGGATCTGCCGGCGGGGCACGTGCTGCGCCGGCAGGACGTGTGGATCAAGCGGCCCGGGACGGGGCTGCCGGCGGCGAGGCTGGGGGAGGTGGTGGGGCGGCGGTTGGTGCGGGGGGTGCGGGCGGACCGGGTGTTGGTGGGGGCGGACGTGGGGTGGGGAGGGG
>CAZVBW010000026.1:24125-47232 GCA_964625505.1 uncultured Phycisphaeraceae bacterium
TTGTTGTTGTGGTTGTTGTTGCTGATGCTGGCGACGGTGGGGTCGGTGGTGGTGTTGCCGGTGTGGCCGTGGAACCGGGGCGGGCCGCTGTGGCCGGTGTTTGTGGGGATGGGGTTGATGGTGGTGCTGATGGTGATTATCGCGGTGCTGGCGTCGCCGTGAGGTGTGGTCCGGGGGGCGGGCGCGGCTTCGCCGCAGCCGCTAAGCGGGGAGGTGGGGTGCGGGGGAGGCGTGAAGGCGAAGCCGCGAGCGGGCCGGTGAACGGGAACCGGGCGGGTTGGGGGTCAGACGTGGGCGTTGTGTCGGGCGGCTTGGAGGGCGGTGGCGAATCGGCTGCGGTAGATGAACAGCAGGACGATGAGCCAGATCACGACGCCGAGCATGATGGGGGCGGCGATACAGCCGAGCAGGCCGAGGGCGGCGAAGCCGGCGGTTGCGCTCGGGTTTGAAGCCACTGCCACAACGATGGCGATGCCAAGCAGGAAGCTGACGGGGATGCTGGCAATGAAGATCCACTTGATGATGCCCATCTGCTTGGCGAGCGACGTGTCGGGGACGCGGCCGGCGAGCTTCTGGAGCCACGTGGGCATGGCGTAGAGCCAGGCGGCGACCGGCACGAGGCCGATGATGCCAATGATGGAAGTGACAAGCACGAGGCTCGGCGCCCAGACCGACAGGAGCGTGAGCAGCTGGTTGAACAGCCCGAGGCCGATCATGATGAACGCGGCCCAGCGGGCGACGGACCGGATGGTCCAGCCGGTCTCGATGCGGCCGGGCTCCGGGGTGGTCAGCCGCTCGTAGCCGTAGAGGAACGCGAGCGAGATGACGGCGGTGAAGATGGTGGTGACCAGGGCGGTCGTCAGGTCGGGCACGGGCTGGGCGAGCGGGTTGGTGGGGCTGGGCTGGGGCGGGGGGTTGTTCACGCCCAGGGCGCCGACGATGCCGCCCATGAGGCAGCCGCCGCCGACGGCGAGGGCGCTGGAGATCAGCAGCCACGTGATGCCGGTGACGAGCTTGCTGAGCCACTGCGGGTCGGCGTAGCGGAGCAGGTCGCCGTGGGCGGAGGTTTCGACGGGGCTGCCGCACTCGGGGCAAAGGCCGGTGAGCGGCTGGCCGCGGAGGTTGTAGCCGCAGGTGAGGCAGAAGGCGTTTTGGAGCAGCCGGCCGTGGGCGTCGGTGGGGGGGCCGTCGTCGGCGTGGTGGGCCGCGGCGGGCGGTGCGGCGGAGACGAGCTGGTCGATCGGGTCGGGCTGTTCTGGAATCTGGGATTCGTCGCCGGGCTCGTTCAGTTCGTACGCGTCGTGGTCGTGATCTGCCATCGGGGCCCCGTGTGGTTCTATAGAACGATGAGGCACACCGTAGCGATTTGCGGCGATCAGCAGCCGTCCCGACGGGCTCGAGCGACGGCGTGGTCCTGGCGCTGGCGGGCGTGCTCGGCCCAGGGGGCGGCCCCGGCCACGCGACGCGGCGGGCCGGTGGGGGCGTCGCATGCGGCGCGGTCGGGGGTCGCCTCGCGGATCTGCCGGGCCAACGTGTGGTGACCCAGCAGCCGACCCACCTTGAGCCGGTTGCGGGAGATGGCGGCGTAGGCCCGGCGGGCCAGCGGGCGGAGGGCCGGGTGGCTCAGTCGCATCGCGAGCGGCCGGTACTGGCGGAGGGCCCAGAAGCACATGATCCACGCGGCGTCGTTGCGGTAGACCCGGCCGTCGTCGGCGACCACGATCAGGTCCCGCACACTCTTGCCTTCACCGATGTCCAGCTGCGGAAACCGCTCGCCCGCCTCGGCGGTGCCCTGGGCGACGAACCGCATCGGCACGTACTTTGGCTGGTCGGCGAGCCAGTGTCGGCACCGCAGGCACAGCGGGCAGCCGGCGTCGAACAGGACGGTGAGGTGGTGCATCTCGGGTATGAGGTGTCACGGCGCGGGTCGAGGGGACACGGGGCGTGCGGCTTCGCCGGGCCCAACTTCCGGGGGGGGGCTACTGAAGGACGATGCGTTCGTCGGCCTCGACGGGTGGGCCGGCGGTGTCGAGGGTGGCGCGGTGCCGCATGCGGTTGAAGAGGTACAGGTTGAGGAAGTGCATCCCGCCCAGCAGCACGGAGACGAAGCCGAGCTTGACGCTGAGGGTCTCGAAGACGCCGGCGAGGTTGGGCACGCGGATGCCGTAGCGCAGGGCGAGCGTGACCCATCCGATGTTGACCAGGTAGAAGCCGACGACCAGCAGGTGGTTGATGGAGTCGGCCAGCTGCTCGTCGCCGTGGAAGGCGCGGACCAGGAACAGCCTGCCGTTGCGGTGCAGGGTGCGGGCGACCCAGATGGTGAGCGCCACGCTGACGGCGAGGTAGATCACGTAGGTCCACACCAGCAGGGGCGGGGTATCGATTGCGGCGAGCAGGGTGGTCATCGGAGGGCTCCCGTTTGGGGTCGGGGACCGGGCCAACGCGGCGGCGGCACCCGACCTGACTGTTGTTTCAGTCTAGACAGAAATGACGGGATGTGCAAGTCACTCTCCGGCCCGCGCCGCCCGGCCCAGCCCGACGTACAGCCGGAGCATCACCCGCAGCAGCCAGACAAAAGCCGCCGCCTTCGCCAGCGTCCACAGCCACAGCCACGCCGTCCACGCCAGCCGCACCCCGCCGCCGGGCAGCATCGTCGGGTCGAAGTACGCGTCTTCGCCCAGCAGCAGCACGCCCATCCACCGCATCGGCAGGTCCACCGCGGTCAGCGTCAGCCACACCAGCGTCAGCCGCCTGACCTGCCGCACGAGCCGCCGCTGGCTCAGCCGACCCGCCAGGTGCACCGACCACGCCCCGAGGCCCCAGATGCCCAGCAGCGCCAACGGCAGCCACAGGGCTTGGGAGCCGAAGCGTGCGAGGGGATTCACCAAAAACCACTCGGGCCACAGCACCCACGCCAGCGCCCAGCCAAAGCTCACCACGGCCGCGGTCATCGCAAACCACCGGCCGACCCACCGCCCCCTCGCCACCCCACCCGCCATCGCCCCGCCCCCGCCATCCCCCGGCTCCGGCGTCGTCCACCGCCAGTACGCCACCACCGACGCAATGATAGGCGGCCCGACCAACAGCACCTGCGTCACCACCCTCACCACCACCGCCGACCACCCCGGCAGCGGGCGGGTCCAGATGAACAGCCCCACCTGCAGCAACACATTCGCCGCCACGAACGACAGCCCCGCCAATGCGAACGACACCGCCAGCCAGAACAACCCCGACCGCAACGCGCGCACCCACCCCGCGTCCGCGTACCGCAGTAGGTCCGGCCGGGCCGACGCCGACACCGGCTCGCCACACTCCGGGCAGTGGCCATCGGGCGGCAAGCCCCACAGCACATACCCGCACGCCTCGCACGGCACATCGTCGAGCAGTCGACCCTCGGCATCGAGCGGCAACGCCGCGGGCATTGCATCACGTGTCGTCGTCACCTCGTCCACGCGACGCACCTTATCCCGCGACCCCGGCGCGGCCCGCACCCGCTCACCGAAGCCGTCCGCCTCAGGCGGATCAATCCGTCGGCTCCGCCCGAGCGTCAGGCGGACCAGGCCGACGGGTTCACACCCGCGGCTTCGACCGGGCAAGTGCGAACATCACCGAGCGGTGGCTTGTCGCCTCGCCCGACCCAAGGCGGCGCGGAACTGCCAGAGGAGCAACCAGGACCAAACGTACAGGAGCAGCGCCACCAGTCCGAGCGTGAACGCCACGATGCTGAGGGCAAAGTCCAGAAGTTGAAGCAGACTGTCCTCGGGTCGGTTCAACATCGGTTCGATCCAGAAGCCAAACACGAGCAGCAATACCCCCGCCGCACACATGCTCAGCAGGGCGCCCCAGCGGTACGCCGCCACAGAGTCGCCCAGTCGGTGACCGCCAGCCCGTCGGGCGAGCCCTTCGACCCAAGACGCCGCCCCCCAGATGTGCAGGACCCACGCGGCCACTTGGATCATCACCAGCGTCAGGGCAACCGGTAGCAGCCAGGCAGGGCCCACCACCAGCCCAATGAATACAAAGCCGGCGGTCGCGGGTGCTGCGATTGCGATCGCCGCCCGGGCGATGAAGCGTGGTGAGAGCTTGCTCGGCCCATCGGCCGAGCCAGGCTCAGGGCTGAGCAGGAAGAACAAAGCCCACGCGCTGCCCGCGGCGGCCACACTGTGTACCGCGTCCCGCGGCCCTTGAGCCAGGTGGGTCCGGTACGGGTCGATGAGGTCCGCCAGCCACGTGAACAGCGGCACCAGCATCAAGAGCAGCAGCGTCACCGAAGCCCAGTAGAGACGACGCAACCACCGGGGATCGGCACGGTGCAGCCGGTGAGCTTCGGGATCGGGCAGAAAGCTGCCGCAGTCCCCGCAAAGCCGGGTGACCCGGTCAAAGCTTTGATCGCGGAAGCACGACGGGCAGAATGCTTCAAACCGGCCGGTGTCGGTGGCGGTGGCTGACATGTCGGCCGCGCTTGACATGAGCTTCCCCCGGGGTTCGCTACAGCTTACCCATCCGCGGGAACTCGTCCTTGAGGGCGTCGTAGAGGCGCTGGTATTGCGTGTGCCGCGGGGCGTAGGCGTCGGCGTGCTTCTTCCGGGGGCGGAGGCGGTCGGTTTCGCTGATGCTCGCTTTGCAGGCTTCGGGGACGGACTTCCAGACACCGGTGCCCACGCCCGCGAGCAGGGCGACGCCGTAGGCCGGGCCTTCGTCGGCGTTGGTCACGGCGACGGGCCGGCCGTAGATGTCCGCCTGCAGCTGACGCCAGAAATCAGACCGCGCCCCGCCGCCGGACAGGCGGACGGTCTTCACGCCGATGCTCATCTGGTCGAGGATGTCCAGCTGGTCGGCCATGCCGTAGGTCACGCCCTCCATGAGCGAGCGGATCAGGGCCGGCCGATCGTGGCGGGCGGTCAGGCCGATCCACCCGCCGCGGGCGTCCGGGTCGGCGTGGGGGCACCGCTCACCGGTGAGGTACGGCAGGAAGAACAGGCCATCGCTCCCGGCCGGGGCCTGCTGCGCCTGCTCGACCAACAGCTCGTAAGCGTCCACCTTCTTTCTCTTCGCGGCGGACGTTTCCGCGTGAGCCATCTCGTTGCGGAACCACTGGAAGCTGCCGCCCGCCGAGAGCATGCAGCCGAACACGCACCACGCGCCGTCGACCGCATGGCACATGGTGTGGACCCGGCCCTGGGGGTCGTAGGTGGGCTGCTTGGCGTGGGCGAAGACGACGCCGGAGGTGCCGAGGGTGGCCGAGACGATGCCGGGGCTCACGATGCCGTTGCCCACCGCGCCGGCGGCCTGGTCGCCGCCGCCGCCGACGACGGGGGTGCCCGCCGCGAGCCCCAGCGCCTTGGCCGCGGCGGCGGTCAGCTCGCCGGTCACCACGTGGCTCTCGTGGCACTCGGGCATGAGCGTCGGGTCCAGGTCCAGCAGCCCCATCAGCTTGGTGTTCCAGCGGCGCTTTTTGACGTCCAGCAGCAGCGTGCCCGAGGCGTCGGAGACCTCGGTGGCGAGCTGGCCGGTCATGCACAGGCGGATGTAGTCCTTGGGCAGCAGGACCGCGGCGGTCTTGTCGAACACGCGCGGTTCGTGCTGGCGGACCCAGAGGATCTTGGGGGCGGTGAACCCGGTGAGGGCCGGGTTGCCGACCATGTCGATGAGCTTGCGGCGGCCGCCGGCGGCGGATTCGATCTGCTCGCACTGCTCGGCGGTCCGCTGGTCGTTCCAGAGGATGGCGGGCCGTAGCGGCTTAAGTTCGGGCCCGCCGTCGGTGCATGTCTTCTGGTCGAGAACCACCGAGCCGTGCATCTGGCCCGACAGCCCGATGCCGGTGATGTCGGCCTTCTTGACGCCGGCCTTGCGGAGCACGGTGCGAGTCGCTTCGCATGTCGCGGACCACCACTGCTGGGGGTCCTGCTCGGACCAGCCGGGCCTGGGCTGGCTGATGTCGTGTCCCGCGGTGGCGGTGGCGAGGACGTTGCCGTCGCTGTCGCAGATGAGGGTCTTGGTCCCGGACGTGCCGATGTCGATGCCGAGCAGGTGGGCCATGGCGGGTGCTCCTTGACCGCCGAGCATAAAGCGAAGCATTGGCCGGGGTGCGGTTGGTGCGTGCCGCGGCGTGGCTTCGCGGCGCGGCACGCGGGTTTGCGACCATTTGGTACTAGTTGTACCGGGGAAATTGCCATCGCACATCTGCTTTTCATCCGGCCGACTTACCAACAGTGAGCTGGAGCCGTTGTGGCTTCCATTTCGATTGCTCCTCAAAGGAGAACCCATGCAACCCACACTCGCGACCCTCAGCGGCCTGGCCCTGGCCATCGCCATCGCGCCCGCCGCCTCGGCCGACCACGTCACCGTCTACACCTCCGACCTGGTCACCCTCAACCCCGGCGTCGACGGCAACGCCGCCTCCGGCACCGCGACCCTCACCGTGACCCGGCCCACCGAAATGACACGCACCCTCCGCGTGCAGATCAGCGCCACCGGCCTGCCCGACGCCCCCGAGGGCGCCACGCACGTCGCCCACATCCACGGCCAATTCGCCGCCAACGAAGGCCTGCCCGCCGCCCAGCAAACCTCTGGCCCGTTCTTCAGCGGCAGCGGCGGCACGCCCGTGGACTCCACCCTGCCGGGCCCGGCACAGGACGCCAACGGTAACGGCTACCTCAGCTTCTTCGAGGGCCTGCCGTCCTACGGCCCGGTCGTGCTCAACCTCTCGGACATCCAGGTGCCCCCCGCGCCCGATGGGACCGGGCCGCTGATCCAGGGCATCAACGTCGTGATGGCCGACAATGGCATCGGGCTGCTCGACGCGTTCCCCAATGACGGGACCACCTTCGAACTGGACACCACCTACAGCTTCGACCTGTCCGACCCCGACGCCGCACGACAGTGGAACAACATCGGCGACCTGACCAAGCGCGAGATCGTCCTGCACGGCCTGGCCGTGGACAAGGAAATCTCCGACGCCTTGGACGCCGCCGCGATTGAGCTGGGCTTGCCCGCCGCGCTGCTGGGCATCGACCTGGGCAACGGCACCGAGTTCCGCACGACCGGCCCGGTCGCCGCGGGCACGATCGTCCCGACCCCCGGCGCCGCCGCCGCGGGCCTGCTGATGCTCGGTGGCCTGATCGCCCGCCGGCGTCGGACGGCCTAAATGGCGCTGCCGCATCGCCATCGAATTGGACAACCCCGCTGTGGTGGCGGGGTTGTTTTTTTGCGCGGGGCTGCTCGACAAGGGCCGACGCGGCTTTGCCGCGGACGGGGGCAGCTTCGCTGCACCCGCTAAACGGGTTGTGCGGCGGGCGACGTGCGCCAGGGGGTGTTGGCATGCCAGCTGGTGAGCCGCTCGCGGAGGTCGTCGGCGAGTTCGGGGGCGTCGGCGGGGGATATGCTGTGTTGCTGCAGCGGGTCGGCGTTGAAGTCGTGGAAGCGGTGCGGCTTGCCGGCGGGGTCGATCTCGCGGGGGCCCGGGTTCTCGCCGCCGGTCCAGGGCAGGCCGAAGAGGTGGGTCGGGGTGCGGACGCCCACGCCGTCGCCGCCGGACTCGATGTAGGCCTCGGCGGGCCCGTCGCCGGTGCCGGTGAGCATGGGTTGCAGCGACCGGCCGTGCATGTGGTCGGGGATGTCGACGCCGGCGGCGTCGAGCAGCGTCGGCGCGAGGTCGACCAGCGAGGCGACGCCGGCGTCCCAGTGCTGCGGCTGGACGCCCGGGCCCTGCCAAGCCATCGGGATGCGGCAGGACTCTTCGAGCAGCTGGCCCTTGCCGAACCGGCCGTGGCTGGCGAAGTTGTCGCCGTGGTCGGCGGTGAAGACCACGAGGGTGTCGTCGGCCTGACCGGTCTGTTCGAGGGTCTGCAGGACGCGGCCGAGGGTGTCGTCGACCCAGGTGATCGCGCCGTAGTACAGGGCCATCAGGTCGCGGATGCCAAAGCCCTCGGGCAGCCGCTGGCTGTGGGGCATCTGGTTGTAGTAGTCGCGGTAGTCCCAGAGGTAGGTGCGGAAGACTTCGTCAAGCGATCGATAGAAGCCGTCGCCGGCGGCGAGGGCATCGGGGTCGACGTTGCCGCGGAGCTGGACGTCGTCGGGGTGATACATCCTGCGGTAGCGATCTGGCATGTCCGCCAGCGGCATGTGGGGCGGCGAAATGTTGTAGTACATGAACCACGGTTGGTCGGTGGGGGCGGGGGTGTCGTGGGGGGGCTGGGCCAGCGGGGTGTCGAGCCGGTCGGCGGGGTGGGCGACGCTGGCGTCGACGCTGGCGGGGCTGTCGAACGTGCCGGTCGGGCCCGTGTCCAGGCCGGCGGCCGAGCGGAGGAAGTTGCAGACGCGGTCGGCCTCGAAGTCGACGCTGAAGCCCGGGGCGGCGAATTCGGGCCCGCCGTTGTGGGTGAACAGCTGGGCCGAGTGGGCGTGATGGGTACGGGGGATGAGGTAGTCGTCGAAGCCCAGGTGGTGGGGCCAGGCTTCGACGTGCCACTTGCCGACCGCGCGGGTGTGGTAGCCGGCGGCCCGGAGCAGCTCGGGCAGGGTGGGATCGGGGAAGGCCACGCGGGTCGGCGGGGCGTAGGCGTCGAAGACCCAGCGGCGTCGACCGTCGGGGAATTCGCCGTGCAGGGCCGCGTTGTGGATCGACGCGGCGGTGCGGGCGTGCTGGCCGGAGAGGACGATGCTGCGGGCGGGCAGGCAGACCGGGCAGTTGCTGACCGCATGCTCGACGAGGGTGCCGCGGCGGGCCATGGCGTCCAGGTGGGGCGTTTGGACGACGGGGTGGCCGTAGCAGCCGGCCTCGGCCCACCGCATCTCGTCGCACATGATCAGGAGCAGGTTGGTGGGCATCGGGCCAAGCTAGCAGCGTCGGGGCCGGCGGGGGTGGGGCGTTGACCGGAGCGGTGAAATTTTGCAAGATGTGCGGACGATCTTGCCGAAAGAGATGCAGGTGGCGGCAGCGTCACCCACGATCATTGACCCCCCCAGGGCCCCGCGTGCTGTTGTAGCCGCGGGGCCCCTTTTTGTATCCGCCGCGGGGCAGGACCGCGTGGTCGTGTCGGGGTGGGGCGCGGAACGGGGGTGATGCGGCGTGGCCGCAGACGGCGGCAGCTGCGCTGCACCCGCTCAACGTGGTGCCCGCTCGCGGTACGTAACTGGGGGGACCCGCCGATTCGCTTGGGCCTCATCAGCGGTGTGCTGGGGGCTGCTCCTGCGGAGGGGGCGAGTTGCTAGATCAGCTTGCACCATTATTCTGCCCCCTCTGCCTCCCAGGGAGACGGCTGGGGTGAGGGTCGTTGCCGCCAATGCACGACCCCGCCCACTGACCAGCCGTACACCCCACCCTCCCCCGGCCCCTCCCTCAGAGGGAGGGGTGGCAGAAGTTGACGCCCGGTGCTCTAGGCTCGGCGGCGGAACACGGATGCAGGCCACGTCTGCCATGCTGGACTTTGATCGCTCGCCGTTGCTGGTGTTCTACGAGCTGACGCGGGCTTGTGATCTGGCGTGTCGACACTGCCGGGCGACCGCTCGGCCCGACGCCGATCCGCAGCAGCTGGACACGGCCACGGCCCGGGCACTGCTGAACCGGCTGGCGGAGTTCGATCGGCCGCCGATGGTGGTGTTCACGGGGGGCGACCCGCTGAAGCGGGCGGACCTGCTGGAGCTGATCGATCATGCGCGGGACGCGGGGCTTCGGCCGTCGGTCGCGCCGTCGCCGACGCCGCTGCTGACGGCGGACGCGGTCGAGGCGATGAAGCGGGCCGGGGTCGCGTCGATCTCGATCTCGGTCGACGGGCCCGAGGCGGCGAGCCACGACCGGCTGCGCGGGTTCGGCGGGACGTTCGACCGCGCGGTCCAGGCGCTGGGCTGGGCACGGCGGGTCGGGCTGAGCACGCAGGTCAACACCGTGGTCACGCCGGAGAACCACGACCGGCTGGAGCCGTTGGCGGACCGGTTAGCGGGGTTGGGCATCGCGAGGTGGTCGCTGTTTTTTCTCGTGCCGGTCGGGCGGGGCCGGACGCTCGGGCGGTTGACACCGGCGCAGTACGACGTGGCGTTCGACCTATTGCTTCGCCGGGGCCCAGACCTGCCGTTCGCGGTCAAAACAACCGAGGCGCCGTTCTATCGACGCCGGCTGCTGCAGAACGGCCAGCAACTCGGGGGCGGGCGGAACCCGATGGCGGGGATCAACGACGGCAAAGGGGTCATGTTCGTCAGCCATGTGGGCGAGCTTTGCCCCAGCGGGTTTCTGCCGCTGGTGTGCGGGCGGTTCCCGGCGGATGACCCGGTGGAGGTGTACCGCGGGCAGCGGGATTTTGTGCGGCTGCGGGACCCGCGGCTGCTGCGGGGCAAGTGCGGGGCGTGCGGTTTCAAGGCGGTGTGCGGCGGGTCGCGGGCGCGGGCCTTTGCGGTGACGGGGGACTATCTGGCGGCCGAGCCGGACTGCGGTTTTCTGCCAATGCAAGGGACGACATGTTCAGCGTGACCAACATCTTGTGCGGCCATGCCGCGGGCAACGAGTCGCTGCGTTATGGGCATCGGCAGCGGGACCGGACCCCGGGGGGGCAGGGGGCGCCGGGGGCGCCGCGGCCGGTGGTGGTGTGGGCGGTGACGCGGGCGTGCAACCTGCGGTGCCAGCACTGCTACGCGGCGGCGACCCCCGGGCCGGGGGCCGATGAACTGACCGGCGACGAGGGGCGGGACCTGCTGGCGCAGCTCGCGGACTACGAGGTCCCCGCGGTGCTGTTTTCCGGGGGCGAGCCGTTGGCCCGGCCCGACACGCTGGACCTGATGCGGCACGCCCGCGGGCTGGGGTTGCGGTGCACGCTGTCGACCAACGGGCTGCTGATTGACGACGCGGTCGCGGGGGCGCTGGTGGACATGGGCGTGACGTACGTGGGCATCTCGCTGGACGGGCTGCCGGCGACGCACGACCGGCTCCGCGGCCAGCGGGGCGCGTTCGACGGGACGCTCGAAGCGATAAGGCGGTGTCGTCGACACGGCCTGCGGGTGGGCGTGCGGTTCACGGTGCACGGGCTCAACCGCGCCGAGATGGGCCCGCTGATCCAGCTGTGCGACCGCGAGGGGATCGACCGGCTGTGCGTGTACCACCTGGCTTACGCCGGGCGGGGCGAGCGGATGGCGAGCGTGGACCTGACAGCCCAGCAGACCCGGGAGGTCGTGGACGAGCTGTTCGACCGGACGCGGGCGCTGCACGACGCGGGGTCGTCGCTGGAGGTGTTGACGGTGTCGAACCACGCCGACGCGGCGTACGCGGTGCTGCGGCTGGAGCGGGAGGGCCGGGACCAGGACGCGGCGGCGGCGATGCGGCGGCTGGGCCGGACCGGCGGCAACCGGTCGGGGCAGAACATCTGCTCGATCAGCCCGGCGGGCGGGGTGCACTACGACCAGTTCAGCTGGCACTACCGGGTCGGCTCGATCCGGGAGCAGCGGTTCGCGGACATCTGGGCCGACCCCACCGACGAGCGGCTGAAGGCGCTGCGGGCGCGGCCCGCGGGGTTGCCGGGGCGGTGTCAGAGTTGCCGGTTGGCCAATGTATGCAACGGCAACCTGCGGACGCGGGCCGAGTCGGCGACGGGGGATTGGCTGGGGGCCGACCCGGCGTGTTATCTGACGGATGATGAGGTGGCGTAACGCCCGGGGTGCGACGCACCCCGGGCTTTAAATCAGTCCACGCGGAACGCCTCGTGCGGCTCACCCTTCTTGAACGGGCCGTACGGCTTGGTGTACACGTCGGTGAACATCTCGTCGACCGGCATTTCGTCGGAGTCCTGCGCGAACTTGATGGCTTGCTTCGCCTGGTCCTTGGCCTTCTCGTCCAGCTCGTCCAGCTGCTCCTGCGTGGCCAGATCGTGGTCCATCAACCAGCGGACCAGGTTGTGGATGCAGTCGTTGGTCTTGATGTCGTCGACCTCGTCCTTGCTGCGGTACTTCTGCGGGTCGGACATCGAGTGGCCCTCGTACCGGTACGTCTTGACATTGACGAACACCGGCCCCGGGTCGGCACCCTGCCGGCTGTACTCGGGCACGTCGTCCGCCGCCCGGTCCTCGACCCACTGCGGGTTCTCAGCCCCCCGCGTCTTCTTGACCTCGTCGCGGAAGACCTTGTACACGTCCAGCACGTCCAGCCCGTCGCACTCGGCGTACCGCATCCCGTAGCTCTCGGCCTTGGCGGCCAGGTCCTCGGCCATCGACGTGCCGCGGGCGATGTGCGTGCCCATCGAGTAGCCGTTGTTCTCCAGGACCATCAGCAGCGGCAGGTTGTAGATCGCCGCGAGGTTCATCGACTCGTGGAACGCCCCCTGATTCAGCGCCCCGTCGCCCAGCAGGCAGACGGCGACCTTGTCCTCGCGGTTGTACTGGATGCCAAACGCCAGGCCCGCCCCCAGCGGGCACTGCCCGGCGACGATCGCGTGGCCGCCGTACATCGCGTTGGGCTTGTCGAACAGGTGCATCGACCCGCCCTTGCCCTTCGAGCAGCCGGTGATCTTGCCGTACATCTCGGCCATGGCGTACCGCGGGTCCATGCCGCGGGCCAGCGCCAGGCCGTGGTCCCGGTAGGCCCCGACCAGCGGGTCGTCGGCGTTGAGCGCGGCATCGATGCCGACGGCGACAGCCTCCTGGCCGGTGTAGATGTGGCAAAACCCGCCGATCTTCGCCTGCTGGTAGCTCTGCTGGGTCCGCTCCTCGAACCGGCGGATGAGCATCATCCGCTGGGCCAGGTCCAGGTACGCGTCCTGATCGAGCTTGAACTCGTCGGGCTCGTGGGTGGCGTGGTCGGTCACGTCGGCAACAGGCGTGGCGGTCGCGCTCATAGGCAGAAGTCGTCTCTATCGGGTCTAAATCGGGCCGCCCGTAGTGTAGGGGACGATCCCCGGCCGCAGGCGGAGCGGTTGGCGGCGGGCCGGTGGGCCTTACACTACGCGGCTCGATGCCCGCCAGCCCCCCCGATGCCGCAGCCCCCGCCCCCGCCACGCAAAACCTCCGTGTCGCCGGGTTCACCCGCCTCATCACGCCCGGCGAGCTCGAGGCCCAGCTGCCCGCGGGGCCGGGTGTGCCCGCCGTGGTCGCCGACGCCCGCCGCGTCATCCAGGCCATCCTCGCCGGCGACGACCCCCGCCTGCTCGTGATCGTCGGGCCGTGCTCGATCCACGACCCGGTCGCCGCCCGCGACTACGCCGCCCGCCTGGCCAGGCTCCACCACGACCTGGCCCAGACGCTCTACATCGTGATGCGCGTCTACTTCGAGAAGCCCCGCACCACCGTCGGCTGGAAGGGCCTGATCAACGACCCCCACCTGGACGGCAGCTTCGACATGCCCGAGGGCCTGCGGCTGGCCCGCCAGCTGCTGCTGGAGGTCGCCGAGCTGGGCCTGCCGACCGGCACCGAGTTCCTCGACCCGGTCACGCCCCAGTACCTGGACGACCTGGTCGCCTGGGCCGCCATCGGCGCCCGCACCACCGAGAGCCAGACCCACCGCCAGATGGCCAGCGGCCTGTCTATGCCCGTGGGCTACAAAAACTCGACCACCGGCCAGGTCCAGGTCGCCATCGACGCCATGAACGCCGCGCGGCACCCGCACCACTTCGTCGGCATCGACGAGACCGGCCGCGCCTGCGTCGTCCAGACCCTCGGCAACCCCGACGGCCACCTCATCCTCCGCGGCGGGGCCGGCAAGCCCAACTACCACCCCGACTCCGTCGCCGATGCGGCCAAGCAGCTCGCCGACGCCGGCCTGGCCCCGCGCCTCATGGTCGACTGCTCCCACGCCAACTCCGGGAAGAAACACCAGCAGCAGGCCACCGTCTGGAACTCGCTCATCCAGCAACGCCTCAAGTCCACCGCCCAATCGCCCAGCCCCGTCTGCGGCGCGATGCTCGAGTCGTTTATCGAACCGGGCAACCAGAAGATTCCCGCCGACCGCACCCAACTGACCTACGGCCAGTCCATCACCGACGCCTGCATCGATTGGGACCAGACCCAGAAGCTGCTCAAAACCGCCGCCGCCAGGCTCGCTTAAAGCCCGGGGTGCGACGCACCCCGGGCGTTAGGCCCCCGCCGTCAGCCGCGGCTCGATCATCTCGCACAGCACGTGGATCAACACGCCGTGCGCCTCCTGCACCCGGGCCGTTGAGCCCGACCGCACGATCAGTTCCACGTCCGCCAGCCCCGCCGCCTTGCCGCCGTCGCGGCCCAGCAGGGCCACCGTGTGCAGACCCCGCCGCTTCGCCTCGCCGATCGCCTCGAGCACGTTGGCCGAGTTGCCGCTGGTCGTGATCGCCACCAACACGTCGCCCGGTCGGCCAAACGCACGGACCTGCCGGGCGAACAGCTGGTCAAAGCCGTAGTCGTTGCCCGTGGCCGTCGCCGTGGCCGGCGAGTCGCCCAGCGTCAGTGCCGCGTACGGCTCGCGGTCGTCGCAGAACCGACACGCCAGCTCGGCCGTCAGGTGCGACGCGTCCGCCGCACTGCCCCCGTTGCCGCACGCCAGCAGCTTGCCCCCGCCCACCAGGCAGTCGCCGACCAGCTGTGCCGCCGCGTCCATCGGCCCCTGCAAACCGGCCAGCCCGTCCAGCACCGCCCGCAGCGCGTCCACCGATTGCTCCAGCCGCGTCGGCTCGCCCATGGACGCAGCCTACCCCGTTGGCCCCGTGCTCCGCCCGGGGTCAGACCCCCGCGTCCTGTTCAACATATGGCCTTGTCCGAGCCCGCCGCTTAGGCAAGGGACGCGGCGCAGCCGCGTGGGGTTTGGCGGGATGGCGCGGCTGTGCCGCGACCGGGGGCAGCTGCGCTGCACCCGCTAAACATCACGGATGCGGCAACGCCGGGTGCGAGACGTGGTGTGCCACACCTCGGCCGAAGGCCGATGTGTGTTCGTGCGCGATCGGTATCCCTTCCGGGGGCCCGCACACATCGCCGCCGAACCGGCGATGTGTGGGACTCGCCCATACCATCCGCCCCATGCCCGACCGCCTGCCCCAGCTGCTCCAGCTCCACGACGCCGACCCGGCGGACACCTTCGTCACCTACGGCATCGGCATCGAGTTGATGAACGCGGACAAACCCGGCGAGGCGCTGCCGTGGTTCGACAAGACCATCCAGCTGGACCGCTCGTACCACTACGCCTACTTCCAGAAGGCCCGGGCCCTCTCGGCCATCGGAGAAGACACCGCCGCCATCGAAGCCGCCACCGCGGGCCTCACCGTCGCCCAGCAAGACGGCGACGCCAAAGCCGCCGGCGAACTGGAAGCCCTCCGCGACGAACTGCGTTAGCCGAGGGTTCGGCCCGGGGTGGGGCTTGCAGATGAGCGCCTTGGCACAGGACGCGGAACACGCCCCGACGAGCGGGGCGGCTCACGGGCGCGGGGCGGGGGTGGGCGGTCTTGGCCGCTTGAGCAAGGGACGCGGCGCAGGCGCGTGGGGTGTGACCGGATGACGCGGCTTCGCCGCGGACGGGGGCAGCTGCGCTGCACCCGCTCAACATGGACAGCTCCCGCGTCACCGGTCGCGCGGCGGGCCGGGCCGGCGGGGGCGGTCCGGGCGCTGCGGGCGGTCGCCGCGGTCCTGGCCGGCGTTGCCGCCGCGGCGGTGTTGGAACGAGCGGTCGGGGCTGCCGTGGAACAGGCGGGGCACGAAGGGGTAGTCGGTGGTGAGCACGTAGTGAAACGTGCCGTCGGGGTACTCGGGGGTGACGCCGGTGCGGCCGTTGAACCGGTCCAGGTCGCCCGAGCCCTCGACGAACTCGTAGTCGGCGACGAAGGTCCCGTCGTACCGGCCGCCGGGCGAGTCATTGCCGGCGGGGCGTCGGCCGTCGCGGACGCGGTAGCTGGAGCTCAGCTCGACCAGGCCGGAGTCGGGGTCCTCCGGGTCGCGGTAGCCGCGGGGGCCGTAGATCGGGTAGCCGTCGGCGGCGTATCCCAGGAGCGTCGGCTGGCCGGGCGTGGCGAGCTGTTGCAGCAGCGGGACGGGCAGGCCGTGGTAGTGGTACTTGCCGCTGGGCTGGACGTGGGCATTGGCGATGTCGGTGCCCAGGTTGATCTGCCCGGACAGGGCTTCGTAGTTCCAGCCGTTGCGGGTGTGGGAGCGCTGGCGTCGGCCATCGGCGTCGTAGTACTCGGCGGTCCCCGGGTCGAAGGGCACGCCGCTGAGCGCGACGCCGAACTCCCAGCCGCGGGCGTCAGTCGGCCGGTCGGCGGGCTGGGGGTCCAGCGGCATGGTGTACCGGTGGTTTTGGGCGGTGATGGTGTGGGGGTTGCCGCGGTTGGGGAACTCGCCGTGGGGGTGGTTGGGGATGCCGTTGGAGGTGACGACCCGCTGGCCGCCGCGCTCGGTGATGCGGACCTGGTTCTGCAGCTGCTGGGCGAGGTAGAACGGCGGGTGGTCTGAGTCGGCGGCGTCGGTGTCCTCGTCCGACGGGGCAATATGCACCGGCGGGTGGTCCGCGTCATCGTCCGCGTGGTGCGGGTGGGCCCACGCCAGCGGGGCGGTGAGCAGGACGGCGAGGACCGGCAGCAGGCGGTAAGGCATCACGGGGTCAACGTACAGGTGCAGCGGGTATTGCATGCATCAGAGGCGAGCCGCGGGCGGGCGTTTAGCGGGTGCAGCGAAGCTGCCCCCGTTTCGCGGCGCAGCCGCGTGGGTGTCGCGGTTGCGGTGGGGCAACCCCGGGTCAGAACGCGCAGGTGCGATCGCAAGTGACGCAACGCGACACGAGCCGCGGGTGGATACCCGCGGACGGTGGGGCGCCCCATGAACCCAAGGGTGCGGCATGCTTGAGCGACCGCGGGTATCCACCCGCGGCTGGGAGCGGGCGCGGGGCGTGTGCACGGGTGGTGCGGGACAACGCGGCTTCGCCGCGGACGGGGGCAGCTGCGCTGCACCCGCTAAACGGTGGCCGGCGGATCAGTCCAGAAGGAAGGTGCCGAGCCAGGGAGCGCGAATCGGGGTGCCGCAGTCGGGGCAAGTCCGGCCGGTGCTGCCGCGCAGGGCGTAGCCGCAGCGGGTGCACTTGCCCAGTCGGACGTGGATGACGGCCTTACAGCGCCCGGGCGGGTCCCACCGGCGGGGCAGGACCAGGACGGTGTGGGGCTTGCGCAGCAGGGCCAGGCCGGCGTTGTGGCTGCAGTAACCGGCGAAGCGGTCCCACGCGGTGGCCGTCCAGCCGGCGTGGTCCCGCGCGATGAGGCCGGCGTGGGTGAGTCGCCAGGTCTGCGGGCCGGTGGTTTCGAGCACGCGATGCATCACCAGCCACATCGCCAGCCAACGCAGCGCCCAGCCGATCGCGAACAGCACGAGCGCGCCGAGCACCAGGGCCATGCCGATGAGGGCGACCAGGGCGACCATCACCCGAAGCCAGCAGATCAGCCCGAGCGTCGCCGCGAGCAGCCCGCCGAGCACCGCCCAGACGAAGGCCGTCGGCAGGCCCCTGGGCGGTTCGCGGTTTTGCCGAAGCATGCGGGAAGCGGTCGGTGTGAGTTGCACCAGGTCGGCAATCGTCAACTGCCCGGACGCGGTCGCCAGCAGCGGGTCGTCGGCGGTGTCCCAGGGCGAATCGATCCGCGGGGACGCGGCGGCTGAAGGTCCAACGTGAGCGGCGTCGCGGATGCGGTGCGAGACGGCGGCCCAGGCGTCGTCGTCGAGGTCGGTCCAGTGGCGGGGCAGGACGTGGGCTTCGATGCCGCCGACCATCCAGAGGACCATGCGGTCGTGGGAGACGTCGACGCGGTGCAGGGCGTGCCAGGCGCGGCGGGTGGTGATGCCCGGGGACTGGGCGGTGAGCCCTGCGTCGTCGAGGCGGAGGCGGAAGGTGACGTCGGCCAGGCGATCGGCGTGGGTCTGCTGGCGACCGCGTCGCATGACCCAGAGCGTGGGGTAGAGGACGGCCAGGACCCCGCCGAAGACCAGCAGCGGCCAGGCGGTGTCGCTGAGCAGCCAGATGACGCCCATCGCGAGGCCGACCGTGAGCGCCGAGCTGGCGAAGTGGACCAGGAGCTGCCGGCGGTGCGGGTCGCCGATGAGGTGCCGGCCGACGAGGTCGCTGCGGCGGTAGATGCCCTGGGCCTGCAGCCACGGTTCGTGCACGGGGGCACGCTAGGGGATGGGGATCGCGGTCGTGTGGCGGGGCCGGGCGCGGCTTCGCCGCCGCTCAACGGGAGGCGGGATGGGGCTACACGCTTAGCGGGTGCAGCGCAGGGCCCCCGGTTCGAGGCGCAGCCGCGATCGGGCTCCGGGGGGCGAGCCGCGGGTGCATACCCGCGGACGGTGGGGTGTGCGACGCAGCCCGAGGGTGCGGCAGGCTTGGGCGACCGCGGGTATACACCCGCGGCTGGGCGAGGGCGGGGGGGCATGTGCGAAAGGGTTCGTAGCATGGCACGGTTTCGTCGTCGTCGCTGAATGAACGGCATCGGGCCTGCGGTCGCACGTTTAGCGGGTGCAGCGCAGCTGCCCCCGGTTCGCGGCGCAGCCGCGATCGGAGCTCCGGGGGGCGAGCCGCGGGTGGATACCCGCGGACGGTGGGGCGTGCGTCGGAGTCGGAGGGTGCGGCATGCTTGGGCGACCGCGGGTATGCACCCGCGGCTGGGCAGGGCGGGAGGCGTCTGAAAGGGATGTGGTGCGGCGGCGAGCGCGGCTTCGCCGCAGCCGCTAAACGGGGCGCGCGGTCGGGGTGCGATGTGCCGCGGTTGCGGTGGGTGGGGTTTGGTGGTAATGCATTCTCATGGCTGCGTCGCTGGTGCTGGTCGGCTACTGCGTGTTGGTGGTGATCGCGTCGGTGCTGGGGGGGCTGGCGCCGCGGTGGCTGTTTGGCGGGGCGGGCGGGCACACGCGGATGCAGCTGGTGCTCTCGGCGGTGGCGGGGTTCATGTTGGGCGTGGCGGTGCTGCACATGGTGCCTCACGCGCTGTTTGACGCGTCGCCGGGGCCGGTGATGGGCTGGCTGCTGGCGGGGCTGCTGGTGATGTTCCTGACCCAGCGGTTTTTCGCGTTCCATCACCACGACGTGCCACCCCCGGAAGATGGATCACTGGATGGGGCTGCCGCCGGTCATCACCACGCTGGTTGCGAGCACGAGGTGCCGGCCGCACACGTGCATCGGCTCAGCTGGTCGGGCGCGGCGGTGGGGCTGTCGCTGCACTCGATCATCGGCGGGGTGGCGCTGGCGGCGGCGTGGCGGGCCGAGGCCCCCGGCAGCGCTGAGGCCGGCCGGTTGTGGCTTCCGGGGCTGGCGGTGTTTCTGGTGACGATTCTGCACAAGCCGTTGGACGCGTTGACGGTGTTGACGCTGGCGCGGTCGGCGGGGCACCGGCCGTGGACGTCGCACCTGATCAATGCGGGTTTCGCGTTGATGGTCCCCGCGGGGGTGGCGATGTTTTTGCTGGGCTTTGGGGTGGCGGACGCGGGCGGGGCGGTGGTGGCGTATGCCTTGGCGTTCTCGGCGGGGACGTTCCTGTGCATCAGCCTGTCGGACCTGCTGCCCGAGCTGCAGTTCCACGCCCACGACCGGTTCAAGCTGACGGCGGCGCTGGCGGTGGGGCTGTTGGCGGCCGGGACGATCGCGTACGTGGAAGGGTCGACGGACGCCCATGACCACCACGGTCACGGCCACGGCCAGGAGCAGCCGGTGCCACTGGAGCAGCGGCTGCCGGGGCTGGATGGGCACGACGGGCACGATCACGAGGGCCACGGCCACCCGCATTAGGTACCCCGCCGCAGCGGTGCCGCGGGCACCCAGAGCGGGCCGCGGAGTCGATGGCGAGAAGCACGGCCGGCAAGCGGCGGCGGCCGCGTGTGTGACATCAAGCGGAGCGGATTTCGGGTGTCGGCTCGCGGAGTGGTTCAACGTCGGCGTTGACTTGGCCGATGCAGCAAATAAAATCGGGTAGTATTGTCGCCCTTTGCGAAAGGATGCAAATGTTGCAGCTTCATGACGGACAGTGTGGTCTTTGCCGGCACTTTGGCGAGGACGAGCAGGACACGCAGCAGCTGGTGCAGATCCGCACCAGCAAGCAGGCGCCCGAGGACCTGACCGAGCCCTGCGGGCACCCGCGGCTCGAGCCGCTGCACCTGGTGGTGACGCCGGTGAGCGGTTGCGAAGGCTTTGAGCCCGCCAAGGCGGCTTAAGGCGCGGGTTTGAAATTGCGGCGTGCTTGAGCTGCCGCGGGTATGCACCCGCGGCGGGGCAGCGGGGGAGCGGTAGGCTGCGGGGGATGTTCGAGGCGATTGGTGACGCAGCGGGTCAGGCGTGGGACGGCGGGTGGTGGTACCTGACGGCGTTCGGCGTGGCGGTGCTGGTGATCGGGGTTGCGAAGAGCGGCTTTGGCGGCGGGATCGGGATCCTGGCGGTGCCGCTGGTGGCCAGTGCGGTGCCGGCGGGGCGGGCGCTGGGGTTCATGCTGCCGATCCTGATCGCGGCGGACCTGGTGGCGGTGTGGCTGCATCGCAAAGAGGCGGACTGGCGGCTGCTGCGGCCGGCCCTGGCGGGGGCCGTGGTCGGCATCGCGGTGGGGACGGGGGTGATGTGGCTGTTCAAGGAGCGGGGGGACCTGGAGACGGGGCTGTCGCTGGTGGTGGGGACGGTGTGCCTGGGGTTTGTGGGGTTGCAGCTGTACCGGATGGCGGGCGGCCGGCTGCCGCGGATGCCACACACGCGCGGGACCGGGGCGGGCGCCGGGGGGTTTGCGGGGGGGGTCTCGACGCTGTCGCACGCGGCGGGGCCGATCATGTCGGTCTTCTGGCTGGAGCAGCGGCCGGACAAGGCGAAGCTGGTGGGGACGCTGGTGATGTTCTTCTTTCTGGTCAACACGGCCAAGCTCCCGACCTATCTGCTGCTGCCGCTGGGTGAGGCCGGCCGGCCGCTGATCAACCCGGCGACGCTGCTGGAGAACGTGGTGTGGTTGCCGCTGGTGCCGGTGGGTTCGCTGCTGGGGCTGTGGCTGCACCGGGTGGTGGCCGAGCGGCCGTTCGTGCTGATCATGTACGCCGGGGCCGCGGCCGCGGCGGGGCACCTGATCTACGAGGCGGTGGGGTGAGGGGCGCGGGCGAAGCCGCTAGCGGCTTGGTGCGGGGGGCGGGGGGGGGGGGGGGGGGGGGTACCAGACGCTTCGGCTGCGCCTCAGCGTCGGCTTCAGATCTTCGAGGGCCTTATCTTCCGGGGGTGGCGGTGCATGTGGCGACGTTGAAGCTGGGGTACCTGCAGGCGATCCTGCGGCGGACCAAGACGGTGGAGAGCCGGCTGTACAAGACGGCGCAGCCCCCGTGGGACCGGGCGGCGGTGGGCGAGCGGGTGTACTTCAAGGTCGGCGGCGGGCCGTTCATGGCGCGGGCGGTCGTGGATGAGGTGCACCAGTTTGACGGCCTGACGCCGGCCAAGGTCCGCCGGCTGCGGCGGGACTGGGGCCCGGCGGTCGGCGGTGACGACGCGTACTGGGCCTCCAAAGCCGACGCGAACTACGCGGTCATGCTCCGGCTGTCGCACGTCGAGCCGATGGACGTCGGGCCGGCCTACCCGAAGTCGGCGTGGCGGTCGTGGCACGTGCTGGACGTCGCGGCCGACCCGGTCCGCGACGTGGTGCTCACCGCGGGGGCCATCGCCAACCGGTACCTCAGCCTCGCGGCCGGCGGCGGGGGCGTCGTGCTGCCGGTCAGCCCGCAGGCCCGCTCGGCCCGGCTGACGCTGGTGCTGCCCGACGGCCGGGAGCAGGTCACGCAGCTGACGCGCGGCTCGATGCTGCGGTGGCGCGGCTGGGGCGGCTACTACCGGGCCCACGCGGTGCGGCCCGGCGACGTGGTGCGGCTGGTGCACCTGGGGGGCCGGCGGTACCGCGTCGCGTTTGTGCGGGCTCACGCCGCGGCCTGAGCATCGCCAACGCATATGGTGCGGCGATGGCCGTGGTGTTCGAGCACTATGTCGAGTCGGCGGCGCTGCGGACGCTGATCGAACTGGCCCGCCGCGAAGACCTGGGCGACCGCGGCGTCGATGTCACCAGCGACCTGCTGATCGACCCGTCGGCCCACGCCCAGGCGGCGATCGTGGCCCGCGAGCCGGGCGTGGTTTGCGGCCTGGCGACGCTCGCGACGGTCGCCGAGGTCTATGGCCACGACCTGCACATCACGCCCAGCCCCGCCCCCGGAAGCGGCGACGGCAGGCGGGTCGCGCCCGGCGATGCGGTGGCCACACTGCGTGGCCCGCACCGCTCGCTGCTCACCGCCGAGCGGGTCGCGCTGAACCTGTGCACGCACCTGTCGGGTATCGCGACGCTGACCGCCCGGTTCGTCGACGCGGTGGCGGGCACCGGCGCGGCGATCTGCGACACGCGAAAGACCCTGCCGGGCCTGCGGGGATTGCAGAAGTACGCGGTCGCCTGCGGCGGCGGGACGACCCACCGCATGGGCCTGCACGACGCGGTGCTGGTCAAGGACAACCACGTCGCCGCCGTGCCCCCGGAAGAGCTGTCATCGTGGGCGGCGGGGATCGTCGCGGAAGCCCGGCGGCGGTTCGACGGGCTCGCGTTCGTGATGATCGAGGTCGACACGCTGGACCAGCTGCGGCGGGTGCTGCCCAGCGCGTGCGACATCGTGCTGCTGGACAACATGGCCCCGGACGCGCTGCGGCAGGCGGTGGCGATGCGGGATCGCGTGGCCCCCGAGGTCAAGCTCGAGGCCAGCGGCGGGATCACGCTGGGCACGGTGCGGGCGGTCGCCGAGTCGCGCGTGGACCGCATCAGCGTGGGGGCTCTGACGCACTCGGCGCGGTCGCTGGACCTGGGGCTGGACATGCGGGCGGGCGGGCGCTGATGCGGCGGGTGGATCGGGTGGTGCTCGAGCGGCTGCTGCAGGGCCAGGCGGTCAGCATGGCAGCACTCGCCGCCGACGCGGGTGTGAGCGGCGATGCGGTGCAGGCGGCGGTGGGTCGGCTGCGGACCGACGGGTGCGAGATCGACGCGCACCCGCACGAGGGGCTGACGCTGGTGCGGACCGGGCTGAGCTGCTGGGCCGAGGCGCTGCGGGCGTGGCTTCCGGACTGGGGCGTGTGGGTGTATCAGCGGGTGGGCAGCACGCAGGACATCGCCCGCCGATCGGTCGCGGCCGGCGGCCGACCGGCGGTGGTGCT